>DEAM01000005.1:299842-310422 GCA_002347035.1 Gemmatimonadales bacterium UBA2982 | reverse complement strand
TACCGCTCGTTAGTAGCTACTCATAAGCAGGGGTTTGCTCACTAGAGAGCTTGGCGTAGACCATTGCGCCTACATACCAGAAGATGACGCGCTGCAGAGCATTTATCGATGCCGTGCCTATCTCCTGCCCAAAAAATAGCACACTAGGGAGTTGACCGAACACGATGATGCTACCAAGCGCGATGATAAGCGCGATCTGCGTAGCATCTATACCGGTGCTTTGGATAACCCAATCAAAAAACACTGCCGTGATTAACCAGAGAACGGCGATTGTAGGCCACTGACCAAACATCGCGTTGTCGCCGGCCCAGGCGTCCGGTCTCAAGAATGCAGTGATAACACTTAGCACCATCAGGGCAATCCACATTCCGAGTATCGGCTTCATTCTCGTCGTCATGTTTTCACTCTCCCGTCGGTTGATTGAACGTCCGGTTCGCATCGCGGGTAAGCTGAACTTTTGTTCGGAGAACGGCAACAAAAAAGCCGGCCCCCGCCTTCAGGCGGGAGCCGGCTAAATCCTGCTGGAATTGGAAGTGCTTCCGACCCTAGTGTGCTTCGGTCTGAAGGTGTTCGGCTAGAACGTCCAGTCCGAAGTCTCCATCGAAGTCACGCCAACCCGCATGGATGTGATTCGGGTCGGTCTGAGTGTTGTCGAACTCGATCAAGAAGCTTGGCCCCTGAACCCTGAAGTAGGACACGTCACCGCGCAGGGGACCGCCAGCCCACGCGAATGTGATGTTGTCGGTACCAGCGCTAAGCACCTTCGATCTACGAAGCGATGCGATGTCATCGTTCATCAAGTCAATCCACGAGTCGATGATCTCCATGAGGAGCATACGCTGGACACTGTTGAGTTCAGTCGCGCCGATCCCGACTGGCGAGAGCGGATCAATCTGCGGACGGATAGGTGAGACGACATTGGTGGGCGCCTCATCGGCAATGATCGCGTCCTCACGTTGTGCCGGTGACAGAGAGCCGAACAGTTCGCGTCCTGCGTCCTCTTGTCGTGCTATTGGCCGCATCCCAACGCGCGGCCCCGACGGCACCTCTGCCGGGTTTGCGGAGAAGAAGCTCGGCGAGCTGACCGTGACGTTTCCATCAACGATAGTGTACTGAAGCGATAAGTGGTGGCCCGTCCAGCGCCAACCCCAAGTACCGTCTGTTGAGGGCTCTCCGAACACCTGCACATAATATAGCTCGGGGTCGCGGGGGAATTGGCGTCCCTCGCCTTCGAGTATGCCCAGGATTCCTTCCGCTTCCATAATCTCCTGGGCGGTCATGTAGCCTCGTTGGCTGAGACCGCTCCTAAGCAACTCGTGTGCCCGAGCGCGCTGTGTCTCGTTCATATCCCTGATAGGAACACCCATACGTTCGAATGCCTCCGGCGGTATGAAGTGCCATCTGACACGCTCTTCCGTATTAAAGCCCCAGCTCGCCTTCTCCCGAAGGTCTGGAGTGAGCGAGGTCAGAAGCCTAGCTGCACTGTTCGCCATCAGGGCGACGTCACGCTGCTCTTCCCGCTTGGCGCCTATGGTGACCAGTACCGCCAGGCCCAGAACTAGCACCGATGATCCAATTGTGTACCGCTTCATACCCCCCCTTTGTCGAGGCTGAGAAGCACAGTAGGATGGGCTTTCCACCCGAGCAAGGCGATGGAGCACAAGTTTGAAAGTTTACTGGCTCTACATCAGGAGCCGGTCGCCTAAACTGATCTTAAGGCCGGACGCGCACGTACTTCTGTAGGTTCCGGGGTGAGGGCTCGCCTCCATACATGTTGCCGTCCCCATCTACCGCCACGAACTCTGCTCCGTTTCCGGCGGTGCTGCGCGGGTCTCCCCAGTGGTAGATGATGAAATCAGAGACCCAGCCGGTCTCAGCGTCTCCTATCCGGATACCCATTTCCCAGCCCGGATTCTGCACGTCGTCGGACTCTGAGTCCGCGACGAAGATTTGGCCATTGTTGTCGAACGCGATACCACTCGGACGACCGAATTGGGTCCAGCTTGTAAGGTGGTTGCCTTCCTGATCGAAGATTTGGACGCGGTTATTGCTGCGATCCCCTACAAAGATCCTGCCATTAGAGTCCATGTCGATTGCATGCAGCGCCCGAAACTCACCCGGAGCGTAGCCGGTCTGTCCCCAGGACATGATGAAATTCCCGTCAGCCGTGAATTTCATGACCCGGTTGTTCCCGTCGTTATTATGCCCGTCAGCGATAAAGGCGGTGCCGTCAGGGGCGATTACCACATCGCTAGGTGAGTTAAAGCTACTGTTACTGCTGCCGGCTCTTCCCGGCGTGCCGAGACGCAGTAGAACATCTCCGGTCTGGCTGAATTTGTAGACGAGGTGTCCCCTTTGGTCGCCAGCCGGGATGTTCCCTGAGCCCACGGCGTCCGTTACCCAAACGCTTCCATCGGGACCAACGTCAATGCCATGGGGCCAGATGAATAGCCCGCTCCCGAAGCTTTCAACCACGTTTCCATCAAGGTTGAACTTGATGATAGGGTCGAGATCCGAGTCCACGCATTCGTTACCAAAACGACCGGGTCCGAAAGCATCGCAGCGAATGACTGCCCACACGTGCTGACCATCAGGGTCCATGGTGACTTTCCCTACGGCTCCCATGCGGCGGCCGTCAGGAAGTTTTGCCCAATCGTCGACTAACCGGTATGGGCTAGGCCCCGATGTTTGAGCGACCAATGTGTCAGACGGCAGAAGCAGCAGGGCGCCTATCAGAATGCCAATGCACGCGATGAGCGTCGACTTGGGATGAAGGATCGACATGATCGCACCTCTCTTGGGCAGACTCGGTAAGGGAACGGCAACCGTACGAGAGAGAGATATGGCCGGCAAGGCTCGCTGACGTCATTCGAAGACCTTCGAAGCATAGTTTGGCCTGTCGGGAGCGGTCTGCGTTCATCAAATTGTCGATACTCAGTCAAAGGAGAGGTGCATGAAGCGGCAATCCTCAGGGATCAAGTTCGTGGGTGTTCTGATCGCAGCATTCGTGTTCGGTCTAGTGCTTATGGTCGACGGCTCGGACACAAGCGCGGCCCAGCAGAGCAATTTTATGGGTGGCAACCCGAGTGTAGAGAACAGCGACGACCAGCGGTTACTCCGTCTTCGATTCCCAGCGGGTGTCCGGTCGAATTGGCATACCCATACAGACGGCCAACTCCTGATGTTAGAAGAAGGCCTTGGACTGACGCAGGTACGTGGCGAGCCTATCTACGAGATGCACCCCGGAGAACCCTGGTGGACCGGTGCCGGTGTCGAGCACTGGCACGGAGCTGACCCGACCCAGGCCTCGCTGCAGCTGACGATCTATTCCGGTTCTGTAGAGTGGCTCGATCCCGTGACTGATGAGCAGTACCTGGGTCGCGCCACACGCAGGTAGATCGCTATATCGGAGTTACCTGCCACGATGGATCAGTTGTTCTGCGGGAGTTTCAGCTTGGGTTCGAAAGTTGTGCCCGAGTGGTTCCCGCAGTTTTTAGGTCACGGTGGACTGGAGTTTCGGTGATATACCCGGCAAGTGTCCTGGCGCTGGCACTAGGGGCTTTAGGTATATCAGAATCCCTGCTTGCTCAGGATCGGCTACCTGACGCGGAGCCGCCACTGGTAGTCTCATGGGCTCCCGAGCGTCCGGGCGAAGGGGAGCTTTTTGTTGTGCGCGTTACCGAACTAGAGGGTGACTCGATTGTTCGGATCACCGCGAGGGCTGGGGATGAGCCACTCCACTTCGCTCGCGACGTGCAAGGCACCTTCGAGACCCTCGCTGCCGTGCCGCTCGGTGTTCAGTCCCAGATTGCGATGGGCCTCACGGTTATGTATGCCAACGGGCGTGAAGAAGAGACGGAATACACAATCCTGGTTACACCAGGCATATACAACCATCGTGAACTCGATGTTGCTCCGAGGTTCGGCTCGCCTCCAGACTCGGCCCAAAGGGCTAGGCGGTCTCGCGAGGCTCGCCGAGCAGCCGAGGTATCGACTCGCTCACACCGTACACCACGGATGTGGGGCAACGAGGTGGTGATACCGCGAGAGGACCGGACCACGAGCATTTTCGGACAAGGCAGAGTGTTCAACGGCCAAGTTTCTAGCCGGCATACCGGGATGGACCTCGATGGTGAGACGGGTGACACGATCTACGCGGCAGCGACAGGGATGGTGGACCTTGCCGGACAGTTTGAACTCGCCGGCAACAATGTCTACTTGAATCATGGCGGCGGGCTCGTGACTGCTTATTTCCACATGGATCGGCAGCTTGTTGCAGAAGGTGATACGGTCCAGGCTGGCCAGCCGATTGGGTTAATCGGTGAGACTGGGCGGGTAACAGGCCCGCACCTCCACTGGGTGGTGCGATACGGGTGGACGAGCGTAGATCCGCGCAGCCTTCTGTCGCTTGCCGTAAATGAATGACACCGATATCCGCTAGCGATGTCCTATGACCCGACTCTGAAGGGCTAGGACCGAATTGTTTTCTCGGTCACTAGCCCGACTGAGTCAGATGATTATCGAGACGCAGACCCTAGTTGATTCCAGGCCGCACGTAGCCTGCCGGGAGTGAACTATGGGGGTCCGGCCGGATGCTCAGGTAAGTCACGTGATCTGGAATGTTGGTCCAGGCGTGCAGGGTTCCGGAGGGGATAATGACAACGTCTCCCTCATGGATCTCACGGCTAGTGCCACTCCTCGCCTGGCCGGAGGCAGTCGGGCCAACCACGTCTCCACCGGCTGAGGGCTCAGTCATATTCGCGATATCCGTAGTTGTAAGTAACGTTCCCCAGCCCGAAAGCATGACGTAAACCTCAGAGATCGATGTGTGGATGATGCCACGCTGCTCTCCATCGGTGTCATGATCACCGGTCCGATGGAGAATGCCGACGGCCACGTTGCCCGCGCCTATATCGGCGACTTTCAACTGACGATCGATTGACTCTCCAATCATACCCTTGAGAACCATTTCGATGTCTTCACGGGCGATGTCCTGTGCAGCGTCTTGCGCCACGACGCCAAAAGGAATGGTTAGGGTAAGTGCGATAAGAAGAACTGTAGCTCGGGCGTGCATCGTGTGCTCCTTGAATTCAGCGTATCCAGGTGGAATGTAGTCAAAGGTCAACAGCTAGGGTCTTTTGCGGACCAATAAGGTACCTAGCCTCACTACCAGCTCCATGTCGGGTCCACAGCCTTAACTGCTAACCCGAGAGCCTCATACTCGCGATCCCGCCGGTCCGGCGCACGTGCCGCAGGAGAGCGGTGGCTCTGCACCACGATAACCAACTCTCTCGAAGGGATGATATAGGTCTTCTGGTCTCCAGCTCCTAAGGCGTTGTACGAGTCGGTGGGCAGGCTCGGGACCCGGCCACCGCGGCCAGATTCATCTGCTGTGTTCAGCCAGAAGAGCCCGCCGTAGTAGGGATCTTCCCATGCCGGGGCCGGTGAGCTCACAAAATCCACAAACTCCTCAGACAGTAAGCGAGTTCCATCCCACATTCCTCGCTGTAAGTATAGAAGTCCTAAGCGCGCCCAATTTCGAGCTGTGCCAAAATTGTAGCCGGTGAGAAGAAAGTTGCCGTATGGGTCGGTTTCGAGGGTGAACTGACGAATGCCAATTTTGTCGAATAGGGAGCGCTGTGGCCAAGTCAGGTACTCGTCACCAAGCTCCTGTTCCACGGTACGACGTACGATATAGCCGAGCGTCCACGGGTCTGAGTTCCGGTAGCGTCCGACCGTGTTGGGCGGAAATTCGGCGTCCCGGCTGACAGAGAACTGGAAGGCATCGATTGGTGCCACGTAGCCTAGGCGGTGATCCACCTGACCCGGCACGAAAGACCTCGCCATCTGTTCAGGGCTAGCGTCGGTATTACTAAAGCGGAGGCCGCTCGACATACGGAGAAGATCGGCGATGCTGATATCGGCACGTGGGTCATCATCAGAATTTTGCCATGCGGGTACGGGAGCTGGCTGCGACAGGTGCAGAGAACCCATTTGGATTAGTCGACCTATCAGGGTGGCGGTCAGGCTTTTTCCCATAGACCAGCTTTCGAGTTGCATGTCACGGTGTGCGCCAGACCCGTACTCCTCGGCCACGATCCGCCCCCTATGGAGGACGAGGAATGCAGCTCGTTTGTCATCCGAATTAGCGAAAAAGACGCGCGTAGCTTCGGCCAGAAGGTCCCTGTCCACATCGTCTGGCAGTGGTTGGTCCGAGAGGACGTCACCCATCGGCCACGCTGTCGACGCCGCGTCGGGAAGCGCACTTTTGACAGCTCGGGGAGTGAAGAACACCTCTTCAGAATGATCTGGTAGTAACACACATCCCTGATCACCAAAGTGCCGGGCCCGAGCTTGAACGCCTTCGGACGAGGCAGTAACGATTCGGCGGTCCTCCTCCACTTCGAAGGTTAGGCGCCCACCTTCGTAATCGCTGACCTGCTTATCGGTGTATAGCACGCTGTTGTACAACGCTTCCTCGCGTACGCGCTCTGAAACCCAGATAGCCGAACAAAAACGCTTTGCAGGTCCGCTAAGGGTCATATAGATGGGAGGTCCTGGCGGAGATCCGGAAACGGCACTTTGCGAATCGACACTTCCGGCGTTTGAGGAAGCTGATTCTCCACCTCCATTGGCAGCCCCATCCGGGTTCAAATCGCTACAAGCGAGGGTGGGCACGAGGGCGATTATGCCACACACTGCGCCGAGTAAGCGGATGCGGGTCACGATAGGGTCCGGGTCAAAGGAAGCTCTGCACTCATAAAGCGAAAATGCCTCTATACTTAGGAGATCCGCAACTTGTGCTGAAGGTCTCGCTGGTCCGAAAACACGAGAGGCTTTCTCGTTCCTTCCAAGAGCCCGCGCTCTTGGTGACGGCCCTGAATTGATCCTGACACGTAGTTGGCACGAACAGACTAAGGGGCACTAGAGGGAGTTCTAGTCAGGTATCCGAACGTCTAGTACTCTCCCGTCGAGGTCATCCGGAGTCGGGATGTTTGTGATCCGTGCTAGGGTTGGCGCGACATCAATCGTTGCGACTCGTTCGGAAGACAGGCCGGCCGATACTCCAGCCCCCATGAAGATTATGGGCACGTGACGGTCGTAGTAGTAGGGCGACCCGTGTGTAGTCGCGTTGCCTCCCCAAGAGAGAATGTTGGGCTGCCGGCGCATGTACACGCCATAGGTACCTTGCTGGCCAGCAACTCGTGTCCGTGAGTGGGAGTTGGCAAATAGGGTCGCAAAGGAGTCTGCAGGTGTGCCGGACTCTATTTCATTAAACGTGTATGCTGCCGCGACAAAGGGCAGGGCCTCTATCGAAGACTTAACAGTCTCCGGAGTGGCGTCACCCTCAGTGGCTTCGGCCATTACTTGCCGAAAATGTGTTCGATCATCGCTTGTAAGTCTGGACGCATCCACCCCCTGTTCTGCCAGGTGCTCGGGGATCTCGAGAATTCCATGGTCCGCCGAGAGCGCAAGAATCCAACCTTCGGGGCCCAACACTTGGTCGAGGGTGTCCAATAACCGGCCAAGTTCGAGGTCCAGACGTACGAGGTTGTCCAGTTGTTCACGGCTGCGGGGACCGAACCTGTGTCCAATAACGTCTGTCTGAGAAAGACCTAAGCCTAGATAGTCGACACTTCCACGTTGGCCTAGCTCTAGCACATGAATTGCTTCAATTGCTGCCGCGATGACCGCTCGGTCTGGGAATGGAGTACGCTGATACCTCCAACGGTTGAGGTCCATTGGGTCAGCCACATCAACTCGGTCTGCCGCGCGGTAAGGCAGTGTGCTAGTCCCGCCGCCTCGCTCAAAATCAGATGAGTCAGGCCTCGCGAGCGAGAAAGCTGAGGGTGGAGTCATGCTTTCCCATAGCGAGTCGGCATAAATGCCAGGAAGGGTCTGGGTATTAAAGTCTTGGATCCATTCTGGATATTCGCTGTGGTAATAATCGGAAGTAACGAACTCGCCGCCTGCCTCTGATAGCCAGTAAACTTCACCGCGTGCCTGCGCCGCGAGTCCGATCGCTGCTCGATCCTTTCGTGACAGTGATACAACCCGAGACAGGGGATCGTTAGCGAGCATCCAGTCGGGCAGGCCCGAGCGATAACCGTTGGCTGGACCCCTCCCTTCAGCTTCGGGATAACCCAGAATTGTTCGGTCCAGGTCTTCGACCGAATAGACGCTCCGCCATTGGCCGTCGAACTGCTCGAGCCATTCATTTCCAACGACACCATGGCGCGTAGGGTGAACGCCGGTAGAAAGCGTGTGATGTCCCGGGGCCGTCGCAGTTGCCGCGTGGTCGTGTGTGCCGTTCGCAAAGCGAAGCCCTTCATCCAGAATTCTTCGGAGGCCGCCTGTGAAGACGGGGTCGAAGGCCTGCAACATATCGCCACGCAGTTGGTCGACAGCGACTAGTAGAACTAGGGTCGGGTCGGGGGACGGGGCTGGTTGACAGCCCATGGCCAGAAAAAGGCCAGCAACGGCAGAGGTTCGCTTGATCACGAACGGAAGGAAGCTCAGACTAAGCACAGTCGCAAGTGGGCTTGCATCCTTGCTACGCAAATATCTGGCTACCGAATCGAAGACCGGATTAATGCGCCTCCGCTGGAGACTACTGCGCCGTACACGTTACCAAGAGCATCGACGGCTACACCCTCTGGGTTAGACCCTTGTGGGTAGGCCGTCACACTTCCATCGATGCGGAAGTCTGCGATGCCATCGTTTAGGCTTCCTACACGGATACCCGTTACCCAGCCGGGATTTCTACTGTTGTCAAATTGGGATTCAGAATCAGCAACGTAGATAACGTCGTTGTCAGCGATGTATATGCCACTTGGTCTACTGAACTGCTTGAGTTCACCGACGTAGGTGCCGTCCAGCTGGAAAATCTGCAGGCGATTGTTTCCACGGTCCCCAACGATCAAACGATTTTGGGAGTCTATATCCACAGCGTGGGGGGTACGCATCTGTCCAGCACCCATTCCCCAGCCGCCCCAATGTGTAAGGTAGTTGCCGTACCTGTCGAATTTGACGATACGTGCAACGGTCTCAGGCCCTGCGTCGGCGTTTTGACCGCTATGTCCGTCACCGACATAAATGTTACCAGCAAGGTCTGTAACCACGTCGCAGGGTGTCTCGAGCAGGGCTCCGCTACCATCACCGGCGACCCCAGGAGTCCCGAGCGTCAAAAGAAGCTCACCTTGAGGGCTGAACTTTAGCACGACGTGGCCCTTTCCGTTTCGTTCTGGATCAGTCTCGTTTGGTCCCTGAGCGTCAGTAACCCAGATGTTGCCGTCTCGGTCGACGTGAAGCCCGTGCGGAAACAGCATCGTACCTCCACCCAACGTAGCTACGACATTACCGGACGGGTCAAATTTCAAGATCGGATCGAGTTCTGATCCGGCACAGGAATTTCCCCCGCACCGATCTATGGCCCATAGGTGAACTCCGTCAGGGTCGATGTCTACACCTGCGGTAGACCCCCATGTGCGTCCATCCGGAAGCTTGGCCCAGCCATCAATACTCTGGTACGGGTTAGGCAAATCATTGATCGGCTCTGGAATCTGTGCTGTGACGGCAGTGCCAGACCCAACGACCAGCAGGGCGCAATAGGTCGCTAACACCCATCCGTTAATCTTCGACAGCAGCATTGGGGCCTCCCTGCTATGAAATCTTTGGAGTGAAGCTCACTCTGTATGAACCGCTCTCTGGTCCTGGTAGGGTAGGTGCAGCTCTGAACACCAGCAACCTCTTCTCTTGTCCCGTGAGCGGAGGCTTCGTAGCCTTCGGATCACTGTCGGCCAGTAGGGCTCCGACGGAGTGGTTGAACAACGGAGAGAAGACGCAAAATGATGAACCATAGGGCATGGCGGCTATCCCCTTATTTAGCGCTTGTGTTGGGCGTGCTTGTCAGCGCTCCCTCAGTGCTCGCACAGGGGCCAGGGACCGAGAACGGACACTGGACGTATCTCGGTGGCGATGCGTGGCATACGCGGTACACGTCGTCCGATGAGATCACGTTTGACAACTTCGACGAAGTTACGGAGCTATGGCGTTTCAATGCTGCGAGCTTCGGAGCGAGCACGCCTCGTGCGACGCCGACGTACGTCAACGGAATGATGATTACCGTGACAGGTGATCGTCGTCACGTAATCGCGCTCGATCCGGAGACCGGCGAGATGATCTGGAGCTTCACCGAGCCGAAGACGCATCGCTACGAGTACTCGATGCGTAAGGGTTACGGGAAGGGGATCTCCTATGCTGAGATCGACGGGCGCGGTGTGGTGTTCATTAGCACGCCTGCGTTCTTCCTTTGGGCCTTAGATGCTGATACTGGTCAGCCGCTAGAGAATTGGGGCGAGCCGATCCCACTCGATGGGTTCTCCCAGACTGGTGGTGTCGATATGGTTGCCGACCTGATCGATGGCTGGGGTCCATGGGAGCGCCATAACAGTGAGTACGATCCTGACGAAGGCATCCCACTCGAGCTTGGTTACATCACGGCTTCGTCACCACCGATCGTGGTGAACGGTAGTGTGATCGTGAACAACTCTGCGGAGCAGGGCTACAACCAGACACGT
>DEAM01000005.1:299678-299811 GCA_002347035.1 Gemmatimonadales bacterium UBA2982 | reverse complement strand
CATTAGCACGCCTGCGTTCTTCCTCCATGCTCTGGACGCCGAGACGGGCAAGCCGTTAGAGAACTGGGGTGAGGCTGTGCCGCTACCCGGGTTCCCGAGGTCGGGGAGCGTCGACATGGTCGCCGACCTGATC
>DEAM01000005.1:216107-299538 GCA_002347035.1 Gemmatimonadales bacterium UBA2982 | reverse complement strand
GAGCAGGGCTACAACCAGACACGTGTCGAGATGGTGCCTGGTGACATCATGGCCTACGACGCCCGGACGGGTGAGCAGAAGTGGAAGTTTCACGTGATCCCACGGCCTGGTGAGTTTGGTCATGAGACATGGGAAAATGATGCGTGGGATTGGACAGGTGACGTATCGTCATGGGCACCGATGTCGGCTGATCCAGAACTCGGTCTTGTCTACATCGTGACGAATGGGGCCACGATCGACTTTTACGGTGGTCATCATCCCGGCGACAACCTGTTCAGCACGAGCATCATCGCACTTGATGCCGACACCGGTGAGCGACGTTGGCACTACCAGTTCGTGCATCATGATATCTGGAACTACGACACGCCTACGGCCCCGATCCTAATGGATGTGACGGTCGACGGTCGTGAGGTAAAGGGAGTCTTCCAGGCGACGAAGCAGGCCTTCTTGTACGCACTAGATCGTGAGACAGGTGAGCCGATCTGGCCCATCGAAGAGCGCCCGGTTGAGGCTTCGCGCGTACCTGGCGAGCAGCTCTCTGCAACTCAACCCTTCCCGACAAAGCCACCACCTTTCGATCTACAGGGTCGTCAGCCGGAACATCTGATCGACTATACGCCCGAGATCTATGACCGGGCACGTCAGATTGCAGAGGACATGAATTTATTTGCGCCACTTTTTGATCCTCCCACGACGATGGACGATCCTGACGGACCAGGATGGATCTGCCCAGGTGGCGGCGGTGGTGCCAATATCACTGGTCCTGCAGTAGGCGATCCCGTGAACGGGGTTGTCTTCGTGACATCACAGAGCAACTGCAGTCCGGAAAGATTGATGCCATCCAGCGAGTCGCCGCTTGATAGCCCTGCGCAGACTGGTACCACCTACTCTCAGTACTCACGGGGTGTCGGGGGACAGCGCATTCGCCAGCCAACCCTGGACGGGCTTCCTATCTGGAAGGGGCCGGCGGGACGTATTGTAGCAGTCGACGTGAACACGGGTGACATCAAGTGGACCATCCCGCACGGCGACGCGCCTGAAGAGCAACAAGAACTCATTCGGAACCACCCGCTTCTGCAGGGCGTGGATGGAGTAATGGTCAATCGTGGCCGCAGCGGACATTCGACGCTGACAGTCACACCGAACATGCTTTTAGCAACTGGTCAGACGAGCGACGGAACACCTCACCTTTTCGCCATCGACAAGGAGACGGGGGAGCGTCGTAGCGCGGTAGAGATCCCTGGGATCTCCCGCTATGGGATGTCGAGTTGGACGCACAATGGCCACCAGTACATCATCGTACAGCTGCAGGATGGATTGGCAGCTTACGGGCTTCCAGCAGCGATGCCCGCAGCAAGCGGCGGTTACTAGAGCGACTAACTTGCTAGAGGACAGGAGCCCCCGGGGCCGCGATTGCGGTCCCGGGGGCTTTGTCTAGCTGACGACTCGGGGCTCGATGTCGGCGCGCTCGAGGGTGTTTAGTTCTTCGATTATTCTCGCGTAAGCGTGAGTGATTTGCTCAAGTCCTACCGCTGGGATCCACTCCGGGGTGTCCTGTTCAGTAACTTCGTCATTTATCGGTCTTCCGTGGTCGTATCTGAGCCAGGAGAAGCAAGGGGTTGAGGACGGGCAAGATTGCGGACCTGCCGGAGCGTGATGAGAATATGGTATGAATAAGACAATCCAGATTCGCACAGGCCTCGAAGCTTCTTACTCTGACATTTATACGCCGGAAGCGTTTGCTGCAGTTCAAGCGCTTGCCGAGCTAGACCACGATGTGAAGGAAGTGATGCGCTCGCGCATAGATCGACGTGCCCAACGGGCCCTCGATAATGAGCGGATGACATTTCTAGATCCTGGGTCGACTATCGCGCGGACTGGCATCAAGGTGCAGGACGCACGGGATGGAAACTTTGAGGGCAGCGAGATTCCGCATGACCTTCAGTGCCAGTGGATTCAGGGCACGGGTCCAGCAGCAAAGCCTACTGGTTCGCTAGAGCGCTCAATCCGGAACGTCGCGTATGCGCTGCTGAGTGGGGCGGATGGATGGATGTTTGACGGGGAAGACGCGCTGGGACAGACCCACTCGATGTCGCTGGACAACCAGCGCAATCTCAAGCTTGCTATCGCTCGAGATGAGGTGTTCATGACGGCTGCCGAGGGTGTTGCCGGTGACATGAATGCTTGGGCGGATGGTTTTTTCGGTCACCCAATCGTGAACGACTGGAGTGAGCAACTCGATTTCACCACGCTGATATTTCGGGCCCGAGGCCACCACCTGGACGATCGGCACATTAGGAACATAGACGGTTCAGGTTTCTCAGCGTCTATCGTCGATACTTGTCTGTTTATTGTGAACAATCATAGGCCGCTGCTTGAGGCTGGACGCTCGATCGTCCTTTACCTCCCCAAGATTCAGACGGCTGAAGAGGCTGCAGTTTGGAACCAGATCCTGAGTCGTTTAGAGGAGCATCTTGGACTCGAAGTCGGGACGATCAAGGTCTACGTGTTGATAGAGCAGGTGGAGGCAGCGTTCCAGTTGATGGAGATTAGAGCCGCACTTGGGAAGCATTTCGTGGGATTTAACACAGGCCGTTGGGACTACATCAACTCGGTCTCAGATGCAGTTGCGTGGGACCCTGAGTTCATCAACCCGAACATCGAGTCGATTGGGATGACATTTGGTTACATGCGGGTATACGAGGACCGCGTGCGACGCTCGATGAACACAGCCGACCAGAACGGGAATTTCGCTCTTTGGCAGGGTGGCATGGAGCCGAATATACCGGTCGGTTCCGAGGAGGGCGTTGCAGCCAGCATGGCTCGTGCTGTTCAAGGTGCTGAGCGGGAGCAACGTGAAGGTGCGAATGGCAAGTGGGTTGCTCACTGGAAGATGGTCAACATCGTCCGCCCTGTTTGGGAAAAGACGGGAGAACTGAATCAGATGGGCCGTGAGTTCCCGCCTCTCACCTACACAGATCAGGACGCAGCGGACTTATTCTTGCTAGAGCCGGCCCCTCGGACTATTAGAGGCGCTCGCAATCTGCTTTCTGTTGGAATCCAGTATGGAAACGCACTGGGTCAGGGAATGCAGGCCGCGGCTCTAAAGCCAGCAGATTTTTTCGGGAACGAGGATATTCTCTATTTGATGGAGGATGCCGCGACTGGAGAGATCCGGTTGAGCATTCTTTGGGAGTGGGTCCATAAGGGTGCGAGACTCACTGAAGACGACCTTGAATCGGGAGTTAGGGTAGGGGACGTCTTCACGTCGGAGCTTTTCCAGCGGTTATACAGTGAAGAGATGGAGAAGCTGAGGAACGCTGGCAATCGGGATGTGCATGACGAATCCAAGGCCACGAGCCTTCCCATAGCAGGGGAGATTGTGGATTCCTACGTGAGGTCCAGCGTCAAGGCGCCTTGGTACATCGACCTGCTCAACCTCAATATCGACAACTTCGATCTCGAGACTGGCAGGCAACGCATCAAAATGTATCTCGACGCATTTTCTGCTGACGGGACCCGCATCACCGAAAATTTGGATTTCGCATAGAACGGATTCTGACGAGTCACCATCCATTCGAAGGCTTATCTGAGAGTGTGACGGAGGCTGTATGAAGGTCGTAGTGGCAATGGATTCGTTTAAGGGCAGCGCGTCAGCAAAGCAAGCGTGCGAGTCGGTGCAGCGGGGTATTCTCGCCCGACTTCCCGACGCTCAGATCGTAATGCGGCCAATGGCGGATGGTGGAGAAGGGACAGCCGAGACTCTGTTGGAGGTAAGCGGAGACGGAGAATGGGTCAGGGTCGACACCATGGGTCCACTGCCGTCGATGAGCGTAGAGGCTGGGTTCGTGTGGTTGCCCCGAAGTGGACCTGGTGCGCTCATTGAGATGGCCAAAGCAAGTGGACTTGAACTGCTAGCTACAGACCAGATGGACCCGATGGTTACTACGACAGTGGGTACTGGTGAGCTACTAGCGGAGGCACTTCAACGCGGGGCCAAGCGTATTTGGCTGGCGATCGGTGGTAGCGCCACGGTGGATGGGGGGATTGGTGTAGCCGAGGCGCTTGGCTGGGCCCTATTAGATGAGAAAGATCAGGCTGTCTCTCCGAACGGAGCTGGATTGAGAAACATCCGGCGGATTAAGCGCCCAGAATGCGGGGCCTATTCGGAGGTGAAGGTGGAGGTGCTCTGTGACGTTGATAACCCGCTTCTTGGAGTGCGGGGTGCGGCTCACGTTTTCGGTCCACAGAAAGGTGCCACCGCTGAAATGGTCGAGCAGCTTGAAGCCGGACTGATAAATTTCGCGAACGTCATCGAAAGCGACCTTGGTAAGGATGTTCGGGATATACCCGGTGCAGGTGCGGCCGGCGGACTTGGCGCTGGGGCCATAGCTTTTCTCAATGCGAAGCTCGTATCAGGGATCGACGCGGTTATGGACGCGTCAGGTCTCAATGAAGCCCTAGTCGACGCTGACTGGGTTGTCACTGGGGAGGGGTGTTTCGATGAGCAATCGCTCAATGGCAAGGTCGTGTCTGGAGTAGTCAAGCGGGCCCATCAAGCAGGTTGCAAGGTAGCGGTGGTTGCTGGATCGATCGCTTTAGATACTGAGACAGCTCAGGCGGGAGGTGTCGAGGAAGTCGAGGCCGTATCCAGCACTAAGATTCCCTCGGAGGAGGCTCTCGCTCGTGGTCCAGAGTTCATCGAAGTCGCAGCTGTTCGATTGGCTGAAAAGCTGAAGAAGCCTAGGTGATAGCTGGTACCGATTCCTTCATAGAGTAGACGATTTCAGGCTTATTCCCTGGCAGCCTTTTGTTACTGAGCTGCAGGATCCTCAGGCCATAAGGTTGGCTGGGTCACGGGTAGGTGAGCTATGACATTCTCGGTCCGGTAGATACTGAAACCTGAAGCTCGGTAGTTTGGCAAAGCCCGAGGGTGGTCTAGCGAGCACGTATGTAGCCAGACCCTTTTGGGTCCTAGGGCCCAGGCCCGCTCTACGGCGCCGTGGAGCAGCTCTGCACCAAGCCCCTGGCCGATGAAGGAAGGGAGCAGACCGAAATAAGCGAGCTGCACATCGTTCTCAGGCTCTATTTCTAGGTCAAAGTATCCTGCTGGTGTCCCTGAAAGGTAGGCGACCCAAGTCTCTAGTTCTGGACGTTCCAAGTGCTCAATCCAGCGGTCCCTATCCCACTGGAGACGTTCGTGCCACCACCACTGGGAGCCCACGGCCTGATAGAGGAACCGACTCAGTTCGGGGGATGGAATCTCAACACGCTGGAGTTTAAGTCTCGTCCGATGATCGAGTGGAACTCGATGATCGGGGCTGGTCATCTCCAGGTACGTAATTCTGATAATGCGTTCCAATTCGGAACTACCTAGTCAGGGAGCACGAGTCCTTCGCCGATCAACTTAGCCTGATCGGCTCCTGGTTTTGGAATGAACTTGCTCATCCATCCACCGTCCCAGCTTGCTATGTAAAGATTGCCATCCTCATCTACATCAAGCTGATGCGGCCGTGATAAGCCACCAGGAAAGCCTCCACGAGTGCCACCAAATGTACCGACGTGGTATTGCAGCTCTCCATCTAAGTTGTACTTGAGGAGTCGGTTTAGTCTCGCTGAGATTACCCAGATGGCATCATTTTCGTCGGCCCAGATGCCCACCGGATCTGAAATATCAGGCCACTCCTCAATTAACTCTCCATCCTCGGTGAAAATCTGGATTCTATTGTTTGTGCGATCACCTACGTATACACGACGATTCCGGTCGATAGCTAGACCGTGCACAAGGTCAAACTGACCAGGGCCCGAACCTAACTCACCCCACTCCATCAAATAATCTCCGTCGGCACCGTATTTTACGATGCGAGAATTCCAGTACCCGTCTCCTAGATAGAAACTTCCGTCTGGAAGGAAAGCGAGGACCGCCGGGTCACCATATGTGTAGGGCCCAGGATTGGGGGTTGCACGGGCTTCGGCACGGGTTGTGGGATGATTGGGATCAACCAGTCTCATGACGAGTTCGCTGCCGTCATTGGTGAACTTGAGAATCTGCATGTTGATTCCCCTGCCGCCGCGTTCCACAACCCACACATGCCGTTCAGGATCGTAGGGGCTGATATAGACTTGGTGCGGTCGGTTAAATATCGAATCCCAGTGTGACCAGTTCTCGATAATGTTTCCGTTACGATCGACGACTACCAGGTAGTTGGTACTGCCCTCACGTTCGCGTCCTTCTGAGTCCCGGTCACCCCACACGGCGACGATGATCCGGTCCGGGTTGTCGACTGCTACTCCAGAAACCTGCCCCCATGTCCACGGCCCCACGTGGTCGGGTGCAGGTTTCCACCAGCCTTCGACCGCTTCGTATTCACCGGTCCGGTCATCCCCACCCTTCTGGAAAGCTCCTGAGGACGGCGTTCCCTGAACATCTTCGTCAACGTTTAAACACGCCGGAATGATTGTCAGCGTGACACCGAGCAGAAAGGCCAGGCATTTGCGTTCAAACCTCATGATGTCAGGTCCTAGGAAGGGTTTCTGTGGAAGCGATGTAAATTGTGACGAATGACCACTGCGATTCTGCTGTCAGACTGGCCGTAAGGGCAAGTGAGGCATTTCATACAGCGCCAGACGGTTGACTCGCTTTATGAGTCCACAGGCCTTCATGCACGGGCGGCTCGTGCTACCTTTTCAGGCTCCTTTTGCCTTCAAACTTACGCAATGTACTTCCATGACCACGCAGATGGACGGACAGAACGACGCCACAGAGGGCGCCGAGCTACCTCGGCGGGTCCTAAAGTTTGGGGGTACGTCTGTGACTGGTGCCAGTCGGCTCGATGTTATCGCACGGGTCCTGGAGGGCCGCCTGGCAGGCTACAATCCGGTGGTCGTGGTTTCAGCTCTTTCCGGCGTGACAGAGATGCTGAGAACAGCGTCTCAGCAAGCTGCGCGTGGTGATGCCACTGAGTTATTAGCAGAAATCGGCGACAAGCATCGTGACGCTGTCGAGGAGATGACTGGCAGCGATCCTGAGGCAGAAGCGGGAGTAGAGGAGGTTCTGGCAGATGTGGACCGACTCATGCAGGGGATAAAGCTGGTCGGCGAATGCTCGCCGCGGACACTAGATCAGGTATTGTCCTGCGGGGAGCGTCTCTCTGTTCAGCTAGTTTCTGCAGGTCTATGCAGGCGTGGACTTCAAACACGGCCAGTTGATTCTGCGACGATTATCGTTACAGACGACCACCATACCGAGGCTGAGGTCGATTTCACAGCGACCGAAGAGAAGGCGCAGCAGGTGCTTGGAGCCAACGGGAGCGTACCTATTGTGACCGGGTTTCTCGGCGCGACTGACTCCGGACATCGGACTACACTAGGCAAGGGTGGCTCTGATTATTCGGCTGCGGTTCTAGGTTGGGCTCTTCAGGCTGAAGAGGTGGAAATCTGGACGGATGTTCCGGGTGTCATGACGGCCGACCCCCGCACGGTCCCAGATGCACGGCCGTTGAGAAATCTAGGATTCAGTGAGTTGCTAGAACTCTCGCACTGGGGGGCCCGGGTAGTCCATCCGAAGACTGTTCGGCCTCTGCGTGACCGCGGGATTCCGCTTTCGATCAGGAATACCATGTCTCCTGACGATTCCGGCACACTGGTAACGCCGCGAGCACCTGGGTCTAGGACCGGTCCAGTGCGAGGCATTGCTTCAATCGAGCACGTGTCTCTGCTTCAACTCAGTGGAGTCGGACATGGAAGCGAGTCGGTAACAGCCCGGTTCGTCCATGCGTTAGATGAAGCACGTGCACCGGTCCTGCTGCTCAGCCAGGGCTGTAGTGAGCGATCAGTGTGCGTTGCCGTTGCGCCGCAGTCGGTTCCTCCAGCATCTCGCGCAATCGAGAAGACTTTCGAGCTAGAACGTCGTGCGGGCTTGATGGACCCGCCTACAGTTGAGGAAGATTGCTCTATTGTTGCGGTCGTGGGTGAGGCCATGAAGGACACGCCTGGAATTGCCGGGAAAGTCTTCGGGGTGCTCGGAGAGCACGACATTAGCATTTGTGCGATTGCTCAAGGTTCATCAGAGCTCAACATTTCTTTCGTCGTTCGGAGGGAGGATGTCGAGACGGCAGTGCGGGTGATCCACGAAGCATTTTTCGGCATCCAGGGCCAGGGTGACAATACAGTGGACAGTGTTCCAGCAGCTGCGTTGCTGGAGGCGGGCCCGGTGGATGTGGTTGAACTCGCTACAGGGATGATTGCGATCCCTTCACTCTCGGGTCATGAGCACGCTGTTTGCGATTTTGTTACAGAGGTTCTCAGGGTGCGTGGTTGGGAAGTGCAGACGCAGCCTGTCTCAAGTGGAAGGCTTAACCTTTGGGCGTTCCGAAAGCGTTCAGGCGAAGTCACTCTAACAACGCATCTTGATACTGTCCCGCACTTCTTCCCGCCTCGCTTGGAGGAAGGATTGCTTTACGGGCGGGGTTCCTGCGACGCAAAGGGAATTGCAGCCGCAATGATTTGTGCGGCTCAACAACTTGTCGATGAAGGTGAGGAGCGTGTCGACTTGCTATTTGTAGTGGGTGAAGAATCGCACTCAGATGGTGCTCGGGCAGCTGCACAACTCCCTGCCACAAGCCGATATATGATCAACGGTGAGCCCACAGAAAATCAGCTTGCAAGTGCGTCGAAAGGCTCACTCCGTCTTGTATTGCGTACGCGAGGCCAGGAGGCGCATTCGGCTTATCCTGAGTTAGGAAGTTCGGCAGTGGATGCCATGGTGAGTTTACTTGTAGATCTGGGTCAGGTTGATTTACCTGCTGATCCGATACTCGGAGAAACAACCGTAAACGTGGGAACGATTCAGGGTGGGTCAGCAGCTAATGTTTTAGCAGGAGAATGCGAGATAGAGATGATGATTCGTCTCGTTGGAGACCATGAGGAGGTTAAGGAGATGATCAGCGGGGTGGTAGAAGACCGAGCCGAGATGGACTGGGGAAGTGTTATTCCTCCAGAGAAATTCCATGTAATCGATGGTTTTGATACAACGACAGTCGCCTACACTTCGGATATCCCAGTTCTTTCAAATTGGGGCACACCCCTCCTTTTCGGACCTGGTTCAATCCATCATGCACACACAGACCACGAGCATGTATCTGTGGATGAACTTCGTCAGTCAGTGGACGCGTATGTGCAGATCGCACGCACGCTGCTTGCTTCATGAGTGTGGGTAGTGAAGGGCGGATACCGGTTGCGGTTCTGGGTGCGACCGGCGCAGTTGGCCAGACCTTTATACGACTACTAGAAGGCCATCCTTTCCTAGAGGTCTCAGAACTGGCAGCGTCGGAGCGATCAGCAGGACGGTTGTACCGGGAAGCCATGAGTTGGCATGAGGGTAAGCTCCCTGAACATTTGATGGACCTTACCGTGCTGCCGTGTGACCCCGGAGCCGTGAAGTCCAAGGTTGTATTCTCCGCGCTCGACTCCTCAGTAGCAGGTTCGGTGGAGCAGGCATTTGCTAGAGCTGGTGCCGTCGTACTGAGCAATGCGAAAAACCATCGTATGGATGCTGATGTGCCCCTGGTGATCCCCGAAGTGAATGCGGACCACTTGATGTTGATCGACCGACAGAAAGAGGCGCGTGGATGGGAAGGCGCAATTATTACCAACTCGAATTGTGCCGTCGCGCCCATGACCATGGCGCTTGCTCCACTCCACGCAGCGTTTGGAGTTCGTCAGGCGGTGATGGTGACGCTCCAGGCTATCTCTGGTGCTGGGTATCCTGGTGTCCCATCGCTAGACATCCTTGGCAACGTGATCCCACACATTCCTGGTGAAGAAGAGAAGATCGAGCCGGAACTCAACAAGATGCTTGGTGAGCTAGAGGCGGGGCAGGTTGTGAATGCGCCAATTATCGTCAGTACTCACTGTAATCGTGTTCCTGTTCAGCATGGGCACACTGTTTGTATGACCCTGGGCTTCGAATCTTCAGCTGGTCCTGAAGAGGTGCTGGAGGCCATGAGTGAATGGCAGGGTCATTCGATTTGCAAAGGACTGCCGAGTGCGCCGAGTCCTCCACTCGTAGTTCGTCCTGAAGTCAACAGACCCCAGGCTCGTAAGGACGTGGATGAAGGTGCAGGGATGGCTGTAGTAGTCGGCCGTGTGCGGTCTGACCCGTTGATGGACGTTAGTCTCACAGCGATGGCGCACAATACGGTGCGGGGTGCTGCGGGAGGCTCTATTCTGAATGCTGAGGTGTTGGGGCGTATGGGCAGACTACCCGGTGTTACGGAGGGGGCTTGGTGACTGAGGGTACACTTCGACTTGCCATTCTCGGAGCAGGGCGTATGGGTCGAGAAGTAGAGGCCATAGCTCATGCGAGAGGCATCGAGGTCGCAGTGATCATGGACCTAGAGGAAGTAGCTCAACGTGAAGATGCGTTGGCTGCATTGCGGGAGGTGGACGTCGCAATTGAGTTCACTGAGCCAGACGCAGCTGTCGGGAACATCCAACTTTGTTTGGAGGCCGGCTGTCCCATTGTCGTGGGGACAACAGGCTGGTACCAGAGCCTGGACCATGTTTGTCAGATGGTCGCGGAGTCAGGTGGGGCTCTGCTCTGGGCACCTAACTTCTCTACCGGTGTGGCGCTATTGAGGGCCCTTCTAGACCACGCAGGTAAGCTGCTCAGCGGCATCGAGGGTTTCGAGATACACATGACAGAGACGCACCATGCTGCTAAGAAGGACGCGCCTTCGGGCACAGCACTACATCTTGCCGAGACTCTTGGGACTTCGGGTCACGAAATCCCCATTACTTCGGTCCGGTTAGGGCAGGTTCCCGGACAGCACACGGTGCATATCGACGGTGCTTACGAACAGGTGGTTTTGAGCCACGAGGCAAGGACCAGAGGAGTCTTCGCTGATGGGGCGGTCACGGCAGCAATGTGGTTAACAGGGCGCACGGGCGTGTTTACGATGGATGACGTCATGGGGCTCGTTCAGTAATGAGTCGAGCCCAAATACATGGCTGTGGCACAGCACTTGTCACGCCGTTCACACCGGAAGGAAAGCTAGATCACAGTGCTTTCAGAGCACTAGTAGACTGGCAGATTGAGCAGGGGATTCACTTCCTAGTTCCGTGCGGTTCCACAGGCGAAGCCGCAACGCTCTCTCTAGGCGAGCACCTGGAAGTTGTAAGAATGACGGTAGAACAGGCTGCTGACCGTGTGCCGGTTGTGGCGGGTGTTGGAGGGAACGATACAGCTGCTACGGTCGAGCTGACCAAGGTTGTCAGCGATCAGGGAGCTAGTCATCTAATGGTGGCTTCGCCACCCTATAATCGCCCACCACAGCGGGGGCTGATCGCCCATTTTGAAGCAATCGCTGATGCTGCTGGTGTGCCGATACTCCTCTATAATGTGCCGGGTCGCACAGCATCCAATATTGCTGCGGAAACTACGCTGGAGTTAGCAGTTCACCCGAATATCGTGGGAATCAAAGAGGCTTCTGGTGATATGGACCAGATCCTCGAGGTGATCCTTAGCCGGCCAGATGGATTCACAGTCCTCTCCGGTGACGATCCGCTAACTGTGCAGATCATGGCTCTAGGTGGGGATGGCGTGGTTTCCGTAGTTGGCAATGCAGTACCTCGATTGATGAGTCAACTCACGGAAGCAATGGACCGGGCCAATCTTCCTGGGGCACGGGAACTCGTGGCTGCTCTTGAGCCGATTATGCATGCTGCGTTCATCGAGAGTAACCCGATTCCTATGAAGGCGGCCTTAGCAGAGCTAGGACGAATGGGTGACACTATGCGCCTTCCTCTGGTTCAATTGGCTGATGAGCATCGGGATACCCTCCGAGCTGCTCTGACTACTGCGGGGGCGCTATGATTGAGCCTGACTTTAGTGAGCTCACTGCTAGGGTCGACGCATTGTATGAGACCCCGTCAAGGGAGCCGCTTGGCCCTGATGTTGTGGGGGTTGTTGAGGACTTGATTAAGCGTCTGGAGGCTGGTCAGGTGCGCGCGGCGGCACAGACGGGTGATGGGACCTGGTCAGCTGTGCCTTGGGTAAAGCGTGGAATATTGCTTGCCTTCCGGTCGGGAGCGATCACACCGACCGTAGGTACTGAAGGTGGGGTAGCACCAACGGAGAGTCCCGCGTCTTTCTTTGACAAGGACACCCTTCCGCTCCGTCGTTTTTCGCTCGAAGACGGTGTTCGCATTGTGCCGGGAGGGTCCGCAGTGCGCCGCGGAGCGTATGTTGCGCCTGGCGTCGTCTGTATGCCGCCCATGTACATCAATGTGGGCGCATATGTGGGGAGTGGGACAATGATCGACTCCCATGCCCTTGTGGGCTCATGCGCGCAGGTCGGCGAACGTGTGCACGTGAGTGCCGCAGCACAGTTGGGGGGTGTACTTGAGCCGATCAACGCTGCTCCTGTGGTGATTGAGGACGACGCGATCATCGGGGGAAACGTTGGTGTGTATGAGGGCACGATCGTCAGACGTGGTGCAGTACTTGGAGCTGGTGTGGTGCTAACTCGGGGTACCCCAGTTTTTGATCTAGTGCGCGAGACAGTGCACCGGTCCCGGCGTGACACACCATTGGAGATCCCCGAAGATGCAGTTGTTGTTGCCGGAGGACGATCTGTGAACTCCGACTGGGCGACGGAGCAGGGACTCTCCCTCTATACGCCGGTCATCGTGAAGTACCGAGACGAAAAGACCGATCTTGCGACGGCGTTGGAGGGCTGGCTGCGCTAAGAGGGGCTTGATATGGAAAAATGGAAAATAAGATCGACGAGTACCTCAAAAACAAAAAGATTCTGGGGATGCAGGAGAGTGTCCGCCTTGAGTTTAAAGAGGCCAGAGCAGGATGAGCAGCCCGCCAGCAATTCCTAGCCAACGATGCGTTTACGACGAACACTTTGCGCTAGTAGAATGACGTGATCATTGTGATTTGACCCGTTAGGGTGGCGTCGACATAGTTTGGGCCGTCCGGACACACCTCCCAGAGAATCCATGTCAGCTGCAAGACGACAGCGCAAGCGGGCTGGTCAACAAAGCTTGTCTGATGAGCGCCGCAGTCAGGTAACGAGGAGAGGTGACTCTTCGTCCCGGAGTGTACTTTATCTTCCGCTTGTCCTGACACTTGGCCTGGGCTTGCTGTCTTTCGTGCCGCGTGTTCAGGAAAATCTTCGCCTCACCTGGTCCTTCTGGGGCGCGGTTGCTGCTCTGCTACTGTGGTGGGTTATTCTCTCGCAGCGCCTTAGTCGAGCCTCCGAAGGACGGAGTATCACCAACGTATTCCGCCCTCAACACTATGTGCAGGCTCTGGCACAGTTCGCGGTCTTCGCATACTGGGGCTACTACTGGAGCCCAGTATATGACTTCGCAGGCCTGATCCTCGCCCAACTCGCATTCGCGTACGCGTTTGACATGCTGCTGGCTTGGTCACGAAGGGAGAACTACGTCCTGGGTTTCGGACCCTTCCCGATAATTTTTAGCATTAATCTGTTCATCTGGTTCAAGGACGACTGGTTCTACCTCCAGTTCCTGATGGTCGGTGTAGGATTCCTCGGGAAGGAGTTGGTGCGTTGGTACCGGGAAGGGCGGCGGGTTCACATCTTCAACCCATCTGCCTTCGCTCTTGGGTTGTTCTCGCTAGTACTGATCTCAACGGGAACCACCGATTTGACATGGGCCCCCGAGATTGCGTCGACCCTCACGCTGGCTCCTCAGATATATACCTACCTTTTCGCAGTTGGCCTTGTCGTGATGTATTTCTTCTCGATCACGCTAGTCTCAGGGGCAGCAGCTGCAGTTCTATTTGGTGGTAGCGCGCTTTATTACGCGTGGACAGGTGTACCTTACTTCATTGATTCAGAGATTCCCGCAGCAGTTTTTTTGGGGCTCCATCTCTTAATAACCGACCCATCAACGTCACCACGAACTCCAACAGGAAAATTCTTGTTTGGAATACTCTATGGTGTGGGTGTTTTCGGGCTCTACTTGATCCTCGGCCTTGCAGGTGCTCCAACCTTCTATGATAAGCTTCTCTGTGTGCCACTTTTAAACCTCAGCGTGCGCGGGATTGACGCCTTTGTGCGGCACCTAAAGGAGGCCCCTTTCTGGACACGATTGAGGCTCGAGTGGGCTTTGGGTCGGCCGAATCTTGCCTACATGGTAGTGTGGATAGCTTTCTTCGGGGTGATGAGCGTGACGGGAAAAACTGATGCTCGACATACTGGGGACAGCTTGCCGTTCTGGGAGCAGGCCTGCCAGGATGGAAGAAGGAACGCCTGCTCACGGCTTCTCCAGATCGAAGCTACCTATTGCGGTGACAACTCAGCTTGGGCCTGTAACGAACTTGGTGGTCACTACACTGAGGGAAAGGTCACCTCTGCAGACCCTAGTTTGGCGGCAGCATATTTTTCCCGCGCATGTGAACTTCGCTTCCAGCCAGCGTGTTTTAATCTTCTTGATCCAACGCTGGTTGAGCGAGCTAACCCACGAGTTCTTGACCTCCGTCTTCTGCTGCGTGAGGCGGGGCAGAATTTAATGGAAACTCCTGAGCCTGAGCTTTACGATCGTGCGTGTGAGCATGGTTGGGGTTTCGCTTGTGATCAGGTGGCTCTGACACTTTGAATGGCCAGAAACCCCATTGGGGTGTGCCACTGGCAGCTGCGGCGCTGGTTCTTGCCGTTTGGATTTCGCTTCGGTTGGCGGGCTCAGCTCCGATAATGGAGATGCGTGCGGCATCCGCAGAGTTATCGGTGTCCGAGGAGCTTCCGGGTTTTCGAGTGGATGCTTGGTACCTCCCTGACGATGAGTTACTCGGTTTTATCGAAGTACCTGAGGGCTCGTTCTTGATGGGCAGTGACCCTTCTTTGGACCCACTGGCATTTGATATCGAGCGGTGGTCAGCGACTAGTGCGCAGGGAACCGTGGAACTACCGGACTATTTTATTAGTCGCTTTGAAGTAACCGTTGCCCAGTTCCGAGTGTTTGCTCATGAGTCAGGGCGCGGGATCATTGATTCTAATGCCTTGGGCAGTGAGCTGAACCACCCGGTAGTTGGCGTGTCATGGACTGATGCAGTCGCTTATGCCCAGTGGCTACAAGGCGCCCTTATGGAGTGGTCAGGGACTCCTGCTGCACTTGCCAGCATGTTTGAGGGAGACTGGAAGATTGGGCTTCCTAGCGAAGCTGAATGGGAAAAGGCTGCTAGAGGTGGAGATGGGCGCATCTTCCCGTGGGGCGATGCGCAGCGGTCAGATCGGGCAAACTACCGAGCAAGTGGGACCACAGCAGTCGGGAGTTTTGAATGTCCAGAGTGCCCTTTCGGACTCGCAGATATGAGTGGAAATGTGTGGGAGATGACTCGGAGCCCTTACCAGCCATATCCCTATGATTCGACTGACGATCGTGACGACCTTGAAGCTGAATCGCTTTGGGTGATGCGAGGCGGCTCGTTTAATGAGGCAGAGCAGAACGTACGCGCAGCCATTCGAGGGGGTGTCGATCCAGGAGCTCGAAGGCCAGATATCGGGTTCAGGCTAGTGATTTCACGTTTCTAGCGGTGATGCCGAGTCCTTCTAGAATGTCTGAGAGGTAGAGAAATGTCGTCTAAATGGAATAAGGTCCTAATCGGTGCTTCGGCCGTTTTTACAGCCTGCGCTGCTCCAGATGAAGACTTCACAATCATCTTGCTTCCTGACACACAGTTCTACACCGCGGCAATGAACGGTGGTAGTCCAGAGATCTTCGAAGCACAGACGCACTGGATTGTGGAGAATAGGGACCTACTCAACATCGCCTTTGTGACCCACGTCGGTGATTTCGTTCAGCATGGTGACTCCATTCTTGAGGAATGGGAGGCGGGGCACCGCGCTATGTCGTTGCTAGAAGATCCTGCCACAACGGGACTACGGGATGGAATCCCTTATGGAGTGGCAGTGGGCAACCACGAGCAGTCTCCATGGGGTGATTCTGAAGGGACTACCGAGTTATTCAATCGCTTCTTTGGGGTGTCACGCTTTGAAGGACGCTCCTACTACGGTGGGCATTTCGGTGCCACTAACGATAATCACTACGAGCTTTTCTCTGCTGGTCGTTTGGACTTCATTGTCCTGCATTTGGAGTATGATCCATCGCCGGATCCAGCCGTTCTCGCATGGGCAGATGCGCTACTTAAAGAATACCAGACGAGGAGGGCTATCGTCGTCACGCACTACATGGTCGGCCCAGGGAACCCGGCAGAGTTCGGTCCCCAGGGTCAGGCCATTTACGATGCACTTAAAGGCAACCCCAACTTATTCTTACTACTTGGCGGGCATATACCAGGTGACGGTGGGGAAGGACAACGCGTCGACCGTTTCGAGGGACGCACTGTGTACTCCCTTCTTTCCGACTATCAGGCTCGTGATAGGGGAGGGAATGGCTGGCTACGCATCATGCGCTTCTCTCCTGCCAGTGGTGAGATCACTGTACAGACATTTTCGCCTTTCGTCGAAGAGGGTCGCGGTGCCTTCGAGACGGATGAGAGCAGTCAATTCGTTCTCAGCTACGATATGTCGCGTTCTTCCCCGGATTCTTGAGGTAATGGTGGCTAAGTGAGTTTACCCCTGGCGGACATCAAAGTCTGTGATCTAACCCAGAACCTCGCAGGTCCTTACTGTAGTCAGATCCTGGCCGATCTGGGAGCTGATGTCGTTAAGGTCGAGCCGCCAGGAGGTGACCTGGCACGCGCTTGGGGTCCACCTTTCTGGGGTAGTGGTAGTGCTCTGTCTCTTTCAGTCAACCGCGGCAAACGCAGCATCGTTCTGGACCTTAAGACAGCTTCCGGCAAGGAC
This sequence comes from Gemmatimonadales bacterium UBA2982, assembly GCA_002347035.1. GTDB lineage: Bacteria > Gemmatimonadota > Gemmatimonadetes > Longimicrobiales > Gaopeijiaceae > UBA2982. Next base: position 282,697 of record DEAM01000005.1, on the reverse strand, counting down.
GTGCTCAGAAGAATCGCCACTGAGTCGGACGTATTCGTTCAGGCTTCCCGACCTGGCGTTGCCGAGCGCTTGGGGTTCGACTACGCATCGATCCGGGCGCTTCGTGAGGACGTGATCCATCTATCGATCAGTGCTTACGGTGGGACAGGACCATTCAGTCATCTTCCTGGATACGATCCACTGATGCAGGCGTATTCCGGCCTTATGTCACTGACTGGACACGAAGGAATGCCACCGACACGGGTTGGTGGTGCCGTGATCGACTATGGGACAGGAATGTGGGCTGCCACAGCGGTTCTTGCTGCTCTCAGGCACCGGGATGCCACGGGCAAGGGCTCTGAGCTCGAGACCTCACTTCTGGACACATCCTTGGGTTGGGTGTCGTACCACCTCACTGGATACATGTCCACCGGTGAGGTACCCGCCCCCATGGGTTCCGGCGTTCCGGCAATCGCGCCCTACCAGGCATTTGCGACCTCCGACGGGCATGTAATGATCGCAGCTGGTAACGACATTCTGTTCAAACGGCTTTGTGAGATGCTTGAGGTGCCTGAGCTTGCAGACGACTCTCGCTTTCTTACCAACCCACTCAGGTCGGCCAACCATGACGCACTAATCCCACTGGTTGAAGCACGTACCAAAGTCCTGACAACCTCTCGCCTCCTCGAACTGACAAGAGAATACGAGGTTCCATGTTCGGGGATCCAGGACATCGGTGAAGTTGTAGCTGATCCACAGGTGGCGGCGAACGAAATGTTGGTCTCTGCTCCACACCCAGAGGTAGATGACTATCGGGACGTCGCGTTACCTATGCGTATGGGCGGTAGCAGGCCGCATGCAGATAGGCCACCACCGCTCACCGGAGAACATACCCTCGAGGTCCTGCAGGAGTTGGGTTTTAGTAAGAAGGACGTTGCTGACATGATCGAGCAGGGGGTGGCTGAGGCACCCAAAGGGACCCCTTAAACGTTAGTTATAGGTCTCAATAGATTGAGCGAGTCCTTCACTCAACCAGCGGAGTAGGGTGTGGAGCGTTCCTTTGAACTACTCTGCGATATCTCTCCAGGCATCAACTAAGTGTTGGGCTGTCCGCCAAGAAAGTGCCTGGGAGGTCAGTGTCGGATTCCGAGCTCCACTCGTGCCCATCACCGAAGCTCCTAGAACTCCAAGGTTTGGTGCCTCGTGTGAAAACCCCCAAGAGTCGACCACGTTAGTCTCGGGGTTTTCACCCATACGTGTGCCTCCGTAAGCGTGTGTAGAAGCTCCCATGGCGTTGCCTAATCCGCCGCGCGAGACTTCGATCGCACCCGCCTCCAGGTACCATTCTTCTGCTTTGTCCTGAATAAACTTCGCGATTCGGAGCTCGTTCTCTTTGAATTGTCCTGTGATCCGGATTACCGGCATACCGAGCCGATCAGTTTCTGTAGGGTCCAGATCAAGGTAGTTGTCCTCGTAGGGCAGTGTGCTCTTCTGGATGTAAAATCCATGTGACCGGTCTGCGTTCTCTGCGATGAACCGCTTCCACCCAGAGCCCCAGTTCCTGCCCCGCCCGTACGTACTCATTCCAGCAGCCGAGATCGGGCGACGGTCGGACATGGCCCATAAGTTTCCACCACCTATAAAATCTAGATCCGAGTGATCGAAGTTGTCGTCAGCCCAATCATCTACGGACACACCCTGTGCGGGTAATCCATACCAGGCATCCAGGTCGTAGGGGAAAAGCGCACTCACTCCAGCGCCTTGATGGTGGCTTAAGTAGTGACGCCCAACCTGCCCGTGGTTATTTGAGAAACCGTCAGGATAGACACGAGATTTCGAGAGCAGTAGCAGCCTCACGTTCTCGTATGTGTAGCAACCAATGAGCACAACTCGAGCTGGTTGAAAGTATTCATTGTTACCCACCACGTAGTTCACACCGGTAGCTCGACCTGCGCCATCCACCTCGATCTTCGTCACATGAGCCCTGGTAACAACTTTTAGGTTGCCGGTGTCTAGTGCCTTAGGAATGGTGGTTAGGTGCGTGGCATTCTTCGCGTCTACCGGGCAACCACCTTTGTTACAGAAGCCATGATAAACACAGCCTCTTCGCCCATCATAGTTTTCACTATTGACCGCAGCGGGCCCAGGGAAGGGGTGCCAGCCAAGCGAACGGGCCGCCTCAGCCATACGTTCATTGAAGGCGGTCCAACGCAGCGGCGGCATAGGGAATTCACGGTCTCGGGGCCCTTCAAACTTATTTCCACGTGGATCTAGCTGGCCATGAATATTACCGGCCTGTCCAGACACACCGACTGCTCGCTCGACCAGATCATAGTAGGGTTCTAATTCGTCGTATCCGAAAGGCCAGTCTTCGACAGTAGAACCCGCCGGTACCCTCCCGCGGCCGTAGCGCCGCGTGGTCTCGCTCACAACCTTAAAATCCCATGGGTTCAGCCGCCAACTCTGTGCCCAATAGTGGATACTCGTGCCACCGACTGCATTCATCATTGGATGACTACCTACACGGTTAGCCGTCTGCGCCGAAGTAGCTCGCGAGGTTGGGCGCTCGTCTTCACACTTGTCCACGAGCATTGGCCAGTCGCGGTAGTTGTTTCGGATCTCGTCCGGGGCAAAGTCGCGACGGTCGAGCCAAGTGCCAGCCTCTAGACCGACTACTTCAAGTCCGGCCTCTGCAAGAGGTAGGGCGGCCACACCACCAGCTGCACCCATTCCCACAATGACGACGTCCGTGGCCTTGAGTTGGGTGGGCATGACTCAGTCCTCCTCGGTGGCTTGGAACTGCGCAAAGGCATATGCCGATTGACGCACAGGTTCTAGCTGATCGTTCTCGAGACGCCGCTGCTCCTCCCGGCTTACCCTCATGCGAACACCTGGGTAGTTGATGAGGTCCCAACCGGCGAAGTTCACGTTTCCCCCATACTGTGGGTCGCCGAATACACCCTGCCACGTGTGGCTCTTTACCATATTAAAGAAGGCCCCAGAACTACCAACAAAACCAACGCCCGCTCCAGTAGCGCCACCCGTTTGGAGGTCGATGAGCACCGAGTCCTGCTCCTTATCTCCGAGCTCAGTGAATGGTTTGCCACGAGAGTATTCACTATAGCGATCAAGAGCAGTGAGCCCATTTCGGTAGGCCTCCGCGGCATCCGACTCTGCCTCACTCAGGGCTCGATCGATATACCGAAGCGCTCCGGCGTCTAGCGCGCCAGGCCCAAGTTCATCCGAGGGTATAAGCCTGTCCACCATCGCGCTGAGAATTTCGGTTTCACGGGCTGTCAGGTTCATAAGCGGACCAACCGGTACAGCCGCAACCAATTCAACTGAAGCTTCAACAGCACCTGCGGTTGTGGATGCGTCGAGTGGACCTGGGATGAGAGCAGCAGCTCCGGCCGCGCTAGCGGTTTTCAGCATGTCGCGGCGAGAGATATCGTTTTCTTTTCTTGGCTTTTCAGCCATGGGGCTTCTCCTAGTGGGTCGATCCTTTAGTTGACGATACTTACACTGTCCGCAGGTTGACGCCGGTAAATCGGAACCATGTCGCCACGACCGATCACATGACCGTCGATAGCCTCTAGCAGCTCTTCTCTGTCCATACCTGGTGGTAGGTTGAGCTCTTCGTCCAGTGCGAATACGGCGAAGTCATAGTGATGCAGGCTATTCCCCGGAGGGGCTGGCCCTCGGTACATGGGGAGGCCCCATCCGTTATTGCCATGGACAGCGCCCTCAAGCCCTCTAGGCATGGACTCGGAAGAATCAAATGGGAGGCCCGCGGGAAGCCCATCTACACTTCCAGGAATATTGTAGATGATCCAGTGGACCCACGGCGGCGGGTTGCCTGCGCCATGATCTTGGCAGATGACTGCTATCTGACGGGTACCTTCGGGTAAGCCCCGCCACCGCAATGGAGGAGACATATTTCTTCCGTCGGGAGAATAGTCTCGCGGCATCATCTCACCCGTGGTCATGGTTGGGCTCTCTACGATGAACGTGGTTGGCGACTGAGCATCAACCTCGACCGTCACAATAAAAGCGGCCAAGATGCCAATGCCTGCGGCTCTAATCGGAATCTGAGTTAGCTGAATCACCTGAGGGGAATCCTATTGTCTGGGTCCGGCCGGAAGATCAGGTATTCGATATCCGAATCCAACTCACTAAACCAGTGGGGAGTGTGTCCTGGGATAATGATCACGTCTCCAGGACCAACGCGTCGGCTTGCGCCACCTTCGATCCCTGAACCACGCTGCCATGAGGGGTTGGCGTCTGTGGGGTCAGTTATGGAACCACCTGTCACAAGAGTCGCTGTGCCTGAAAGCATGTAGTAGATCTCGGTAGTGTTTACCCGGTGCAGATTTGCACCGCCAGGAAACTCCTGGGGGCGGTAGACGCCATAAACGCCGACGCGAGAGTCACCGGTTACTTCGACCGTCCGAATAGGTCGATCACTCACAGCATCCCGAGGGAGCCCATCAATAAATGCCCTGATCTGTTCGGCGGTAACATCAGTTGCGACGGGCGGGGTCGCGGGAGCAGGAGTCTGTGCGCCTGCTGATATTGGCGAGAGAAGCGCGAACGCTACCGTGAGCGCCTTTCGCATTGAGTCTCCTATCTGAAGAGCGATCGAATGTAGAACGCCTGTAGCACCAAGGCATCCCCTGGTGCACAACAGCAGGATACCCTCTCTTGATCCTAGAGTCCGTTCATGAGGGGGCAGAGTACTATGCGCGCAATAGTCGTCTCTCGTCGGTTGCCGGTTGTCTGGTTCGTCAGTTTTCTGATCGTTACCACAGTTGCTTTGAGTGGGTGCTCTGGAAGTGGTGGCGTTGCTTTGGGCACGGATGACATTGGCGGTGTCGTTACAGGTCCTTCTGGGCCGGAGGCAGGTGTTTGGGTCATCGCAGAGACATCAGATCTGCCCACACTCTTCAATCGTATTGTTGTAACAGACGACGAGGGGCGATACGTGGTTCCGGATCTTCCCGACGCATCTTACGACGTATGGGTTCGGGGCTATGGACTGGTTGACTCTGAAAAAGTTCAGGCCCGCCCAGGAGATGAGCTTGATCTCACCGCAGTGCCGGCGCCTGATGCGCACGCTGCTGCTCAGTATTATCCCGCGGGTTACTGGTTCTCTTTAATCGATGTCCCAGAGAAAAGTGAGTTTCCTGGAACGGGTCCTGAGGGCAATGGGATAGCACCTGAGGTAAGAAGCCAAGCAGAGTGGCTCAGGAACCTGAAGTCAGGCGGATGCATGGCATGCCACGCTTTGGGCACGCGGGCAATCCGGGAGATTTCACCGGCGCTCGGAGAGTTCGCTTCCTCGGTGGAAGCGTGGGATCGTCGCATTCGCTCAGGTCAGGCCGGCGGAAGCATGTATGGGAATCTGAGCCGTGTCGGCCTTCGGGGAGCGCTTGAGATGTTCGCGGATTGGACGGACCGGATCGCCGAGGGCGAACTCCCGCCAGTCCCGACTCGCCCCGAGGGCATTGAGCGTAACATCGTAATCACTCAATGGGACTGGGCAGATCCGACAGCATATCTCCATGATGAGGCTTCGACGGACAAGAGAGATCCAACCGTGAACCCATACGGACCGATCTACGGTGCTCTAGAGGCAAGCGCGGACTACACGCCAGTTCTTAATCCAGCCGATCACTCCATTAAGCAGATTCCAGTCCCGGTCAGAGACCCCAATACCCCACTTGCAGCAGGAGGGCCAATGGCTCCCTCTGTCTATTGGGGTGACGAGGCTATTTGGGATAGCCAGTCCAACGTCCATAACCCAATGCTTGATGCTCGTGGGCGTGTCTGGCTGACCTCTCGCGTTCGTCCGGCTGAAAACCCAGAAATGTGTCTTGAGGGGTCTGATCACCCTTCAGCTGAAGCCTTCCCGACGAGCAGAGCAGGACGTCACCTGGCTGTATACGATCCGGCCACTGATGAGATGACGCTTATTGGCACATGCTTTGGGACGCATCACCTGATTTTCGGTGAAGATGAAAACAACACTTTGTGGACTAGCGGTGGCGGGCAGGTCATCGGTTGGCTGAACACTAAAATGTTCGACGAGACTGGAGATGAAGAAGTATCACAGGGTTGGACTGCGCTAATTGTTGACACGAATGGGAACGGACAGCGAGACGAATACACAGAGCCTGGAGAGCCAGTTGATCCTACGAAGGATGCGAGAGTCACCACCGGGTTCTATGGCGTAGCCTACAACCCTGTAGACGGGACGATTTGGGGCTCCTCACTGGGGTTCCCTGGCGCGATCATCAGGCTGGACCCCGGACCAGATCCTGCGAACACAGCACTATTAGAGATTTTCCAGCCACCGTGGGGGAACGAGGAGGCTCCGGTACAGGGATATTCCCCTCGGGGAATGGACATCGACCGGAACGGAGTAGCGTGGACGCCGTTAGCTAGTGGCCACATGGCCAGTTTCGACCGTAGTAAGTGTGAGGGTCCACTCAATGGCCCTGAGGCTACCGGACAACACTGTCCGGAGGGCTGGACACTCTACACGGAGCCGCTCCCACAGCTAAAAGATCTTGAGGACTCTGGGAGCGCCGAAAGCAGCTACTACACTTGGGTTGATCAGTTTAACACGTTGGGTTTAGGTGAGAACGTGCCCATCAACACTGGTAACCATTCAGAAGGGTTGTTGGCGCTTGTTGACGGTGAGTGGGTCGTGATGCGCGTCCCCTACCCATTAGGATTCTACACCAAGTGGATGGACGGTCGAATTGATGATTCTGAGGCCGGCTGGAAGGGACGTGGGGTATGGGCTACGTACAGCACCCGCGCGCCATTCCACCTTGAGACCGGTGCAGGGACTTCAAGTAAGGTTTTACACTTCCAGCTGAGGCCGGACCCTCTGGCGAGGTAGGCAGGAAGAAAGCCGTCAGGGTCAGCCACAAAATTACTGAGCGTTATCCCTGCGGACATTGAAAATGCTTGTAGGGCTAACACTCAGTGCGGATTGTTCGTGGTCGAGCTTCAGTCCTGAATTGCCTGACGTACCAATGTCCTGATGCGCTCACGGAGTCGGTTGGGGTTTGAAGGGGAACTCTGCCACATCGTGACGATGACCGTCTCGGTCGTAGGGTCAACCCAGAATCCTGTGCCTGCGCTTCCATTCCACCGGTATTCACCTGCACGAGCTCCTTGTTCTGCCGCAGTCTCATCGACTACTACTGAGACATTCCCGAGTGCCCAGCCTTCTCCCCCTGCACGGGTCTGTAAGATCTCGTGTGGCAGTCCATTTTGCGTGATCATCTCCACTGTATTTCGGCTCAGGATACGAGCTCCGTCGAACTCACCATAGTTGAGAAGCATCTGTGAAAAGCGGAGGAAGTCTGGAACAGTAGAGACCAAGCCTACCGCACCTTCAAGGAGAGCTGGCCTCTCTGTAAACGGCACCTCTTCAATGGCATAGGGGTTAAGACCTCCCCCGTCCGACGGTGAGTAGACGCTCGCGAGCCTATCTTGATCACCGGGTTCGACCCAGAAGCTGGTATCTGACATACCTAGGGGTCTTAGAATCCTCTCTTCGACGAACTCATCGAATGATTGACCGGACCATACTTCTACGAGCCGTCCTAAGATTGTGGGTGAGATACTGTAGAGGTACTCACTTCCGGGGTCGGATCGGAGTGGGACGGAAACCACATTGTCGACTAGCTGCGATAGCGTAATGCTACGGGAGCGCACTTTCGCTTCTCTGTACTCTGCTGACCTTCGATGGCTGAGGCCTGCAGTGTGGAGAAGGAGGTGTTCAATCGTTGCAGCCTGATTTGGGGGTCTGGTCGATCCATCTGCTTGTAGGACCTCCACCTGGCCGAACTCGGGAAGGTACCTGGAGACCGGATCAGACAGCTCGAAATGGCCTTCCTCATGCAGTATCATCGTCGCAACTGCTGAGACGGCTTTCGTCATCGAGTAGATGCGAAAGAGCGTGCTCTCTGTCATGGGAGCTAGAGATTGCACATCCTGGAGACCCACTGCTTCGAGGTAAGCTATTTGTCCGTGCTTTGCCACTCCCACAACAGCTCCAGATAGGCGCTGACTTGCCACCATGTCTTCGAGTAACGGTGTGATCTGAGCTATTATTGCAGGCTCTAGACCGACCGTTTCGGGGTTCACCCGATCCATCTGTTTTTGAGCAGACGTGGGTGACGTCAGAGAGAGCCAGCCCGCCAGAAATAAAAGCCCCAAATTGCTAGTCTTCATCAGATACTCCATCGTGTTTTGGTACACTCGGATCTTAGACTGGAAGGCAAGGGGAGTCCACGCACGACCCGACTACTTCATTGTTCGTCTATCGACTAATCGAAGGCTAGTGGTGCAACCGTAATGGTAACTGCAGCATCTTGGTAGAGACCCCCATCATCTGCTCGTGCCCTAAGCACATAAGTGCCTGGTTCGTTGAAAGTTACTTCGGTTGTCCACTCACCGTTTTCAGGTACCTCGGGTGCTCGCCAAAGAGGTGACCATGGGGAGTTAGCACCCGTTCGGGTATCCTCCCAAGTCTTAATTTGGGGGGGGTCGAATGTTGGTTCAGCTCCGCCCCTATAAAGGAACCACGCCAGGTGGAGTCCTACTGTTTTGGCAACGGTGATTCTTGATGGCGGCCGCAACTGCGTCGCCGAAAGTGTTGGTGGTCCATCTCGTTGACGTCGCGGTGCACGTCGGCGTACTGCCGGAAGGCCATCATCGCTGACTTGGGCGACAAGTGTGACTGGTTGTCCAACAGCGACTCTCCTCACGGGGTCACCGACGAGCGTAAGGGTCGGTGGTGTGTTTGCCCTTGACTCAGCACTGCTAACGCCGATACCGAGCGCGCCTGTCTCAGAGGCTATGACCATATGGTCGAGCTTGTAGTCAGTCCGCAGAGAACCGTAGGCACTTTCAGTTTTTCCTTGGGCCGACACGGTCCAGACTAGTTCTTGATCACCAAAGTCGGATGGCACCCGCACCTTGAAAGTGAATCGGTTACGGCGGGGCAAGAAGTGAGTCGGCTGACCCCGATCCTGTGCCCCAGGGGAGAAGAAATTCTCAGGCCCGATTGGTAGGTCGAGTTCTTCTAGCCAATTACGGTTAATGTATCCGAAGACGAGGTTGTAGGAACCATCAGGGTTCTCTTCCCAACCTTCAAATGCTGGCGATAAGTCCTGGCCTTCCTGGTACGTGAATACTTGAGTGCTTGCCCCTGAGGGAAGGACTAGAAGGAGCAATAGGATGACGCCGTAACGCAGCACGTTCACAACTAACTCCCCGGAATCACCATGCAGAGAGGACATCCGACCACATGATCGTTTACTCCCAGGTTGAGTCGTTCACGCCGCTGGGCCATTTCTTCTACAAACTGCTCGTCCGATAGGAAAAGCCGCTCTCCTAGATCAATGAACATATTGGCTACCGATCGGTTTCCTGATCCCTGCCAGTTTCGTGCGTCTGGCACATTCGGATTGTCATCTGTGTTGTCCATGAAACCAGTAATGTGGAGGATCGTACCTTTGGGAAGTATTGGCTGGTAATCATCTTCGAATGCGTAGCCGCGCACCCAGTTATGGTCATAGCCAACGCAGGAGAGCGTCTCGATGTTGAAGCCCCAGATAGCCTCGAGGCACATCCGCGCACCCGGTGCATGGAGATGCGGCTCGAATGTCACAAGTTTGGTGTGCTGAGGTAGCACGACGTATGCGTGGAGCTCTTGGTCTTTCTCACCTGACCGTATATCGATATCTGAGCCGTTACCAAATGGGAAGATTGCCTGGCGATATTCAGGTTCGTAGTCCTCAGGATGGAAGCGGAAGCCGATCTCAAGACGCGCACGTGTATCACGGCCATTGGAATGGAGGTGCGTCGAGCTAGAGACGATACTTGAGCCTGCTCTTAGTATCCGTCCGGCCCTCGGGTCAAAGATATCAGGGTTACGTCCAACTTCGTGCACAGGCCAGGTACTAGCACCAGCTCTTGGATTGTCTAGAACACGTGTGCTCCAGACCATGTGATGGAAGACCCATCGCGCACCGACAGTTTCGCGTTCGCTACCTGCCCGCGGTACGTCGTTAACCTCACGGATCTCAACGGATTTCACGTAGCGGTCTTCAGTCAAGCCAGTTGGAGTCGGTGTTATATCACCCCACCAGTCAGGTGCCGTGCCCTCGACGAGCATCTCTTCTGTGGAGACAATGAGGTCAGGTTCGCCCAACTTCCAGCCGATGTCATCCGGGAACTCAAGTGGCTCGGGCAAGTCTGCCGGGTTGCCTTCCGGAGCTCCGTTCCGGGCCCACGCGGCGACTGTCGCGATCTCGGCGTCGCTGAGCGACGGGTCGTTTTTGAAGTGCTGAATACCAATGTCCTTCTCAACATACCAGGGAGGCATGGCACCCATGCGGTCGCGGATCCCTGTGCGACGCGCCATCCGCGAAGCGTAAGGTCGGACCTCATCGTAGGTGACCAGCGACATTGGAGCACCGCCATTGGGGTTATGACACTGTTGGCAGCTCCGCTGTAGGATCGGTGTGATGTCCCTACTAAACGTTACCTCGCCGCCTTCTTGGGCGACCACGGTCCCGGGCAATAGCAAGACCAGGGCAGCTGGAGAGAAGAAGGCTCCGAAAATGGTCTTCAAATCGATGTCAGGACGTGGCATGTCAGACGGACTCCTTATTCAAGCCTGCTGAAGAGTACCGCAATTCCTTTGCAACCGTCAAACTGGTCTAGCTGTTTTTTTGCTCTCAGACACGGGTATAAGGAGGTATCGGGGGGAGCGTCTTCACGAGCTGTCAGCCGGACTCAAACTCTAGAGTAGCTTCAGTTGCCACTCCGCGACCCTTATGCGCGGCCCAGAGACGCATCGGTGTTTGCCGAGCATCGCCACAGATGCGTATGCTCTCGTTGCAAAATAGAGGCTGCACCGACCGATATTTGAAGGTTAAGCCTGCCGGTGGACTTCGATGGCCCAGGCGGCGAACGCCGTTATCGGCGATAAGTAGTGCCAGTAGCGGACCGTGGACAATTAGACCCGGATAACCTTCCACGTCAGTCACATAGGGATGGTCGTAGTGTATACGGTGGCTATTGAAAGTGAGTGCGCTAAAGCGGAAGAGCGTGACCTCGTCTGCGATGAATGGCTCATCCCAGATGGGCTCTTTCGGCAACTGAGGAGATGGTCGGGCATCAACACCACTGGAACCACTCGCATTGCGAAAGACCAATACCTTTTCCTCGTCTATCACAGTCGTGTCGGCCTGTGAAATCAGCTGACGGACGGTGACGAAAACGAGTCGACCCGAACGACCTTGCTTTTCACTGATTGATTTAATGGTCGACGTCCGACGGACACTTGCCCCTATTTTTAGTGGCCCGAGGAAATGAAAACTACCTCCCGCCCACATACGATGAGGAAGTGGGATTGGAGGAAGAAAACTGCCGCGGTGCGCGTGCCCATCGGCACTGAGCTCTGAGCCGGCCACAGCCGAGTTGAAGTAGATCAGATGCCATCCTGCAGGCAGGGGTTCTCCATCGGCAAGCTCAGTAGATTCGCGGCCCAGGGTGGTCGCTAGTAAACGTGCGCGATCTAGAGAGATGAAGTCGTGCTCGACGAGTTCTCTGTCGATCCACCCGTTCAGGTTGTTGCCCATAACTAATTCAAAATGATCGAGGTAAGTCGAGCAGGTGCTGTCCTACGTAACTCAAGATGAGATTGTTAGCGACAGGCGCCACCAAGTAGAGCCTCGCCTCACGGAACTTTCTTTCAACTCCGAATTCCACTGCCATTCCGTATCCCCCAAAGGTGTCCATGGCAACATTTGCGGCTTCCCAAGCAGCCTCAGAGGCCAGAAGCTTGCACATGTTTGCTGCTGGCCCGCAGGGCTCTCCACCGTCGTACAGAGCTACTGCCTGGTCACGCATTGCGGTGGCTGCCTTTGTCCGGATGTATGCTTCAGCGATTGGAAACTGGACACCTTGGTTCTGCCCGATTGGCCGGTCGAATACGATTCGCTCGTTCGCATAAATTTGGCATCGGTCGATGAAGAATAGTGCATCTCCAATGGACTCAGATGCTAGCAGTATACGCTCAGCGTTCATGCCGCTAAGGATGTAAGCGAATCCTTCTCCTTCCTCTCCAATCCGATTCTCGGCAGGCACCTCGAGACCGTCGAAGAACACCTCGTTAGTCTCGTGATTGATCATTGTCTCAACAGATTGAACGCGCACCGCGTCTCCAGCGTCACGCAGGTCAACGACAAAGACACTTAGACCGGCCGTGCGCTTGGTCACCTTTTCCCGAGGAGTGGTTCTTGCGAGCAGAACCATCAAATCTGACTGCTGAACTCTTGATATGAAGGTCTTTTTTCCTGTCACGATGTAGCGGTCCCCGTCCCGCTCAGCGAACGTCGAAATGCTGGTCGTGTCGGACCCGGCGTCAGGTTCGGTTACAGCGAACGCCTGCAGTCGCAGGGCTCCTGAGGCGATTTGGGGTAGCCATCGCTCCTTCTGTTCGTCAGAACCGTGGCGCAGTAGTGTGCCCATAGTATACATCTGTGCATGGCAGCCAGCGGCACTTCCCCCGGACCGGTTTATCTCTTCTAGGATAGCAGCGGCCTCGCGCATACCGAGGCCCGAACCGCCATATGTCTCTGGGATTAGACAAGCGAGGTAGCCCGCATCAGTTAACTCGTTGACGAACTCTTCTGGGTACGTGCGAGCCCGGTCATGTTCTTGCCAGTAGTCCTCAGGATAGCGCTTACAAAGCTTACGAACCTGTTCCCGGAGTTCTGCTTCTAGTTCATCGCTCATGTTCATCTGCCCACGCTACGATAGATGTGGCGGCCTTGATCTCAGGGCGATCTACCATCACGCCGTCCAATATGAAGACACCATCCTGTTCATGCTCCAAAGCCTCAAGCACTCGGCGGGCTCGGGCGATTTCACTGTCACTGGGAGAAAACACCTCATGCACGGTCGTGATATGCTGCGGATGAATCACGGCCTTACCGACGAAGCCGAGCTTGCGTGCTGCTTCTGACTCTTTTCGTAACCCCTCCAGGTCAGCAAGCTGGAGGTAGGGCATATCAATTGCTCTAATCCCGCCCATCTGAGCAGCCAAAACAACGCGGGACCTCGCATAAAGTAAGGCCTCCCAGTCCAAGGCAATCCCTAGTTCCATACTGAGGTCTAGGCCTCCGAAAAGAAGCCCCGAAGCAGTAGCCGCGATCTCTCTAGCGTTGTCAACGCCGAGGGCTGATTCGATTACCGCAATGAAAGTGGCAAAGATGCGGCTCTCTTTGAGTGATTCGCGGAAAGCTTCGAGTTCTTTGCTACAGTCAACCTTAGGGACCATAAGGTTGATCGCGAGTTCTGGAGCAACCTTTTCTAGCATTTCTCTATCTAGGGCACCCTCAGTCGAGTTAAGTGGGTTGATCCGCAGGATAAACCGTGCGAGGTCTAAGTCGGTCTTCTGTAAGACGGCTTTTGCGGCTGCGCGTGCTTCCGCCTTGGACTCAGGGGTGACCGCATCTTCAAGGTCCATGCACACATGTTCGGCTGAAGAGGCGATCGCCTTCATGTACATCTCGGGATGGGTGCCTGGAAAGAAAAGAAGGCAATGGGGTTTTGCGAATATTGAGTCTGAGATGGGGTCCCTCCGACCGGGGTTCATGGTGCTCCTGCATGGCAGGATCCGTTCTTGTTGAGAAGGGGTCAAGGTTAACCTGTTGCGTCTGTCAAAGGCTCTCGCTATGTCGTGCAGTTAGTTAAAGCAAGCGAGATACTATGTTGAAACTCCCTAATTGGACCCGACGCAATTTTCTTGGACAAGTTGGCGGCTTGGGCGCTCTCATGTCACTGCCGCCCGGACTACTTCCCCAGGAGAGGCTACCTACACGTCCCATCCCAGGAACTGGTGAGTCACTCCCTATAGTAGGTTTCGGATCTTCCAAGAGTGTACTGGAGATTCTGAGCCAAGGCTCGGAGCCAATAATAAGCGTTATCCAGTCACTTCTTGATCGTGGAGGGCGGGTCGTTGATACGTCGATTCGCACTACTGAGATTGATGAAGCCTTCGGCCGTGATGTGATGCAAGTACCGGCCATCCAGGAAAATATCTTTCTTGCGACCAAGGTGAATACACCGAATGCTGAGGAAGGCATTAGGCAGCACGAACAGACTATGCGTCTCTTCGGCCGTCGAAGGGTCGACCTGATTCAGGTCGAGAGTCTCAACGGTCTTGAGCACCACTGGCCTCGTCTTAAGGAGTGGAAGGACGAAGGGCAAACATCGTATATAGGTGTGACTGTATCCAATTATAGGAACTTTGACCGTCTTGAGCAGTTCATGCGAAGGGAATCACCAGACTTCATCCATGTGAATTATTCGCCCCTTGAGCCTGGGGCTGAGGAACGGGTCCTTCCTCTGGCAGAAGACATGGGTATACCCACGATTATCAATCGTCCATTCATGAATGGGTCCTATTTCGGTCGCGTTGGTGGGCAAAAGCTGCCGGACTGGACAGCTGATTTCGATTGCCATACTTGGGCGCAACTCTCCCTGAAGTACATCCTTTCAAATCGAGCTGTTACATGCGTGCTTACTGAGACCACTAACCCAGACCATATGATTGAGAACATTGAGGGCGGGTTTGGTGGTCTGCCTGATGAATCGCAGCGCCGGAGCATCCGGCAGCTGCTCTCCAATCTTTAGAATCACAAGTTAATCGAGGCCTTAAAATCGTGACTGGCGATAGTTATACCAGCCTAACTCTAGCCTTATTTCCTCATCCTATCCCCGGTAACCCTGACCTCTTTGAATAGAGCTCCGATAGCCTGAGAGCGATGCTTTTTCCTCTGATTCTAATTCGGTTGCAAGCCAACGCAGATGCTATTTCTGCACTCGTAACTGGAGTTGAAGATGGCCAGGCTCGCTGGAAACCGGAGCCGAGCCAGTGGTCAATACTAGAAGTAGTGAACCATCTGGCCGACAAGGAGGTTGAAGACTTCCGCAGGCGGCTCGACTGTACTCTAAATCGACCTTACGAACCCTGGCCACCCATTGATCCCAAGGGCTGGCTAGAAGAGCGCAGTTACAACAGTCGCTCACTTGATAAGTCACTGGACAGATTTCTTACTCGTCGTCACGAGTCGCTCGCCTTTCTTCAGGAGCTGGAGGCGCCTGACTGGAATTTGGCCTACGAGCATCTTGGGTTAGGTGTCATCACAGCGGGTGATCTGCTCACGTCATGGGTGGAGCATGACCATAGACACGTCAGGCAACTTAACCGACTGCATCAGGATTTTCTGGTGAAGGAAATCTCTGCCCATTCTATCAGATACGCCGCGGACGAGTAGCAGGGACACCTGTGACAGTGGGCTAACACATCTTAGAATTCCGCCCCCCCTTTGAAGACGCTCGACGGAGGAGAAATGGCACTGCGAATCAACGATACCGCACCTGACTTTACTGCTGAGACCACCCAGGGCAGGATCAATTTCCACGACTGGATTGGAGAAGGGTGGGCTCTTCTTTTCTCACACCCCAAGGACTTTACGCCAGTATGCACGACTGAACTTGGCGCATTGGCAGGGCTTCAAGGAGAATTTGAGGCTAGGAACTGTAAGGTCATCGGTGTCAGTGTGGATGGAGTTAATGACCACGAGGCATGGTCAAAGGACATCGAAGCCAGTCAAGGGCACGCAGTAGGGTACCCATTGATTGGTGACCCGAATCTTGAAGTAGTTAAAGCATATGACATGTTGCCATCTGGCGCGGGTGATACCTGTGCTGGTCGCACACCTGCCGATAATGCGACCGCTCGTTCGGTATTCGTTATAGGGCCGGACAAGAAGATCAAGGCGACCCTCACATATCCAATGAGCAGCGGGCGTAACTTTGCGGAGATCCTCCGTCTCCTCGACTCGTGTCAGCTTACTGCGCAGCAGCAGTTAGCGACGCCGGCGAACTGGCAACCAGGAGACGACGTGATCATCTCTCCTGCCGTGTCGGATGAGGAGGCAAGTAGGCGCTTCCCGGGAGGCTGGGATCAGCCGTTGCCATACATTCGCATCGTTCCGCAGCCTGGTGATAAGTAATCGGCACAGGAGCGGCAGATAACTTTATGACCGTGGCTTCGGAGCTCACTGCGGCTCAGCTACTTAACGTCGAGTAGGAGAGTCCTGAGCACCTCCTGGTGCCCCGAGGATTCGTCGAGACTTTATCGCGTCGGCGAGTGGGGGGCTGGCTACTTTAGTGTTGGTCCTGAGGGAACCCTGCTGGTCCATCCGAGCGTGGATGACCGGGCAGTAGACCTTTTTGAGGTTACCCGTGAACTTGCGGGCAGAGAGGTTTCTCCCCCAGTCGTAATCCGGTTTCCAGAAATTCTTCGGCACCGGATGTCAGAACTGAGGAATGGCTTCGACCAAGCTATCTCAGAGCTGGGGTACGGCGGCTCGTATTCATGTGTTTATCCGCTAAAGGTCAATCAGGAACGCCACGTTTGTGAAGTTATCCGTGACCTCGGAGACGAGATTGGTTTTGGTCTTGAAGTTGGTTCCAAGCCAGAGCTTTTAGCGGGACTATTCTTAACCCGCGGCATGAAGGGGATGCCTCTCGTTTGTAACGGATTTAAGGATCTTGAGTATATCGATATTGTGACTCTGGCAGCAAAGATGGGCCGGAATGTTTTCCCCGTGGTTGAACAAGCTTATGAGTTGGAGAGGATAAGTAGTTCAGCCCTAAGGCATGGGTTAGTGCCTCGCTTTGGTATCCGTGCAAAGCTAGCTGCGACTGGTGTTGGGAGATGGGCTGGATCTTCGGGCCTTAGGGGCAAGTTTGGGCTCACTACCGGAGAGATACTGCAAGCGGTCGATTACCTAAAGAAAACTGATTTGGTTTCGGGATTCCGGATGCTCCACTGCCATATGGGGTCACAGGTATTTGATATCAGGGCAATTAAAGTGATGGCTAGTGAGTTGGCACAGCTCTATGTGCAGCTTCGGAAGGCAGAGGTGCCGATCGAAGTGCTCAACATCGGTGGGGGCTTAGGGATTGACTACGACGGAACACAGTCCGCTACTGCTTGCTCAGTCAACTACACTCTAGAACAGTACGCTCGTGATGTAGTACATGGGATCGGTTCAATTTGTGATCAGGAAGGGGTGCCTCATCCTGACCTAATGAGCGAGTCAGGTCGCTGGCTGGTAGCCCACTCGAGCCTTTTGGTATGCGAGGTGATTGGGAGTCGAACCTTACCGGCTGACCTTAACCCTGAGCTACTAGAACGGGTGCTGCAAAAAGATTCCCCACCACAGCCTCTTATAGATGCTCACAACGCGTACGAACGTGCTCAGGACGGTGATCTCCTGCAGGCTTATGCGGATGCCGAGCACGCTTTAGCAGAGGCCGCAGCCTTGTTTAGGCTGGGGGACATGAATATAGAGGCTAGGGCAGTGTGCGAGGAGCTGTTTTGGGCGACCTGTAGTGTTGTCCTGTCTGCACCTAAAGAGCTTCGGGATGGCCTAGATAGTCTCCTAGATGGTCTGGCGGACATCTACTTCCTCAACCTCAGCGTCTTTCAGTCGCTCCTTGATTCCTGGGGGATAGAACAGCTCTTCCCGGTTTTGCCGATTCATCGTTTGAATGAACGACCAACTCAGAGGGGTGTGCTTGTTGATATCACCTGCGACTCCGAAGGGCGAGTTGATAGGTTTGTAGCCGAAGGTGCTTCCAAGGATGCCCTAGAGCTGCACGCGCCGGTAGCAAACTCCGAGTCAGGAGGTCGTTCGAGCAGGCCATACTACCTTGGCTTTTTCCTCACCGGCGCGTATCAGGAGACTCTAGGAGATTTGCATAATCTCCTAGGGGACTCTCATGCAGTGCACGTGTCGGTTGATGATGACGGGCATTGGCGGATCGATACGATCGTGCAGGGTGATTCGGTCTCTGATGTCCTTGGGCGTGTGCAGTTCGATGCTGACGAGATCCAAATGGAATTTCACGAAGATATTAGGGTGGCACTTCGGGCGGGACAGCTTACGCCCGAAGAGGGCGTAAGCTTGCGCCAACTCCTGGACGACAGCCTCGAGGGCCACACTTACCTGGAATAGTTGAGGATCTAGCCCAGGTTCAAGCTTGGCGCAGCCTTAGTGTTCCCATGGCAGGAAGGGCTGTCTCACATTCCTAGGCGTGCATAATCCATTGGGCCCATATCTCCATGGTGCCGGCCCGTAAGATACATACGCCAAAAGCCTCTGGCCTCCAGCATACCTGGTATCTCCTCATGACCTGCCCACATTTCGGCGAGCTTCTCATAAGATGGACCAGCCATCACGGTATTGCCTGTGGCGGCAAATGCTCTACCTAGTCCCAGAAGAGATCGAGGGCGTTCTGGCATTCGGAGCAGTGACGCCTCGAATTTCTCAATTGCTTCAACGGGGCGGCCAAGATCCATTAAGAGTTCACCAAACAGCTCGTGGACTGGCTTAATTGGCGATGCTGCACCACGGGGCGGTGGGAGAGCTTCTACTGCTGCCTGAGCTTCTTGCATGAGTTCTACCGCGTAGTCCCCGTGTCCCATCCCGGCGTGGTAGAGTGCGCTAACCTGCTTATGAATAATGTTAGCTCTCTGACCTTCAGCGTCGGCCAATGCGGATTCAGCTTGGCCTAGAGCACCCTGGTCATCGAGGTGATAGGCACTGAGTGCCGTTGCCAGCAGTTCGTTCGCCGTTGACTCCTCGGTTATGGGTTGGATGCTCCATTCCTCTGTTTCAACCACGTAGCGAGCCTTCACTAGGTCCAGCGTGTTTACCGCGCGGGCCATACCAGGATGACCGGGTTCGCCTCGCTCCTTATGACCTAGAAAGCCTCCACCATTAGCCATCATCTCAAGGCGCCGAATCCAGAGCTTTGCCTTATCGTAGTTACCCAATTGGAGGTCGCCGTATTGACCCCAATCGAGAGCGTGTACTCCAGCACCCATATCGTCGCCAGCCACCCAAAGATCAGCCGCGGCTTCGTACGCAGACTGATTGTTAGTTGAGACCCGATCCCACATACCAAGCTGAATGAAGATGTGAGTGGGCATGTGGCGTGCGTGCGAGACGGCAGGAGCGATTTCGGAAAAGCGGTACGCTGCCTCGAGTGCCATAGGTGCATGAAGGGGATCGTCGAACGAGTGGATGATGTAATGCGGAGCTCCGGGATGGTCTGGGTTGTCAGTGAATAGGCCTTGAGCGATTGCACCTGCGCGGACGCTTAGGCGCTCTGCGATCTCCGCGCCGGTTCTACCAGGAAGGCGCGGCAGGGCGAGAGGTATGTCCATGGGCATGTCGTGCTGTCCGTGTGCATCCGCTGCGTCGGTGTCTTCACTCGGCATCATCATGGGTGCGGGTGGGGTGTAGCCGGCGCGAACTGCCCCAGCTGCGCTCAACATGGATAGTGAATAGAAAGCAGCGATCTCCGGGTCGTCCGGGTATGTTTCGTAGAGCCGCTCCATGGCGAGCATGTAGCCAATCCGCCTCTGAACATGGTCTCCCTCGCCCCACAGAACTTCCACTGCAGAGAGCAACCCTTTCTCACGACTTGTCGGTGCTTTAGCGAGACGGTCTGCAGGGGTAGGTGCCAACCTGCCCAAAGCCTCACGAGGCTGATCCACCACCATCCGAGAGTTGAGAGGGTGATTGTAGGCGAGTGATTCACCCCAATACGCCATCGCGAAGTCAGGATCAATCGCTTGAGCTGCGTGGAACTGCTCGATAGCCTGCTTCCAACCAAAGCTGTGAAGAATCGCGACACCACGCAGAAAGTAATGCTGCGCTTCACCAGTGACGGAGGTTGGAAAGTCAATGGATCCCACCTCGTCGAATTGTGCTCTTACCGGTGCGACTGCGCTAACAAGGAGTGCCAGGGCCAGAACGGGAACGCTCAAGTTCTTCATAGATCTATCCTCCACGGCAGGTGCTACTCCACAACAACCTGATAGCCAATGTACGATAAGGCTGGGACGCTCGCGACGACTTAGTGCTCGGGTGGCGGTTCCTATGACACTCGAGGCAGTTCACATTTGCATCCATGATTTCGGTATCTAATCTCGCGAAAAGCTTTGGTGACCGGACCTTGTTCGAGGCCGCCTCGTTTCAGTTAAACAACGGCGACCGTTGTGGCCTTGTGGGTGCTAACGGTTCTGGGAAGACTACGCTTCTGAACATTCTTAGTGGTAGCGAGGAGGCGAGTAGTGGAAGTGTCTCCATTCCCAAGGACGCAAGCATTGGGATCCTTAAGCAAGACCACTACCTGTTTGAGGACCAACAGATTCTTAGCGTGGCACTGATGGGTAATCGCGAGTTGTGGGATGCTATGCAAGAGAAGGAGCAGCTACTTGCCAGAGCCGAGGAGTCCTTCGACGAGGACCGCTTTTCAGAGCTCGAAGACACAGTCCAGCGCTACGACGGCTATGCAGCAGAAGTGCGAGCGGCGACCGTACTCGAAGGGCTAGGGTTACCTGAGGATCTTCATGGGCAGCCACTCTCCACACTTTCTGGAGGGTTCAAGCTCCGGGTTCTTCTTGCACAGGCACTTGCAGCTTCGCCCGACGTTCTCCTCCTAGATGAGCCAACCAACCACCTGGACATCCTTTCGATCCGCTGGTTGGAGAAGTTCTTAACGGATTTTTCTGGGCCGGTGGTGGTGATCTCGCATGACCATCGATTCCTAGACAATGTTTCCACCAATATCCTGGACGTCGACTATCAAACAGTTCTTGGGTACCGGGGAAATTACAGCCAATTCTTAGAGGCTAAATCGACCGAGCGTACTCGCCGTGAGAAGCAGATCGAGACCCGAGCACGAGAAATTGCGCAGCATCAGACTTTCGTGGACCGTTTTCGTGCGAAGGCGAGCAAGGCTCGCCAGGCTCAGAGTAAGTTGCGCCTAATCGAAAAGAAGGCTGGTGAGTTAGAAGCGCTTCCAGGAAGCTCTCGTAGGTATCCTACGTTCCGTTTTGAGCCCCGCCGGTCTAGTGGCCGCGAGGTTCTTAAGATCAAGAATGTGCATAAAGCATTCGGGGATAATTCCGTACTCCGTGGCATCGATCTCCTGGTCGAGAGAGGAGATCGCATAGCTATCATGGGGCCAAACGGGATCGGCAAATCCACGTTGCTTCAGATTGCGATGGGAGATACGGAGGCTGATGCAGGTGAAATTACTTGGGGGTACGAGACCCAAGTAGGGTACTTTGCACAGGACCACCGCACACAACTCGGCGAGGAGCGGCAGACCGCAGAGAATTGGCTGTGGACTTTCTGTCCCGGACGTGATCGGGGTTTCGTGCGAGGTCAGATGGGGTTGATGCTCTTTTCTGGGGATGATGGCAAGAAGAGGCTGAGTGCACTATCCGGAGGGGAGGTTGCACGTCTGATTTTCAGCCGGTTGTCGCTGGAAGAGCCTAACGTACTTGTACTTGACGAGCCTACGAACCACTTGGACATGGAATCAATAGAAGCACTTGTCGAAGAGCTTAAGGTCTTTCAGGGGACGTTGGTCCTTGTCTCGCACGACCGATGGTTTGTAAGCCAACTCGCAACTCGGATTGTGGAAATTACATCCGAGTACGTTAAGGACTATCCCGGCACTTACGAGGAGTATGTCCGCCAGTCGGGTGATGACCACCTAGATGTAGACACCGTGGTCCTGAAAGCACGGAAGGAGAAACGAAAGAGGCAGGGGAAGTCGGGCCAGAAGTCTCGTGCACAAGTTACTGCGGGTGAGGGGCCGGATATAAAACGACTTGAGCGACAAAGAGAAAAGCTTACTAGAGCGATTGAGGTTGGAGAGACACGCATCGCAGAGATCGACGACCTCTTCTGTGAACCGGAATACTTCAAGCGGACAAAGGACGCTGAGGTGTCTCGTCTAGAAAAGGAGCGGATCGGCCTGCTCGCTGACATTCAGGGGCTTCTAGAAGAGTGGGAAGACGTTGAGAAGAAGCTCGATGAGCTGGTTGGTCAGGACTCAGTTTGAGCCGCGGCTTCTCATCAGTCAGATGACACCGAGAATAGGTATGAAGAAATCAGAGATGATCAGGGAGACGGCGCTAGGATTGCCAGGACCACCAGGCGTTCATCACCCGTATTTCGGATTCCGTGTGCAACACCTTCAGGGGCCACGAGCATCATTCCGCCCTCCATTTCAACCTCGACATCATCTAGCATGAACTGACCACGTCCCTCAAGCACGTGGTAAACCTTGTCCATTCCCTCATGAGTGTGGAGATGGTGAGCTTGACCAGGTTCAAAGGCATTTAGCCCTACCAGCATTCGCTCCGACTGGAAAATGGTACTCTTGCCCATCTTTTCCATACCGAAAACAGCGTGCTCTAGAGGACGGATAGCTTGCGGATGTTCCATTGTTGTCAGTCCGTATTACGTCAGTTCAAGTGGGCTTAATGCTCTTGTCCTGGCAGGAGCCTTAATTACCGGCACGGTTTTTTTCGAGACGATCATCCACGAGTCGCACGATTTCGTCGACAGTATCTGAGCGGAGATCTTGCTGTAACGCGATCCGTCGGATTAGGCAGTCAACGCGCTCGATGTATTCAGCACCGCCGAAAAGTGCGCGTGCTGCTGAGGATGGCTTCCCTAGTCCTTCAGCGGCTTTTGCGTACTTCTCAAATGGGACTAGATCCGTATCGGCAGCGCCTAGTTCTACGCAGAGCTGCTCTGCCCAAGAGTAGGCTTCGCGCGAGGCGTCTAAATCGCCGTGCACAGCGTCCCTGATCGAGATCATCTCATCCAGCTTTATGCAACGGTAGTTGCCTGAGATGAGCATAGGCCACTTTGCCAGTGGCACGAAAAGAGATTCATAAACACGTAGCTTGACCGGAACTTCTAGCAGGCCGTCTCCAGGATCGTATCTGACTTCGGCAATGTCTGCCTCAAGATCTCGCAGCATTTCCGTGTGTTCTTCGTTCTCAAATGGAGCAGTTTTGAAGTTGGTTGGAAGCCCAACGTGTAGGTGGTTCTTGGGTCCGTCTGGCGGGCGATAGGCCTGAGGATCTGGGCTTGCTAGTGTGACGAGTCCGGGTTCGAACTCCGACCACAAGCTGGGCTCCACGAAGCATTGCCTTAGCGGCTCTACGGAGAGTTTTGGGATCCGCTCGAGGTAGGGAAGGGGGGGCATGTTCATAACCGCTAGACAGGGCGTTTTCTGTTTCGCCACTTGTTTCAGTAGTTCACGCACTCCCGGCGCACCGTACTGAGCCTCCTGCATAGCGAGAACGACTAGATCGAAGTTTTCTGGGCTTGAGTCTTCTGGCACCGTAGCCCGCAATTCGGGGTCCAGGTTGCTCGAGTAAATATCGATCGGAGTCTCACGCCCTCGGATCGGAAACCGCACCATCGTTCCTTCGCGGTTAATGAGTTCCGCAGTTTCAGGCGTGCATACGAGTGTGGCATCGTGGCCTGCTAGAAGAGCTTTAGTGGCGAACAAAGAGCCGTACGAGGCCCCCATGACAAGAATGCTATAACGGTTGCTCATCAGATCGCACCCTGCTCACGTGCCTCCTGAATACCAAGATCGTCCAAGCCAACAACTTCGCGGAGGATTTCCTCCGTGTGTTCACCTAAGAGAGGGGATCGTGCGACATCCGGATCTGAGTCGGAAAGCTTGATTGGGTTCCCGACAGTGAGGTATTTGCCTCGCTCAGGGTGATCTACCTCCACAATAGTGCCAGAAGCTCGAAGGGCGGGCTCTGTAGAAATTTCCTTCATCGAAAGGATGGGCCCGCACGGTACATTCAGGGGATTCAGGGTGTCCATGACGTCCATCTTGTTCATGGTCATAGTCCACTTCTCAATTTCGGCATAGATCTCCATGAGTTTGGGGAGGCGAGCTTCAGGAGTATTCCATTCCGGGTCGTCAACCCATTCTGGGTGGCCGATGGCCTCTGCGAGGTTAGGGAATGCATGGGCCTGTACGATCACGTAGATGTACGCGTCAGGGTCATTTTCCCAGCCTCGGCATTTCACGATCCAGCCAGGGTGCCCACCTCCTGAAGCATTACCAGCTCTTGGCACCGCCTCACCGAACTCGCCATCGGGGTACTGGGGGTATTCTTTGAGCGGACCGTGGGCGAGTCGCTGCTGGTCACGTAGCTTCACCCTACAGAGGTTCAATACTGAGTCCTGCATGGCACAGGTCACACGCTGTCCTCTGTTGCTATGCGATCGGTGGACAAGCGCAGCCAGTACGCCTGTCGCCAGGTGGAGTCCCGTGCCGGAGTCTCCGATCTGTGCGCCGGTCACACTCGGGACACCATCAATTTGTCCTGTAGTTGATGCTGCACCGCCCGTGCACTGAGCCACATTCTCATAGACCTTACAGTCTTCGTACGGGCCGGGGCCAAACCCATTGATCGATGCATAGATCATTCGAGGATTCAATTCCTGGATTCGCTCCCATGTGAAGCCCATTCGGTCGATTGCTCCTGGTGCGAAATTCTCGACAAGGACGTCACATTCTTGGATTAACCGCGCAAAGATTCGATTACCGACCTCAGTCTTCGGGTTCAGAGTAATGCTGCGCTTGTTAGCATTCAGCATTGTAAAGTACAGACTGTCGACGTCTGGTATATCTCGGAGTTGAAACCGGGTAGGGTCACCTACGCCAGGTCTCTCGATCTTTAAAACATCAGCTCCGAACCAAGCGAGAATCTGTGTGCAGGTGGGTCCGGATTGAACGTGCGTCATGTCTATGATTTTTACGCCGTCGAGGGCTTTTGACATCGTAATCCTTTGTGCTTTATCAGACGAAGTAGCGGACCCATATGGTCCAGTAGATGAGGACCAGCGTTAAGCCGGTAAACACAGCGAGGCTTAGCCATCCGAACCACCGTGCAAATGGTGATGGGTAGAAGGCTTTATCCGATTTTGGGATGACGCTCAAGCAGTAGTGCAAGTTGAGATAGAATAGTACCGGTGAAATGAAGGCGGCGAGGGCCGAGGCTAGTAAGACCAGCAGTACCGGTCTCTCCAGGCCCCAAATGATCAGTAACGCGCTGACGAGCGAGTAGATCATCGTAGCGCGATAGATGTTGTACTCGGAATACCAGGTACGCCTGTGTTCGTGAGTCAGGTCATCGGGGTCGAGCCCGCTTAGTCGTGCGGTTTCCGGGAAAAGATTACGGCAGCATGCACCTACGATTCGCGGCCGACCATCGAAATAGTTGAAGGCAGTTGAGAATGTCGCTGCAAAAGCGCCGAGCATGAAGATTACCATCATCCAAGGGCCAATACTTTCAGTGAAGATGGTCGCGATCTCTCCCATAACCGCCCGCCCTTCGACTTCGCTCGGGTACATCCACACGGCGGCAAGCAACAAGAAGATGGTCGCGAGTATGAATGAGACAACGTGGCCAATGCGGAAATCCCACTCCCCAATTTGGAACCAACGCCTGCAGTACTGGAGCGCGTGATCTGGAAGTCGCGAAGTATCTATTGCGAGATCCGCACTCTTGGGAGCAAAGGGATCAAAGCGGTTAGCCAGACCCGCGTCCTCAAGTCGGCTCCGGATTTTGCTCATCCCTTTTTTCTTTGCCTTACCCCACTCGGATGCTTGCAGTGACACGTCAATTCCTGTGGGTAGTAGACCAAGAAAGGCCGCGATGATGAGCCACGATCCACTGTCACCGGTGGCAGGGTCGGGAATTTCAAAAATAAAGAAATTGCCCATTTCCGAGAGTGGGGCTGGTGCAGCGAAATACACGGCTAATGTGGAGATCACGAGTATCGCAGCCAGGATTTTTGTTGAGACCTCTACGGCTTTGTAGTTCCCTCTGAGAAGAATGAATACACAGACGACCCCTAGCAGCAGCCCGTACACCGTCAGCGATATAGGCAAACCCAGTGTTTCAGTGAACACGTAGTAGAGGACTGCCGCCGCGGCGATCAGCCGACCGGCTTGGCCCAGAGCACATTGAAAGACGCTTGTTATCAGTACGTACCAAAGTGGCCATTTCCACTTTGCGGTACTGTAGGCTTCGATGATGCTCTTGCCGGTTGCGTTTGTGAACCGGAAGGCCATCTCAAAGCCGTAATATTTGAAGATATACGCCACGGGAATGCACCAGAGGAGCGCGTACGCGAATCGCCCTCCAGCAGTGGGTGCTGTGACGAGATGGCTCGTCCCAATACCGGTCATCATTAGTATAAGGCCTGGGCCGAAGTGGCTCGTGAGCCCCTTAAATGTCAGGTCCGGGAGTTCAAGATCAGCGAACGAGTCGTCGGTTCTGGGGGTTGGGTCAGGGCTGGCCATGTCGGCCATAGGGGCATTCTCCAGCTGGGACGTTCGTAGATAGCTTTCTGTAGAAGAGAAGATATGCTGTCCATACGGCTTGGCTTGCGCAACGTCAGATGGCTGGCGCAAAAGAGTCACTTGTCACCGAAAGGACTTCTTCTCCCTCCTATAGCTTTAAACTAAACATTTCCTGAGGCGGCACATGGACAGGCGGATGCTCATTAAGAGGAGTGCCCTCGGGCTACTCGGCTTGGGTCTAGCAGGTTGTGCTACGCCTCGGGCAGGTCTGGTAACGGCCTTAGACCCTACCCGGCGCTTGGTTCGGGTCAGAGCCTCATGGGACCGTGTGATTAGGACGACTGTCGGCCTTAGACCCTACCGTCCTTCAGGATTCGTCCTTCGTACTAGTAAACTTGATGACAAGACTGTAATTCAGAATTACGGTCACGGTGGCTCGGGCATGTCGTTGTCTTGGGGTACTGGTGAAATCGCTGCGAATATGGCACTAGAGCAAGGAGGCCGAAGTGCCGCCGTCCTGGGTTGTGGAGTGGTCGGATTGACGACTGCTCGGCAGCTGCAGCGCAGGGGTTTTGATGTCACGATTTATGCTATGTCGGTGCCGCCGGATACCACGTCAAACATGTCCCTCGCAAGTTGGACTCCCACTTCGGGACTCGTCGAGGCAGACCTCCGAACAACAGCATGGGATGAACAGTTTCGTAAGGCGGCCACAATCGCTTATAGGGATCTACAACTCTTAGTCGGGCGTGGGTATGGAATCTCCTGGCTCGAGGGGTACTCTCTGAACCGCTCAGGGCCAGGAGATGCAGCAGTATCTGTACCCATGAGATCACCCTTGCTTCCCGGTACCCTTAGAACAGGAGCAACTGTCCTAGGTCCTGGAGAACATCCCTTCCCGACGCCATACGTGACCCGGCGCTCGTCCCTGAGGATCGAGCCTTCCATCTATCTTGACGCTCTTGTGCGCGATGTCCGTATGGCCGGCGGTACAATTGTTATCAGGAAATTCGACAGCCTTCGAGATATAGCTGAGCTTGAAGAGTTGGTCGTTGTAAATTGCACAGGACTCGGGTCTAGAGAACTTTTCGGAGACGATGAGATCACGCCTGTAAAGGGCCAGTTGACCCATCTCATGCCTCAACCTGAGGTCGGCTACTCCACTTTTGGAAGTGCGATGCCGACCGCGGGTGGCTTCGTACACATGCAGCCACGAAGTGATGGGATCGCTTTAGGAGGGACGTCTGTGGAGGGGGACTGGAGTATGGACGTCGACGAAGAAGCACGTCGCCGAATCGTTGATGCACATGTTGACCTCTTTTCGAGGATGCGCACCAGGTAACTTTCTTGCTCCCGCTCCCAAGCTGCTATGGTTTCTGCTATACAGCTGACCATTAGTAATATGTACTGATTCAACTGTTTAAAGCGGGATTTACCGAAAGCGTTTCTTTATAGACCAGACTGAGGGTAATGACGCATAGGCTACTGTCATGTGTGAGCACGGGAAACGTCTTGTATTAGAGCGTTTTCATCTCGGGCCGAATACCCAATCAAACCTAGTGGGTTTTAACCGATGTTCGGATGGGGAATATCGATAACGCTCGGTGAAACAGTTGTTGTGTGAGCACAGAATCATACGAGTAGTGTTACGGGTTAAACGCTATCAAAGGTCTCGCCAAGACGGCCATTCACACCTATCTTGGGCAATCCAAGGTGCCTTTATCGGAGGAGCAGCTCGATGGGCGAAGTGGAATCTGTAGGTCTTTTAGAGCAAAAGCACTCTAGGAGAACCTTCATTAAGGGTGTAGTTGCGGCTGGTGCTACGGTAGCGTCAGCAAATTACATGCTGAACGGGACGAGCGTACTGGGTGCTGCCGCTGTGCAGAGCCAGACAGAGCGTATGATTACGCTCAACGTCAATGGACAGCAGCGTAGAGTGGATGTGTTGCCCAACGAGACGTTGGCCATGACTCTCCGCTACAAGCTCAACCTTACAGGCACTAAGCTCGGGTGTGACCGAGCAGAGTGCGGAGCTTGCACGCTCCTGATTGATGGAGTGAACCAATACGGTTGTTCGATTCTGACGCATTCAGTGCGCGGCCGTGAGGTCACTACCGTCGAGGGGCTTGAAGATCCGGACACAGGTGAGCTGAGCCTCGTGCAACAGGCGGTGATGGATGAAGGTGGATTCCAGTGCGCCTTTTGCGCTCCAGGTTTCATCATGAGCATGACAGCGCTCATCGAGCAGAACCCCAATCCGACGCGGGCGGAAGCTGCCCACGCGTTGTCTGGCAACCTCTGCAGGTGTGCTGACTACGACAAGATCCTTAACTGCGCTATGCGAGCTGGTGAGCTCGCACAGAACGCATAGGCGGAGAGACTCATGGCTGAACAGCTGATAGGAAGAGACATCGCGCCGCCGGATCTCAGAGCAAAGGTGACCGGACGCGCCAAATACGCAGAAGACTTCCGAGCCGACAATATGGCTTTTGCGAAGCTTCTCCTTAGCCCCATGCCCCATGCGCGTGTGCGAAGCGTCGACGCAAGTCGAGCGCTGGCAATGGATGGGGTCATCGACATAATGAGAGCGGACGAGGTGCCTGCGGTAGAAGGGCCCCGGGAGCAGGCTCTCACCGACGAGCCCAAGTACGAGGGCGAGCCCATCTTAGCGGTGGTTGCGGAAACGGAAGAAATCGCTGCTGCTGCGTTGGAAGCTATAGAGGTAGATCTAGAGCCACTCCCATTCGTACTCGATCCGCTCGATAGCCTAAGGCCGGGCGGGCCTAGTGCCTACACAGAGGGCAATAGATTTGCTGGCCAGGATGGCTGGATGGACCTTAAGTGGTCCGACCAGAACTTCGCTGACATCGCGGCAGGCAACATGCCAGATGTCGATTCCGAGCTTACGACAAGTAACTGGGAAAAAGGTGATGTCGACGCTGCAATGGCTGAAGCCGATCTGGTCTTAGAAGAGGCGATTGTTCACCAGTCGGTATCACACCATCCAATGGAGCCCCGCTCCACTATGGCGTACTGGGAGAATGGACGACTTGTCATCCATGTCTCAACCCAGAGCGCACAGCGTGCGAAGCAGACCGTAGCTGGCATTTTCGACATGGACGAAGGTGACGTTACTTGTATAGCTGAGTACTGCGGTGGAGGCTTCGGTGGTAAGATCGCCGGAACCACTCACATGGTCATCGCGCCTCTCCTAGCTAGGAAGATTGGGCGCCCGGTGATGCATAGAGTGACCCGGTACGAAGAGAACTACTTGGGGCGGGCCCGCCCCGGCTTCCAGAGCTGGGTGAAGATGGGTTTCCGCGCAGATGGTAAGGTAACGGCGATAGACTTGATCACTGTTCAGGATAGTGGTCCTTACGGTGCTGGTGACCTGAACAGTGGGGCAAGCACGGCGGACCTTATCTACACGCCGGCTAGCATGCGTTTCCGTGGTGTCGCGATGTACGCAAATACACCACCGAAGGCCGCGCAGCGTGCGCCGGGTGGCGCACAAATTGTGGGGATGCTAGAACCAATCCACGATAAGGCAGCCCGAGAGCTTGGCGTTGATCGTCTAGCTATGCGCCGTCTCAATGCTCCGACAGCAGACGTCGAGTTCGGGCCTAGGAATGGGACGCTTACGAGTGTCTTCGCTCGTGAGGCCCTGGATATGGCCGCCGAAGCGTTCGACTGGGAAGGCAAGCAGGCACTTTCTGGTCGACGTAATGGGTCGAAGGTTACGGGAGTTGGACTGGCGCTCTCACCGTACACTGCCGGTTCCCGTGGCTACGATGGCTTGATGATCATCCGCCCAGACGGACAGCTTCAGGTCCATCAGGGTATCGGGAACCTAGGAACACATTCCATCGCTGATACGGCAAGGCCAGCAGCTGAGTTGTTAGGCTTAAACTGGGATCAGGTTGAGATTCTCTGGGGCAACTCGACTCAGGGTCAGCCGAGGAGTTCTGTTCAGGCGGGCAGCCAGACAACGCACGCTCATACGCGGGCCAACTTGGCTGCTGCGACGGACGCGCTCAGGAAGATTCGAGCGATCGCATCGAACCGTCTGGGTGGAAGTCCGGGTTCGTACAACGTTGATAACGGTCGTGTTTCGGGTCCGGGTGGAAGCATGACGTTCGGTCAGGTTGCTGAAGCCGCGATCGCTATGGGCGGAGAATACGACGGTAGCGTTTTGCCAGAGGATATCTCTGCCACGGAAACCCTACCAGTTGCCCAACGGCTCACGGGTCAGGGGCTCATGGGTATAGCGAGAGATAACTACGGTGGCCAGGGAGGTCTCCAGAGTTGGGTTGCTGGAATGGCTCTGGTCGAGCTCGATGAAGAGACCGGTATGGTTGAATTGCTCGAGTACGTCGGCATGGCTGACTGCGGTACTGTGATTCACCCGAGAAGCCTTAACGCCCAGATACTGGGTGGTAGCATACAGGGCATGGGTATGGCGATGTCCCAGAAGTGGGTCTTCGATCCGCAATACGGAGTCCCCTTTGCGAACCGCTTGTACACGGCCCGGCCGCCGGGAATCCTCGACGTGCCTACTAACATGCTGGCGGGAGCCATCGGCATACCCGATCCGCAGACGCCAGTGGGTGCGAAGGGAATCGGTGAACCTCCGGTGGGAGCTGGATCGGCTGCACTGACGACTGCAATCGCAGATGCGATGGGTGGAACATGCCTCTGCAGAACACCACTTACTCCAGACATCATTCTCGCCGAGCTTGAAGGACGAGAGATTCCGTTTAGTCCCCTTCAACAGCACGTCGGCTAGGGAGACGAAAAATGGCCATAGTCAAGGATATGATTCCGGCTTTCGATCTTGTGCAGCCGGCGTCGATAGGAGATGCACTAGAGATTCTCGCTGATAACGGAGAAGAGGCGTGGGTTCTGGCCGGCGGACTCGATTCGTTCGACTGGTTCAAGGACCGTGTTAAGCGCCCCAGCATCGTTGTAGATCTCGGCGGAATCTCTGATTTGTCAGGCATCAGTGATGCGGGTCCAGGTGGCATTGAGATTGGCTCGATGACTTCGCTAACCGAGGTGGTCAACCACCCCCGAGTGCAAAGCGAGTACCCTCTTCTTGCGGAAGCGGCTGAGCACGTTGCTACGCCTCAGATCCGAAATCAGGGCACCTTGGGCGGTAACGTGGCTCAAGATACCCGCTGCTGGTATTACCGGAGTGGGTGGCCCTGCTATCGCGCGGGTGGTAACACGTGCTATGCAGGCGCCCCGGAGGCGATGAACCGAGAGCACGCTATTATGGGTCGGAGTCGGTGTGTAGCGGTTAACCCTTCTGACACAGCGCCGGCACTCATCGCATTAGACGCCAAGATGATCGTAGAAGATACCGGTGGTCCGAATACTTTCGATGCAGAGGACTTCTTCATTGGCCCCTCGATCGATATTGAACGGATGACTGTGATGAAGAGAGATAACCTGCTAACTCGGATCTATATCCCCCCCTTCTGGGCTAACGCTAGCCATTATTATGAGAAGGTAAGGGACCGCGGTTCGTGGGACTTCAGCCTCGTGAGTGTCGCGGCAGCGTTCCAGATGTCAGGCAGCACTATTGAGGATGCTCGCATCGCCGTGAACGGAGTTGCGCCTTATCCGGTCCGACTAGATGCAGTTGAGAGTCTGGTGCGTGGAACTTCTGGTGATGAAGCTACTCAGGACGCCGCGGGTGATCTGGCTGTCGAGGGAGCAGTCGCTCTCAAGTACAATGACTATAAGATCCCGATGATGCGGAACCTGGTGAGGCGGGCCGTTAGGAGCGTTGCTTGAACTGGCTTTGGAGGAGTGCGGCTGATCCCTGGGGTCGAGACGTTCTAATCGGCGTTTCATGGGATCTTATGTGGCTGGCAGTGGGTTTGGCTGTTCTCTTTGTCGTTGGCCACACTGTCTGGTATCGCTCCAGAGTGAGCGGGGGGCATGAAGAAGAAGCTCCAGTAGCTGCACCTCCTGGAATTCCAGAGCGGATTGAGCGGCACTCTTTGGCAGCGCGTCTTTTTCACTGGACGATGGCCGCTTCAATGCTGACTCTTTTATTAACTGCATTTGTCCCGATCATGGGTTTCGACTTTCCAGCCTGGCTGACGATTCACTGGGTAGCAGGGTTAGTCCTCATTGCCACGATCGTTTATCACATCATTCACTCGATCGGTTGGCAGGACTTCTGGTCTATGAGTCCCCGCCCTCGTGACATTGGAGAGGGTGTGGCTCAGCTCAAGCACTTGATGTCCTCCAGTGCTCCTGAGCCGGAAAAGGCAGGCAAGTACCCGTTTGATCACCGGCTCTATCATCACACGATCGTGGTGGCCTCACTAGCAGCAATTATCACAGGTGTGATGATGATGATTCGGATCGACACACCTTTGTTCGCCGGGGGGAACCCTTATTACTTGTCAGAAGCGACTGTAGGCCTGGTGTTTGTTATCCATGGATTTGCAGGGGTTTCTTTCATCCTCCTGGTTGCATCGCATATCTATTTTGCGCTTCGTCCTGAGAAGCATTGGCTCACCTGGTCAATGATCCGGGGTTGGATTGGTCGTGACGATTACGTGGCCCATTTTGATCCTGACAAATGGGTGGTGACTGGAGAATCGGGTGGTGCGTCCAGTGACACAGGTGGCGGTGCGCTAGCTGACTCGACGGTGAGCGCTCCACGCGAAGACGGCTAACGGATAGCAGGAGGCGCGAGCTGGCTGCTCGCGCCTCCGCCTTCGTACCTATTTTTATCCTTTCATTCTTACGGAGGCATTGTGTCTGCTGCTCGCGACGACGTTAAGTCACGGATCGACGCGATCGAGGAGAGCTACGAGTTCTTTCTCGCCTACGCGGCGCAGGGTCTTTCGGGCGCTCAAGCATCGAAAACCGTAGGTCAAATTCGGATTTTCCTCGGTAAAATTGAGGGGGCCTTGGATGGTCTTGCAGATGCGTTCAGGTCAGTAGTGGAAGAAGCTGGAGCAGAGCCCTCTGATGCTTGGGATCATTTCTTAAGTGTTCTGGAGCGTGATGCGGCTGATTCACTTGCTGCTGTAAGACTAGTATCAGCCCTTCCAGGCGTGAGTTCGCAGTTGATCGACAACTTAAATGCGAACATTCACCTTAGGGCATTACTCACGGACCTTTTCTTGTTGGATGACTTGATCGACGCCATCTGATCAAAGTCGAAAGTGCAGCGCTGAGTCCGGGTGTAGTTGGGGTTCAGCAGAAGTGGCTGGCTGCCGAACTTTGATAAGAGGAGGAGACCTTAGCCGAATGCTCGCTTTAGGAGTGAGCGTACGCGACCCTCGTAGCGCTTGACGACCAGTACAGACGCGGATGAATAGCGCGCAACTTTCTCTGGGATTTCACCGAACATCACCTGTCTCAGGAATGGCTCGCGGGCCGCGCCAAGAATTACCAGGTCGTACTCTCGACTCTCTTTTGCGATGCCAGCAGCAATGGATCTGGCCTCAATAAGCTTTCGCTCGATTTGGATTGTTGAGTCTAGCTGCTTAACGGTTTGGTCGATCCAACCATAGGCTTCATTTCGTTCTCCCTCGGTAGCATTCGGCTTGACCACGTAGCACGCGGTAACCTCCATTCCGAGGGCGGGAGCGAGCGTGTTAAGCATCTCTGCCGCCAGTTGAGCATTTGCACCGCCGGCTGTGGGGAAGAGGCAGCGCTTAGGTAGCTCAGGGTTACCTACTTTAAGGAGTGCTAGATCACAGGGAGATTGACGGATGACCTGATCAGCAACCTCGCCAAAAATACGATCACGGGTGTCGGTGTAACCTTTCCATCCCATAAAGAGGAGTTCTGCGCCGTATCGCTTAGCTCCAGAAAGGATGCCGTCTGAGGCTTGGTGGGCTACGACAAGATCTGTCCCTAGGTCGACTAGCCCTCGCACGGCTGCATGCTCTCTCGCTCGATCGAGAAGTCCCTCACGATGCGGCACGAAGCGTAGACCCTCGTGAATCGGAAGTTGTCGCGGGACTTCGACTACTGAATACGCCACGAGTTCCTTGTTTTTGGCCTCAGCCAGAGGGCGCGCATAATCGAGAAGGACTCCCACGTGGTCAGGATTGTGAAGTGGGACTACAACTGCGTTGTCTGCTTGTATCCGAGCGGGAAGCGGTCGATCGAGCACTTGTGGCTTTACTGCAGCAGCTTGTTTCTCGAAGTGCGCGTAATAAAGGATTAAGCCGAGGACGATCCAACCGATGGTTACATACCATGCGAGGGGTTGAAACGTAAATTGATAAACTGCTAGAAATACGTTTAGGACGATCCCGAGGATGGGGACAAACGGGTAGAGCGGGACCTTGTACCTTCGCTTTAAATCCGGCGCCTTACGGCGTAAAACGATGACCGCGAGGTTCACCATCGCAAAAGTGAGCAAAAAGATCAGGCTTGCAGCTGAGCCGACGGCTGTGATGGGCAACGTCAGTGCCATCACGAGCAAAATCACTCCAGTCAGGAGGATCGCGATGTGGGGTGTGCGGCGCTCAGGGTGGATGGTTGCAACCGGTCCAGGAAGCCATCGATCTCGGCCCATCGAAAACGCTACACGAGAAGATGCCATGATAGTCGCATTCAGTGCTGACATGGTCGACAATAGGCCGCCAAAGACAATTACAGCGACACCAAAAGCGGGCATGAAACCCTCCGCAGCTTGGACGATCGCTGTTTCTCCGTAATTCCCTAGGAAAACCCATGAGGGCTCACCCCCAGGCGGTCTCACAGCCGCGAGGGATACAAATAAGATGAGTAGATAAAAAACGATTGTGATACCCAAGGATATGAAGGTTGCTCGAGGTATGTTTTTTTCAGGTTCCTTGATCTCCTCGGCGACTGTCGCGATGAGGTCATATCCCTCGAATGCTATAAAGGTGAGACCCATGGCTACGATCACTCCACCCATGCCCTGAGGGAAAAATGGGTTAAACGCGCCAGCTGATTCTGTCGGTGAGACGCCGACGGCCTTGAGCCCGTAGGCAATGAAAACACCCAAGATCAGAAGCTTGGCGACCGTCAAGACGTTTTCAGTCATTCCGGTGACTTCGGATCCGCGGGCGTTTAGGCGGATGAACATTGCGGCTACAACGAAGGTGACTATGAGTCCTGCCCCGTGCTCAGTGACAAGCCCGAACATTCCCTCTGCTGCAGTCGGCATGTACTTGAGGAAGAACTCCCAAAAATATCCTGCAAAGCCTAGTGCATAGAGGCTGCAGGCCACGGTATAGGCAAACCAGAGCATCCATCCGGCTGTGAAACCCACTACGCCAGGGAAAGCACGCCGGACGAATGCGTATCCTCCACCAGCCTCTGGAATTGCAGCTGCAAGTTCCGCGTATGCAAAGGCGGTCAGCAGGGTTACAACACCGTTAAGGGCGAAAGCCACAATCGACGCAGGTCCAGACACCCCTGCTGCGATTCCAGTTAGTACAAAGATGCCGGCGCCAATCATGGCACCGACACCAATCATGGTCGCATCAAAGAGCCCAAGATTACGGGCAAAAGTAGGCTCGCCCCGTTGGGGACTTTTGGCTTGAGAGGTCAAGGATTAGAGAGGATGTAGGCAGCTTGCAGGTCGTACGATTGCCCTTAATATAAACGAATGGGGAGATTCTTCAGTTCTCATTTATTCTCGACGCGCCTATGGTCGACTAGCCTTGCAGGTAGAAACTAAATGCGGCCCTCGCCGCAGTAGACACCCTGCCTTCGTTTTTTTTAAGTGCTGCGGATGCTCACCCTGTTAAAGGTCTTAAGCAACCCAGCCACTGCTAAGATGGCCACTACGAAGCAGGCTGAGGCAACTCCGCTGCGTCCATAGAGTGCGTAGCCTGTGGCGAATAAAGTCGCGTAAACAGCAATGCATGCGAGAAACCATGACAAGAATGCGGCAGTAAGGTTCTCAGTTCCGTCGTTCCAATCATCTTCGATCCCGGCACCTCGCCATCCTGAACCAAGTGGGCGAATACGGTGACAGAATTTTCGCAGCGTATCACGATCCACCGGAGGTGTCATAAGGGTGACGCTCAACCAGCCGATTGAGGTCACGACAACGCCACAGACCAGCTGGAGAGAGGGATCCCAGGCTTGAAATCCGAGCGCTGTATGGAGGAACTGGAAGTAGATTGCCACCATGAATGAGATCCCCATTGCTGACAGCTCGCTCCACACGTTGATCCGCCACCAAAACCAGCGTAGTAGAAAGACAAGTCCGGTTCCGGCGCCGATCTGGAGCAGTATCTGAAAAGCTTGAAGAGCATTCTCAAGCCACAACGCTACCACGCTGGCCATCATAATGAGGCCAATCGTCGATGCTCTACCAACCCACACGTAATGACGCTCACTCTCATGCTTGGCGATAAATCGACGATACACATCGTCGACGATGTATGAGGCTCCCCAGTTCAAGTGAGTGCTTATAGTCGACATGTATGCTGCTGCTAGAGATGCTACTACGAGTCCCAGGAGACCGGAAGGAAGGAAGACAAGCATGGCAGGATATGCTAGGTCGTGTCGGATTATCTCAGAGTCTACATGAGGGAAAGCTGCCTGTATGGACTCAAGTGTGGGATAAATTATTAGCGAAGCCAGTGCGACAATAATCCATGGCCATGGTCGCAGCGCGTAGTGGGCGACATTGAACCAGAGCGTAGCTTTTAGAGCATGACTTTCATCTTTTGCGGCTAACATACGTTGCGCCACGTAGCCCCCCCCCCCAGGCTCAGCTCCCGGGTACCAAGTACTCCACCACTGAACAGCAATCGGGACAATAAAGACCGCTGTGGCCGTCCTCCAATCATTAAAGTCTGGGAACAGGCTAAGCTTACCGTCCAACGCAGGGTGGACAAAAAGTCCTGAGAGTCCTCCAACTTCAGGCTGAGCAACCGCATAATATGCGGCAGCTAAAGAGCCAATCATCGCGATCACAAAAAGAAGTAGGTCTGTAACAACCACGCCCCATAGGCCAGACGTTGTCGAATACAGTGCGGTCACCGTTCCTGCAAAGACGACCACCTGCCATGCAGGTATGCCAAGAAGAACACCCCCGATCTTAATGGCAGCCAGGGTAACAGTCGCCATGATCATCACATTGAAAAACACGCCGAGGTATAGAGCTCGGAAGCCACGTAAGAAAGCCGCAGGCACACCAGAGTAGCGTAGCTCGTAAAACCCGATATCAGTAAGGACACGCGAACGACGCCAGAGCTGAGCGTAGAAGAACACCGTACACATCCCGGTGATCAAAAAAGCCCACCAGAGCCAGTTCTGGCTCACACCCCCAGTGCGAACAAGATCGGTTACGAGGTTAGGTGTATCAGTCGAAAACGTTGTGGCGACCATTGATGTGCCCAGGAGCCACCAGGGCATAGAACGCCCTCCGAGAAAGAATTGTCCTGTTTCACGGCCTGCCCGATGGGCAAAATACAGACCGGTGGTAACCGCGACCGAGCTATAAGTCGCTATGACGATCCAGTCGAGTGTTACCAGCTGCATATGATCAAATGATCTTGAGGTCCTAGCGGGCGCTTACAGACTTTAGCTTCTAGAGCGTAGCCTGTGAGATTACCCTGAATTATATAGCCGTGCTGCGATGATAAATTATTGGTTGGGCTAGTTCGCAATAGGTTCATAGGCACTCCTCTTCGCAATTCCAATGCGAATGTTCATCAGATATGTCGTAAAGGCTAGCATACATAGGCCTGATGCTTTATGCATTAAAGATGCATAAATCCTCGCAGCAGTCCCTTGGCCCTAACGAACAGGCTTCTTCGGCTTTACCCGAGAGGCGGATCGTGCTCAAGTTCGGGAGTCGCTTACTAACGGGGGACCGAGCCGAACTGGATCCTGAGCGTATGGCCTCTGTAGCACGTGCCGTAGCTGC
The DNA here is from genome assembly GCA_002347035.1 of Gemmatimonadales bacterium UBA2982. Classification (GTDB taxonomy): domain Bacteria; phylum Gemmatimonadota; class Gemmatimonadetes; order Longimicrobiales; family Gaopeijiaceae; genus UBA2982. Next base: position 244,494 of record DEAM01000005.1, on the reverse strand, counting down.
CGAGCCGAAAACTGAGGCTGTGATCGTATCGAGCGGAGCGATTGCGGCAGGTTTCAAAACCTTGGGACATGCATCTCCCCCAAAGCGGATACAGGACCGCCAGGCAGCTGCTGCAGTAGGGCAGGGGCGGCTCATGAGTCTGTGGGATGATGCATTTCGAGCTGTAGGACTCAAGGTTGCACAGGTGCTGCTTACTAATGACTGCCTCACAGATCGTAGGCGGTATGTTGCTGCCAGTCGGGCACTCAGTACCCTGCTGGAAGCTGGGGTTGTACCTATCGTGAATGAGAATGATACGGTGAGTGTGGATGAGATTGTGGTGGGTGACAATGATAATCTCGCTGCCGCAACCGCCACGCTCGTTGATGCAGATGTTCTGGCGCTTCTAACCGATGTGCCTGGTGTCATGACAGGTGATCCCACTGGTGACCCTGCATCGCAAGTTATACCTGAAGCAGCCAGTGCAGATGAGCTTAGACAGTACTGTTTTCAGAAGAAATCGATTGAGTCAAAGGGGGGCATGATTACTAAGTTGGAGGCTGCGGAGCGAGCTGGACAGTTCGGTATTCCGACGATGATCGCCTCTGGCTTAGATGAGGATGTGCTTGCTGCCATTGTCAGAGGTGAGAGAGCAGGAACGGTTATTTCCGCAGCTGAGAGGCCACTAGGGGCGCGTCGGCATTGGATGGCAATGCAAATGAATCTTACCGGTGCACTCGTGGTCGATGATGGAGCAGTGGCCGCAATTAGACAGCGGGCGAGCCTTCTCCCGCGAGGTGTGGTCAGGGTAGAGGGCCGGTTTCGACGAGGCGACCTTATATCGGTCATCGACTCTCAGGGAGTCGAGCATGCACGAGGCATCGTGAGATTTGATGATCGTGATGTAGAGAGGATCCGTGGCCTTCATACGCGAGAGGTTAAGGAGGCACTTGGGGCAGGTCATGGGCATGTTGTCATGAGACCAGACCGGATGGTTTTGGTCGGCGAGGAGGGTGAGGGATGAGTGCCAGCGAGCAGTTGTCAGCAAGTAACCCGATCGAAGCTATGGCCCAACGGGCGAGGGTCGCAGCCCTTGAATCTGCCCGACTGGATGGAGGTGCTCGCCGTGCCGCCCTCGAATTAATGGCAGCCGCGCTTGAGGCTAACAAAGCTCAAATTGCGGAGGCGAATGCCCTAGACCTGTCTGCAGCGGAAGAGAACGGGGTCAGTGGCGCGATGCTTAACCGTCTGCGGCTTGATGAAGCCGGGGTGGTAAAGGTTGCTGCTGCTGTGCGCGAGGTTGCAGCCCAAGATGACCCCTTAGGTGCTGTCGATGATGAAGTAGTGCGTCCTAATGGACTCCGGGTCGGCAGGATGCGTATTCCACTAGGTGTGGTTGCCATGATTTATGAGAGCCGTCCGAACGTGACTGCAGATGCTGCTGCACTGTGCCTTAAGGCCGGAAACGCAGTCATCCTGAGAGGCGGATCGGAGGCATTTTACTCTAATCGTGCTATAGCTGATGCAATACGTGCAGGGTTAGCCGAGAGCAAAGTACCTGTGGATGCCGTGCAACTGGTTGGCACTACAGATCGGGCCGCGATCAATACTCTGCTTGAGCAGGAAGAATGGATTGACCTAGTAATCCCAAGGGGAGGTGAGGGCCTGATCCGTGCTGTGACAGAGAAGAGCAGGATCCCGGTGCTACAGCACTATAAGGGTGTCTGTCACATCTTCATTGATGAGAGCGCTCCAACTTCGCTAGCAGCAGAAATTGTGCTGAATGCCAAAGTGCAACGCCCAGGGGTGTGCAACGCATTGGAAACCTTGTTAGTACACAAGGTCGCAGCTCCGAGGGTTCTGCCGATTATAGCAGAGCAGCTTACCGCGGATGGAGTGGAGCTACGAGGCTGTTCTGATACCGTTGCTTTACTCGAGGGGGCTGAGGTCGGAGAAGCGACCGAAGATGACTGGCACGAAGAGTATCTCGACCTGATTCTCGCGGTCAGAGTGGTTGACAATATGGAGGCTGCGCTTGATCACATTGCGAAGTATGGCTCTTCACATACGGAAGCGATCCTAACGGAAGATCAGTCCAACGGAGGCCGGTTCGTTTCAGCAGTCCAATCTTCGACCGTTCTGGTGAATGCGAGCACTCGTTTTGCCGACGGTGGCGAATTGGGGCTCGGGGCTGAGATTGGAATCTCAACATCGAAATTGCATGCTTTTGGTCCGATGGGCGTGAGAGAGCTAACAACTCGTAAATTTGTTGTTTTCGGAGACGGCCAAATCCGCACATAACAGCTAAGACATTACTGGGTTGAACTGACCTAACGCTTGTCAGCTTGTAGAAATAACAAGAGGCCCCAACCAAATGGACGTTATGGTTGGGCCCCCGAACCCTTTGAGTTAGCGTCAGGCTAGCTCGATGTCGTAACAGACTCTCCAATCAGAAAGGTTCTCAGGATCTTCTGAGCCCTCATCAATCGGCTGGTGACGACCCACCCAGGACGCTGGGTCACCTGAGTACTCACGACGGTAGTCTTCCAGGTTGTCGGCAGCAGACATCTTGTCTAATTCTTGGCCAGAGAGTTCGACGACCATGTCAGAACCCGCCTCACCGTCGTAGAGGACTTTATCGATCTTCTCCACCTTGTTTCGGCTAGGGTGGTCTGAGATCGCCCAATAGCCCTGCTCGGGGAACTCCAGTTCATGCTCCTGGCCATTCGTGGTCACCTTTGAACGAAAACGAAACTCACCTTCGTCATCCCACGCGGCTTCTTTGTTGTCTTTGATTTGGATCCAGCGAAGGATCACGCGGATCCGGGTGCTGCCATTGTCGGACATTCTAGCTCCTGATTCGGTCGCAACCCTCTGAGCAGCGGACTAATAGGGCCGTGGGAGGCCTTGGGTCAAGTCCTCCCGACGTATCTCAACGTAGCCGAATGACTGCTCGATGGTTGCTAAAGGTACGGGTTGTCTCCCGATTCATGGTCGGTGATGTCGTGGATAGCTGTCAGCTCAGGTACGGCTTCCCTAAGCATGCGCTCCACGCCCTGGCGAAGTGTCATACGAGACAGTGCACAGCCTTGGCAGCCGCCACTCATTTCGACGTACACGTCGGTTTCCTCAACGTTCACTAAGCTGATCATACCTCCGTGAGAAGCAATCGCGGGGTTCACCTGGGTATTCAGAACATCTCTGACTCGGTCAGCGATATCACCTTGAGGAATAGTTACTTCTGAATCTTTAGGGGAACTTGACGCTGAAGCAGGGCGCACCTCAAACCCGCTCTCATTCACCCGCTCGACATAATCAACTGTCGCGCCTTCTAATGTTTCGCAGTCTGATGTTTTTATGAGTAAGGTGAACCCGCCGGCGTCGAGTTCCTGCTCATCCTCGGTGCGTTCTGACTGAGAGACTAGTGCCAAGTCAAAGTTGGGCGATCCGGTACCAGCACCCGTCCCAATCCGCAGGGCCATATTGTCTTCGTTACTCTGGTCCAAGAATGTATGGACCACCTCACGGGCACGGTCGGTAAATGTGATCATAGTTTCTGGGCTTAGGGATTCACGACCAGTGATAAGACTAATCTACCCAGACAGACATGATGTGTTCAGTCCCCCGTGGTTTCTGACCTCGCCCGTTGATCGACCCATGTGCCCCAGGTACCTTTTGCCGCCCAAGGCACTTTTGCTCAAACTCCTTACCACGCAACGCTTTCATGGCGAACGCTGATCTCATGGACAAGCTCGTGTCGCTAGCTAAGCGGCGTGGGTACATCTTTCAATCTTCTGAGATTTACGGCGGCACGGGCTCAGTTTGGGATTACGGGCCGCTTGGTGTCGAACTCAAGAGGAACGTGAAGGATCGCTGGTGGTCCTCCATGGTGCATCAACGTGATGACATCGAGGGTCTAGATGCTGCCATCCTAATGCACCCGAGGGTGTGGGAGGCATCTGGACATGTCGAGAACTTTACCGACCCGCTAGTCGAGTGCACGAACTGTCATAGGCGCTACCGGGCAGATCTTCCTGAGGTGGAGGGAGGGCAATGCCCATCTTGCGGAACAAGGGACGCATTTACTGAAGCGCGCCTCTTCAATCTCATGTTCAAGACCTTTATGGGCCCCGTTGAAGATTCTTCCGCGGCAGTTTACCTGCGGCCAGAAACAGCCCAGGGGATCTACGTAAACTTCTTGAACGTCCAAGGAACCGCCCGCCAGAAGGTCCCTTTCGGTATTGCTCAGATAGGGAAGGCGTTCAGAAATGAGATTACTCCAGGAAATTTTATTTTCCGGACGCGGGAGTTCGAGCAGGCAGAGATGCAGTTTTTTGTTAAGCCTGGGGAAGATGAAGCATGGTTTGACCGATGGATGGATACTCGTATGGAGTGGCACAGGGACCTAGGGATTCGTCCTGAGAAGCTTCGATTCCATGAACATGGACCTGACGAGCTTGCCCACTATGCAAAAAAGGCCTTTGATGTGGAGTATGAGTTTCCTTTCGGGTGGAAAGAGTTTGAGGGCATCCACAACCGGACAGATTACGATCTTTCTAGGCATGAGGAGTTTTCTGGCAAGCGCCTCCAGTATATCGACCCGGGCTCGAACGAGCGTTTCATCCCTTACATTGTAGAGACTTCCATGGGGGTCGATCGCGTCATGTTGGTGCTCTTGGCAGATGCTTATCGTGAAGAAGATGTGGAGGGTGAAGCGAGGGTTGTGCTCGGTCTCCACCCTGCGGTCGCACCCATCAAAGCAGCGGTATTTCCTCTTGTGAAGAAGGACGGGATGCCGGAGCTAGCGGAAAAATTGAACGCAAGCTTGCGAGCGGCTGCGATACCCTCTTTCCTTGATGCCGCGGGATCGATCGGTAGGCGTTACAGGCGCCAGGACGAGGCCGGGACTCCCTGGTGCGTCACCATTGACGGTCAGACAAACGAGGACGGATCAGTGACTATTCGAGACCGTGACTCACTTGAACAGGTGCGGGTTGCCACCGATAAGGTCACTGATTGGCTGTCGGAGAGGCTGAGTTAGACGACGTGAGCGAAATCGTGATCTATGCTGCTGGTGAGATACATTCGGAGTGGAGGGATGAACTCAGGGGCTACCTAGAAGCGGTGAGTGTTCAAGCAGAGGTTATCGGGCCGCAGGAGCAGCACGACCGGTCAGATTCAGTTGGGGAAGACATTCTTGGAGTGCAGCCTAACGCGAGGTACCGTGACTTGATCGGGGCCCGTGTAAACACACTGCGCACACGGGTGCTTATGCAACGAGCAGATCTTTGCGTGGCTTTTTTTGGGCCGAAATACAAGCAATGGAACACCGCGGCCGACGCGGGATCAGCAGTGGCGGCAGGGTTACCCCTGGTATTGGTTCGGGCCGATGAACACGTGCATGCGCTTAAGGAGCTCGATGCTCTCGCTACGTTGACGGTTGATACTTTGCAGCAGGCGGCACAGGCGATCGCATACATCTTTGAGTAGGAGAGGCTGTGGCTAGCGAGTATTCCTCGCGATCCGAGGTCTTTAGATCCCGTTGGGGAATGCTGCTCGCGATGCTCGGGATGGCGGTCGGAACAGGTAATATCTGGCGGTTCCCGCGGATAGCTGCAAGCAACGGTGGAGGCTCTTTTCTAGTAGCCTGGGTCGTATTTCTGCTGGCCTGGTCCGTGCCGCTCTTGCTCCTTGAGTTTGGGATGGGCAAAGGAACTCGGAGTGGTCCGGTAGGGGCATTTGTAAAGACTCTGGGACCGGGCTTTGCTTGGATGGGTGCCTGGATAGCCTTCGTCGCTACCGCGATCATGTTTTATTACAGCGTCGTTATGGGGTGGACAATCCGGTTCTTCGTTGGAACGATCACTGGGGATGTTCCTGGAGCCACGCCGAGTGCTTTTTGGGATGCGTTCCATTCGACTTCCGGTGCACTCTTGACCCACGTGATCGCTATTTCCCTTGGCGTGTTCGTTGTTTCAAGGGGAGTGCGAGGGATTGAGGCGGCCGCGAAGGTTCTCATTCCTAGCCTGCTTGTGTTGATTATTGTCTTGGCGTTCCGCGCATTGACTTTGCCCGGTGCTGAATTGGGGTTGGCCTTTCTCTTCACTCCTGACTGGGGTGCGCTTGGCGACTACCGAATCTGGTTAGAAGCCCTGACTCAGAACGCATGGGATACAGGGGCTGGTTGGGGGCTAGTCGTCACCTACGCTGTCTATATGAGGGCTCGAGAAGACACAGCACTCAACGCGTTCGTGATCGGTTTCGGTAACAATTCAATTTCTCTTATGGCTGGCATCATCGTGTTGTGTACCATCTTCTCGGTGATGCCTGAAGCAGCGAGTGAGATTGTAGGGGCAAGTAACGAGGGGCTCACATTTATATGGGTGCCGCAACTTTTCGCCTTGATTCCGGGCGGCCGTTTCTTTCAGGCCTTGTTCTTCCTCGCGCTAGTTTTTGCAGCTTGGACCAGTCTCGTTGCTATGATCGAGCTAGCCAGCCGGGTCTTAATGGATCTCGGTCTTCCAAGGGGTCGTGCAATAGTGTTTGTTGGGCTAGCTGGTCTGCTCTTCGGGGTCCCCAGCGCATTGCGCTTAGGCTTCTTCCAGAACCAGGATTGGGTCTGGGGTGTTGGTCTCATGCTTTCTGGGTTTTTCTTCGCCTTTGCGGTACTGCGGTACGGTGTCACAAAGTGGCGGGAGACCTTTATCAACCACAAAGACTCTGACATCCATATCGGCGCTTGGTGGGATTGGGCAATTCGCTTCGTTGCCGTTCAAGCTCTGGTTTTGTTTGGATGGTTCCTCTGGAGTGCTAGAGGCCAGGACTTTACGACTACCTGGACTCTCTTCAGTTCCTATAACGTCGGATCTGTCCTTATTCAGTTCGCGGTTGTTGTTGCTATTCTGATAGCCCTAAACCGCCGACTGGCTGCTTCTGTTTTATCTTCGGACATCAATAAGGTTAAATAACGTCCACGTATCGTAGTGGTTTTCAAGGATTTCGAACGTCGGGTGGCAGCAGTCTTTGACTAACAGCACAATTGGTGCGCAAAACCAAGCACATCTTCCTAAAGAACCATGGGAATATTCTTCATTCAGCAGCCCATTTTCTCTGCCATACTTGAGTCGGCTTATGTCCCTTCATGACGAATATGCCCGGCTAACACCCTTTGAGATTGCATTTCCTGGAGACAGCGCTTTCCCGGAACTCTTAGCGAATATTAGAACAGAGGCCACGGAGCGAGGACTTGACCCTTCGAATTTCCAGGAGTTCATGTCTCTCACGAATGTAGGAGAGGCTTTAAAAGACTTCGCGTCAGAAGACCAACCTCCGGGAGCTGTTCATCGTTACGGCGGGTTGCTCTTCCATGGCGTGAGTTTCGCGACGGCTGGCAGTCATCTGTTTCTGCTTGAGACAGGAATGACGAGGCACTTGATCGAACATTCGGCGTCCGCGAGTCCCAGGCCCCCTGCTTCAGCGGGATACCTTCAATTGCCACAGCACCTCGTCTGGTCGGGTGGTGCTAGTGAACAGCGTCCTGAGTCGTTGGATGGAATGTTCTGGGCTGTTTCAGGGTCGGGTTCTTTCCATGTCATGATCATCACCGGGCTATTACCTGAGCGTCCAGGTTTTGGTGCGTTCACCCTTCCGGAAGTGCCCGTTGTAGATGCAAGTCAGTGGCTTTCTGTCCAAGTCAGGGAAGTGGGTAGTGATTTTGCTAGCACTTTGGAGGGTGGCGAACTAGACCAGCTTTATTCTGTTGAGACAGCAGGAGAAATCCTAAAGCTCCTAGCACGCTTTTTCGCATACGTGTCTGACACAGGTGAACTTGTGGAGACCAGCCCTGCCCCAGCAGACGGTCGCGGGCCACGTGCATCGCATCTTCCTTATGTTCGCGTCCAGGTTCCCGAGTCGGGCGAACATGACTAGAGAGTCAAAGAAAGCCCGAACAGAGCGAGCAGAGCAGGTATACAACCTGTTAGTAAAGGAATATCCGGAAGCACACTGTGAGCTCGACTTTACGAATCCGTTCCAGCTTGCTGTCGCGACGATTTTATCGGCGCAAACCACCGATCAGAGAGTGAATATGGTGACGCCGGTTCTGTTCGATCGATACCCAACGGCCAAGGCACTCGCTTCTGCGCAGCAAGAAGATGTAGAGGGAATTATTCGGACTACTGGATTTTTTCGGAACAAGGCCAAGAATATCATCGGTTTCGCTCGTAGCTTGATGGCTGAGCATGGTGGACATGTGCCAGCAACTATAGCTGAACTTGCGGCTCTCCCAGGAGTCGGAAGAAAGACCGCGAATGTCATTTTAGGTAATGTTTTTGGCCTCAATGAGGGTGTCGTAGTTGATACGCACGTTAAGAGGCTTTCCACGCTGCTCCGTTTCACGAAAGAAAAAACACCGGAGAAGATCGAGCAGGATCTGATGCCACTCTTTGCGTCTGACAACTGGACTATGCTTTCACACCTGCTCATTTGGCACGGGCGTCGTATATGCATTGCGAGGCGCCCCAACTGTGAAGATTGCGCGGTCGCGCATCTGTGCCCTTCGTCGAGCGTCGTTTAGTATCGAGAGAGTTCCTAACAACCCGGACGAGTAACGAGTGATGCCTGACCGAGATGACGCTGTAGCCCTGCTTGAGCAGTGGGTCACAAATGAAGGACTAAGGACACATATGTATGCCGTAGAGGCGGCTGTTAGATACTACGCGGAGCTTCGCGGCGGCGATCCTGACCTATGGGGGCTCGCTGGGTTACTTCATGACTTGGATTGGGAGAAGCACCCTGACGAACATCCTCTCGAGGCGGTAGCACACCTGCGGGATTTGGGTTATCCGGAGGAAGTGCTCCAGGCAATTCTCGCCCACCGGTCAGATTTTACGGGTGTGGAGCCAGAGTCGGAATTAGACAAGGTCCTCGTGGCCTGCGATGAACTATCTGGCCTTGTCTACGCCGCGTGCCTCGTCCGGCCAAACGGGATCGACGATCTGAAGCCTAAGTCGGTCACTAAGAAACTCAAGGACAAGACTTTTGCGGCTGGCGTGAGCCGTGAGGAAGTGCAAAGGGGAATTGAGTTGATCGGTCTCGAAAGGTCAGAGCACATCCAAAATGTTATAGCAGGCTTGCGGCGGGTGGCTTCGGATCTCGGGATTGGAGCAAAGGATTGATCTGTCTGAATGGGTGACGCTCTTCCTTCATCAATGACGTGTGCTAGGGGGCACCTATGGAGACTGTAATTGCCAGTGCAAGCATGCAGAAACCAGATCGGTCTGTAACCAAGGCAGAGCGTGACCTCAGAACGTTAATTGACGCTTGCCGACCCTGCTTCCTTCGGCGAGTTTTCGCCGCCCGTTGACTTCACCACTGGGAGTGAACTGTGACCTCAGCGACGTGGATCACCATGACTCTGGTGATGACGTTCGTGTGGGGCGGTTTCTCATTGGTGCTTCTGACGGCTGTTCGCAAGGAGTCCGGGAAGAGCAGTGTTGATTAGCGGTGCCTAGACGCGACGACCTAGAGACCATCCTCATTCTCGGGTCTGGACCGATCGTAATCGGCCAGGCCTGCGAATTTGACTATTCCGGTACACAGGCGGTACGCGCCCTCCAAGAGGAGGGTTATCGCGTTGTTTTGGTCAACTCAAATCCGGCTACGATCATGACTGATCCGGATTTGGCAGACCGGACTTACATAGAGCCTATCACTGCCGAGTGGGTCGAAAAGGTGATCGAGCGTGAGAAGCCGGATGCCCTGCTTCCGACTATGGGTGGACAGACTGCGCTTAACGTCGCGATGGATCTCTTTAGGTCCGGAGTCTTAGAGAAACATGGCATAGAGCTTATCGGCGCTAACGAGCGCTCGATCGAGATGGCCGAGGACCGAGAGCAGTTTACTGAAGCAATGAATCGAATCGGGCTCAAGGTCCCGCACGGCGGTTTTGTTCGGACGCTAGATGAGGCGATGTCGATCGTAGAGGAGGTGGGCTATCCGGCTATCGTCAGGCCTTCCTACACCCTTGGAGGGACTGGCGGAGGCATCGCGTACAACCGGAAAGAGTACAAAGCTCAGATACAGAAAGGCCTTGACGCATCACCGATCACTGAGGTTCTGGTCGATCGGTCGGTGATCGGATGGAAGGAATATGAGCTCGAGGTCGTTCGAGACGGTATAGACAATGTCATCATCGTTTGCTCGATCGAGAATTTTGATCCCATGGGAGTCCATACCGGCGACTCGATCACTGTCGCTCCAGCGCAGACTCTTACAGACGTTGAGTACCAGGAGATGCGCGACGCGGCTATAGAGATCATAAGGGAGATCGGTGTCGAGGCTGGAGGATGTAACATCCAGTTCGCGGTCAATCCTGAGGACGGGGAAATGTTAGTGGTGGAAATGAATCCCCGCGTGTCTCGTTCTTCAGCGCTCGCCTCCAAGGCAACTGGTTTCCCGATCGCTCGAGTAGGGGCGAAACTTGCCGTTGGATACCACTTATACGAGTTGCCAAACGACATAACGAAAACAACACCGGCTTCCTTCGAGCCAGTTCTCGATTACGTGGTCGTGAAACTGCCCCGATTTGCATTTGAGAAGTTCCCGGAGGTCGATGACACACTCGGCGTCCAGATGAAATCCGTCGGAGAGACGATGGCCATCGGTCGGACATTCCGCAGCGCATGGCAAAAGGGTTTCAGGGGGCTCGAAGTTGGACGACATGGCTGGGTAACCAGTGAGCGGCCAGAGGATGACGGCCTTCAGGAAGAAGAAGTAGAGGGGATGCAGCCTTTGTTGGCTGCATTGCGACGTCCAACTCCCCACAGGCCGTTCCAGCTCAAGCGGGCCCTCGAGGCAGATATTGCGGTTGAAGAAATCTTCGATGCGACAATGATCGACCCTTGGTTCCTCGACCAGCTAGAGCAGATACTGATGTGGGAGAGACGTTACGCTGATGCTTCCGAAGTGACCCCTGAGTTGCTTAGGTATATGAAGCGCGAGGGTTTTGCAGATCGTCAGCTGGCTGAGCTACGTGGCGAGACCGAAGCCGAAGTGCGAGCGCGGCGATGGGACTGGGACATCCGACCCACGTACAATGTCGTGGACACATGTGCCGGTGAGTTTCCTGCCGCGACCCCGTACTACTACTCATCGTACGAGGACGAATCTGAAAGCGAGCCTTCCGATCGTTCCAAGATCATCATCCTTGGAAGTGGGCCTAATCGTATCGGACAGGGGATTGAGTTCGATTACTGCTGTGTACAGGCTGTTTTGGCTCTGAAGGAAGCCGGATTCGAAACGATAATGATCAACTCGAATCCGGAGACAGTGTCCACTGATTTCGACGTCAGTGACAAGCTTTACTTCGAGCCCCTCACGCTTGAGGATGTCGCCGAAATCATTCATCTCGAGCAACCGGAGGGTGTGATCGTCCAGCTGGGTGGACAGACACCGCTCAAGCTTGCGCGAGCGTTAGAAGATCTCGGAGCTAAAATCCTCGGCACTTCAGTGGATGCTATCGACCGAGCTGAAGATCGGGATCGGTTCGACGAGGTGTGTCAGAAGATCGGGGCACGTACGCCGGATAATGGTATTGCGAGAAGTGAAGATGAGGCACGGGCTGTGGCTGCTGATATCGGGTTTCCGGTTCTTGTGCGTCCTAGCTACGTGCTTGGTGGCCGGGCGATGCGGATTATTTATGACGAACCAGCACTTGAGCGGTACTTCGAGGAAGCGGTACGCGCGTCACCGGACCATCCGGTTCTGATTGATAGTTTTTTAGAGGATGCGTTTGAGGCGGATGTAGATGCGATCTGCGATGGGACCGATGTCGTGATTGGTGGGATCATGCAGCACATCGAGAATGCGGGGGTGCACTCTGGCGACTCTGCTTGTGTGCTACCGCCTTATCTGTTGGCACCGGAGGCGCTCGATGAGATTCGTGATCTTACTCGGAAGTTCGCGCTAGAACTTCAGGTAGTCGGCCTCATAAATGTGCAGTATGCCATAAAGGATGGCGCCGTATACGTGCTGGAGGTCAACCCTCGAGCTTCACGTACCGTTCCGTTCGTTAGTAAGGCCACGGGCGTACCTCTTGCTAGGCTTGCGGCACGAGTGATGGCAGGCGAGAAACTTGCTGATCTCGACGTCCCTGAGGAGCCGCCGGTTCCGGGCGTGGCGGTTAAGGAGGCTGCCTTTCCTTTCAATCGTTTTGATGTCGACACACTGCTCGGTCCTGAGATGCGGTCTACGGGTGAGGTCATGGGGTTCGACGATTCTTTTGGAATGGCGTTTGCGAAAGCCCAGTTGTCAGCCGGGAACCGTTTGCCAGAAGCTGGCCAGTTGATCGTCACGGTTAACGAACAAGATCGCCAGACAGTTACGCCGTTGATCCGTAGGTTCCAAGATCTGGGTTTCGAGATCTTAGCTACCCGAGGAACACAGGGTTCGATGCAGGCACTAGGTCTGTCTTCTCGGCTTGTCTACAAGGTGGGCGAAGGTCGGCCAAATATTGAGGACCATATCGTAACGGGTGACATCGCGCTTCTGATCAACACCCCGCTCGGTAAGAAGTCCCGATTCGACGACTACGCCATGCGTCGGGCCGCGATTACCCACGGTGTACCCTACCTAACAACGATGTCAGCAACCTCTGCCGCGTGTGACGCACTCATCGCATTGCGATCCCGGGAAAGAGAAGTGTGCTCGATTCAAGAAAGGATTGAATCGCTAGCGGAGCCGGTCAGCTCCGACTGATGAGCACCGCATCGGCATGAGCGCGACCACGGGGTTCTTTCTGCATCCCTCTTCACCCCTGCATGATACTGGATGGAATCATCCTGAGCACCAAGGGCGTCTGCGCGCGCTTGCTTCGGCTGTGGGGCAAGATCTCCTTACACTGCATGATCATGTCGTGCAGATGGAGCACTCGGAGGCCACCAATGAGGATCTCATGCGGGTGCATACGGAGGCACATGTAGATCGAGTGCGAGAGGCCTGGGAGGTTGCGAAGGCACAGGACGCTATTACGCAGCTTGATTCGGACACCCGTTTGTCCGCTGCTTCCTGGGATGCTGCGATCGGCAGTGCCGGAACAGGGATTGCAGCTGCTGAGGCTGTCGCGGAAGGCACGATCCGTAACGCCTTTGTAGCTGCGCGACCTCCTGGACACCACGCGACTCCAGACCGGGCGATGGGTTTTTGTCTATTCAACAGCATCGCGATCACTGCGCGCTGGCTACAGGCGCATGCTCTCGCCGAGAGGGTCCTCATCGTTGATTGGGATGTTCACCACGGAAACGGTACACAGGACGCGTTTTATACCGATCCCTCCGTGTTCTTTCTGTCGCTCCATCAATCGCCACACTATCCAGGGACGGGTGCGGCAGATGAGCGAGGTGCGGGCGAGGGTATTGGGTACACAATGAATGTGCCTCTGCCTGCTGGTACATCCCGTTCTGATTACCTGGCTAGGTTTGAGGGGGCGTGGGACGAGGCAGTGGACACATTCGCTCCCGACTTTGTTTTAATGTCAGCCGGGTTCGATGTCATGGCTGGTGACCCGCTCGGCGACCAACTCCTCGAGCCTGAAGACTTGCATCGTATCACGCGCCGTGTGATAGATGCGGCTCAAGACGCTTGCGATGGTAAAGTGGTTGCTCTTCTCGAAGGTGGGTACAATCCGCGTAGACTCGGCGAGGGTGCTGTTGCGGTTATCCGGGCACTCGCGGGCTTGGAAGCTGAAACTGGCTGAGGGAGTCATTGCTCCCAGTAGTTGGCTGGATAGTTTCTGACATGCCCGCAAATGAAGCCGGAACCGCTGAGCCTCTGCCAGCTGTTCCATCAACGCTCGACCTAGTTCGGCTCAGCCGTCACCCCCAGCTTCCTTCCGCCGGTCAGCAACTGTTGAGGCATATTGGGTCGCTGGCCAGGATGTCGGCGGGCCAAGAGGTGCTAGGTGTGGCGAGTGGTAGGGGTGCGGCCCTCGCCTACTTCGTGAGTGAGTTCGGTGTGACGGTTTCGGGTGTCGACTACGATGCAGATTTGGTCGAGCAAGCGGAGGGTTGGAGCCGGGAGCAGGGTCTAGCTGACCAATTACAGTTCCAAACGGGTCGGCCTGATGCTCTGCCATACCGAGAGGGCATTTTTGATGTGTCGATAGGTGAGATTGGGCTGTCGAACCACTGTGCTCCGGAAGAGGCGTTACGAGAGCTTGTAAGAGTTACGAAGCTCGGGGGGGTTGTGGTGATCATTCAGTTGGTGTTGAGAAGTCCGGTTGAAGCGACGCGTCAGCAGGTGCTGTCAGAGAACCTCGGGGTGCGGCCAATGTTGGTTACGGCGTGGGAGGATTTACTCCGAGAGTCTGGTGTAGGCAAAATTCAGAGAGAGTGCTGGTCTAATGACGACACGTTATCTGAGACTAATCTTGCTACACCATTTCCGGACTTTGCCGAGCTGTTCTCGTTAAAGGAGAAGGTCCGTATCCTGCGAAAGGCGTCGAGTGTTTGGGGATGGAGGGGCTTGAGCACTGCACTGGTCCGCGCACGTGAGATCCGTAAACTGCTGAAAGATGAGCAGATTCTAGGGCTCGCGATTCTGACCGGCCGGAAAGATGAGACCGTAGAGATCCAGAGTGAGGAAAGCTCTGTTCCGGAAGAAGTTCCTGCCCATCTATTTGATCAAGCTCGAGAAGCGACTCAAATAGAAACAAATGACCTACCACTTTTCCGCAGTAGCGACGAGAGGTCTGCGGGGTCTACCGGACGCGAGGATGAGTCATGAGCAGTGGACTGCTAGCTACGGAACAGGGGGTTCTCGAAGTGCAGGACGCGATCCGTGGGCATGAGCTCGATGGGTGGTTGCTCTATGAATTCCGTGGCCTCAATCCGATCTCAGCCGCGCTTTTGGGTCTTGGAAAGACGACCAGGCGTGGATTCGTTCTGATTCCGGACGAAGGAGAACCAGTCGCACTCACTCATTCTATCGAGGCGTCGTCCTGGAGGCATTGGCCCTTCGGGAGGCGAACTTATTCCAGCTGGAGTGAGATGGAGACTGAGGTAGCAAAACTGGTCGACGGACGTTCCCGGCTGGCTATGGAGGTATCTCCGGGGGCGGCTGTGCCGACTCTAGATTATGTGCCTGCTGGCATGGCTAGTGTGCTGTTGGCGTTGGGTGTGTCGATGGTGAGTTCGGGTGATCTTGTCTCTCGATTCCACTCTGCATGGAGTGAAACACAGCTAGAAGAACATAGGCGGGCCGCAGAAATCGTCGCGGCGACTGCTCGGGGAGCTTTTGAGAAGGCAGCTGACGCTGTGCGCACCGGGTCACCTACCTGTGAGGGAGCACTATCTGAATGGATTCGTGACGAACTGCGAAAGGCCGGACTCGTGGCCGGCACAGACTGCATTGTTGCTATTGGCCCGCGGGCGGCTGACTCGCACTACGCGCCGGTCGGTGATGGTGAGACGATCAAGCGCGGGGATCTTTTATTGATCGATCTCTGGGGTGCTTTCAGTGATTCAGTTGCAGCAGACCAGACGTGGATGGGCCTGCTCGACTCGCGTGTAGACGAACGTACCCAAGAGATATGGGAGGCGGTTCGTGACGCACGTGATTCAGCTCTCGCATTTATGCACGAGCGCTATGAAGCTGGTCAGGAAGTTCAGGGTTTCGAGGTTGACGATATCGCTCGGACGCTCATTACGGATCGAGGGTATGGGCCTTATTTCGTGCACCGCACTGGCCACTCGATAGATACACAGCTGCATGGTAGTGGACCTAATCTCGACAACTTGGAGACGAGAGACGAGCGGACACTAGTCCATGGTGTGGGTTTCTCAGTCGAACCGGGGATCTACATCCCGGACGACATTGGTATTCGCAGTGAGGTCAACGTTTATTGGGCATCGGACGGACCCGAGGTTACACCATCCGATATTCAAAGAGAGATCTTTCTGCTTCTTGACGATTGAGTAGTGCATCTAGTTTGGTGGAAGTAGCTATACCGCTTCCGATCCGTCACACATTCACATACAGCGTTGAAGCTGCACCTCCCCCTATCGGCACCCGTGTACGGGTACCGTTCCGTAGGGAAGAGCGTATCGGTTGGGTTGTCGGCGAGCATTCCGGGGAGCCGGTTCGAGGGATCAAGCCTGTGCTGGCAGTGCTCGATGACGGACCTTCGGTGCCGCCCGATCTAATCGATCTCTGTCGCTGGATCTCGGAGTACTACGCTACGCCTCTCGGGATCGCGCTCAAGGCTGCGTTGCCCTCTGTGCTATCTGATGTGTCCAGGGACTACATCGCCCTGACAGGCCGGGTGCAACAAGAAGGTCTGCGCCCTCGGGAGAAGCGGCTGTTCGAGCTCCTAGAACTACACGATAACCCTCAGCCTGTGCGCACTCTTCGTAAGACACTCGGGATGGGTTCGATCTGGCCCGAGATACGGTCGCTTAGTAAACGTCAGTTGATTATGCACCGGACGGTGCCGCCAGCTGAACCGACTGCCAAGACAAGAAGGGTCGTCAGAATAGAGCGTCACCTTGAGAGTTTGGTGCAACGCGAGGATGCTTTTGGAAGAGCAGCCAGGCAGAGGGAGGCCTACGAGCTGCTTGAAGCGTCGGGTGGAGGGGCAGAGTTGGCCCACCTAATTAAAAAAGAAGGATTTAGTCGGGCAGTGTTAAAAGGGCTTGAGGATAAGGGCCTGGTTCGTCTAGAAGATGAAGAGGTACATCGTGACCCGTTTGCCAGGAGACCGGCTCCGGTAGCAGAAGATCTGGTTCCTACAAACGACCAGCAGCATGCGCTTGATACACTTGTCTCGGCCCTTGGCGCGCCTCCCTCTCCATTCCTCCTGCAGGGCATTACTGGTAGCGGGAAGACTCTGGTCTATATCGAATTGCTCAGGGCGGCGTTGGAACGTGGTCAGTCTGCGATTGTGCTGGTTCCTGAGATCGCTCTAACTCCGCAGACTGCTTCACGATTCAGAGCCCACTTTGGGGATCAAGTCGCCGTTCTCCATTCCGGTCTCTCACTAGGTGAGCGCTACGATGCTTGGAGGAGTCTGCGTGCGGGTGATCGGCGAATAGCGGTCGGGGCTCGTTCAGCCCTGTTCGCTCCGCTCTCCAATCTTGGTGTCGTGGTCGTCGATGAGGAGCACGACGGCAGCTACAAGCAGTCGGAGTCTCCGAGGTATCATGCGAGAGACCTCGCGATCGTGCGCGCCAAAGCGCACAAAGCTGTGTGTGTGTTGGGTAGCGCAACACCCTCCATGGAGAGTTGGAGCAACGCACAGTCTGGCAAGTTCGCTCGACTGTCACTACCAAAGCGTGTGGGTGGGGCGAAGCTTCCGTCGGTCCAGGTCGTCGATCTAAGGGTCGGCCGCAGTCAAGCTGAAAATCGTCCAATAAGTTCATCGGAGGGGGGCGGGGTTCTTTCAGACGCTCTCGTCACTGCTGTGCGTTCCCGGTTACGACGGCAAGAGCAGGTGATCCTGCTCCATAATCGCCGCGGCTATTCCTCATTCCTCCAGTGCCAGGAGTGCGGAGAAGTCGAAGAGTGCACCAACTGCTCAATATCACTTACCTATCATAAGGTGACCCACAGGCTGCTTTGCCATCACTGCAGATATGAAACACAGGCGCCCAATGTCTGCCTGCGATGTAGTTCTGCCGACCTGTCCTATCGAGGATTGGGTACTGAACAGGTTGAGCGTGTAACGGCAGAAACGTTCCCGGAAGCGCGTATCGCGCGAATGGATATGGACACGACGTCCGGCAAGTGGGCGCACCAGAGGATTCTTGACCGCGTGGAGCAGGGTGATGTCGACATCCTGCTGGGCACTCAGATGATCGCGAAGGGACTCGATTTCCCACGTGTCACACTGGTCGGTGTCGTGAACGCTGATCTCGGCATTCATCTCCCGGATTTTCGAGCCAGCGAGAGGACCTTCCAGCTTCTCAGTCAGGTGGCTGGTCGGGCAGGGCGCGGGAAGCTCGGAGGAGAGGTCCTGATCCAGACCGCGCTACCGGAGCACTATGCTATTCGTGCAGCAGTCGCTCATGATTTCGAGAGTTTTGCAACTCGCGAGCTGCACGAGCGTGAGGGCCCCCAGTATCCTCCTTGGCTTCGACTCGTCAACGTGATCTTGAGCAGTCCTGACCAGGCACTTGCTACGAAAACAGCAGAGCAGGCGGTCGCCTGGCTTCGCAGGTGGTTGGATGCAAGAGATGTGGGTGAAGCTGGAATCAATCTGGTTGGACCAGCTCCGTCGCCAATCGAGCGGCTCCATCGCCGATGGAGATGGCACTTCTTGATCAAGTCAGGATCTCCGAATCTACTCGGACATGTGACGACTGCGCTTGCAGCTGGCTTCAAGTTGCCGTCCGGTGACGTCAGGCTCGCTATCGATCGTGATCCTGTGGCATTGTTGTAGCATTCGGGTCGGCCCATTGCAGCCGCCCAACGATTCGAAATAGTTTCAGCTCACGAGCCCCATGAACATGCGTGTGGCGGGAGGAGCACGGTGAGCTGTCTGGCACTTAATGCATCGTTTGAGCCGCTTACCATTGTACCGGCGCGCCGGGCGGTGAGGCTCATCCTCGATGGAAAGGCCGAGATCTTGGAGGAAGATTCCGATCGGCTATTCAGGTCGGAGAAGTATACGGTGCCATGTCCCGCGGTCATCCGGCTTGTTCGGTTCGTGCATGTCCCTTATCGGTTCCGCCGTCAGGTGACGAACACTTTTTTGTTCGCCAGAGATGATTACACATGCCAATACTGCGGTCGCCCCAAGAGTGAACTACGTGGGCGACAGTTCCTAACCCGAGACCATATCCGACCATTATCGCGCGGCGGCCTCAACAGCTGGGACAACGTGGTTACGAGCTGTTCCACGTGTAATAATCGGAAGGGTGGCAGGCTTCCGAGTGAGGCAGGCCTCCGGCTGATGAACGAGCCTAAAGAACCCAACTACGTGCATCTCGTGTGGGCGGTAAGAAGTGTTACCAATACGCAGAAAAAGTACATCAGGCTCTTTTATGGGGAGGAAGTGCTGGACGCTGTCGCCGTACCTGCTGTCACCCGAGATGAGCCAGTATTGTAGAGAATGAAAGAGTTGCCACAGAAGCTTCAGCCTGCACGACCAGCGAAGGTCGGACCACCACCACCGGATTCCGGTGCAGAACCGTCCCAGCTGCCTCCAGATAATCAGAGTCGAGAACACGATGAGGCAGGGGGAGCAGGGACTAACCACGATAGCGAGAGGAAGCCGACTCCGGTTCGCGATCTGGCGGAGTCGGGATCGGATCCAGGGACAGAAGACTCCGACGTGACTGAAGTACAGCTGGAGATGGAGGACGAGTCCTGGGTGGTACGAGTCCTGGGTATGGCAGGCAGTGGATCTAGTGGAGCCGTGCCACTGTTGCTGCTCGGCTTTTGGACAGTCACGGACTCGTCGACCTCGCCCGACCGTGAGGCGCTTGTAGTTGGCAAAACGCTCGGCTCGCTTTCCACTGAAAGCCTTATGACAGCCTTCAAGAACGCAAAGACGCCAAGCGATCCAGAGCGAAAAAAGCCTTTTTTCGAGAATTTAGGTCAGGGTAAGCCTCGCTAGACCAGCAGTCAGAGTGGTTTGCTTGAAGTGTGATTATGATGCCACGATTCCGGTGCTAGTAAGCAGCCCTTAGCTTAACAGAAGCCCATTCCGAAGCATCAAATCAATGGTGACGGAACAGATACGTAGACATATTTAGTAACATGGCTGACACACTGTAGTAAGGAATCACTGTCATCCTTAGGGCAGGCAGAAAAAATGCTCTCGAGTAAAGTTCACGAAATATTCGGCAGGCAAGTTTCTCACTTCATATGCTTGCGCGGATTCAGGTAGGGAGGAGTACGACTTTGAGTGACGAGATCATCCGCACAGAGGGACTAACGAAGCACTATGTCTTGGGAGCCGAGACAGTTCGTGCAGTGCGGGGCGTCGACTTACTTATCCGTCGAGGCGAGTTCGTGGCTGTGATGGGACCGTCCGGGAGTGGCAAGTCCACCCTTATGAATATGATCGGATGTCTCGACACTCCTACCGACGGTAAATATTGGTTAAACAATCAGCTGGTTAGCGAGCTGACAGACGATGATCTCGCGCGGGTCCGTAATCGTCAGATTGGTTTTGTCTTCCAGACGTTTAACCTGCTTCCGCGAGCAACCGCAGCGCACAATGTAGAACTCCCCCTGATCTATGCGGGAGTCAGTTCGAAGGAGAGGCGGCGCAGAGCTGAGGAAAAGCTAGCGTTAGTGGGGCTTGAGGACCGCATGGAGCATAAGCCGCCGGAATTATCAGGTGGTCAGCGCCAGCGTGTGGCAGTCGCGCGCGCACTTGTAAATGAGCCAGCACTTCTTTTGGCAGATGAGCCTACGGGGAACCTGGATTCGGTCACGAGTGCTGATATCATGCGCCAGCTTAATGACCTTAACAAACAGGGTCAGACGATAGTTCTAGTAACCCACGAGCATGATATCGCAGAGCACGCTAAGCGACAGATTCACCTCAAGGACGGATTTGTAGAGCGTGACTTTATGAACGAGATGGTTGGGAGTGCCGTATGAGAGGTCGCAACGTAAAGTTCGCGGTTCTTATTTTAGGATCGGCAGGAATCGCTGCATGCTCATCTGCCGAAGTTGCCGAGGAAGCTGAGCCGACACGACTGACGGCCGATGTGACCCTAGGGGACCTGCTGATACGAGCTGAGGCAACTGGCAATGTTGAGCCGGTCCGAGAGGTCGAGGTTAAGTCGAAGGCCTCCGGCGAGATTTTGCGGCTACATATCGATGTAGGTGACGAGGTCTCGCGAGGAGCACTACTAGCTGAAATCGATCCTCGTGACGTCAGAAACAACTACAATCAAGTGCAGGCAGATCTCGAGGTAGCAAGGGCTAGGCTTGAGATTTCAGAGGCCCAATTAGAGAGATCGAATCAGCTTCTGACTGCGGAGGTCATTACCCAGCAGGAGCACGAGAGCGCGCGAATCGAATACGCGAATTCACGAGCTTCATTGGTCAGAGCGGAAACCAACTACGAACTCGCCGAACTCCAGATGCAGGATGTGAGTATCACCGCTCCAATGAGTGGCACGGTCATTCAGAAGAATGTCGAAGAGGGAGCAGTCATTCAGTCTGCGTCCCAGAACGTATCAGGTGGTACGACACTATTTTTGATGGCTAATCTGGGCGAGATGCAGGTGCGTACCCTTGTCGATGAGACCGACATGGGGATGCTCGAGCCGGGTATGGCTGCGGCAGTCATAGTTGAAGCTTTTCCAGAACGCACGTTCAACGGCACGATCGAGAAGATCGAGCCTCAAGCCGTTGTAGAGCAAAACGTCACAATGTTCCCGGTGATCGTTTCAATCGACAATCGCTCTGGGCTGTTGAAGCCCGGGATGAACGCTGAGGTCGAGATCTTCATAGATGAGGAGTTCGATGTCCTGTTGGTTCCGAACAACGCTATCGTGAACACTGAGGACGTCGGACCAGCAGCGATGGCGCTCGGTTTGGACATAGAGGCGCTAGATCTTACGGCTTTCAGTCAGATGGGTCGGGCGCGCCGAGGCTTTGGAGGCCAGCGACCCGGTGCCGCTGCTGCCCGTGGCAGTTCCTCTCCCGAGACGGGAGGTCAACCGGGTGGTGGTGGACGGGGTGGTGGCCAGTTCGATCCGGAGACCATTGGCCAGATGCAGGCTCTTCGTGCGCAGGTACAAAGCGGTGAGATCACACAACAGGAAGCTCGTCAGAGGATGCAGGCAATGGCTGGCGGCCGTGGTGGCGGATTAGGACGTCGCGCTCTTGGGCGCGATGGTGCAACGGAGCCACCGGAAAGAGAAACGCGGCCCGCAGCGGTCTTCGTGATAGGGCCCGACGGTGACCTGGAGCCACAGCTCATACAGATGGGGCTCGGAGATTGGGACAACACCTCAGTAGTCAGTGGCCTTGAGGAGGGTGATGTACTTGCCATCGTTGGAGCAGCCCAGCTTCAGGCTCAGCAGGAGGAGTTCATGAATCGTATGCGGGATCGTATGGGCGGAGGCAGTCCGTTTGGTGGCGGGATGCGCGGTGGCCCACCTCCGGGGATAGGCAGAGGTCGCTAAGGAGCTTTTAGATGCTCGTCTTTGAGATTGTCATGGTCGCTATGGGCGCGGTGCGTGCCAATCTCTTGCGGTCAGTTCTGACTACTCTTGGCATTGTGATTGGCATTGCAGCCGTGATCACCATGGTAGCGCTGGGTGAGGGCGCTCAGCAGCAGATCCAAGCTGAGATCAACCGCATGGGAACGAGTGTGTTAACAATTAGCCCGGGTCAGCAGCGCTCATTCGGAGTATCACGAGGAGACACAGAGTTATCCATCGATGATGCTCTGGCACTGCGTGTCGAGACGGGTGGGCTACTCACGGTCTCGCCAGAGCAACAGACCTACATGCAGATCTCCTACCTGCGCTGGAACTCTCGCTCGAGGGTGGTCGGCGTGTGGCCCGAATACTTCAACATTTACGATCATGAACTGCTTCACGGTCGCTTCTTTACGCAGAGTGAAGTTCAGGGGCGACGACGCGTGGCAGTGTTGGGTTACAGCGCCTCCGAAGATTTGGGTGAGACACCACCGGAGATCTTGCTGGGTGAGACGATTCAGATTCGGGGGATCGGGTTTGAGGTTGTAGGGATCTTGGCTGAGAAAGGCGGCTCAGGGTTCCTGAGACCTGATGAGAACATCTTTATTCCGCAGTCGACTGCCCAATACCGGGTTATGGGGAGCCGCGATAGGCTGAACACGATTTATGCTGCTACCGAGACGCCAGAGGAACTCGATCTGGCTTATGCCGAGATCGATCGCATCATGCGGCGTGAACATCGGTTGCGGGCTGGTGAGGATGCGGATTTCAACATCCGTAACAACGCCGATATGCTCGAGACTTTCAATGAGACTCGCCAGACGTTCACAATGCTGCTTGCTGGTATAGCCGGCATCAGCTTGCTGGTGGGTGGTATCGGGATCATGAACATCATGCTCGTCTCCGTGACTGAGCGGACACGCGAAATTGGTGTGAGGAAAGCACTTGGTGCTACCAAGCGGGCGATCATGACGCAGTTCCTAGTAGAGGCGCTCTTTCTCTGCGTTCTTGGGGGTTTGCTGGGGGTAGCAGCTGGATACGCAGCTGCTGAGGCAATGAGTCGATTTGCTGAATGGGAAACCGCTGTATCGCCACAAGCTGTGGCGGCCGCCATCGGATTTTCTGCTGCGGTAGGGCTCTTTTTCGGAATGTGGCCCGCAAGGAGAGCAGCGGCTCTTGATCCGATCGATGCGCTCAGGTACGAGTAGGTTCGAACAACTTTTGTTAACGGTTAGTTTTTTCTGAGTATCGTGTAGTGGTACTCCCGACTAACCCACTTAGATGATTCGCCTTACTGGCCCGGCCAAGCGGAGGGCTACCTTCGGTTTCGGTGGCACCCCCGAGGGTCGTGTACCGGAGCCCCGTGCTGCCCTAGGGTTTATTGTGCTCGTGGCCGTGCTCTTTTTTTACGGTGCCATCCGACTCCAGGGCGCGCTTGGTGAGCACGGCGTCCTCGCTGCAGAGTGGCTGCTTCTTTTCGTCCCTGCGCTGCTCTTTGTTGTTATCGGACGTTACGATGCGAAGAGAACATTGTCGCTTAGACTGCCGACATCACGGGCACTGTTCGGGGCGACCTTACTCGCATTGGGTGCGCTACCGCTCATTGGGCTCGTAGGCTGGTTGCAAACGTTTGTATTACCCGTCCCCCGGGAGATCCTCGAAGGCCTTCAGGAGCTTATGACTGCTGAAAGTCTGGGCAGAGGAGTATGGCTGCTGTTAGTCCTCGCGGTCACACCAGCTTTCTGCGAGGAGATCATTTTCCGTGGAGTCCTGCTCGGCAGTACAAAGACTCTCGGCCCTTGGCGGCTTGTTGTGCTCAATGGATTGGTCTTTGGTGCTTTCCATCTCTCGTTTCAAACAGCAATTCGATTTCTCCCGACTGCTTTGTTGGGCGGCCTAATCGCGTGGGTGGTCTGGCAGACTAGATCAATTTGGGTAGGAGTCCTGATGCATTTCCTCAATAATGCAACGATCATTGCTCTAACATCGTGGGAGAGCACACGTGAGAGTTTTTCCGACCCTGAAAAGGCACCGCCGGTTTGGCTTGTAGTCGCTGGCATCGTCACCGTCGGATTCGGGATAAGATCTTTCCAAGGAAGTGAGGAATTGTGAGAGAAGTACAGAAGCTGGCCGGGGCAACGCACTTGGAGTGCACTGCCACAGGTGAGATTGAAGAGAGTGAGCGATTAGTCGGGCTGTCTCAGGCAGGGAAGCCACTTTTTGCCCGCTACGATTTGAAAGCGCTAGAAGGCAGATTCACTTTGGAGAGCCTGGCAGGACGTCGAGCTGATCTGTGGCGCTACGAAGAGGTGCTGCCAGTGCGACAACGAGAAGCTCAGGTTGCACTGGGCGAGGGCTGGACTCCGCTACTCGATGCCACCCGCACGGCAGAGCGATTCGGAGTCCGTCGGGTCTGGGTTAAGGACGAGGGACAGAATCCAACTGGCAGCTTTAAGGCGCGCGGCCTTAGCCTTGCAGTCTCAAGAGCACTTGAACTTGGCGCTACAGAACTTGCACTGCCATCTGCTGGTAACGCCGGAAGCGCGGCAGCCGCCTATGGGGCAGCCGCTGGTCTTAATGTGCATGTAGTGGTCCCCACAGATACGCCGGCACCGATCTTAGAAGAAATTAGGGCGCTTGGAGCGGACTTACAGCTTCTGGACGGGCTGATCACCGATTGCGGTGTCGTGGTCAGAAAGGGAGTCGAGGAGAAGGGTTGGTTCGATCTATCGACGTTAAAGGAGCCCTACAGAGTCGAAGGCAAAAAGACCATGGGGTACGAGCTCGTAGAGCAGCTGGGTGGAAGGCTGCCAGACGCCATCGTTTATCCCACTGGGGGTGGTACAGGATTGATTGGGATGTGGAAGGCTTTCGATGAGATGGAGCACCTGGGTTGGATAGGATCTGATCGACCTAAGATGTACTCCGTCCAGGCCACTGGATGTGCCCCGATCGTGCGTGCTTGGGAAGCGGATGCAGGGCATGCTACTAAGTGGGAAGGAGCTGAGACCTATGCTTCCGGTCTCAAGGTACCTGCGGCGATAGGAGACTATTTGATGCTCGATGTACTCAGAGCTTCAGGTGGAGCCGCCGTAGCTGTTCAGGATCATGAAATGGCTCGTTGGGTGCAGTACTTAGGCGCAGACCTGGGCGTTTTCGCTGCTCCCGAGGGTGGTGCGACAGCTGCTGCAGTCCCGGTCCTTATAGAAAGGGGAATGATTTCTCCTGAAGATGAAGTCGTCCTATTCAATACGGGCAGTGGACTTAAGTACGTTGGAATGCTCCCGACTCAGTGACCCCGGACGCGGATGCTAAATCTCCTAGGGCTTCTTTTCTGGACTACCATCACCATCCTAGTGATGGCAGCTGCGCTACGAATGTATATGCGTAGGAAGGAGCTTTTTAGTTCGGATGTCCCAGTCCTGGACGAGAACGCAATTCAGACGATTCTGGAGATCGGCGAGATAAGTACCGATGAGGACGAGCCTCTTGATCTAGAGGAGATCGACGAAGAGGAAGAGCGCTTCTGGAGAGAGAGCTGGGATGAACCAGAGGAACTTTAGGTTCGGCGCCGCAAGGTATCAGGGGCTGTAGCGGTAGTAGACTTCCGGAAGTGGGACTATTCGACCATTAAGCGGCGAATCGTCCTCAGAGTTTGATCTTCGGATCCATAGCCCTCGATTGAGATTTAGGGCCGTGCCGATGGAGTGATTCTCAATAAAGCTCCAATCCATTCCGACAGGAGCCCGCAGCACCACGGCGTAGCCCCTACGTTCTTCGGGGGGTGATACGGTAGTGACCCAAATGCCAGCACCAGCAAAGGGGCGTGCTGTGTCACCTCCGATGTATTTCTTATAGACCGTTGATATAGCTAGTTCATCGAAGGACCAGGTTCCAACGCCGATCTCTAGAGCGTGTGTATTCCGAAAAAACTCTATGGCAAAACCAACCGGGCTGATGCCTCCCGCAAAAATACTGAAGCGAACACCGTCACCAGCACGTGCCCCTTGGGCCGTTAGTGGCGTGACCACTAACGTCAATGCCAATGCGGCCGCGCCCACCGCTCTAGTGATGGGCGCGGCCATAAGTGTCGTCAGGACCCTAAGGTGACGCCCATTCCGATGCGGAATGTCCGTCCAGGTCCGGGCTCGAAATAACGTCCGCCCCAAGCATTTGGTATTACAGAAGCGGTATAGAATTCATCGAAAAGGTTAGCGACCGCGAAGAAAGGCGAAACTTCAAAGTTGCCTTGACCCAGAGAGAAGCTGTCCAGGCCAAATCTTGCGTCTACGAGCTTGTAGGAATCAGAGCTGTATCTTCCCTCGTCATCAACTGGAACCGCGTCCTGGTACAGGGTGCGGATCTCTAGGAACGTAGGGCCGCTTTCGAAGAGCAGAAGTGCGTCTATTCGGTTTGGTGCAAGTCCGGGCACTTTATTGCCTGAGTAATCACCGTCACCATCTACAAACTGGTCGAAGCGCGCATCTATTCGAGTATACGCGACACGCATGGATGCGCCCTCTACGAGCGAGCCATCAAGCGCGACTTCCCATCCAGTGTGGCTGATCTCACCTGCGTTCTGGTAGAAGTCACGACCCGGATCGTCCGGGACTGTGAAGGGAACGAGGCCATCCGTGATCTTGGTGCGGAAGATAGATCCCTCTGCAGCCCATCTCGATGCGATTTCAGTCCGGAGGCCACCTTCAACGGTCCAGCCGGCTTGGGGGTTTAGAGTGCTGTTGAAGCCACCTGCGCCAGTCGGTTGATTAGCAAGCTCAGTGGTGGTTGGCGTCTCAAAGGACTTCGAGACGTTGCTGAAAAACTGAATGTTGTCTACCGACCCCAGTAGCACACCAACGGACGGGCTTAAGGCATCCATGGCACGCGACCCAGAATCATCAGGGTTGCCTGCTGCCTGGAAGCGGTCGTCGACTGAGAAATTGATATTGTCGTACCTCAGTCCACCAAGCAGGGATAGCCCAGAGTCATGGTCGAGTCGGCCTTGTGCGAAAAGGCCGACGCCCCGGACCTTCTCAAACTGGTCAAGTATCAGGGACCCGCGGCCGCCATCTGAAAAGTTATAATCATTTTGGTAGTTCTGACGGTCATCTCTCTGAAACTCCGTCTCAGCGCCGAAACCGAAGCTGATGGCGCCGGTATCGACCTCCCGTGTCCGGTTAATAAGCGCGCGAACGCCACCGGCATTCCGATTCAAGTCGATTACACGTCCCGGAATGGGGTTGTCAAGTTCCCTGCGGACGATCCATGATGCGATCTCTACGTCAGAGTCGCCCATCATGCCTGTCCAGGCAGTACCGCCCTGAAACTGGCGGCCGTCTTTGTGCGCGTTGCTTTTTCTATTGAAAAAACGTGCCGCGCGATGTCCTGCATCGAGATCGGTACGGTTCATCGATCCCGCATTCTCAGCATCAAAGTCGAGAACATTTGCCACGAGCCGCATGGAGCCGTTGCCCGCGGGAAGAGTGACAGTGCTGTTGAAGACGTTCTTGGTCACTGCGCCATACATATCTCCGTCT
Source organism: Gemmatimonadales bacterium UBA2982 (assembly GCA_002347035.1). Classification (GTDB taxonomy): domain Bacteria; phylum Gemmatimonadota; class Gemmatimonadetes; order Longimicrobiales; family Gaopeijiaceae; genus UBA2982. The sequence goes on along the minus strand of DEAM01000005.1, from coordinate 216,815 downwards.
GGAGCGTCGGAACTCTGCGGACGGAAGTTGTCAAAAGAAAGTCGGGAAAAGCCGACACGATATCCTATGTCCCCTGAGGTGCCAGTCACGTTCCCCTGGTAATTCATCAGGCCGTGACTTCCCGCGGTTGTTCGAAATGAAGCCGCTGCCGGAACAGATGCTGGCTCTAGGGTCCTGAAGTGGATGACGCCCCCAGCTCCATTTCCGTAAAGTGAGGCTCCTGGCCCCCGGAGGGCTTCAACCCGACCGAGGCCCGCCAGGTCTAGGTGGTCTAGCGTAGCCTGACCGTCTGGTAGCGTGGCGGGAATCCCATCTACAAGCACTCGAATTCCTCTAACACCAAATTGTGCTCGGGACCCGAAACCACGGACTGCGAGACGCTCACCCACACCAAAGTTGAAGCGGTTTTGGATCTGAACACCTGGAACCGCCCGGAGGGCTTCTTCTAGGAAGGCTCCTCCATTTGCCCGAGTCAGTTCAGAACCTGCGACGACTGAAACAGGAGTAGGTGATTGCGTCTGTATTGCGCTACCCAGAACCCTGACGAGCACGGGAGAAAGCTGGACGACAGAGTCCGGATCTTCCTGCTCGGCGGAAATGGGTGTTACGCTGGCTGCTCCGAGGACCAGAATGAGAGAGAGCCGTCGGATGACGGGAAAACTCACAGTATTGCCTCCCTTAGCGGGGTCATTGAAACCGAAGTGTAAG
>DEAM01000005.1:131947-215738 GCA_002347035.1 Gemmatimonadales bacterium UBA2982 | reverse complement strand
GGGTTCGCTCTACTGTTTTGTGGAGTGACACCTTCAGTTCACCGATGCTAGTTTGCCTCCCATGAATCGATCAGATGCGCTCAAGACACCTTCGGGTGTTCTGGAAAACAGAAGGGAACTGGCGTACCGCGCCCTTGCTAATGGAACCATGCTGTTGCCGGCCGCGGCTATCCAATACCAGTCTCGAGACGGTGAGCGGCGGTATCATCCTGACCGAGAGTTGTTTTATCTGACTGGAGTCACTGAGCCTGGCTCTGTGGCCGTGCTGAGCGGCAGTGAGTCGACTTTTATTCTTTTCGTGAGGGATAAGGATCCATCAGCTGAGCTTTGGTCAGGCCCACGGTTGGGTCCCGAGCTTGCTGCCGATCGATTTCAGCCTGATGAGTGTTATCCGCTCAGTGAACTAGGCGACCGCCTTCCATTACTACTTCAGCGATCCGATCGTCTTTACTGGCGGTTGGGGCGGGGTGGCGAAGTCGAGCCGCATATCACGGCTGCATTGGCACGAACACATCTGAAGGGTTCGCGCACGGGGTCTGGGCCTCGAGGCGTCGTCGACCCAGGTGAAGTTCTGGACAAGCTACGCATGACTAAGGATGCTCATGAGTTAACCCTGATCAAACATGCAGTAGAGATGACGATCGAGGGTCATAAAGTCGGGGCTGGCAAGATTGCACATGGAGTCGGGGAATGGGAGATCGAAGCAGCGATCAATGCGGCTTTTCGTTGCGCGGGTGGAGGAGGACCCGGCTACGGCACAATTGTTGGATCAGGGGTCAACGCGTGTGTACTGCACTACGTTGATAATGATGACTTGATTGCAAAAGACTCTTTGGTGCTTGTCGATGCGGGTGCCGAGTATGGGCTCTATAACGCGGACGTAACACGGACGTATCCCTCAGGAGGAAGGTTCACCCAACCTCAGAGAGAAATCTATGAGCTCGTAGATACGGCCCGTCGTGCAGCGATCGATTTTGTTGCTCCTGGGGTTTCGATTGCGGAGGTGCATGACGCGGCAACCCAGATATTAGTGGATGGTCTGGTGGGGCTGAGGGTGCTTGAAGGTGACCCTGCCGAGCTGATCAGCGAGGGCGAACACAAGCTTTTCTATCCACATCAAACGTCACACTGGCTGGGTCTCGATGTTCACGACCCAGGGGATTACGCTCGGGATGGAAAATCTCAAATACTCGAACCTGGAATGGTCGTAACGGTTGAACCCGGGCTCTATTTTCGCCCAGGTCAACCAAAAACTCCTGACGCTTTTGAGGGAATCGGCATTCGCATAGAGGACGATGTTGTGGTCACCGCAGAGGGTCGGGAGGTACTGACTGCGTCTCTCCCTTCGGAGAGCTCTGAGGTAGAACGTTTGATCAAGGCATGATCATGAGTATCACGGACGATCAAAGTGATGCCCTCATCTTAAAGGCTCTTAGAAGTCCGGGCCCCTTAGTCACGGTGGAACTGCGTCCTCCGCCCAGGGACTTAGACGAAGCGAGCAGTAGGGCGGCTTGGATGGACTTGCATCACTCCCTAGGTCACCTGACTCAGCAGCAGCTCTTTGTATTCCTTACTGACAACGCAGTCGGAGCAGCTGAGGAAGAGAGCCTGGCGTATGTTGGAACTAATGTCGATGGGTCAGTTGATCTGCGCAGAATCGTACCGATCCTAACATGCAAGCATACGCTAGAGTACTGTGAGTCATTTGCCAGTCGGGCTGAACTGCACGGCTTCGAGTCTCTTACCGTTCTCGGTGGTGACGAGTCTGTGGGTCCTTCCCGCTGCGTCCCTCACGGCAGAGATCTGCGAGAGATTCTAAGAACTCGTGTACCCGGCTTGGCTTTGGGTGGTTGGGTGAACCCTCACCGTGATGCAGCAGAGCAGGCCGGTTACGTTACGGCTTCAGATTCTTATGCAGAGTTCGCATTGAGCCAGGTCGTTTCTCATCACTCTCTCAGGGGAGTAGCAGATTTGCTCGAGGCACTAGAACGAAGCGGCAGCAGTGTTCCCATCGTCTTTGGTGTGTTCTTCTACCGAAGTGCCAACCCTGCGACACTCTCTACCCTATCTCGGTTTCTGCCTGTACCCACTCAAGAACTGACGAAAGAATTCGAGAATGCCTCTGCTGAGGAGATCTGCGCGCGGACAATTCGCGAACTGAGGTCGGAGGGTGCTGAGAAGGTCTATGTTAGCAATCTGGGTAATCGTAGCGCAGAGAGCAGGCTCGCCAGGATTCTCGAAGCGGTCTAGACGTTACGTCTAGGGCTCGGGAACCTTCCGAGGTACTTGACCAACTCTTCTAGCCTAGTCGATTACGTGAACAGCTATGCTTGCAATTAAGAGGGGTTTAACCAGGTTCGTAGCTGAGATTCGGTGCTAGCCAACGTTCTGCCTCCTCGACAGTCCAGCCCTTCCTGGCCGCGTAATCGGTGACCTGGTCAAGGCCTATCCGGCCAACTCCAAAATACTCCGCTTCTGGGTGCGAAAAGTACCATCCGCTGACCGAAGCAGCTGGGTACATCGCAAAGCTGTCAGTGAGACTGATCCCAATTGCTTCTTCCGCTCCAAGAAGGTTGAAAAGTATCTGCTTCTCAGTGTGATCGGGACATGCCGGGTACCCAGGTGCAGGTCGGATCCCCTGGTATGTTTCCGCGATCAGGGCTTCATTGTCGAAGGCTTCTTCAGGGTCATACCCCCAGAGCTCCTTGCGGACGAGTTCGTGCATGTGTTCGGCCAGAGCTTCCGCGAGCCGATCGGCGAGTGATTTCGCCAAGATTGAGGTGTAATCATCATTCGCGGCTTCTAATGTTTCAACCAGTCCTGCAACTCCGTGACCAGCGGTGACTGCGAATGCACCGATCCAATCTGCCGTCGACCCTTCGGGTGCCACGTAGTCCGATAAGCAAAGATTTGCTCGGTCACCCTTAGCGAACTGCTGGCGTAGCCCGTGCACGACGGCTTTCACCTCGCTTCTCGTCTCATCTGTGTATACTTGCACATCATCACCTAAGGCAGCTGCAGGGAATAATCCTACCACCGCCTTGGCGCTGAAGATTTCTTCCGATTCAATCTTATCCAGCAGAGTCTCTGCATCAGAGAGCAGTTTCCGAGCCTCGCTTCCGATCGTTTGATCATCTAGTAGGTCTGGATACTTACCATGTAACTCCCAGGCCTGGAAAAACGGGGTCCAATCGATGTAGGTTCGGAGTTCAGTCAGGGAAATATCTCCAAAGACATGGACGCCTGGGGATAATGGTGCTGCCGAGCTTGTCTTCTGTCGATCAATTTTAAGTGCTCGGTTTCGAGCTTCGTCTAGAGATAGAAGTTCTCTGCCCGCCTGTCGCTTCGTTCGTCGAACCCGAACTTCTTCGTATTCATCTCTCAACCCAGCGATAAACTGATCTCTTCGATTTTGGTCGAGTAAAGTTCCCACTACTCCAACGGCCCTAGATGCATCCAAGACGTGCACGGTAGCACCGTCATAACATTGCTCGATCTTCACAGCAGTGTGGGCCTTCGAGGTGGTTGCGCCTCCAATTAGTAACGGCGAATTCGATTCTGTTCGTTGGAGTTCCTTAGCGACGTGAACCATGTGGTCTAGAGACGGTGTGATGAGACCCGATAAGCCGATGACGTCCACATCGTGTTCTGTTGCAGCTGCTAGGATGCGTTCAGTTGGTACCATGACTCCAAGGTCTACAACCTCATAACCGTTACACTGAAGTACCACTCCCACGATATTCTTTCCGATGTCGTGGACATCGCCCTTCACAGTAGCAAGGAGGATGCGTCCCTTCCGTCTGGCATCTACCTGTTCGGCTTCGAGGTATGGAACCAGCTGCGCGACGGCCTTCTTCATGACCCGTGCGCTTTTTACGACCTGAGGGAGGAACATCCGTCCACTCCCGAAAAGGTCACCCACGACGTTCATCCCTTCCATAAGGGGACCTTCTATTACGTCGAGAGCCCGATCGAGCTCCGAACGAGCGGTTTCGGCGTCCTCTTCGATGAACTGATCGAGTCCTTGGACCAATGCATGAATGAGACGTTGTTTGATAGGTAGTTCTCGCCAGGACAGATCCTCTTCAAGTCGGCGTTCGGTCGTACCCTGACGTTCCCCTGCAAGGCGGATTAGTTCTTCTGTAGCATCGACTCTCCGGGCAAATAGGACATCTTCGATCGGCCCGAGTAGGTCGGGTGAAATTTCATCGTAGACAGGTAGTGCTCCCGCATTAACGATACCCATATCCAAACCGGATTCGATCGCGTGCCGGAGGAACGCTGCATGCATTGCCTCGCGCACTTCTGCACTGCCTCGGAAGGAGAAAGACACATTGCTGACTCCGCCACTCGTCAGCGAATGTGGACACAGTTCTTTGAGTTTCCCAACGGCCTGTATGAACCACATAGCGTAGTGGTCGTGCTCTTCGATACCTGTAGCTATAGCAAAAACATTTGGGTCGAAGATGATATCCTCTGGGGGAAAGCCTTCCTCGTCCACTAGGATCGTATACGCGCGCTGGCAGATCTGGACCTTGCGTTCGAGGGTGTCCGCCTGGCCCTCCTCATCAAAGGCCATCACGACGGCTGCGGCCCCGTAGCGGCGCACCGTTCGGGCGTGCTCACGGAACGCTTCTTCTCCGTCCTTGAGCGAGATTGAATTAACGACACCTTTGCCTTGAATAGTCTTCAGGCCAGCCTCAATAACAGCCCAGTCCGAAGAGTCGACCATGGTTGGGACTCGGGCCACTGCAGGCTCGCCCGCTAGTAGGTTAAGAAATCGAGTCATCGCCGCTTCAGCATCTAGGAGCCCTTCATCCATGTTGACATCGATGATCTGAGCCCCTCCGAGGACCTGCTCTCGTGCGACCTCTACAGCCGTCTCATACTCGCCTTCCTTAATGAGCCGTGCGAATCGGCGAGAACCAGTCACATTCGTGCGCTCGCCCACGTTTACGAAAAGAGAGTCTTGGCTGATGGTGAGCGGCTCTAGACCAGATAGCCGCGTTCGGGGCTCAAGTTTGGGGATTTGGCGGGGTGATAGGTTCTGCACCACATTTACTATAGCAGCGATGTGATCTGGCGTCGTACCGCAGCACCCGCCAACTATGTTTACGAAGCTGGCTTCTACGAACTCGGCGGTTACTCTCGCCATGTGCTCAGGAGTCTGGTCGTACTCTCCAAACTCGTTGGGTAGTCCTGCGTTTGGGTAACAGCTTACAGCGACGGGAGCTACGGCTGAGAGCTCTTCGATATGTGGGCGGAGCTCATCAATACCTAGAGCGCAGTTAAGCCCGACCGAGAGCAAGCCAGATTCACGTCCCGGACCCGGCTGTACGCCATGCGCGACTGAGTTGTAGAATGCTTCAGAGGTTTGGCCTGATAGAGTGCGACCGCTCTGGTCAGTAATGGTTCCCGAAACCATAATTGGCAGGTCTGTTCCGAGGGCCGCGAGAACTTCTGAGAGGGCGAAAAGAGCGGCCTTTGCGTTTAGCGTATCGAATGCAGTTTCCACCATCAAAATGTCGGCGCCACCACGTATCAGACCGTGAGCCTGCTCCGAGTACGCGACGACCAGCTCGTCGAAAGTGACATTTCGTGCGCCTGGATCATTAACATCAGGTGAGATAGAGGCGGTGCGATTGGTCGGTCCTAGGGCACCTACCACCCAAATCGTCCTTCCTACTTCGGAAGATTCTGTTTCATCTGCCACATTCCTGGCGAGTGTGGCTGCCTGGTAGTTCAGCTCCTCTGCGATTTCCTCAAGATGATAGTCCGCTAGGGAAATGCGGTTTGCGTTAAATGTATTCGTCTCGATCAGGTCGGCGCCGGCACTTATATACTCAGCGTGAATCTTCCCAATAATCTCAGGTCTGGTGAGGCAGAGAAGGTCGTTTGCACCTAGTAATGAACCTGAGATGTCTTTAAACCGCTCTCCCCGAAAGTCATCCTCGGTCAGATCGTAGCGCTGGATCATGGTGCCCATAGCTCCATCGAGCACCAGAATTCGCCGCTTGAGCGCCTCACTCAAGTCGCCAATTCGCTCTAAGCGCGTTCGCGGATAGGTGGCCGTCACCATGGCTAGCTCCGAAAAAAGGCCCCTCGCGTCGACAACGCGATGGGGCTATGGGCTTTTTAGCTTGTTCGCCGACGTTTAGGCGCCGTGCGGGCCGCAATATGCCTTAAATCGCCCCATTCTTCCTGAATGCGAAAGTAGCACCAGTGACTTTGAAGGCCAAGGCTGTTGGGTGGAGGCTGCCTTCCCGTTAGCGTGAGGTCATGACATTACATCAAGCCCCTCCAATCCTGGGCGCAGCTTTTTTCAAGGCGCACGGTTTGGGAAACGATTACCTGGTTTTTGAGGAAGGTGCCTCTTGGTCTGCGACGCCAACTGCTGTGTCTTTGGTCTGCGACCCTCACCGGGGTGTGGGCTCGGACGGCATCGTTGTACTGCTTAAGGACCGAAGCGATGGAGTTCTCCGGCTCCGGATGTTCAATCCGGACGGAAGCGAATTCGAGCGAAGTGGTAATGGCCTCAGGGTTCTTGCGGCGTACGTGGAAAGTAAGGGTTTGGCGGAGTCACCCTTCGTAGCTGAGGTCGGCGGTGATAGGATCGTTCTTTCCATTAACCCTGCCGGGGCGGATATCTACGATATCTCAGTGGAGATGGGCCGTGCCCGACTGGGCCCTGGAGCGATTCAACTAGATGAGAAGGTACTCGACGAATCTGCGCGGCTCGAAGGGCCGTCAGGCGAGCCACTTGATGTTGTGTTGGTATCTATTGGAAATCCACATATCGTCGTTCTGACTGACGATCCGAGTGACTCCCAGCTCCATGCTCTGGGACCATTTTTGGTGGCTCATCCAGCACTGGCACATGGTACCAACGTTCAGCTCGCCGCTCCTATAGATTCCGCATCATGCCGAGCATTGATATGGGAGCGTGGTGTTGGTCCAACATCCGCTTCGGGCACGAGTTCATGTGCGGTGGCGGTTGCAATGGTCGAGAGAGGATTTATTGCGCCCGGGCATGTACGGGTTCGGATGCCGGGAGGCGAATTCGAGGTGACAGTTTCTGAAGACTTTGACGTCCTGTTGCGTGGTCCTGTGGAGGAGGTTTGCAATGGGCAGTTGTCCGATCAACTGCTGAGTCTATTCAGTGGTTGAGCTATTCTAGGTCCTCACCCGAGCGAGCAGAACCAAGGCTGCTCCGAAGAACAAGATGTTCGGCGTCCACGCAGCAGCCCAAGGTGAGATCGCACCTGCATCACCAAGTGCGCCTCCAACCTTGAGCATCATAATGAAGACAATGACGGTAGCCAGAGACAGACCAACGCCGAAGGCTGCTCCTCCGCGCCTGCTACTGGTGGCTAGCGGTGCGCCAAAGAGGATGATGATTAGAGTTGCAACCGGCAACGAGATCAACTGATTACGGCGTACCAGCCATTCAGCAGCGTTGCCTCCTGTTCGCTCAAGGATGCTGGCCAGCCGCTCAATTTCGGCATATGTCATCTCTTCTGGCTCTCTTGGGACCTCGAGCAGTTCCTCCGGACGCTCGGTAATTTCAGGGACGTACAAGCGGTCGAACTCCATAGCGAGTTCGGTACTATCCGGTCGCAGCGTTCTCATATAACCGGCATTCATCGTCCATCCCTCGAGTTCGCGCCATGACGCGGAAGCTGCAGTAACGTGCAGGCCGGATAAATCTGTCGTTGGCGGGCGCTCGATTACCACGTTGGTCATGTTGCCGTCAGAGGTAGTGAGTCGGGCTACAGACCAGTTCAGGCCACCTTCGGACCTGTAAACAAAGTCTGATCTCCAGGAGCGGTTCGGACCTTCCGCTTGCTGGATACGGGATGCGACACTGTTCCCCCTGGGAACGATCTCGCTGAGTGTGAGAGCAACAGCGGTTAGAACAATTCCTGTCAAGACTAGTGGTGCGATGAGCCTCCGGAACGAGATCCCTCCAGCTTTGACGGCCACGATCTCCCTATGCCGTGTCATCGTATGGATTGTGAAAATTGTCGCTACAAGGGCGGCAATTGGAAACGCGAATTGGATGAATTCGGGGAGCTTATAAAGGTAAGACAGGCCCACATCTGTCCGGGTGAGTCCTCTATCGAGGTATGCGTCGAGATTCTCTGTGAAATCGCCTAGCACAAAGAGGGGCGGTACTGCAATCAGGACTACACCGAAGAGCTTGAGGAATTGAGAGACGATTAGACGGTCGAGCGTACGCATCAGAGAGAACCTTCAGAGATTCCGTCAGTCGTGGTTGTTTTCCTGTTGAACCAAGTGGTGAGGGTTGATTTCAGCTCTCCAAATCCTCCACCTCGGACGTTCACGCCCGAGCGGTCCATGCGGCTTGCTAAGAAGATGCCTACTACGAGGAAGATGACGTTGGTAACCCACATGGTTACTGCTGGGTCGGCGACTCGGCGATCTGCCATACTCTCACCTGCGATGAGGCCAACCCAGTAAACGAAGAATACGATGCTGGAAAACGCTACTACCAGTCCTACGCCTCCTCGAGGAAAGCGCAGTGCCAGCGGAGGGCCCAACAGCGTGAAAACCATGCAAGCTAGGGCTATGGCTAGCTTTTTATGGTACTCGACTTCGAACCGATTCACCGTCTGCTGAAGCGAGATTTCACGGGCCGACCTCGATCGTGTTTCGGTCACAGTTTCAAGCGTCAGCAGGTCGTCAAAGCCCATGGAGGGAGAGCCTTGCAAGTGAGCCATTCCATTCTCGACTGAGTCAGCAAGTATCGGTTCGTTGATGGCAACTCGGACAGCGTGTAGCGCTGCTTCGTGGTTCTCTGCCCTAACACTGTCTAGCTGGACTTGGCGGGCAAGCGCATTCTCTGAGAGAAGTGCGAATCCCATTTCCCTGTCACCACGATCGGTTCCGCCAAGCCTGCGCTCGAGCTCGTTACCGACCTCTCTAAGTGGAATAACCTGCTGGTTGAAATAAAGGCGTTGGAACCCGCCTTCACGGTCGCTTTGTACTTCGTGCACAACGCCTTCATAAAGTGTCAGGTAGAGGTCAGTGCGTGCGTCGTTGAATGCCATTTCTCCACGGGAAGCATAGGTAGTGCGCTGACGCAACGGGTCATTAGCATCGAAGATAGTGACCTCGGCTAGCGTATTATCCTCATAATTGATTCGGTCAGCCGTCAAAAAATAGAGGTCATTCCCGCCCCCAGGCTGCAGTTCGTTTACGACCTGTTCTCTTAATTCGAGTGTTGGAGTTTTACGGCCAACGTCCAGAATCAAGTTTTTCAACGCGTGATTCGACTCAGGCAGCACGGTGTCATTGAAGTAAAACATTACTGTTGTTGCGATTACGCCTAGCCCGATTACGGGGACGAGCATGCGGGCTGGCCGGATGCCTCCTGCCAGCAGAGCAGTGATCTCGTTTGCGGAGGCTAGGTCATTAAATGCGTAGAGAACCGCGACCAGCACAGCCATCGGCAGAGCGAGAGCGATGACATGGGGCAGGGATAAGAGCAGAAATTCAGCAATCACAGTCCATGGAAGACCTTTGCCTACTAGGTCGCCAACTCTCTGTGCGAGTGAGTTGAGGAATATGAGTGCGGTGATCGTAGATAGCGCGAACAAGAATGGGCCGATGTGGGCCTTAATCAGGTATCTACTAATAACTCCCATGGGCATAGCCAATTCAGTAAGCCTGTCGGGTCGAGTCTCTACCCTTCAGCGCCTACCTACACCGGGGTCCTTTAGGCGATCCCGCTACTGAGCGCACGCCGGTCACTCTATGAGATCTTATTTGGTTACTTGTCTTGCTGATATCGATATTTCTTGTTCCGGCTTATACGGCCCTCTTCTCAAGTCATGTCTTCTGAATTTGCAAGCCGTGTGTCTCACGCGATTAACCCAATAATACAACCTTCCGCGTTGGGATATCAGCCTTTCCAGCAGGTCCGATGACACGGAGCCAGACGATGCCGATCAGTAGCGGTAGTAGTCCGGCTTGTACGGTCCTTCCGTCTGGACGTTGATGTACTCCGCCTGCTTGTTGGTGAGTTCTGTCAGCTTAGCATCCAGCTTGTCGAGGTGGAGCCGGGCCACTTTCTCGTCTAGGTGCTTGGGTAGCACGTACACTTTTTTCTCATAGTGGTTCTTATTCCCTGCCAACTCGATCTGTGCAATCACCTGATTCGTAAAGCTCGCCGACATGACAAAGCTTGGGTGCCCTGTAGCACACCCTAGATTCATGAGGCGTCCCTCAGCCAGAATTAGCACGGAGTGGCCATCAGCAAACGTCCACTCGTGGAACTGCGGTTTAATCTCCTTCTTGGAGATTCCATCTATTGCCGCGAGGCCGGCCATATCGATTTCGTTGTCAAAATGTCCGATGTTCGCAACGATCGCCTTGTCCTTCATTTGGGTCATTTGTTCAGCAGTGATTACGTCCCTATTTCCAGTAGCTGTGATGAATATATCGGCGCTTTCGAGCACATCTTCGAGACGAGCAACCGTGTAGCCCTCCATTGCAGCCTGAAGTGCACAGATCGGGTCAATTTCGGTAACTACCACCCTGGCTCCTTGACCTTTTATCGCTTGGGCACAGCCTTTTCCGACATCGCCATAACCGAGGATGACTGCAGTTTTGCCGGAAAGCATGACATCGGCCGCGCGGTTGAGTCCGTCGATTACAGAGTGACGGCATCCATAGAGGTTATCGAACTTTGATTTGGTGACTGAGTCGTTCACATTGATTGCAGGGAAGAGCAGGGTCCCAGCCTTCTCCATCTCATACAGACGGTGAACCCCAGTCGTAGTCTCTTCGGAGACACCCCGACAAGTCTTCGAGATACGAGTCCATTTATACCTGTCCTCTGTAAGCGTCTTCCGGAGAAGTTCTAGGATTACACCCCACTCCTGTGAATCATTATCGGGGTCGAAATCCGGCACCCGGTTATGCGACTCAAACTCGACGCCTTTATGCATGAGGAGCGTGGCGTCTCCTCCATCGTCTACGAGAAGGTCCGGACCTGATCCGTCTGGCCAATCCAACATCTGATCAGTACACCACCAGTATTCCTCAAGGCTTTCACCTTTCCAAGCAAAAACTGCCGCACCTTTAGGGTCTTCAGCTGAGCCATCCCGTCCGACTACGACTGCTGCTGCCGCATGGTCCTGTGTGGAGAAAATGTTACAGGAAGCCCAACGAACATCTGCGCCGAGATCTATAAGCGTCTCGATTAGGACAGCGGTTTGCACTGTCATGTGGAGTGAGCCCGCCACCTTCAGCCCCGCTAGCGGCTGCTGAGGGCCGTACTCTACTCTCGCCGCGATAAGCCCGGGCATCTCCTGCTCTGCAAGCCGGATTTCGTCGCGACCCCACTCAGCTAAGCTCAAGTCCTTAACCTTAAAAGGCGGCCGTGAGGCAGTTGGCATCCGTGCTTCCTTAGTTAACAAAGCTGTTTCACTGATCATAATTCTCTCAAGTAGCTGTTTCACTGATCATAATTCTCTCAAGTAAATGATACGATCTGTCGGATTGGTAACAAGACATCACAAGATCCTTGGCCCGCGATTGCGCCTCAATTAGCTTGCTCGGCGTTGACACCAGCGGTTCTTCTAGGTCGATAACTCATATAACGGAGCAGGGATTGGATCACGCCCACGCACCGCACAACGATATAGTATATCCGGCAGCTGTTCCCTTTGTCCTAGTCCACGTCGCTTGCTTGGCTGCAATTTGGACTGGCGTCTCGCTCGAGGCGCTTGTGGCAGCATTTGTTCTCTACCTGGTCAGGATGTGGGCCATCACCGGTGTCTACCATCGGTATTTCAGTCATCGTTCATACAAGACAAGCAGAGTCTTCCAGTTCTTCCTTGCATTCTTGGGGCAGACATCAGCGCAGCGGGGGGTGATCTGGTGGTCAGCTGTTCACCGCCATCATCACCTGTACTCGGATCTGCCGGAGGACGTGCATTCTCCCAGGCACCATGGGTTTTGGTACTCGCATATGGGCTGGATCTTCAACCCAAAGAACTGGGAACCAGACTATGGCACCGTTAAGGATCTTACCAAGTACCGTGAGTTGGTAATCCTAGATCGCTTTACGTACACACCTGCGGTTATTCTGGGATTTGCGATGTGGTTCTGGGGTGGCTGGACGATGTTGGTTGTCGGCTTCTTCTGGAGCACGATGGTGCTTTATCACTGCACATTTTTTATCAACTCTCTAGCCCATGAGCTGGGCTCGCAGCGATATCTGACTGGTGACGACTCTAGGAATAACTTTTGGCTGGCTCTGATTACCTTGGGTGAGGGGTGGCATAACAACCATCATCATTATCAGAGTTCCGTGAGGCAGGGATTCAAGTGGTGGGAGGTCGATATCACTTACTACATCCTAAAAGTGATGTCCTGGACGGGTTTGGTGTGGGACCTACGCGCACCTCCGGAGGCCATCGTTAGGGGTGACCGTCCGGTGGGCCGAAAGATTGTAGAGAAAGTGGCGAGTGAATTGGCGGGTTCATTCAGTGTGGAGCGCTATGCACTTCGGGTCCGAGATGCGTGGGCTGAATCGCATACAGTCGATGATTTAGCAGACTTGGCAAAGCGTGCTCGAGGTCAGGTAGAGGCGAGATTAGCGGAGCTTTCGTTATCTCACCTTCCAACTGTGCCTGAGCTGCGAGACAAGGCGGAGGAGATGTTCAACGAATCGCCGTCTTTGGATGCTATTGTGTATCGAGCCCATGAACTCCTGGCCATGGCTGTGGCCGCCCACGTCTGCGACCTGGCTCTAGACACCAGGTAATTGTTCACATCTAGCTAAGTGCAGGAGACGGCCATGGATTGGCTCCAACCGCTGGTCGATTTTCTACGCACCTACTTCGTGGAGTTCGGGGTTCCCATCAACGGTGAGAATGTGCCGTTCATGGTCATCCTGTTACTCGGGACTGGCCTCTATCTGACCGTTCGGACGGGCTTCGTCCAAATTCGGCATCTGGCGCACGGTTTTGGCGTGACTTCAGGGAGGTATGACGATCCAGATGATCCTGGCGATGTCTCTCACTTTCAGGCTCTTACCACCGCACTCTCGGCCACGGTCGGCATAGGTAATATTGCCGGTGTCGCAATGGCCATTCACTGGGGTGGGCCTGGCGCCTTATTCTGGATGTGGGTCACCGCGTTCGTAGGCATGGCTACGAAGTTTTCCGAAGTCACCCTCGCACAGAAGTATCGCGAGGTAGATAAGGCCAGCGGCGCACAGGGATACGACGGTGCTGTTGCTGGGGGACCCATGTACTACATAGAAAGAGGCTTGGGACCAAGTTGGAAGCCTCTGGCGGCATTTTTTGCTGTAACCCTGGGATTTACGGCTTTCCTGACTGGAAATGCTGTTCAGTCACAGACGGTTGCGGATAGCATGTTCTCAGAGTTCGGCATTCCTATGTGGATTACGGGACTTATAACAGCATCCGTCGTGGCAGGTGTCATTCTTGGCGGAATCGCTCGCATAGGTAAGGTGACTGCTTTTCTCGCCCCCCTCATGGCCGCTGTATATGTGACGGGAGCGCTAGCAATTATCGCATTGAATGTGACTGAGGTCGGGCCCGCTTTCGCGACTATTTTTTCGGAGGCGTTCAACCCCCGTTCAGGCGTCGCTGGAACGGGTGCCGGAGTCTTTGTCATGACCCTCATGTGGGGGGTGCGGCGAGGGCTCTTTTCGAATGAAGCAGGACAGGGTTCAGCCCCAATAGCACATGCTGCAGCGAAGACCGATGAGCCGGTGTCCGAGGGTGTAGTAGCTCTGCTCGAGCCCTTTATCGACACGATTGTGATCTGCTCGATGACTGGTCTTGTGATCATCATGACGAATAGCCACGTGGAGCGATTTCCCACTGAGGTAAGTCTAACCGGTGGTGACATCAGCTATACGCTAGTCACTGAAGACAATCGTTATGCCAGTACATCCAACGCCGGGCCTATTGAGATAGTAGAAGGCAGGCACCTGAGTACTGGAGTCGGCGCGGCCCTTGTTTCATGGCATGAGGCTTCAGTGGAAGAGCTTTTCGTAGACCTTGATCACACTCGACTGTTTACTGGGACCGTTTTCCCTGACAGGGGGGAGGCCGTCGCGACTGACGGGACCACCTATACAGCCCTTTATGGAGATGCCGTCGAGGCAGGTGCCCCTTTAACCATGAATGCATTTCGTGAGGGCCTGCAGCCCTTGGGTGACTGGGGTCACTATATCGTTCTCTTGGGCGTGCTGCTTTTTGGGATATCGACAGCGATCTCTTGGAGCTATTACGGTGATCGCTGTGCGAAGTATCTGTTCGGGCATGGGGGAGTGCTCCCCTATAAGTTTGTTTTTGTTGCTCTGCACTTTGTCGGTGCGATCGGTTCAGTTGCGGTTGTTTGGGACCTTGCTGACGTTGCCCTTTCTATCGTCATCTGGCCGAACTTGATTGCGCTCCTCCTACTCGCTCCAAAAGTCGTTGAAGAGACGCGCAGTTACTTCGAACGTCGTCCCTGGGATAAGAGGGCTAACAGAGTTTAGGCCTGCGACTCCTCGAGGATCGATTCCTCTGAGCTGACGAACTGAACCAATACCAATTTTTCTAAGACCGTACGGTAGAATTGCTGAGTGGAACACCCGTGTGTAAGATGCCACGAACCGAGTTTCGCCACCTCAGTTACTAAAAATCAGAACGGCCCGGCAACGGAGCTTGTCCGCTATGCCCAAGGCTGTCCTGAGAACATAGGAGCCAAGATATATGTCTTACCCTTTTGCACTTCCTAGTCTCGGATACGACCACGACGCTCTTGAGCCTCACATTGATGCCCGTACGATGGAGATTCACCATGGCAAGCATCATGCAGGCTACACGTCAAATCTTAATGCTGCTCTCGAGGGCCATACGGACCTTCATAGCAAGTCGGTTAAAGATCTACTTGCTGGCCTAAATGATCTGCCAGAGGTGATCAGGGGAGCCATACGGAACAACGGCGGTGGCTATGTCAACCACGATCTATTTTGGGACATCATGACTCCTGGAGGTGCAGGAGCACCTTCAGGCACCTTAGCGGAAGTCATTAAGGAAACATTCGGTTCACTCGAAACTTTCAAGGCTAAGCTCCAGTCTACAGCTGCGGGCCAATTTGGGTCTGGTTGGGGATGGCTATGTGTGGACGGGAATGGTCGACTGTCTTGCTTTTCCACGGCCAATCAAGACAGCCCATATATGCAAGGTCTGACTCCGATTCTTGGCGTGGATGTTTGGGAGCACGCCTACTACCTCAACTATCAAAACCGGAGACCAGACTACCTAGCCGCATGGTGGGATGTGGTGAACTGGGATGTGGTTGCATCTCGGTATTCCGAGGCAGGACAGGGCTAAAGCACAAAGAATTCCAGCGACCGTATCCTCTATAGATTCATATACGAGTTCTGGGGTTGTGCACACAATTCTTGTGTGGAGTGGCACATCAGTTTACCTATGTGCCGCAGGTGCTTTGGAGCTGCTTAGGGGGTTGAACGACAACGACCATGCACGCGACGTCCCAAGACCCACTGGTTAACCGGATCCTCCGTCGGGTTGACGGCACCTCATTAATGATGGTGCTCTTACTGGCAGTACTACCTGGGAATGTGTTTGCACAGAGTCTGCGAGGCTCAAGAGCTTCCATGGACAGGCAAAATCAGGTCGCTCGTCAGCACGACTTCACGTTCATAGAAACGCCTGACCGTGTCAGGTTCTTTGTATCCCAGGGTTGGTTGATCCGGATCACGTCAAATTCAGACTTCAGGCTCGACAATGAGGTTTCATTCCCCTACGCACGACCAGAGGTGGATCTCTTTATTCGCCGTCTGAGTTCTCAGTACCGCAGGGCATGCGGGGAGCAGCTTGTCGTGACAAGCTTAACACGCCCTAAGACGCGCCAACCACGGAATGCCTCCAGTCGCTCAGTTCACCCGACTGGGATGGCATTGGATCTGAGATATCCGAATCAGAGGTGTCGGAATTGGCTTGAGCCAGTGCTGAGTGACTTAGAACGAGCCGGTGTCCTAGAGGCCACCCGTGAGCGCAGGCCAGTGCACTACCATATAGCTCTCTTCCCTCAGCAGTATACTGCCTACGTTCAAACCCTCAGTTCCAAGGAAGCCCTGAGGGTTGCAGATGGACAGCCTTACACCGTTCGTTCCGGTGACTCACTCTGGACGATCGCGCGGAGACACGGTACGACGGTTGATAACTTGCGGAGCTTAAACAGGATCAATGGAAGTCGTATAGATATTGGTCAGGTTCTCCACATTGCTGAGTCTTCCCGTTCTCGAGAGGGGCTTGGGCTCGCCGAACGGTTGGCCTACACCGTTCGTTCCGGCGACTCACTTTGGACGATCGCGCGGAGACACGGCACGACCGTCGGTGACCTCCGAAGTGTGAATGAGCTTAATGGAAGCAGGATCTATATTGGCCAGGTCCTCGACGTACCGGCAGACAACTGAAGCAAACAACAGAAGCCATTCGCGAATCAGGGACTCGGGTTATTAACCCGAGTGAGCTTTCCAGCCGTGGCTGTTACGAGTTGCTAACCTCCCTTGTTGTCCCGCGTCCTATTGGATGGGTGTCGACATGGGATTCAAATGGCCAGCCAAACTTGGCGCCGTTCAGTTTCTTTAATGCATTTTCTGCTTCACCCATGTTTGTCGGCGTGTCGGTAGGAGAGCGCAGAGGGGTGCAAAAGGATACTCTGGTCAATATCAGAAGCTCCGGTGCATTTTGTGTAAACGTGGTTTCGGAACCGCTTCTTGAGGCGATGAATAAGACTTCGGCTGAGGTTCAACCTGAGGTTGATGAATTTGAGCTTTCGGGGTTGGAATGTGTCCCTTCGGAGGAAGTGTCGGCACCATTCGTGGGTGAGTGCTCTGCAGTTCTCGAATGCCTCGTATTTCAAGAGGTAGAGCTCCTCAAATCAACAAATACTCTTGTGATTGGAGAGGTTGTGGGGGTTTTGCTCCGACCAGAACTTGAGTTTGAGGAGGGGACTCACCGAGTTACGCACGGGACTCTACGGGCGGTTGGTCGTCTCAGCGGGAATGACTACCTGCTTCCGCGGCACGTTCGAGGGATTCCACGTCCATAAGAGATCACCTCCAGTTCCTGCGAAAGGGCGATGCCACCAACTATGACCAGCCCACGCTCCAGCATTGGAGACTGACGTGCTTGCCGGTCCTCGTAGCCCTAAGGTAGGCCAAATTGCTTTCCCGCATCTTCACGCTGGTACGGCAGCAGCTCTAGTTGGTTTTGTAGCGCTAGCAGTTTTTTCGAATTCCCTCGCCAATAAGTTTGCGTACGACGATTACCACATCGTCGTCAACAATTCTGCCATCCATAGCATTGAGAGTTTGCCAGGATCACTAAAGGCACCCTATTGGCCGTCGGAATATGGCAGAGAACTGGGTCTGTGGAGGCCGGCAACCACGGGTTTGCTCGGGTTACAGTACGTGATTGGCAACGGCGCGCCTTGGCTATTTCACGCCGTGAATATGCTTGGGCACGCTCTTTCTTCAGTGCTGGTTCTCATGTTGTTCCGGTCTCTCATGACCCTGCCGGCAGCCCTTATCGCAGGCCTCATTTTTGCTGTCCATCCAGTCCATGTTGAGGCGGTAGCGAATGTGGTTGGGATCTCTGAGATCTTGGCTGCTGTCGCTGTCCTGCTTGGTTGCTTGGCCCATGCATATGGACCCAAAGACTACTCAAGTTGGAGACGGTCTTTTGTTGTCGGGGCACTATTCTCAATAGGGCTTGGTGCGAAAGAAGGTGCGATTACTCTTCCGGCTCTAATTTTCTTGATCGATGCAGCACGAGATCGAATAAGCTCTAAAGACCTACCAGGTTATGTGCGAGCTCGTTGGCGGGTCTACGTCATAATGGGAATGCTCGCCGGGGCTTTCTTGGCTAGTCGCTATGCCATTTTGGGAAGCGTGATTCAGCCACTCGGGCCACTGGGAGCAGATTTACTTTCTGAGATTCCTCGAATTTGGACCTTAGCGGACAGTTGGCTTCACTACGTACGCCTTTGGGTGTTTCCGATGGATCTTTCCTCGGACTATTCGCCCAACGTGTTGCCGCTTTCTTTGGGTTGGCACGCTTCCAACATCACGGGGGCCATTCTGGCTCTGGGAATTTTGTGCATTGCGCTGTTGGCGTGGCGACGGCCCGAAATGGCACCCGGAGTGACAACGTCACGTGCAGCTGCATTTGGCGTAGTATGGTTTCTTATAGCAATCGCTCCCGTGTCAAACACTTTATTCTTGTCAGGAGTGCTTCTCGCTGAACGGACGATGTACCTGCCGTCAGTTGGGCTTGCAGGCGCTACCGGTTGGCTAGTTGTCCGACTGGCTAGTCGGCGCCCGCGTGCTACTTGGATTTTTCTTGTATTGTTGCTGTTACTGAGTTCAGTGCGAACGTGGACACGCACACCGGCGTGGCGAGATAATCCGACCATGTTCGCGACCATGATTGGGGACTATCCACATTCGGGTCGATCTCAGTGGATTCTGGGCGATGAGTTTCTAGCTGTTGGTGCCGTGAGTCAGGGGATGGCGTCTTATCGGGCGGCCATTGGCATCCTGGGGGGGCACTATCAACTACTGACTGAAATATCCAAGAAGCTGATTGGGATTGGACAATACAAGGCGGCAGAGGCCTTGCTTCAATTCGCCCGGCAGAAGGAGCCAAGATTTCCGCTTGCGCCAGCGCTAATCTCCACAATCAGGGCAGAGTTGGGTGACTCCCAAGGAACCGAGCGTTTCGCACGTGAGGCCTTGGAGTTGACAGATTACGACCCAGCTCGACTGCACTTGCTAGCTTGGGCACTGGCAGCACAAGGTCGGTGGGAGGAAGCTCATCATACGCGGACAGAAGCTGACGAGTATCCTTATCCCGGGCTGTGGCAGCAATGGATGTATCTTGCCTACGTTCGTCGCAATGAAGGGAATATGGATGGCGCACTCGTAGCGATTGACTCGGCGGCGTCTGTTGCCATCACAGAGCATGCTCGGGCAGCTATCGACTCGGTTAGCGTGTTTGAATTCTCTAATGAATCTCAGGTAACCCCTAACTAGTAGGCAGCTAGTTGCTTAATAGGTCTGAGTAGCATGACAGCTAAACCAGTCATATGAAAACCACCAAGCGCACAGAATCATATACCCATGCTCTACGGGCTGGGCGCGGTTCAGGATTTCATCTTACTTCTAGCTATATTGCTGCAGATCTGGTTAGCATTTGTAAGTGTATTTTGGAGAATTGTTTTGCCCAAAGAGCGGGTGTTACACCCCTTTTAACCACGCACTTGGAGTATCAGTATGCGCGACAGCAAGGGTTTCACCGTCATCGAACTCCTTATTGTGGTCGTGATAATTGGAATCTTGGCTGCAATCGCTATCCCAAAGTTCTCCGCTACACGTGAAAGGGCTTATTTCGCTGCCATGAGGTCCGATCTAAGAAACCTGGCAGCTCAGCAAGAGATCTATTACGCCGACAATTACACATTCTCAGATATTTTTGCGGACCTGGCATTTGTAAGTTCCGATGGCGTTAACGTTACGCCGACGTCCGTTTCCTCTTCGGGTTGGGCCGCCAGTGCCACACACTCTGCTCTGGGTGCTGCCGAGGGTTGTGCGATTTTCTACGGGACGGCTACAGCACCCTCGTCACCGATAAGCCCTCCGGAGCCAGGTGAACTTCTGTGTACAAGGTAACAGGCCTTCCATATGGAGTGGACGAAGACCTGAGGCTTGTAACTCCGAGACTCGTCCTCGGACCATTTTGGTAGCAGAGATCGATCGTATCCGTCCTTGGTTACGTTGTCTCTCACTGGCCCATTTAGAGCTAACGCTTGGTGCAGGGGCCACTCCCTTCTATATAACTTGGTCGCGAATCTAATCTTCGGGGATAACTAGCAGACCGGCATTGCCGGGGTTCTGCGTGTTCCGGAGTCGGTATGAGACGGATTGCATTCCACACGGCAGGAGAGTCACACGGTCGCGCGCTCACGGCGCTGATCGAAGGAATTCCTGCAGGCTTAAGTCTCGAGATGGAGAGGGATGTAGATCCTGAACTCAAGCGTCGCCAGGGCGGGTACGGCCGCGGCCGTCGCATGCAGATCGAGTCGGATAGAGCGGAGCTGCTTTCTGGGGTGCGCTTGGGTGAAACTTTGGGTTCCCCAATCTCGATGGTTGTCTGGAACCGTGATTGGGACAATTGGACCGTTGCGATGGCACACGAGCCTCCGGAGCCAGGCGGTAATCCAAAAGCACTCAGGCCACACTATCTGCCGCGACCCGGTCACGCCGACCTTGTAGGTGCTTTCAAGTATGACAGGCGTGATGTCAGGGATATTCTCGAGCGTGCGAGTGCGCGGGAGACAGCAGCTCGTGTAGCATGTGCTGCTGTGGCAAAGCGGCTCTTGGCAGAGTTTGGGGTTAGGATCGGGAGTCACATTGTCTCAATTGGATCAGTAGAAGCTGAGGTTGACGAACTTCCAGAAGATGTGAATTCCGAAGCGGATAAAAACGCGGTCCGCTGCCTAGATGATGATGCAGCCACACGCATGATGGTTGAGATTGATGAGGCAAAGGAGCGCGGAGACACTCTGGGTGGAATTTTTGAGGTCGTTGCAACGGGGCTTCCTGTAGGACTGGGATCTTACGTTTCCTGGGATACAAAACTCGACGGACGGTTAGCCGGGGCGGTTATGTCCATACAGGCCGTGAAGGGCGTGGAGGTCGGCTTGGGCTTCACCGGTGCACGACGACCAGGATCCAATGTTCACGATCCTATCGTTCGCGCAGAAGAAAAATTTCGGGCTGGAGGTATGGGTCGGGCATCCAACCGAGCGGGAGGATTAGAAGGTGGCGTCACCACTGGAGAGCCAGTCGCAGTCCGTGGAGCAATGAAACCAATTTCCACTCTTATGAAACCGCTTCCGAGTGTGGACCTGAGGGATGGCAGCGTCGGTGATGCGGCCACAGAACGCAGTGATGTCTGCGCTGTTCCGGCTGCTGGTGTCGTAGGTGAAGCTATGGTTGCTTTAGTTCTCGCTGATGCATTCCTGGAAAAGTTCGGAGGAGATTCAATAGGTGAGGTGCGCAGGAACTTTGATGGGTACCTGAACTACCTGGCTGAACGGGGATTCGGAGAGCGGTGACACGGCAGGAGCTCCTCCGGGTCCTCTTGGTGGGTTTCATGGGTTCGGGGAAGACCAGTGTGGGAAGAGACTTGGCAGTTCGGTTGAATTGGCGCTTCGTTGACTTTGACGAAGCTATAGAGATCAAAGAGGGTCGGTCTGTTGCCGATATCTTTGCGGTCGAAGGAGAACCCTACTTTCGCAAGATTGAGGAGCGTGTGGCTGAGAATCTGCTTAGTGAAAATCGTATCGTACTCGCTAGCGGTGGGGGGTGGGCTATAGCACCTGGCCGGCTAGCAGCGGTATCGAAAGGAACCGCAACCTTCTGGTTGCGTGTGTCTGCCGAAAAAGCACTCGAGCGAGCATCCCGTGAGCCTGGAAGAAGGCCATTGCTTGAGCAACGGGATGCTCTTGACGAAACTCGCGAGCTTCTCATCAAGCGGGTCCCTCACTATCAAACAGCGCAGTGGGCAGTGGACACGGAGCACTCACCGGTAGAAGATGTGTCGGTGCAGATCTTAGAAATTCTAACCGAAAAATACACTAGAGCAGTCGGAGAATGAGCGACGAGAAACACCTAGTGATCGTGGAGTCGCCCGCAAAGGCGAGAACGATCAGCAAGTATCTTGGCAGCGACTATCACGTTGCGGCCTCGGTGGGTCATGTCCGAGATCTGCCGAAGAAAGAACTGGGTGTAGACGTTGAGCGCGACTTCGAGCCGAAGTATGTGACCATCCGAGGAAAAGGGAAGGTCATTTCAGAGCTCAAGAAAAAAGCAAAGGGTGCCGAAACAGTCATTCTCGCTACGGACCCGGACCGCGAGGGCGAGGCTATAGCGTACCATGTAGCTGAGCAGCTTGGTTATGAGAAGAATCGCGACCGATTCCAAAGAGTAACTTTTCGGGAGATCACTAAAGGTGCTGTTGAGCGTGCTCTAGCTTCACCTGGATTGCTAGACACGAATAAGATTGAAGCTCAGCAGGCTCGGAGGATCTTGGACAGGCTAGTCGGCTATCAAGTGAGTCCGCTCCTCTGGAAGCCAATTAGACCTGGGCTTTCAGCGGGACGCGTCCAGACGGTTGCCTTGAGACTTATCTGTGAGCGTGAAGACGAGATCCGCATTTTTGTTCAAGACGAGTACTGGTCTATCACCGCCCATCTCCAGCATAACGAAACCGCGTTCGATGCTAGGTTACACAAGATCAATGGTGAGTCTTTAGAGCTCGAGAACGAGGCGGCGGCGGTCTCAGTAGTCACGGATATCGATGCGGTTCCCTTTAATGCGACCGAGGTTAAGAGGCGCGAACGGAAAAAGAATCCTGCTGCACCATTCACCACCTCGACTTTGCAGCAGGCGGCAGCAAAGCGCCTTAGATACTCCGCACGCCGCACGATGTCGAACGCACAG
Organism: Gemmatimonadales bacterium UBA2982; assembly: GCA_002347035.1. Classification (GTDB taxonomy): domain Bacteria; phylum Gemmatimonadota; class Gemmatimonadetes; order Longimicrobiales; family Gaopeijiaceae; genus UBA2982. The sequence goes on along the minus strand of DEAM01000005.1, from coordinate 193,150 downwards.
AGACTATATGAGGGCCAACCGATAGGGGATCGTGGTCAAGTAGGCCTTATAACCTACATGCGCACAGATTCAACTCGTGTGTCTCCCAACGCAGTCAACAGTGCTCGTGAGTGGATCGAATCTGAATTCGGTAGTGCTTACACGCCATCTTCTCCAAGACTTTATGGCGGGCAGCAACAGGCCGCAGCCCAAGATGCTCATGAAGCAATCAGACCTACTGATGTCACGATTCATCCTGCAGAAGCAGCTCGATACTTAGAAGCAGATCAGGCCAAGCTATATGAGTTAATTTGGCTTCGCTTTGTCGCCAGCCAGATGTCCCCGACTGTATATGACACGACTACGGTTGATTTTGACCTGACCGGCAAGAGTGGGGGTAATTATCTCTTTAGGGCCACCGGTTCAATCGTCAAGTTCTCAGGTTTTACACGCCTGTATGTCGAAGCGACTGAAGTGGGTGACCAGGGACGGCTTGACGACCTTGAGCCCCTTCCCGACTTCACAGAGGGAGACGTTGCGCAACTCTCCTCCATCGAACCCAGGCAACACTTTACGCAGCCGCCGCCGAGGTACTCTGAAGCCAGTCTGGTGAAAGAGCTAGAGGAGCTCGGAATCGGTCGGCCCTCCACGTACGCCCAGATTATCTCAGTGATTGTCGATCGGGGTTACGTGGAACTTGATCAGAGACGTTTTCACCCTACGGACCTGGGTGAGGTTGTTTCGAAGCTTCTTGTGAGGATCTTCCCCAATATCTTCGATGTCGAATTTACGAGTCGTATGGAGAGCGAACTTGACCGTGTAGAGGAAGGCGAAGTCGAGTGGCAGAAAGTGCTTGCTGGTTTTTATCCGAACTTTTTAGAGCGGATTGAGGATGGCAACGCGAACTCCGACGAGATCATTAAAGAGATCTTGGCCGCTGAAGGCGAGGAGTGTGAGAAGTGCAGTCAGCCCATGCTTGTCCGATGGAACCGGTTTGGGCGCTTCTTAGGGTGCTCGGGCTATCCTGAGTGCAAGAACACCCGTTCTCTTGATGGAATCGATCCTGAGGGCAAGCAGCTCGGCGAGCATCCCGATGAGGGACAGATGGTTCGACTTAAAGTCGGTCCCTACGGACCATACGTGGAACTCGAGTCTGTTTCGGATGCCGAAAAGCCCAAGAGGGTGAGTCTTCCAAAGGGTAAAGAGCCGGATGAAATCGATCTAGCTTACGCTCTCAAGCTTCTCCAACTGCCGCGACCGATAGGGTTGGATCCTGAGTCTAAAGAGGAGATTGTCGCCGGCATCGGGCGTTTCGGTCCTTTTGTACGGCGTGGCAAGACTTTCGCCAGTCTCAGGGGAACTGATGCCCTTTGGAGCGTCTCTCTGGAAGAAGCAGCCCGCCTGCTGGATGCGAAGGCTTCTGGCAGGAGAGTGCCATTGAAGGAGGTGGGTAAGCACCCCGATACGGGTGCAGAACTGGTCGTGCTTTCTGGTCGATATGGTCCTTACGTGACTGATGGTACGATCAATGCGACCCTACCAAAGGGCTCTGAGGCGACCGAGATCGACCTGGACGCGGCTGTGTCTCTGATTGCTGAAAAAGTGGCACGAGGGGGCAAGAAAGGTCGCGGTCGGAAGAGGAAATGAGCGATACGGTCACCGTCGTAGGAGGTGGCCTGGCCGGATGCGAGGCCGCAATTCACGTAGCACGTTCCGGACTAAGTGTGCGCCTCCTGGAAATGCGACCTGTTCGTATGACCGAGGCCCATCAGTCGGACCAGTTAGGTGAATTGGTCTGCACTAACTCCTTTAAGAGCGAGGCTCCAGCCAATGCGCACGGTCAGCTTAAGAGGGAGATGCGTGCGCTAGGTTCTACTCTCTTGGCAGCCGCGGACCAATCAAGAGTAGCAGCTGGATCCGCCCTTGCTGTTGATCGGAATCTTTTTGCTATCGCGATGACCGATGCAGTAGGTGCCGAAGACAATATTGAAATACGACGCGAGGAGTGTGGGGAGATTCCGGACGGCCCTGCGGTTATCGCCACCGGACCTCTTACTTCTGACGTGCTTTCCGAATCGATCAAAGCGCTCATCGGAGACGGAGGGTTAGCTTTTTTTGATGCCATCGCTCCTATCGTGCACCGTGACAGCTTGGACGAGTCGATCGTATTCGCTGCTGGGCGCTTTGATGAGGATGCTGATTATCTGAATTGTCCGATGGACAAGGTCGAATACGAAAATTTTATTACAGCTCTTCAGTCGGGTGAGTCTTACGAGGGACATGACTGGGACAAGGTGCCTTATTTTGAAGGTTGCCTGCCGATCGAAGTGATGGCATCACGCGGGGTGGATACACTTCGATTTGGGCCCATGAAGCCGATTGGTTTAATAGACCCAAGCACAGGGACTCGACCCTGGGCGGTAGTTCAGCTGAGGCGGGAGGACCGAGCAGGACAGATGTGGAACATAGTCGGCTTCCAAACACGGCTACGTGTGGGAGAGCAGCGTCGGGTGTTCGGGTTGATTCCAGGGCTCACGGATGCAGAGTTCTTAAGGTGGGGGTCCATTCACAGGAATACTTACCTGAACTTTCCCGAGCGCCTGACAGAGTACGGCGCTCCTTGTGATAGACCGAACGTAATTTTTGCAGGTCAACTGACAGGTGTCGAAGGCTACGTTGAGTCAGCTGCTAGTGGCATCCTGGCCGGAATCAATCTTGTGCGCATCTTACGTGGACTAAGGGCTATTGTACCTCCTCCAACAACCATGCTTGGCGGTCTTTTTAGATACTTACGGGAGGCAACTCCCGGAAAGTTTCAGCCGATGAACTCTAATTGGGGTTTAGTCGATCCACTTCAAGAGCGTGTTCGGGATAAGAAGGTAAAAAGGGAGCTCCTCGCTGAAAGGGCTCAATCAGACCTCCTGGCTTGGATGAAAGAGCACAGCCTCAAAGTGGTTCCGGAGGCTACGGCGGCTATCGTCTAGCCTATGAGAGGAGCTGATCTGGAGGTCAGAGATTTCTTTGAGCACCTCGCGAACGAGCGGCAGCTATCGTCCAATACGGTCAAAGCGTACCGTTTAGATTTGTCGCAACTTATTGAGTTCCTTGACGACTATCTCGAAAGGTCAGATTGGCGCTGGTCCGATCCTGAAGTGGACCGTTTAGCGTTACGAGGTTTCTTGGGTTGGTGCGGCCGGAAAGGATTATCACGAAGGACCGTGGCTCGGAAACTCGCTGCGGCCCGTGCCTTCTTCCGTTTTTTACATCGGGAGAATCATATTTCAGTGAATCCGGCTGGCACGCTCAGCGCACCTAAGATCGAGAAGCGCCTTCCGGGTCACCTTTCACAAGCTGATGTGACAGATGTTTTCAACTTCGCTGAGAGCGAAGCTGCTAAGAACACGCTTTCTGGTACCAGAATGCTGGTGATTCTAGAGTTGTTATATGGAAGCGGCCTGAGGTTAGCTGAACTGCATGGTCTCGATATTGAACACATCGATGAGCACATCAAGCAGCTCCGGGTTATGGGCAAGGGGCGTAAAGAACGGCTTGTGCCACTTACAGAATCAGCGCTTAGAGCCATCAGGCGCTACTCAATTCGTCGAGCTGAAGTGGCTGACCAAACCATAGGTCCGGTGCTGGTGAACGCCACTGGGAAGCGACTATCTCGGCGTTCGATTCAAGCGAATGTCCGTCGCTCTTTTGAGAAGGTTGCTGGTGCGAGAGGTCTTTCTGCACACGCTCTCCGGCACACCTTTGCGACACATATGCTTGAGGCAGGTGCAGATCTACTTGCGGTGAAGGAGTTACTGGGACACACATCGCTTTCTAGCACGCAAATATACACGCATACGACCAAGGAGCGGCTGGTTCGGGTATACCGGGAGGCACACCCACGCTCGGGCTAAGCTGCCATATCGGCAGCATTCAGGTTACATTCTTGCCCCTACCGTTCTAGCCGTATTGTCGTGTTGTCTTTTAGGCGAACGATTCCCTCACCCCTTAAGCCAGTGAACATTCCAGAAGTTCGTTCTACCACAGTGCTTGCGGTCCGAAAAGATGGGTATGTTGCCATGGGTGGCGACGGGCAGGTTACTATGGGTGATACCATCGTGAAGGGGAGCGCCCGAAAGGTCCGAGGTCTTAAAGACGGGAAGTTCCTTGCAGGCTTTGCCGGTGCGGTCGCGGATGCTTTTACACTCTTCGAAAAGCTGGAAGAGAAGCTAGAGCGGTACCCAGCTAATATGACCAAAGCGGTCGTCGAACTAGCAAAGGACTGGAGGATGGATCGATACCTTCGACGGCTAGATGCCCTCCTTGCGGTTGCGGATGAGAACCACCTGTTCTTAGTGAGTGGAACAGGTGATGTGATTGAGCCGGATGACGAAGTGCTCGCTATTGGTTCGGGTGGTTCGTACGCGCTGGCTGCTGCCCGTGCCTTAAGGGCAAACTCCGATCTAGATGCGAAGGACATTGTCCAGCAATCACTTCGAATCGCAGGTGAGATTTGTATCTACTCAAACCAGGATATCGTGGTGCTAGAGCTTGGGGACGATGGAGGGGAGGCGTGAATACGAAGGTGATAGAGCAGACGAAGGATGCCGCTCCAGAAGTTCGAGATGAAGGATCAGATGATCTCATGTGGCTGGACGAGCTTACGCCTCATCAGATTGTTGCAGAACTCGATAAGTATATTGTTGGACAAGATGATGCGAAGAAGTCAGTCGCTATCGTCCTTAGGAACAGGTGGCGAAGGCAACGTGTTGATGAAGAACTGCGCGTGGAAATCGCTCCCAGCAATTTGATCCTAATTGGTCCTACAGGTGTTGGTAAGACGGAGATTGCGCGGCGGCTCGCCAGACTGGCTGGAGCTCCGTTTTTGAAGGTAGAAGCATCAAAGTTTACTGAGGTTGGGTATGTCGGGCGGGATGTCGAGTCAATGATTCGAGATCTCGTCGACATCTCAATCAATTTGGTTCGTGCTGACAGGGAATACGATGTCCAGGAGCTCGCTGAAGGTCGCGTGGAAGAGAGGCTTCTCGATCTACTGCTCCCCGCGACAAATCCTGAGACTGCTCAGGGCGTGGAGGCACACCAGGTTTTTGTGGCAGGGCCTAATGGGGTCGAGACCCAAGATGACGAAGAGCTTCCTGAGCGGCGGCAACGTACTAGGGATAAGCTGATGAAGCTCCTAAAGGATGGGAAGTTGGAGGATCGTCAGATTGAGATTGAGGTGACCCAATCCGCCTCAATCGACGGCATGATGATTCCAATGGGGGGAGGTGAAGGGGTAGACCACAACTTCACTGAAATGCTTCAGGACATGTTGCCTAAGAAGAAAAAGCAGCGGACTGTGTCAGTGGCTGAAGCGAGACGCATCCTCTTGCAGGATGAGCTAGAAAAGCTTGTCGATATGGATGCTGTAGTAAATGAGGCGCTCTATCGCGCTGAGGAAATGGGTATCGTGTTCCTCGATGAGATTGATAAGGTTGCAGGCGAACGCGGTGGTCAGGGGCCGGATGTCAGCCGTGAGGGAGTGCAGCGCGATTTACTTCCTATCGTGGAAGGTTCCACAGTAACCACAAAGTACGGTCTTGTTCGCACCGACCATATTCTATTTATCGCAGCCGGCGCCTTTCACGTATCAAAGCCCTCGGACCTTATTCCGGAGCTTCAGGGTCGATTCCCTATTAGAGTCGAGCTGCGGAGTCTCGGTGAAAAGGATTTCGTGCGTATCCTACAAGAGCCGAAGAATGCTTTGCTTGAACAGTATCGAGCGATAATCGAGACAGAAGGGGCCACCATCAGTTTTGCAGAGGATGGGGTCAAGGAAATTGCGCGCATTGCCACGGAGCTGAACGAGCGGATGGAGAATATCGGAGCACGACGGCTCCACACTGTGATGACTACACTTCTAGAAGACGTCCTCTTTGAGCTTCCGGAGTCTGGCTCCAAATCCCTGACTGTCGATCGCCAGTTCGTGCGTGATCACCTCAGGAGGGTTGTGGAGGACGAGGACCTCAGCCGTTACATCCTTTGACGCTGACGATATGGCCAAATATACGGATTTCCTCGCGATCTCGGATTATACTGCTCAGGACCTGAGTGATCTTCTCGAGCGTGCTCACCGCCTGAAGTCTGGCGAAGACGTGTCAAAGCTCACTGGAAAGAGTCTGGCGATGATTTTCAGAAAGAGCTCGACACGCACACGCGTATCATTTGAAGTCGCGATGACACAACTTGGAGGGCACGCACTTTTTCTGTCCGATCAAGATAGTCAGCTTGGTCGAGGCGAAGGAGTGCACGATACTGCGAAGGTACTGTCTCGCTACGTAGATGGGATCATTATTCGTACTTTCAAGCAGGAGGAAGTAGAGGAGCTTGCGGAGCACTCCTCTATCCCTGTCGTGAATGCTCTGACAGACCTCCTGCATCCCTGCCAGGTCATTGCAGACTTACAAACAGTGGTTGAAGAATTCGGTCCAGAACATTCGGCTCGCACCATAGCCTGGATTGGTGATGGCAACAATATGGCTAACTCGTGGCTGAATGCAGCATCTCAACTTGGCTTCGAGCTAAGGCTAGCGTGCCCTGAGGGCTACGATCCTGACCCTGACATTTTGGATCGAGCAAGGGGTCTCACGACAATCCTCTTGACTAGAGATTCTGCTGAAGCCGTTGATGGTGCGGATGTAGTATCAACTGATGTTTGGGCTTCGATGGGCCAGGAAGATGAGACGCTAGAGCGTGCGGCTGCTTTTGAGACATTCGTCGTAGATGACACCCTCATGAAGAGAGCGGATTCTTCAGCAATCTTCCTCCACTGTTTGCCCGCGCATCGAGGAGAAGAAGTAACCGCTTCTGTTATTGACGGACCCCAATCTCGGGTTTTCGATGAGGCAGAGAACCGCCTTCACGCCCAGAAAGCGATTCTGTTAGAGCTCATGGGATGAGTGAGGAACTGAGACAGACGGCGCTCTTTGATGAGCACGTAAGACTTGGGGGCAAGATTGTTCCGTTTGCCGGCTTTGGAATGCCCGTGCAGTACCCCACGGGCATTACTGAGGAGCATAGGATTGTTCGGCAGCGGGCCGGTCTCTTTGACGTATCTCATATGGGTGAGTTTGTTGTCCGTGGGCCTGATGCTCTGACTCTAGTTCAGAGGATCTCAATTAACGACCCTTCACGGATCGCAATCGGTCAGGCCCAGTACTCGGCTATGTGCCTAGAATCTGGAGGGGTGTTAGACGATTTGTTGGTGTACAGGTTTCCTGATCGGTTTATGCTGGTTGTAAACGCCTCAAACCTTAGGAAAGACTGGACTTGGATCGTGTCCCACGCCGATGATCTAGACGCTGAATTAGAGGATGTATCAGTCGACACCGCACTGCTAGCTCTTCAAGGTCCTGCAGCCCGTCAGATCCTTACACCACTTTCATCAGTGGATCTCGAGCGCATCGGGTATTATCGGTTCCTAGAGGGTGAGATTTCGGGGATCCCGGCTACCATCAGTGCTACGGGCTATACTGGTGAAGATGGATTCGAGCTTTACGTGTTGGCTCATCAAGCTTTGGCGCTTTGGACCTCGCTAATGCAAGAAGGCTCAAGCTACGGTTTGGTTCCCGCTGGCCTGGGGGCACGAGATTCCCTCCGACTAGAGATGGGCTATGCCCTTTATGGCAATGAACTCGACGAAGAGCACACCCCCCTAGAGGCAGGTCTTGGGTGGATCACCAAGCTTGAGGAGCGCGATTTTATTGGTCGTGATGCGCTGCTCACACAAAAGAGAATAGGTCTAGCGCGCTGCCTAGTTGGGTTGGTATTTGAGGGAAGAGGATTTCCAAGGTCAGGTTATCCAATCTTGTCAGGTGGTGAGATTGTTGGAGCTCTGACGAGTGGTACAGTGAGCCCTAGTCTAGGTGTCGGAATCGGGATGGGCTACGTACCCGCCCACCTTTCAGCTCAGGGGACAGAGCTTCAGGTGAATGCGCGTGGTCGCATGCTAGATGGCGTTGTCGTGCGGCCACCTTTTTATACCGAAGGTTCGATAAGGCGTTAAGACCATGCGTGTAGGAATCCTGACGGTAAGCGATAGATGTGCTCGGGGAGCGCAGGAGGACCGGAGTGGGAACACCATTGAGGAATGGTGCGGAGCTTGCGGTTATACAGTATCCGTACGCGATCTAGTGCCCGACGAAACATCTGCAATTGTGCCACTTCTTCTTGAATGGGCGGATGCTGGTTCACTCGATCTGAACCTGATCCTTACTACAGGCGGAACTGGTTTTTCTCCAAGAGATGTGACTCCAGAGGCTACCCGGTCGGTGATTGAGCGTGAGGCTCCAGGAATCGCAGAAGAAATCCGGAGACGTGGCCTTGAAGCAACCCCGTACTCTGTCTTATCTCGTGGTGTAGCGGGAATGCGAGGGAGCACTCTTATTGTGAACTTGCCAGGCAGCCCCGGCGGTGTTTCAGATGGTCTTGCTGTAGTGCAGCCGTTGCTCAAGCACGCGATAGCTCTGCTTGTCGGTGATGATGCACCGCATAGACCTCCAGCGGAATCGTTATGACAGACGGGCGCGTCCTAATCTCGACGCACAACCTATCCAAGGCTGGTGCACTTAGGGACGGTTTTAAGAAAGCAGGGTACGAGACTGACTTGGTGACAACTAATGAAAGCCTTCAGGATTCAGAAGCTGTCCTCCTAGTGCTTACTAGTGCGACGGTTGATGAGACCAAATTTCTCTTGATGCAGGCGCAGGAAGAATTGCGCGTGCCCGTATTCGCAATTAGCGAGGCCGAGACGGTATCACCAGCCCAGGCATCGCAATTTGATGAGGTCTTCAAGCGGTCGGCTTCAGTCGTGGATGTTGTTCTGCTCGGCGGGAGAATCATTGACCGACAGAGGTTGCGGGAACTAACGGGGATCATCGGCGAAACCGATGCGATACTCCAAATGCTTGAACGTGTAGTGCAAATCGCTCCTGTTACCTCTACAGTCCTAGTGACTGGGGAATCTGGGACGGGCAAGGAACTGGTAGCTAGGGGTATCCACGCGCTTTCACCTCGCAGACATAAGCCATTTATTGCGGTGAATGTCGTAGCACTCTCAGAGACACTTCTCGAGTCGGAACTTTTCGGTCACGAAAAGGGTGCCTTCACCGGGGCAATCGATGCACGCAAAGGTCTTTTCGAGCTATCGGAAGGGGGTACGATATTTCTCGATGAGATCGGAGATATGCCCCTTGCTACTCAGACCAAGTTATTGAGAGTTCTGGAGCAGCGGGAATTCCACCGGGTGGGTGGCGAGAGAGCTATTAAAGTCGATGTCAGGATCATTGCCGCAACCAATCAGGATCTGCGCCAGCTCGTCTCTATCGGGGATTTTAGAAGAGACCTGTTTTTCCGCTTAAACGTGCTGAACATCGAACTTCCACCGCTTCGCGAGCGCCAGGAGGATGTGCCGCTGCTGGTAGAGTCTTTCGTGCGTGACGTCTCAGCCTATCAGGATCAAGAGTTTCCTGGAATTTCTACGGAGGCAATGCAGATACTGTCGAAATACTCGTGGCCGGGTAACATCAGGGAACTGAAGAACCTCGTCGAGTCCATGGTTGTGCTAGCGCCAGGACGCGTGATTCGACCTGAAGACATTCCGGCTGAGGTGCGTCAAGGGCAGGGGATTTCACTTCTGCCGATATCAGTGGTGAAAGAAAAGAGTGATCGCGAGCCTCGAGCTCTCCGCCCTGAACTTGAATTCGTATTCCGTACACTAGTCGAGCTTCGGGTAGATATGGATGATTTAAGGCGAGATTTTGAGTTGTACCAAAGTGGAGGTGAAATTCAACTCGATAATGCGGCAGTGGTGGGGCACGTGAGTGCAGGTACAGATGGAACCGAGGAGATTAAAGCTCCCAGTTACAAGCCGGAGTCAAGATTTGATACGCCTACTCTGTCAGAGAGTCATTCAGTCATAGAAGAGCCGGGACTCGTCGTCTTCAGGCTGGGTATGACTATCGAGGACATGGAGCAACAGGCCATCGGGGCGGCCCTGAGGGAGGTTGGTGGGAATAGACGGAAGGCGGCTGAACTGCTCGGGATCGGTGAGCGGACTCTTTACCGTAAGATTGCTAAGTATGGAGTGCATGCTTGAGCCCTAATTTTGTCTACTCTTCGTTTCCATTCATTCGTAAAAGCAACCCCGAGAAGACCAATTGGGATCGAATGAACCCAGTAGTATCTATTAGTTTTCCTCCTCCATCCTCATGAGTTCCGCGAGGGCTTTAAGCAACGTATCTCGGCCTTCACCAGTCTTCGAAGAGAATGGGAGCAGTTGGGCGTGATTAACCTTTAGCGCATCTATGGCCCGTGTGATTGAGGCGTCACGTTCGCTTCGCTTCAGCTTGTCAATCTTGGTTAGGACGATGAGTGTCGGAATTCCGATTTCAGCCAAATACTCAACCATGCTGTGGTCGTGCTTTGTCGGTGGGTGGCGTGCGTCTACCAAGTGAACCACACCTAGTACCTGGCTATATTCACCCAGATACCATTCGATGAGTTTGGCCCAAGTGGTCCGGGTCGCTTCTGGAACGCGTGCATAGCCATATCCTGGAAGATCCACGAAAAATATATCTTTATTAACCCGATAGAAATTTAGGGCTTGTGTCTTTCCGGGAGTACTGGATACGTGAGCAATTTTCTTGCGAGTGCGTCGTAATAGCCTATTAATCAGAGAAGATTTACCGACGTTGCTTCGGCCAGAAAACGCTATTTGGGGCAGCATCTCGAAGGATGTGCGTCCAGGGCTAGCGATAGTTCCTGCATACTCCACAGACTTGATCTTCATCCGTGCGAGACGGACACCCCCACCCCGGTTTCCAGCGCGGGCTGACCCACATGAAGTGGGCTCTGAACAAGCACAGCGTTCATCACTTCGTCCATTGTCCGCACAAGATCAAACACCACTTGTTCACGTACTTCCTGCGGAAGTAGCTCGAGGTCACTGACGTTTGCTGTAGGTAGTACGACTCTCCTCATTCCACTGCGCAGGGCAGCTACAGCTTTTTCCTTAACACCTCCAACACCGAGGACGCGTCCCCGTAGCGTGATCTCACCAGTCATCGCAACATCTGCCCGGGTCGGAGTGCCCGTGAGGGCGGAGATCAGTGCTACTGCAATTGTGATTCCGGCCGATGGCCCATCCTTAGGGGTCGCACCTTCTGGAATGTGGATGTGGATATCCACTTTATCTTGAAAGAGTGGCTCAAGCCCGAGGAGTTTTGCACGAGAGCGTGCGTATGTAACCGCAGCCTGAGCGGACTCTTTCATAACCTCGCCTAAGGTTCCAGTAAGTCGGACGTTCCCGGCTCCTGGGACTATAGCTACCTCAACATCCAGGACTTCTCCTCCGGATGCAGTCCATGCTAGTCCATTCGCGATGCCCACGCGCTCGCCATCTTTATCACGATCGGGTGGTTGGTACGGAGGCGGCCCCAAAAGTTCCTTGAGGTCATCCACGTCGATTACCGCATTGATCTTTTCGCCACTGGCAACACCGCGTGCGAGCTTTCTGGCAATCCGTGAAAGCCGACGCTCCAGTTCTCGAACTCCAGCTTCCCGCGTGTAGCGCTCAATGATGTCATGGACCGCTCCAAACGAGAGTTCAGGATGAACCTCCTCGAGCCCATGGCGTTCTGCTTGGCGTGGCCACAAGAAGCGTGAGGCGATTTCTCGTTTCTCTGTATCCAGGTAACCTGGGAGTCGAATGACTTCCATCCGATCTCGGAGGGGTTCAGGAATGCCTTGTAGGGTGTTAGCTGTGGCGACAAAGAGTACATCCGACAGATCAAACTCAAGCTCCAAGTAGTGGTCAGTAAATGCGCGGTTCTGTTCAGGGTCTAGGACTTCCAAGAGGGCAGCTCCGGGATCACCATGGAAGTCACGTGCTAGCTTATCTACTTCATCTAAAAGGAACACAGGGTTACGTGTTCCACTGCGTCGCATTCCCTGGATAATTCGACCGGGCAGGGCTCCAACGTACGTGCGACGGTGCCCTCTTATCTCAGCTTCATCTCGAACGCCGCCCAAACTGACTCTCACAAATTCTCGCTCTAGGGCATCGGCGATGCTCCGCCCTAGGGATGTTTTACCAACACCGGGTGGCCCGACTAAACATAGGATGGGGCCCCTCATATCTTGGACAAGGGAGAGCACAGCTACATGATCGAGTATGCGTTCCTTGACCTCTCCTAGTCCGAAGTGTGCTAACTCAAGCACAGACGCGGCCCTTTTTACGTCGACACTATCCTGGGAGCGAGCACTCCACGGCAAGGAGGTGATCCAATCCAAGTGAGTCCGGATCACAGCCGCTTCTGGAGCAACAGGATTTAATTTCCTGAGTCTGCTGAGCTCCTTCTCAGCCCGAGTGCCAGCGTGCGGAGGAAGACTGGCTTTGTTGATGACATCTTCGATTTCTGTCCACTCGTCAGTCTCATCCTGTGGGGACTTTACACCAAGGTCCTTAGACTCATGCCCTAAACCGAAGGCTTTCTTCCCACCCAGTTGAAGCTGTATCTGACGGTCGAGCTTTCTTTCGATCCGGAGGATTTCAACCTCACGCACTAGAATTTCTCTAAGTATATCTAGCTGAGCCCTTAAGTCTTTAGTCTCAAGGACCTCTTGCTTTTCCTGTGCCGGCAAGATGAGATGTCCAGATACCAGGTGGGCAAAGCGGACGAGGTCTCCTTCTGCTGAGAGGACTCCTGAGCTCTCTTCTGGAATCCGTTCGTGTAAGCGAGCGTATTCCCCGTAGAGCCCAGTGAGAGAGCGGGATATGGAGGCCATATGATCTGGAGTTGTGCCTTCGGGCTCCGCTTCTTTCGGCACCAGCGGCACAACAGACGCTCTCAGGGCCTCTGTTGTAGTTGTTAGGCGTCGGATTCTAACCCGTCCGATGCCTTCTAGTGCTACTCTAGATGTTCCATCGGGAAGCTTTGAGACCTGTATGAGCCGCGCGACGGTACCCACCCGAAACAAATCGGAACTGCCCGGATCATCAATACCTGGATCCTTTTGTGCAACGAGCAAAACCAGGTTGTTTGTGTTATGTGCTTCTTCCAGCGCTGCTATTGATCGACGTCGACCGATTAGGATCGGGAGTACGATATAGGGAAAGAAGACGAGGTCTCTTAATGCGACCACCGGAAGCCGATCAGGTAGCTCGACTTTGTCTTCAGCCCTAGCCAGGATCGCCATACGCCTCACAAACTAAGATTCGTCTAGGGCGTATCCTAAGCCGACCTATCCTCGGAGAACAGGGATCCTGATAGCCGAACGCTTTGCTTGAGAAGATTGTCGCCCAGGCGACATTAATCCGCATTGGCTAGGCTTCAAGTTTGTGTGTTTCCGGGTGAAGTACCAAGAGGGGAGTGACGGCTCGTTCGATTGATTCTTCCGTGACCACAACCTTGTCAACGTCACTACGAGACGGGACCTCAAACATCACCTCTCGCATGATTGACTCAATGATGGAGCGTAAGCCGCGTGCTCCTGTGCCTCTCTCTAGAGTTTTCTTGGCGATCGCATGGATCGCTGCGGGCTCAAAAATCAGGTCGATCCCCTCGAGTTCGAACATCTTTCCGTATTGTTTTACAAGAGCATTTTTCGGCTCTTGAAGAATTCTAATGAGGGCTTCCTCATCCAACTTCTCAAGGTGGACAGTTACCGGGAGTCGTCCGACAATCTCCGGGATTAGGCCATACCGCTGCAGATCTTCCGGCTCGACGTGCTCTAATATATTCCCTTCCGCAGCCTCTGCCTCACCACCCGCAAAGCCTATACGGCGCTTGCCAATGCGGCCTTCGACGATCCCCTCAAGACCATCGAAAGCCCCTCCACAGATAAAGAGAATATTTCGAGTGTTTATCTGGATATACTCCTGCTGCGGATGTTTCCGCCCCCCTTGGGGAGGAACGCTCGCGATTGTGCCCTCGAGGATCTTAAGTAAGGCCTGCTGCACACCTTCTCCTGATACATCCCGTGTGATAGAGGGGTTTTCAGACTTGCGGGCGATCTTGTCTATCTCGTCGATGTATACGATGCCGCGCTCACACTCAGCAACGTTGAAGTCAGCTGCTTGAAGGAGTCTCACGAGGATGTTTTCAACGTCCTCTCCCACATAACCCGCTTCAGTGAGCGTAGTCGCATCCGCTATGGTAAATGGGACATGTAAGGTCCTAGCGAGCGTCTGTGCAAGCAGTGTCTTTCCAACACCAGTTGGTCCCATCAAAAGGATGTTTGCTTTGTCGATCTCTACTTCGTCAAGCACACCCTGATTCCTCACCCGTTTGTAGTGGTTGTAGACAGACACGCAGAGTGAGCGCTTAGCCAGTTCTTGACCGATTACATACTGATCAAGGACAGTTTTAATCTCTTCCGGAGTGGGACTTGGTACGACCTGTTCCTGTTCCTGAGTTTCTCGTTCTTGTTCTTCTGCCAGAATCTCATTACAGAGGGACACGCATTCATTGCAGATATAAACGTTTGGCCCAGAGATGAATTTTTTCACACTCTCCTTGGATTTTCCGCAAAAGCTGCAACGAAGATTCTTATCGCTGCTCATGATGCCTCCGGCGTGTCCGAATCAGCAGGTTTGCTTTCCGTGGTCTGTACGGGACCCTCTAATACGCTGTCAATCAGTCCGTAGTCTACCGCTTCAGCTGGACTCATAAACCGGTCACGGTCGACATCTTCGGAGATTTTGTCGACGCTTTGGCCGGTGTGGTCGGCGATTATATGGTTCAACTTTTCTCGGATGTGGAGGATCTCTTTTGCAGCGACCTCAACGTCAGCGGCTGACCCATGATATCCACCAGATGGTTGATGGATCATAATGCGCGAGTTTGGTAGCGCATTTCGTTTCCCCTTAGCACCAGCGGTTAAAAGCACTGCCCCCATAGATGCTGCCATGCCTACGCAGAAGGTCGACACTGGGGCGCGTAAATGCTGTATCGTGTCGTAGATTGCCAACCCCGCGTAAACACTCCCACCCGGTGAATTGATGTACATGAAGATGTCTCTTTCCGGGTCCTCAGCGTCCAGAAAGAGAAGTTGGGCAACGATAATGTTAGCAACATTGTCATCGATCCCAGTGCCCAGGAATACGATCCGGTCCATGAGAAGCCGACTGAAGATATCGTAGCTTCTCTCGCCTCGGCTGGTTCGTTCGATGACGTACGGGGGGTAGATCGTCATAGTGTGGTGATCTCCGACTGTTCCTGTAGAAACTCAAATACTTTCATTTCTGTTAGATTTCGTTCCAATGGCTCGAGTCGGCCAGCCTTCTGAAGGCTCGCATATACCTGCGCGGCAGTCGCGTCATTTGCCTCCGCGATCTCCTCAACTCGAGCGTCTACCTCTTCGGAGGTGGCCTGGAGCTCCTGTGTTTCTGCAATTTGATCAAGAACGAGTGCACGCTTTACTGCTCGTTCAGCCTCTGACCCGACTTGCTGACGTGCCTCAGCAATTTTCTCTTCAGGTATATTCTCGAGGTTGCCGAGGATTGTATCGATATAGCGATTCACCATCGATACAGGTATCTCAAATGGGTTGGCATCAGCCACCAGATCCAACAGTTGGGTGCGGACGACAGCGTCAGCTTGATCCGCTGATTCTTTCTCCATCTCCTCTCGGACTTTCTCAGTAAGCTCTTCGAACGTTTCAAAATCACCGACCTGGGAAGCAAGTTCGTCGTTCATTTCAGGCAGTTCGAGAATTCGCCGGCTTACAAGTGTAATTCGAACATGTTCGGATTCATCTGTCTGCTGGTCTTCCTCGTCGAAGTTTTTCGGGAACGAGATTTCAAAGTCATTTTCGCTGCCGACATCAAGCTTCTTGATGGCGGCCTCGATATCCGGGATGGCATCTCCTTTTCCTAGCACGAATTCGTAATCCCGCATTTCAGCATCTGTTTCGTCGAGTCTCAGAAGTTTCACCGAAACAAAGTTTCCATCTTCCGCCTTTCCTTCCTCTTCGGGTTTCCATACACCGTTCTGTTCTTGTATGCGGTTTAGTGCGTCCTGGACCTGCTCATCAGTGATTTCTTGAATAGAGCGCTCTATAGTAAATCCCCCGATCCTTTCTAGTTCTATTTCGGGTTCTATGTCAAAAGTGATCGAGAAAACCAGGTCTTCCTCGGGGCTGTACTGAACGTCCTCGACAGCACCCTCAGTAATCGGGCGAAGCTCTTCACGAGCTAATGCTTGTCGGTACGCGTCACTGATGAGTTTGTCTAGAGTTTCCTTTCTAAGCTCTCCAGCAAACCGGGATTCAATCACACGAGCTGGCACATGTCCCTTGCGAAAGCCCTTTAGTTTCGCTTTTGAGGCGAGCTGGCGGGCTGCTTTTTGTTCCTCTTCACGAACAACAGCAGCCGGCACTGTTACCGTCATATGTCGATGCCAGCGTTCCTTTTCTTGAACAGAAACGTCTAGGCGTGATGGGTCTAAAGTCATTACTGAGCCAATGGAGGTTCGTGGATTCAGAACATGCGAAAGGGGGGACTCGAACCCCCACGGCACGAGGCCACGGGATCCTAAATCCCGCGCGTCTACCAATTCCGCCACTTTCGCTAGCGCCAAAGAAGATAAAACCGTGCCTAAGCACGGTTCAATCTCATGGCGTGAGAACTAACACTCTAGCTACGGCATCCTCACGTTCACAACGCGCTCTATACCTGCAGGATTCTGAAAATGTAATGATACGATCTGTCCTTCTTCCACCCGGTCGAGGGCCTGGCGCACATCTTCTGGGCTATCGATCTCGTCGTCATTGATCCTGATTAGTTTCTGCCCTGCGAAGGCTGCTACTGACCTACGCGCCGCAGGGCTCCCTGGGGCCACTTCTCGTAAGACTACGCCACCTGGCTCTTCATATCCGATTTCCTCGGCAAGTTCTGTATCGAGAGGTTCGACGTTAATTCCTAGCCGCTCGTCTGACAGTGCGGTCCGTTCTGAGACAATGGGGGCTGCGTTATTGAGTGGGGCCTCTCCAAGCTCAACTGAGATATCGGAAGGTCTGCCGTCCCGGTAGATCGTGACTTCGACTTGGTCTCCTGGGCGATGTTCAGCGATTTTCGCTTGGAGCTCAGCCACGTATCCGACAGGCTCGCCATCAATGGCTACTATAACGTCCTCCATCTCCAAGAGACCTCTCGAGGGACCGTCCTCCTGAACGCCCTGTACGAGTACGCCAGAGACCGATGGTAGCCCGTAGACCTCTGCGTCTTCCGGCTCCACATCTGTGATCGACACACCAATCCTTGGCCGTCGAACCATGCCATACTCGACCAAATCTTCCATGATACGACGGGCTAGGTTGCTCGGAATGGCAAACCCATAACCCTGGTAGCTTCCTGTTGTTGAAGCGATAGCAGAATTAATTCCTACGACCTGTCCCTGGAGGTTGACCATTGGCCCTCCAGAGTTACCAGGGTTTATGACAGCATCCGTTTGGATGAAGTTCTCGATAGCATACCCCGATAGTGATTGGCCAAAGCGGGGGTCGTTGCGCAAATCGTTCTGCAGCAGAGAGACATTCCGGCCTCTCGCACTGATGATTCCTGCAGTGACTGTGAAATCGAGTTGGGCCGAGTTACCAAAACCAGGGTTGCCGATTGCGAGGATCCATTCTCCGACTCGAATCTCATCCGAGTCCCCTATGGACATATGCGGAAGCTCTTCAGTGGTTTCGATCTTTATGACCGCAACGTCGGTAAATGGGTCAGCACCTACTATTTCAGCAGTGAAGTAGCGTCGGTCGGCAAAGTAAACTGTTACTTCGTCTGCGCCTTCCACTACGTGGTTGTTGGTAAGGATGTAACCGTCTGCTGAGACAAGAAAGCCGCTCCCGCCATTAATTCGAGGGCGTGGCTCACCTTCGGGAACGTCGAAGAAGCGTCGGAAGGCTTCAGGTACTTGTTGGCCGTTGTCCGCTGAAGAGCCTTGTCGTCTGCTTTCGATTCTCACCACAGATGGTGTTACTGCATCTGCGAGGTTGGTGAATGCAGCGCTAAGATCGAGGGCTGGCTGGACTGCTTCTGGCAAGACCTGCGGTGATTCAAGTACGGTTGGCATAGCGTGAGATTTTCTCGTCCAACCTAGGCCACTAGCTATGCCCAATCCGAGCAGGCATACGACAGTACTAAGAAAGACCACCTTGGCTTTCGCTCTGAGCGGATCGTACATCGACACTACCTCCCAATTACTTCTATATATCTGGAAAGGAATAGCTACACGTATCTACTATCGTCCCTTTCGTGTACACGAAAAGATGGGACGCAGGTCCGACGTTTGCTACATGGTTGCTGAATACGACCTCGGGGTCGGCGAATTCTACCACCGACCCCACACATAATCTGTAACCTTTACTGCTCTTCGTCGACGATTTCGTAGTCTGCTTCCAAGACATCTTCGTCGTTGGGATCGGGTGAGGCAGAGGCCTCTTCTGTACCAGGGCCATCACCTTCGGTCGCCGCTTCTGCATTGGCAGCCTGCGACTGATACATTTCTTGTCCAGCTGCGCTGAATTTCTGCATTAGCTCATCGTGAGCTGAGTTCATGATTTCCACGTTGTCATCTGTCTTTAGAGCTTCTCTCGCGCTATCAAGAGCTTGATCAAGGCGTTCTTTCGTGTCTTCAGAGACACTGTCACCCCACTCTTCCGTGTCTTTCTGGACCTGATAGACGAGGGAATCCAGTTGGTTTCGGGCTTCGACTTTGCCCCGGATCTCCTCGTCCTCCGCCGCGTGTGATTCGGCATCTTCAACCATGCGATCAATTTCAGCATCAGAAAGCCCATCCGAAGCTTCAATTCGGATCTGTTGTTCTTTGCCAGTCGAACGATCCTTTGCTGAGACTAATAGGATGCCGTTCGCATCAATGTCGAAGGTCACCTCAACCTGAGGCATTCCTCTTGCCGCTGGCGGTATGCCGGTAAGCTGAAATTTGCCGATCGTTTTGTTATCGATGGCCATTTTCCGTTCACCTTGTAGGACATGGATCTCTACTGTTGTCTGGTTGTCTTCAGCTGTGGAAAACACTTCTGCCTTTTTGGTGGGGATCGTCGTATTTCTCTCGATCAGGGAGGTCATCACACCACCCAGAGTCTCAATCCCCATGGAGAGTGGGGTCACATCTAGCAACAGGACGTCAGTGACATCCCCCGCAAGAATACCACCCTGGATAGCTGCACCTACTGCTACAACCTCGTCTGGATTAACTCCTTTGTGTGGTTCCTGACCAAAAAAGTTATTCACGACCTCTTGCAGTTTAGGAATTCTCGTCGAGCCACCGACTAGGATGACTTCGTCGATCTCACTAGTCTTGAGCCCAGCGTCTTCGAGAGCCTTTTTCATTGGTGGAATCGTGCGTTGGATCAGATCATCCACGAGTTGCTCGAATTTGGCTCTACTGAGACTGTAGTTGAGGTGCTTGGGACCTTCCTGTGTTGCGGTGATGAACGGGAGATTAATGTCCGATGTCATCGTTGTGGACAGCTCCATTTTGGCCTTCTCTGCGGCCTCCTTGAGGCGCTGCAAAGCCATGGAGTCTTTAGATAGATCAATCCCCTGATCTTTCTTGAATTCGTCCACGAGCCAGTTGATGATTCGCTGGTCGAAATCGTCACCGCCCAGGTGGGTGTCACCATTAGTGGACTTCACCTCAAAAACTCCATCCCCTAGTTCAAGTATGGAGATGTCATAGGTGCCCCCACCTAGATCGAAAACCGCAATTTTCTCCTCAGTTTTTTTGTCCAATCCGTAGGCTAGGGCAGCTGCGGTCGGCTCATTAACGATGCGTAATACCTCAAGACCGGCGATCTTTCCGGCATCCTTAGTGGCTTGCCGCTGTGAGTCGTTGAAGTACGCAGGTACAGTGATGACAGCTTGGCTAACATTCGTGCCGAGGTAGTCTTCTGCGGTTTGGCGCATCTTCTGGAGCGTCATCGCACTGATTTCAGGGGGGTTAAACGTCTTATCGACGTTAGGTACGGTGACTTGGACACGTCTACTGGAGTCGTGGCCGACATCGTAAGGAACCAGCTTCTCCTCTTCCTGTACCTCATCGTGCTTGCGGCCCATAAACCGCTTGATAGAAAAGACTGTATTTTCCGGGTTGGTAATCGCCTGACGCCGAGCTACCTGACCAACTAAGCGCTCATTGTCCTTTGTGAATGCGACGACCGACGGGGTTGTGCGGCCACCTTCTGAGTTGGGGATCACGACGGGTTCGCCGCCTTCCATAACAGCAACGACCGAATTCGTGGTGCCAAGGTCGATCCCAATGACTTTACCCATGCTATCCTCTTCAAGTTGTGATCAGTTGATTACTAAGAACTCAGGTGTGCAATCAGCGTGCCGTTATCAGGCCTCTTTTTGGCTGAAAAACCCCGCCGGAATGGCGGGTCACTATCAATATACTGCCTATATGACAGGAGTTTGTGGCCTTGTTGTCTCTACTGGGCATTCGGATTCGGACTCAGGTGGTCCCCGCTAAATCTTCTTCTAACCAGGATCTGAGAAGCTAGCTGCCCAGGCGCGAATCCGTCTATTACTCTCTTGTAGCTAGCGAGGTCATGGCGGGTGGTGATAAAGAGTTCCCGACCAGATATTCTCTCAGGTCAGCCAGTAGCATTACTCATAATAACGTCCAACCGATGAAACGACCCCGACTAGGGCACTTAACACTCTGGATAGTATCCGCCTTCTTCATAGTTGTCGGGATGTGGAGTCCTCTTCAAGGAGATGTGGAAGAGGCGTTGGAATCGCCGGCTGTCGAGGTTTCCTCTCAAATAATGGGACAGATCAGCGTACCTCAGGCGAATTTGGGCACATCTCTACTATCTCGCCTCCGCTCTATCCTGGGCCTTTTAGTACTTGCGCTCGTGGCTTGGATTCTTTCTGTGGACCGCAAGAACGTCCCGTGGCGAGTTGTTCTGTGGGGGATATCGCTCCAACTGATATTTGCTCTTTTCATCCTTAAGACTTCGGTGGGTGAAGGACTCTTTGACACTTTGAATGTGATTGTCATTGGTTTGCTTGGTTTTACGGTCGATGGGGCAAAGTTCGTTTTTGGAAATCTCGTCTTTGATAACGTCCCGGTAGGCTCGGGTACTGCAGGGCAGGGTGAGTTCACGGCGATACCCGGCCAGGTAGCAAATACTGGGGCTTTCTTCGCCTTCAATGTGTTGCCGACGATCATCTTCTTTTCATCGTTGATGACGGTTCTGTACCACCTTGGGGTGATGCAGATCGCCGTTAAGTCTGTTGCTTGGGTAATGCAGCGGACGATGAAGACCTCTGGAGCGGAGACGCTATCTGCTGCCGGTAACATCTTTGTGGGTCAAACGGAAGCTCCACTGCTCATAAAACCCTTCATTGAGCGCATGACAATGTCAGAGCTCCACGCTGTGATGACGGGTGGCTTCTCCACTGTTGCCGGAGGAGTTCTAGCCGCTTATGTGGGGATTCTTTTTGCGTACTTCCCGGATATAGCCGGACATCTTATAGCTGCTTCAGTAATGTCAGCCCCGGCAGCCTTGGTCGTCTCCAAGATCATGTATCCCGAGTCGGAGAAGCCCGACACATCAGGCTCACTCAAGATTACTGTTGAGAAGCCTGATGTGAACGTTATTGATGCAGCAGCGCGAGGAGCGTCAGAAGGTCTCTTTTTAGCTCTTAACGTAGGGGCCATGCTTCTCGCGTTCATAGCACTCATATACATGTTTAACGGGATTTTGGGCTGGGGTGCTAGCCTCTTAGGCTTCCAGGGCTTGACTCTGGAGATGATCCTTGGATGGCTCTTAGCGCCACTCGCTTGGCTGATGGGCGTACCGTGGATAGACGCTCCACAAGTCGCTTCTCTTCTAGGTGTAAAAACAGTGTTAAACGAGTTCTTCGCATATATCCAGCTTGGTGGGATACTTAGCGGGGAACATGACCTACAGCCACGCTCCATCATCATTGCTACCTATGCACTCTCGGGTTTTGCGAACTTTGCTTCGATAGCAGTTCAGCTTGGTGGAATTGGAGGGATAGCACCCTCTCGTAGGCAGGATCTCTCAAAGCTTGGACTTCGGGCAATGGTGGCAGGGTCGATTGCTACTTTCATGACAGCTACGATTGCTGGGATGGTTCTCTGAGAGATTCGAGCTTGTGAACTCATCTCTGGATTTGGCTTTGGCTACGGCCTTTATGCAAGCCAGGTTGCCGCGCTCCCCTAGTGTATCTGTAGTGCTCGGTTCGGGCCTCGGCCAGTTGGTTGATGCACTGGACGACTCTGTCTCAGTATCATTCGACGAAGTGCCTGGCTTTGTTCCCTGTAGCGTGGAAGGTCACTTAGGTCAGTTCGTCACGGGTCGTCTGGGAGGTGCGGAGGTCCTGTTACAGAGTGGGCGATACCATTCTTACGAGGGATATTCTGCGGAGGTCATCGCCGCTCCTGTGCGCGTGGCAGCTGCTTTGGGGGTCCGTTCGTTCGTCTTCACGAATGCTGTTGGTGGAATCCGGGAAAATTTGGTTCCTGGTGATCTCGTGCTTATAGATGATCACATTAACGCTACGTTTCAGAGTTGTTTGCCTAGGTTTGAGAGTTGCATGTCCGAGATGCGCTTCCCTTACGATCCGATGCTTCGAAGCGTGGCTAAGGAACTTGCCGTCAGGATGGACATTCCTCTCGCTCGGGGCACCTATGCAGCTGTTCTTGGACCAGCGTACGAAACCGCAGCAGAAATTCGAGCCCTTGAAGTGATTGGTGCTGACGTGGTGGGTATGTCAACAGTTCTTGAAGTGGGTATTGCTCGCGCTTTGGGGATACGCTGTTTGGCTTTCTCGATGGTCACGAATAAGGCCACAGGACTTCGAACATCAAAGCTTTCTCATAAGGATGTAGTTGAGGTTGGACAGCAAGCTGGATGGCGGCTCACGGCCCTTCTTACGGAGCTGATTCCAAGACTAGCGACAGAAGTCAGTCCACGTCGGCAAAATGATTGATGGGACCATGGCCTCGGCCAAGGCCTGGCGCCTCGGCGATTGCTCGTGCTACAAAAAGACCCGCACGGTCGACGGCCATCTCCAATCCATCTCCTCGTGCCAGCCCTGCTGTTATAGCAGCTGCGAGAGTGCAGCCTGTACCGTGTATGTGTCTGGACTCTATTCGTGGCCTGCGCCAGATGCGTTCCCCACCAGGAGAAGCCAAGAGATCTACAGGGTCACCCCGTAGATGCCCACCTTTAATGAGGACAGCTCCGGCTCCGTAGCTAAGGATACGCTCTGCGGCTGCGCGCATATCATCTACACTGACGACTGCTAAGTTCGTTAGGAGGGCTGCTTCATGCAGATTTGGAGTTACAATATCAGCCAAAGGCAGAAGGTTATTCTTGAGCATGTTAACCGCCTCCTTTTCAAGGAGGCGGTCTCCACTTGTAGCGACCATGACGGGGTCCATCACGTAGGGCTTAAGGCTGTGCTGGCCAAGGCTTTCTGCCACGGCGGAGACCAGATCGGCACTGGCCAGCATGCCAGTTTTCAAGGCGGCTGGTCTCAGATCAGTTACCACAGCATCGATCTGGTCCCGCACGGTTTGTGCTGGAATCGGATGCACTGCTTTCACACCTCGTGTATTCTGTGCAGTGACCGCAGTAATGACAGTGGTACCGTAAACACGGAATGTATGAAACGTTTTCAGGTCCGCCTGGATTCCGGCACAACCTCCGGGATCACTACCAGCGATTGTGAGTGCTATTGGGAGATTATCGAAGCTCATGAATATGCAAGGTGGCGTCGCAGGTGACCCTTAGCCAGCGTAGAGAGCATCTTGTGGGGCGCTTACGGGTGCGTAAAACCAGGGCTCGTGAGAATACTGTCTTGGTCGAGGGTGTGAGGGCCTCAACTGAGGCACTCGATTCTGGTGCTTCCGTAGCGTTCGCGATTATCTCATCCAGACTTTCTGCAAGTAAGTCGGGTAAGGATCTGGAGAAGAGACTCAATGAAGTCGAAGTCATTGTAGTCGAAGACCGAAAGCTCGAGCAGATTTCAGACACGGCGCGATCACAGGGAGTGATGTTGGTGTGTATCGAGCCGTCCGCTGACCTGGATCTAGTACAGTCACCGGGCCGCCATATGGTTCTTGATGGACTACAGGACCCTGGAAACACTGGCACTCTAATTAGAAGTGCCGTTGCATTTGGGCTGGACTCTGTGATTTGCCTGGACGGGACAGTCGACCCTTGGTTGCCAAAAGCGGTTCGTGCCTCGGCTGGCATGATTTTTCAGATTCCCGTCGTACGGGCCGACACCCAGAAATTCTTGAGCCACCTGAGTCACATTAAGATCCCTCTTTACGTTGCTGAAGTCGGAGGTCAAGACATAGACACATGCAACGTCCCAACCTCGTTTGCCCTGGCCCTGGGGAATGAGGGAATCGGTATACGTCCAATGCTCGGCCACGCCGCAAAAGATATGCTTGCGGTCAGCATGCAGGGACCGGCGGACTCTTTGAATGTGGCGATGGCAGGGTCAATTCTCCTTTACGGAATGACAAGAGGTGAAACTTGAAGGAAGTGTGGTTCCTTTCGTCAGTGGCTGGGGTGGTTGGACTTTTTATCGGCTCTCTTCTCAATGTTTGCTCTTTGAGGTGGCCGGTCGAAGAGTCGATAGTTGCGCCGGGGTCTAACTGTGTGGAGTGCAAGGAGCCTTTGCCTTGGTTTGATAATATTCCAGTTGTGTCTTGGCTTCTTCTCAGGGCGCAATGTCGATACTGCTCGGAGCCGATCTCTATCCAATATCCCCTCGTCGAATTAACGACTGGGCTCATATGGGCGGGTGTCTTTGGAGCTCACGGAACTTCTTGGGAGGCCTTAAGAGGAGGAGTATTTCTCACAGTTTTATTTGGAATTGCTATCTCTGATGCCCGCTTCTACATCATTCCTAATGAATTCACGTGGGGTGGTGCCGTTGTGGGTTTTGCACTGTCAGCATTGCCAGGTGGACTCACTTGGTTATCCGCGCTGATCGGTGGCATAGTCGGGTATCTGGTTCTTTGGTTGGTCGGCGTTATCGGAACCATTGTCATTAATAAGCTTTTGCCTAGGCGACTAGAAGAGGCTGGCGTGGATCAAGCCGTGGGGGGAGGTGACATCAAGATGATGATGATGATGGGGACTTTCGTCGGGGTCGTAGGTGTAGGGCTTGCCACCCTTTTGGGATCGTTTCTTGCTCTGATCGTGTTTGGCCCGATAGCTGTTATTACGAGACGACTTGTGCCCCTCGGCGTATTCTTGGCGGCAGGTGGGGGAGTGACCTATGCCTGGGGGGACCCCTTACTAAACTGGTACTTCCGTCTGGTAGGGATAGATATCTGACGAGGTCTAGGTATCCGGTTAGCAGTTTCGTCCACTATGGATCTGAGCAGTCGCGCTGATAGCCACAGTTCTGGCATACCAGCTTGCAATGTCGCTCCAGCATCTGACCACCGCAGAGATCACAGTTGGCAGAGGGGGTTTGTTTCAGGCTCATAGGAGCTACCCCGTAGCACCTATATCCGAATCTAGCCGAATGCCACTGCTGGGCTCTCGGGTGTCTAGCTGTCGCCTTTATTCCGTGTAGCATCTTCACCCATGTATTGCCGGGAGAGTTCCACATAATGGTCTCCCCCACCTTCAATCCAAGAAAGAGCATTTCCCTCAAGGGTCTTCTTCACCTCACCGGGTACACCTGCAACCAGACTTCGGTCAGGAATCTTTGCCCCCTCTAGGACTACCGTGTTAGCTGCTAGAACACATTCCTTGCCGATCACCGCCCGCTGAAGAATTACTGCATTCATGCCAACGACACTGCGTTCTCCGATTGTGCAGCACTCGAATTTGGCTCCATGCCCTACTGTCACGTCCTCTCCGATCACGGTGGGTCCCCAATGCCCGACATGCACAACACAGTTTTCTTGGATGCTTGTTCGAGCTCCGACAATGATTCCATGATCTGGGTCGTCACCTCTCATGACCGCTCCGAACCACACGCTTGCCTCAGGGCCGATCCTTACGTCACCGATAATCACAGCCGTGGGTGCGAGGAAGGCCGATGGGTCGATTGTAGGGGCTTTTCCCCCAAAGGGTAGCACCAGAGCCATTATTCTGAAGGTGTTCTTGTGTCTTGAAGTTTGGTCAGGCGAGCCCGCAGGACCTGTGTCTCGGTAGCTTCGAGGATATCGATTCGAACATCTTCTCGCTCGAAGTGTGTTCCTGGATCAGGGACCTGTCCGAGTTCTTCTAATATGAACCCATTAAGCGATCGGTGCTCAGCCTTTGGTAATATCACGTCAAGAGCCTCATTCAACTCGCGCACGTCTACTCCGGCGTCACATTCGAGCGCAACCTCAGACAGGCGGACAACTTCTTCCTCCTCAATGTCGGTCTCGTCTCGAATTTCACCTACTAACTCCTCGAGAACGTCCTCGAGTGTAACCAGGCCGTCCGTGCCTCCAAATTCGTCTGCGACGATTCCCATGTGAATCCTTCTTGACTGAAAGTCTTGGAGGAGTTGGGTACATGACAACGATCCGGGCACAAAGAATGGAGGCCTGGCAAGTGAGCTTAGTGTGACCTCTCGCTCTCCTTTGGTGACTCGTTCGTATATCTCTCTGATGTAGAGAATTCCAGTGACTTCGTCCACTGAGCCCTTGAACACAGGTACTCGGCTGTAGGGGACCTCGGGAAGTTCGTCGACGATGTCGGCAAGCGTAAGCTCTTCTTTCCATGCAAAGATATCTACACGAGGTACCATGACGTCCCAGGCCGTGAGTTCATCGAGCCGAAACGCTCGCTCAACCAGACGGTTCTCTGCTGCTTCCAAGACACCTTCTTCTTCACCCAGCTCCTGGATCTCTAGTAATTCTCGGTGTTCGCTTGCCCGTTCATCGCCATTGCCCCCGGTGAGTCGATCCTCCAAATGCTTAACTGGTGCAGTAAGTGGCTGTGTCCAACGTGCTACCCGGAGCAGTGTCTGTGCAGAAGAGAGAGCGATACGCACTGGGCTTCTAGCAGCTACTGCGTGTGGGATCACGTCAGTTACAATAGTCACGGTAAGAATCCCAACTCCGACAACACCAAGCACGGCGCCTACCGTTCCCCAGATGTTGACTGCGACCACTGCCGCTGCGCCCAGTGCTGTGAGATTGAAAACTCCTGTGATTAACCTCACACGGCCACTCAAGGCTTCCTCTTTTTCGTGAACCGTGGCTAGGGCTTCAGCCCCTCTAAACCCTTCATCAGAGAGTGTTCTTAGCCTGGATACTCCGATAAGCGAAGCTGCTTCCAGAGCCGCGGTGAGAATTGCCGAACTTACCAGAAGTAGCGCTATAAGACCTCCGACGATGCCTGTCATCAGAAATCGCAGTCCCTGTAGCAACTACTGGGAGGGTGTTCGCCTGCTCCTGAGCTATTGTCTACGTCCAACCCTCGCTCTCCTCGAGGAGTTCACTGATCACATCCCGCGTCGTTCGCCCATCCGCTTCCGCTTCGAAGTTTAGCACGAGACGGTGTGCGAGGACCGCAGGGGCAACTGCTCTCACGTCATCATAGGATGGAATCACTGCACCACGATACGCCGCCCGCGCCTTAGCTCCTAGAACTAAGAATTGCGAGGCACGGGGGCCCGCACCCCACGATACATAGCGATCGGCTACTGCGGAAGCATCCTCTCCGGGCCTTGTGGACCGAGCAAGTTGAACTGCGAAGGAAACCAACGAAGGTGGTGCGGGAATTCGGCGGACCAGCTGCTGAAGCTTGATCAGCTCATCGGCCGTCACAACCGCCTCCACGACGGGGTTTTCCTCACCTGTCGTACGCATAGCGATTTCTTCCTCTTCATCCTTAGAGGGGTAGTAAATCGGCAGTTCCAACATAAATCGATCGAGCTGTGCCTCGGGGAGAGGGTAAGTTCCTTCTTGCTCGATGGGGTTCTGAGTTGCTAACACAAAGAATGGTGGTGGAAGCTTGTAGTTTTCACCAGCAGCGGTGACAGCACGTTCTTGCATTGCTTCTAATAGTGCTGCTTGCGTCTTGGGGGGGGTGCGATTGATCTCATCCGCGAGCACGATATTAGCAAAGATCGGACCTTTCACGAAGCGGAAAACGCGTCCACCTGTCGTCCGGTCTTCTTCAATGACTTCTGTGCCGGTAATGTCAGTCGGCATTAGGTCTGGCGTGAACTGGATTCTACTAAATTCTAGGTCCAGGGCTTCGGCGAGCGTTTGAACCAGAAGAGTCTTTGCTAGGCCCGGGACACCTACCAAAAGGGCATGCCCGTTAGCAAGAAGCGCCGTTATAAGTTCATCGATAACAGCGTGCTGACCCACAACCCTTTGCTCAATTTGGGTGCGCATTGAACCCGCTAGGTCGGCAGCACGCTCTAGTAGCTGGACGTCAGGGTCAGCAAGCGTCACTTCTTGGGTGGTATTCATGTTTTTCCCGGTGAGTTCGCCGCGAAGATTGAGTCGTTTCTTACCAGCCGTCAAGCGGCAGGGTGACCTAAAACACTCATCAAAAGGGTGCTTGCTCTTTTTTTCACAAGCGCTAACTTATGCCGGGTATGCGGGTTTTTGGTCCGACTGGGTCAGGGATTTGCTAATGCCCGAGGAGTGCTACCTTGGCCGGTGACGGAAAAGGTTCGGACCCGCACAAGATGTTTCGTGCGACCGGGCAGTACATGGGTCTTGGAATGACCTGGGCGCTGTCGGTGCTGCTCTTCTTGGGTGTAGGCGCGTGGCTAGACTCTAAGTTAGGTACTACGCCTATCCTGATGATCTTAGGTGTGTTTGTTGGCGCTGGGGCAGGCTTTTATAGCCTTTACTACCACATCGTGATCGAACCTCGTGAGGGTGGACACGGGCCCAAATGAAAAGCTCGTTCAGGTATGCTAAGGTTGGAACAGCAGTCGTGGGGGTCGTTGTACTGCTGACATGGCCTTTTCTTAATTCAGAGAGTTGGCGCGGCGTGCTGATCGCGGCACTGGTCGCCCTCCCGGTGCAGGTTATTTCTTTTGCCCTACTGCAGCGTTACCGACACGAACTCAAGCGTTTTATTATTGCGTGGGTTGGCAGTACGGTAGTCCGTATCGGTGTCATTGGCATAGTTGCATTAGTGGCTTTCCGGTCTGGTATGGCGGGAGGAGTGTCCATGCTTCTCGCACTGGCAACTTTCTTTTTCGGACTCCTTCTGCTCGAGCCGGTATATTTTAGGCCTGAGCGGAACGGGACTGGCTGAAGCCGCAGAATGAATGTGATCGGGATGCTGATGGCCTTTCAGGGTGGGAGAGGAACTGCACAGGCAGGCCACGCTGAAGCTGCTCCGGACCTTTCCGGGATGATCTTTCACCACCTCCTCGACGGGCACGAGCTTGAGTTCGAGTTTCTTGGTCGGGGTTGGGTTATACATCTTCCCGAGTGGGAGCCTCTTCACATAGGGGCGCTAACAATTGACCTATCTCCAACGAAGCACGTCATTTTCCTTGTGCTGGCAGGAGTCCTATTAACGGTCATTTTTGGGTTAGTCGGTCGGGCGATGCAAAATAAGTACACTGATAGGGCACCCCATGGGTTTGCTAATGCCATGGAAGCGATAGTCTTGTTTTTCCGTAATGAAGTTGTTCGAAAGAACATCGGTCACGGGGCCGACCCCTACACTGGTTTCATACTGACACTCTTTTTCCTCATTCTCACGATGAATTTGCTCGGCCTCGTTCCATTTGGGGCCACCCCGACTGGCAATCTTGCGGTCACAGGGGCTTTGGCGCTTGCAACTTTTGTGGTAACCGAGATTACCGGCATGAGGGAACTCGGCCTGAAGGGTTACATGGGCACAATCTTTTACGCACCCCCAGGCTTGGGCGGTATTGGCAAAGCCCTGATGCTATTGATCATGACCCCCGTTGAGTTCATAGGTAAGCTGACTAAGCCCTTCGCGCTTATGATTCGACTCTTCGCTAATATGACAGCAGGGCACACACTCGTCCTTTCTTTGCTCGGCATGATCTTCATGTTCGCGCATCTTACTCTTGGAAAATTTCTTATCACTGGGGCCTCGATCGGGTTCGTCACAGCGATCATGGTCCTTGAGCTTTTCGTGGCGTTCTTGCAGGCCTACATATTTGCTATGCTGTCTGCGGTTTTCATTGGTCTGATCCGCCATGCTCACTGATTACTATCAGTTCTTGATGTTCGACAAAGACCACCTCTCAAGGAACAATTGACATGCTGTATGGAATGCTTGCGGTATTTCAGGAAGCGGCGATGACGCCGGAGGCAGCTAAGGAGTGGGGAAGCCTCCTGGGAGCCGGTATCGGAGCGGGGTTAGCCGTAGTCGGTGCTGGGGTTGGTATCGGCCAAATCGGCAACGGCATGGCGCAGGGTATTGCGCGTCAGCCCGAGGCTGCTGGTACGATCTTTACTAATTCGCTCATCATGGCTGCGCTCGTAGAAGGTGTAGCGCTCTTCGGGCTCGTCATCGCGATTCTCTTCAAATTCGTCTAGTAGCCGGATCCCGTGGGAGGCCCTCAGGCAACCACGACTGTCGGGCAGATACGGACTGTGATTGTGGAGTAGTGAGATGATGAGAATCAGTTGCGTTGTGCTAGTGTCACTTATGTTTGAGGCGCTCAATGCCCAGAGCATTTTGGGGCAGGGAGGGTCAGAGAGCGGTGGTGCGGCCCTTTTCGACATCAATCTCGGATTGAGCGCGTGGACGCTTGTAGTGTTCCTGGGTCTCTTATTTATTCTCGGCAAGTATGCTTGGGGCCCAATCCTTAGCGCGGTCGAAGCTCGTGAAGAGGGCATCAAATCTGCTCTTGAAGAGGCTTCAGAAAAGAATTCGGAAGCGGCTAGGCTACTCGAAGAGCACCGGGAGCAACTCGCAGATGCGCGGCGTCAGTCGAGTGAGTTGATCGCCGAGGCTCGCACAGCCGGAGACCAGGTGCGGCAGGAGATCGAAGAGAAAGCACGATCTGACGCTCATGCAATTCTGGAACGGGCTCGTTCTGAGATCGAAAAAGAGAAGAATACTGCAGTCGAGATCCTGCGAAAGGAATCTGTCCATCTAGCGCTGGCCGCGGCCTCACGCCTGATGGAGGAAAACCTTGACCAGGAAAAAGATCGTGCATTAGTCGAGCGCTATCTCAGCGATTTGGGTAGTGGTCGAGGAGGGCGTTAGTGAGAGACGAGACGATCTCTAAGAATTATGCAGAGACACTCTTCGAGCTGGCGCTAAGGGAGGAGTCCATTGAGGAGTATGGTGCTGCTCTAGCCACTGTCGCGAGGCTTCTGGATGAGGACGCAAGGTTCCTCGGGTTTATTGAGACGCCTCGAATCGATGATATTGATCGCAAAGCGGTGGTGCAGAAAGTTTTCGGGACGGTGCTTCCCCGGCACGTGCTGAACTTTGTGCTTGTCACCGTTGATAAGAGGCGCCAGCGACTCTTACGAGAGATTTCAGAGCAGTATAACGCGCTCGTCGATGAGCGCTTGAATCGCGAGCATGTATCCGTAACCCTGGCGCGGAGTGTCGATAAGGCTACGGAGCAGGTGATCGCTGATCGTCTTTCGGACACGCTCGGGAAGACCGCAATTCCACATTTTCGCGTGAAGCCCGACATCATCGGAGGATTAGTCGTTCGGACGAGTAACACGATATATGACGGATCGATTCGCAGGCGTTTGGATGGAATGCGCAGGCAATTATTGCGCGCCGACTTGCCGACCGAGGTACTCGGTGACGCGGCCAAGTAAACCGAAAACACTAGGACTTAATAGCGATGGCTAATGATTCCCAGCTTCGAGCCGGTGAGATCAAAGATGTTCTTCTAACTGAGATCGAGCGGTACGAAGAGGATTTGCAAGCAGAAGAGATTGGTGAAGTCCTTGAGGTCAGGGACGGGATCGCTCGGATTTATGGGCTCACGAAAGCTATGGCTTCGGAGATGCTTGAGATCACTGAGGCAGAGACCGGAGAGACAGTGACTGCGCTCGCGCTCAATCTCGAAGAGGACAATATCGGTGCAGTGGTGATGGGTGAATGGACCGGCCTTCATGCTGGCGATGCGGTTCGTCGCACGGGGCGAGTGCTCGACATCGAAGTCGGAGCGGGATACTTAGGCCGGGTAGTCGACCCTCTCGGCAACCCACAGGACGGTGGTGGTCCTATCGAAGGGATTGAAGGA
This sequence comes from Gemmatimonadales bacterium UBA2982, assembly GCA_002347035.1. Lineage (GTDB taxonomy): Bacteria > Gemmatimonadota > Gemmatimonadetes > Longimicrobiales > Gaopeijiaceae > UBA2982. Next base: position 160,914 of record DEAM01000005.1, on the reverse strand, counting down.
AGCCGCCAGATTGACATCGTAGCACCGGGTATCGTGAAGCGGCAGCCTGTGGGAGAACCGCTTCAGACCGGTCTCAAGGCTATTGATTCCATGATTCCGATAGGACGTGGCCAACGCGAACTGATTATCGGGGACCGTGGGACAGGTAAGACGGCGGTCGCAGTGGACACGATCATCAACCAGAAAGATGCTGGAGTGATCTGTGTTTACTGCGCGATCGGTCAGAGGGCAGGTAAGGTGCGCAATGTCGTAGAAACACTGCGAGAGCATGGCGCGATGGAGTACACGATCATTGTCACTGCAAATGCGTCCGATCCTGCTCCGATGCAGTACATTGCACCGTATGCTGCGACGGCCTTGGCTGAGCACTTCATGTGGCAAGGTAAGCACACACTAGTGGTCTACGATGACCTATCCAAACAGGCTCAGGCGTACCGCCAACTCTCTTTGGTGTTGCGCCGACCTCCTGGACGTGAGGCCTATCCAGGAGACGTATTCTACCTGCACTCACGCTTGCTTGAGAGATCTGCTAAGCTGTCCGACGCAGAGGGTGGAGGCTCTTTGACCGCGTTGCCGATTGTAGAGACTCAGGGTGGCGACGTTTCAGCGTATATACCGACGAATGTCATCTCAATCACCGATGGGCAAATCTTCCTTATCGCAGATCTATTCTACTCGGGCGTGAGACCTGCGGTGAATGTGGGTATTTCTGTTTCTCGTGTAGGGGGTGCTGCCCAAGTAAAGGCCATGAAGTCAGTAGCTGGAAGCCTCCGACTGGATCTGGCAAATTTCCGTGAGTTGGAAGCTTTTGCACAATTTGGCTCAGACCTGGATCCCGCGTCTCAGCGCCAGCTTGCTCGTGGTGCCCGTACGGTTGAGTTGCTCAAGCAACCTCAATATGAGCCAATGGCTGTAGAGAACCAGATTGCGGTCATCTACGCAGTGACGAACGGTTACTTGGATGCGGTTGATGTCGAGCAGGTTCGTCAATGGGAGAGAGGTTTTCATGAAGTGATGAGTGCTAAGCACCAGCATGTCCTTGATCAGCTTCGAGAGTCTGGAGTGCTCACAGACGAGCTCGCTGCTGAACTTGTTTCAGGAATTGAGGCTTACAATGAAGCTTTTGCTGCTGAGCATGAGCCAGCGGCTAGTGTGCCGGGCTAACAACCGGGAGAGATGAGGTGGCGGGAGAAAGAGATGTCAAGCGTCGGATCAAGTCGGTTGAAAATACCCGACAGATTACGCGTACCATGGAGCTGGTTGCCACTTCCAAGATGAAGCGGGCAACGGATAGAGTGCACGCCGCGAGACCTTATGCGAGCGGTCTGCAGGACATCGTCCGTGGTCTTTATTCACCTGGTCTCGCGGACAGGTATCCGATTCTCAGGCGACCTGAGGAGACAAAGAGAGCAGCGGTACTATTGTTGACTGCAAATCGTGGCCTTTGTGGCGCTTTCAACTCGAACCTAATCCGGCAGGCGCGGGACTTGATTGATAAGCTTCGTGCTGACGGTATAGAGACTGAATTGCACATTGCGGGGAAAAAAGGCGTGGCCTACTTCCGTTTCCGGGGTGAGGAGATGCTCACCCAAAGGACGGATATGTCTGACACCCCTACAGTCGAAGCAGCGGAGTCACTCACCGGCCCAATTCGTGATCGATTTGAGAGAGGTGAAGTCGATGCTGTTTATCTGGTGAGCTCGGAGTTCAGGTCCGCAATGTCTACACCTCCGAGGACAAGAGAGTTGCTTCCAATCGAAGGCGACGAAGGAGCGAGTTCAGTAGACGCTTACATCCTTTCACCGAGCGCGGATGGGATCTTAGAGAAGATTCTGCCAGCGTATGTTCGGAACGCAGTGTATACCGCGCTCGTCGAAAACGCTGCTGCAGAACAGGGTGCGCGTCGGACAGCGATGAAGAATGCTACGGATAACGCGGGAGATGTACTTAATCACCTGACGCGCACGTACAACCGGGCACGACAGGCTCAGATCACGCAGGAGATCGCCGAGATCGTCGGCGGCTCCGCAGCCCTGGAGTAGGGACTAAGAGAATCATGGCTGAGAACACAGGAACCATCGTGCAGGTAATCGGCCCGGTGTTAGACGTCGAATTTACAGACGAGGCTCTACCGGAAATATACAACGCGCTGAAGCTAGAGGCGACGAATGAAGCTGGTCAGGAGATCACGCTCATTGCTGAGGTTCAGCAGCACATCGGACGGGGGCAGGTACGTGCCGTCTCAATGACATCTACGGATGGGGTAACCCGCGGCATGAACATGATTGATACGGGTTCTTCTATCACAGTGCCTGTTGGGGAGCCTCCACTTGGTCGGATTCTCAACGTGCTTGGAGAGCCGGTAGACGAGATGGGGCCAGTCGGAGGGGATGGGGGTGAGTTAGAGCGCTGGCCCATCCATCGACTTGCTCCGCGTTTCGACCAACTCGAACCAAAGACTGAGATTTTTGAGACGGGCATCAAAGTCGTGGATCTACTGGCTCCTTATGTGAAAGGAGGCAAGACGGGCCTTTTCGGTGGTGCGGGTGTCGGCAAAACCGTGATCATCCAGGAGCTCATAAATAATATTGCGATGGAGCACGGCGGTAAGTCCGTGTTCTGTGGTGTTGGCGAGCGGACTAGAGAGGGTAACGATCTTTGGCTTGAGTTTAAGGAAGCTGGCGTACTTGGTTCGACGGCGCTGGTATACGGTCAGATGAACGAGCCTCCAGGAGCGCGGCTACGGGTGGGACTGTCAGGTCTAACCATTGCGGAATATTTCCGGGACGTGGAAGGTCAAGACGTACTGCTCTTTATAGACAATATCTTCCGGTTCACGCAGGCGGGTTCAGAGGTGTCAGCCTTACTGGGGCGGATGCCTTCTGCGGCTGGCTATCAGCCGACGTTGGGCACCGAGATGGGAGAGCTGCAGGAGCGGATAACCTCAACTGGTCAAGGCTCAATCACATCGGTTCAGGCGATCTATGTGCCTGCGGATGATTTAACTGACCCGGCCCCAGCAACAGCATTCACACATCTGGACGCGCAGACTGTGCTATCCCGCGGAATTTCTGAGCAAGGTATCTACCCAGCAGTAGACCCACTTGATTCATCATCTAGGATTATGGATCCGCAGTTCGTCGGTGATCGACACTACAAGGTTGCGACCGATGTTCAGGCAATCCTCCAGCGCTATAAGGATCTGCAAGACATCATAGCGATTCTTGGGATGGACGAGCTATCGGAGGAAGACAAAGTCATCGTTAGCCGAGCCCGTCGGATCGCTAAATTTCTCTCACAACCGTTCTTTGTTGCTGAGACATTCACGGGTTATCCAGGGAAGTACGTGAAATTAGAAAGCACTGTAGAGTCTTTTGAACGGGTTGTGAGTGGCGAATTTGATCATCTTCCGGAGCAGGCTTTCATGTTCCAGGGTGACATCGAGGATGTGATTGCCGCAGCCGAGAAACTCGAGGGGGAGGGTTAGGATGGCCGGGCCATTAAGCGTCCGTGTTGTTTCACCTGACCGCATTGTTTTTGAGGGTAAGGCGGCTTCGCTTGTGGCCCCGGCATGGGACGGAAAAGTTGGCGTTCTTCCTCGTCACGCACCGATGCTTACCTTGGTAGGGTCGGGTGAGCTGAGCATTGATAGGCCCGGCGGTGGGAGTGACTCTTTCCACGTTGACGGAGGGGTACTTAAGGTGGAACGGGACCAAGTCACGCTGCTGACGGAATACGCGGACGATAGGCCAGCCTAAGCAGCGGCAACGAATGCGATGTTTGGCAGAGGATGCTGAAACCTAGGAGCGCTCTTGCGCTTAGATCTGCACGTACATAGCACAGCCTCGGACGGCTCCTGGTCGCCCGAGGCCGTTGTGCGTGGGGCGGCAGAAGGAGGATTAGATGTCCTGGCTCTTACCGACCACGATACAAGCGCAGGTTTTGGAGCAGCGGCGAGTGCCAGCCGAGAGCTGAACGTCCAGGTCATACCCGCAGTAGAAGTTAGTTCTTCGCACGCGCGTCGTTCGGTGCATGTCCTGGGTTACTTTATCGATCCGGAGGCTCCGGCCCTCATTGCCCATTCAGGACGGGCCGTTAACAGGCGCGAGGAACGTATGCGTGAAATACTGGACCTACTACTAGAACAAGGGGTCAACGTAAGCTTTGCAGCGGTGGAAGAGCAGGCGGGACCTGACCGGGTCATGCTTGGGCGGCCGCACCTGGCTAAGGCTCTTGTAAAGGCTGGATATGTGTCATCTGTTACTGAGGCATTTAATACACTGATTGGGGATAATGGGCCGGGGTTCGTTCCCACTCAGCTTCTCTCTCCCATGGATGCGGTTGACTTGGTTTTGGTGAGTGGCGGTGTACCGATCTGGGCCCACCCTCCGACCGACCTAATTGACACCCTTCTGCCTGACTTGTTGGAGGCAGGCCTTCGGGGCCTGGAAGTGTACCGTCCTCGGCATTGGCAGGCTCACATTCCCCGTTATGAGGAGATTTGTCGGTCGGCTGGATTGGTGATGAGTGGTGGCTCGGATTGGCATAACCCAGACCAAGGGACTTCTTTAGGAGACTTTTATGTATCAGGTGAAGAGGTACAAGACCTACTCACACTTGGAGGCATTTAGCCGCAGTCGCTTTCCGCCCAGGGTGCGAGAAGGCTGGAGATAGTTTCACTAATGTTGGAAGCTTGCATCACCGTGCTGATCACCGCTATGCCACTTGCACAAGTGGTTGAGACCTCTGCTGACCGCTCGACATTAATTCCTCCGATTCCGATCACGGGCACATCTACAGATCGAGCTACGTGGTCTAGCCCGGACAGGCCAATGATTTGTCCCGCATCGGACTTGGTCTTTGTTGGATATACGGTACCACAACCGATGTAATCTGCTCCGTCACGCTGGAATTGAGCAGCCTCTTGAGGGTTGTCCGTTGATGTCCCGATCAGAAAGCTATTTGGAACGGCTTTCCTGGCCTCTGAAACCGGGATGTCTTCCGGGCCCAAGTGCACTCCATCAGCACCGATGGCTAATGCCACATCGAGGCGGTCATTGATAAACAGTAGGGCGCCGGCAGCCCTAGTCAGCAGCAACAGTTTGGAGCCTACATCTTGGAGATCTCTGGCCGAAGCAGTCTTATCGCGAAGCTGAACTGCGTGAGCTCCAGCTTCTAGTGCGTCTCCCACGATTTCTAAAATTGACCGTGGCCGGGCAAGCTCCTGGTCGGTGATAACGATTAGGCGAAGACGGTGCTGGAGATTACCAGACAATATCTTGATCTACCGTCCTCTCGCTGCTTCCCTCTGAGCTTGATTGTGCTCAGCGAGCGACCGCGTGAAAATGTGGGACCCGTCAGGACGAGCAACAAAGTACATGTACTCCCTGACCGGATTTAGTGCTGCATCGATTGCGGCTTCTCCGGGGGCACCGATCGGACCGGGGGGTAAACCGCGCCGCCTGTAAGTGTTGTATGGGCTATCCGCTACAGAATCTATCGCTGCGAAGAGTAGTCGTTCCCGGTGGCCGCCAAGTGCATACGTTACAGTGGGGTCAGCTTGCAGTAACCATCCGCGTTCCAGTCGATTATGGAATACGCCTGAAATATGAGGCATTTCCTGCTCTAGCCGAGCTTCAGCTTGAATGATCGAGGCCAGAGTGACGAGTTCTCGCTCTGTCATGCCCAGATCCGAAAGTCGCGTTCGTCGTTCGGGTGTCCACGTAGCATGATATCGCTCAACCATAGCGCTAAGAATTCGGACAACCGGCACGCCCTCGGCAAAGCGATAGGTGTCGGGAAAGAGATATCCTTCTGCACCTGGTCCGGGGACACCCAGTTGTTCCCCCAGGCCGGGTGAGGCGAGAAGAGAAGTAACGTCGGCTATCGATTCTCGACTCAGTCGAGCAATACGGGGAGCTATCTGGCTGAGACGAAATCCTTCGGGAATCGTGACTATTTCTGTCATTACCTCACCACGAGTAAGCTGCCGTATGGTGGAGGCCCATGATCTTCCCACATTCATTTGATAGCGGCCAGCTTTGATTCTCCTATCCTCGCGCTGAGCCCGCACATAAACCTCAAAGAAGAAACGGCTATTTATCACTCTGCGAGCGAAGAGTGAGTCAGCCACTTCTGATAGTGTGGCTCCATCCGCCACAGTAATTTGCACTGAGGGTTGTTCATATTGGAGGACATTGTCGACTGGTCTTGTTAGTAGCCAGAAGACGACCGGAACCGCGATCAAAGTAGCGACTGTAGTCCACTGCTGTTTTTGACTCACCGAGCGACCTTCGGCTCATCGAGCCAAGCTTGAAGGATCAGCTGAGCTGCCGCAGCATCGATACGCTCTTTTTGTTCTCGATCTTGTTTCTTGAGGCCAATCGACCTGATCGTGCGTTCTGCACGCACGGATGTCAGGCGCTCATCTACAAAATAGACAGGGACTCCTAGACGGTTGGCGAGGTTCTCGCCAACTCTGCGGACCGAAGTGCACCAATCGGTTTCGCGGCCCTTGAGATTTAGTGGTAGGCCTACGACTAGGTGGTCCACCCCCAGCTCACGACTGATACGTTCTAGCTTTGCTATTGGAGGGCGCTTGCCCGCACGGCGTCTAATGGTTTCCAGAGGGGTAGCTACTGTGCCAGTAGGGTCACTCACAGCGAGGCCGACCCTCTTAAGGCCGAAGTCGATACCTAGGGCACGCATCAGTGGATCTGAGGTCAGAGTGCAGTGAGTGCACCATCCAAATCGACTCCTTCGAGCAGACGGCGATAGAGCCTATGGATGGCGCCTTCCGACCCAAAAGCGAACTCACAAGCGTCCTCTCCCCGCGTGCGGCACTCTATCTCAAGCACCGCAATAGGACTGCCCGCAAGCTCAGACAAAAGTCCAGAGAAAAAGCCGGTACTGAAAAAACAGCTTGCGGTTGGGTCATTTGAATCAATTGAGGCCTCAGCCCAATTAGAGCTGCACAGTATACCCACTGCTGAGCTAGGAGAGCGATGTATAAGGGTACCCCAACCGCGCTCTTGAAAGAACTCTGTGAGCTTATTCCAGAAAGCACTTTCCTCCATCTCCATCATTGTCTCATCCTTCTCGTCTTTTATCACTAGACCTGGAGCTGCTGTCGCACCAGCCTGGTAGCCAGCTTGATGAAGAGCATGGACGGTTGGAAGCGTGCCAGCCGTCTTCTCCAGTTCAGCCATGAGAACTCTGAAAACAGAGACCGGAACCGCGATCTCCCGCGGAACTTCAGCCTTCGTATTCATCGTCCTCCTGCCCGATATCCCAGGGGATGGGCCTGCTAATATAAGTACAAAAGGGCAGAGCCTTCTAGCACCGCAGGGGATGGGGAATTTCAACGATTGTTAATAGTGATGAATCGCTGAAGATAACTGTAACTACCTCAATTGCGGAATTCTGAAACGACGATTGGAGCGGTCACAGAGTTCTGTTGGTTCCGTGCCTGGAACGTAGTATTCAAGGTACTGGTCCTCTTCCGGACACCAGCGTGATGCAAGGTTTCCCGTCCTCCGATCAACAAGCACTGCATTTAGGCCAGGATAGGAACCCCAGTGCTCAGGAGTCGGCAGAATTGGAGGCGTCTCCTCGAGGCCTTCCTCTTCATCAGCCGATACTCCAGCGTATACTCGTCTCATAAATTCGCCCCAAACTGGTGCGGGGATTGCCGCTCCAGTCGCCTGAAGTCGGGCCAGATCCAGGTCGTAGATTGGGGTTGGTGAGTCCATTCCAAACCATGCAGTTGCTTGGAGAGTGGGGGTGAAGCCGTTGAACCAGACATCAGTACCGTCATTCGTAGTGCCGGTTTTACCAGCAGCCGGAATGGTAAAGGGGAGTCCTGCTCGGATTCGGATAGCTGTGTATCCAGTCCCCCGGATTACAACATCCTCCAGCATCGAAACCATGATGCGCGCGGCTAGACTATCAAGGACCTGAGTACGCTCCGGCTGAGGCTCCCATAGTGAGTTCCCAGCGGCATCTTCAACGCGTAGGATTGGGAATGGGCGGACTTTAGTTCCCATATTGGGGAATGCTGAGTAAGCCTCTGCAATTTCAAGTGGGATTACCTCGGCAGCACCGATGGTTGTTGAAGGGAAGCGCTCAATTTCGGTCTGAATTCCCATCCGCCGAGCTGTTTGAGCCACTGTCTCAATTCCAACTTCTTCCCAGCCTAGCTTAATAGCGATCATATTGATCGATCTATAAAGCCCCTCCCGGAGTGTCATGGGCCCCTGGAATTCCTCACCGAAGTTTGCTGGGCGCCAATCATGACCTGTCAGTTGTGGAAGTACGACCGGCCCGTCTACCAAGACCCTCGACGCTGGAATTCCTGAAGAAATTGCGGCGGTATAAACGAATGGCTTGAATGAAGAACCTGCTTGTCTTCGAGCCTGTCGTGCCCTGTCAAACTTTGATTGAGCGTAGTTACGTCCACCGATTAGTGCTTTGACGTGGCCGGTAACTGGGTCTAGAGCAATAAATGCACCTTGGAGGTACGGAGTTTGACCTGGAAAAGCACTTACGGTATCAAAATCTTCGTAACGCGGATGGAAAAAGTTCACAGAATCTGCCTCGACCGCCGCCCAGCCTAGTTTCATGGCCGCTTCTGCTGCGTGCTGCATTTCGATATCTAAAGTTGTGTATACTTGGTATCCTCCGGAGTACAGTTCAGCTCCGAATCTGTCGTCTAGAATCTGCCGCACCCACTCCTCGAAATAGGGCGCCGTAGTTGGTATTTCCCGGAGAGGTTCTCGTTCTGGCAGGGGGGAGTCTACCCAATGTTCAACTTCTTCTTGGGCCAAATAGCCCTGATCTCCCATAACATGCAGGACTAAGTCCCTGCGTTCCTTTGCGCGTTCCGGGTAACGGAAAGGGTCATAACGCCCGGGTCGATTGAGTATGGCGGCTAGTAGGGCTGCTTCAGTGATATTTAGGTCAATCACATTCTTGCCAAAGTATCTTTGTGAAGCGAATTGGAACCCGTAACCACCACCCATATAGATCTCATTCAAATACCGCTCGAGGATCTGATCTTTCGTGTAGGATCTCTCCAGTTCGAGGGCGACCTGAACTTCCTTAAGCTTGCGCACGATTAGTTTGTGGATGATTCGACGCTCGAAGCCGATCTGATCAAACATGTTGCGGGCCAGTTGTTGCGTGATCGTACTGCCGCCACCCAGCGTGCCACTTTGAAACGTGACTACCCCGTAAATTGCTCTCGCTATGCCTAAGGGATCGAATCCGCTGTGTTCGTAGAACCTTTTGTCTTCAATTGCGACTACGGCTTCCTTCACATACTCGGGTACGGTAAGAATCGAGACCGGAATCCTCCGCTCGAAGCCAAACTCTGTGATCTGCTGGCCATCATGAGCGAAAACCTTACTTGTCTGTTCGTGCTCAAAGGTCCGGACCTGTGCGACAGATGGGCAGGTATCCCCATTACAGAGATTTTGCCAAGTCCCCCAAGCTCCACCAAGTAGTAGTGCGAGCAAGAACGTCGCACATAGGAGATATTTCTGGGATCGCGAATACCTAGCGGATGTGCCTTCGACTCGGTCTTCTTGTCGGTAGTCGCTGCTCTCTGGTGTCTTTTTATACATCGGCTACGGATCCGTGTTAGAACACTTAATGCGAGCTGATGCAAGCGGGGTGCCATAGATCGCCGCCCGATCAAGCTAGCCTAATTGCTCCCAGGTACTCAAGACATTCTTGACCGAGGTGGGCTGCCTGGCGAAGCTCCGGCATGACAATTCGACCTAGGAGGGTTGAAAAACCCTGGGGATATGAGCTGATCTGGGCCGAAACGGAACTCTATGTTGCCAAGATATTGCACGTGAATGCTGGTGAGGCGCTATCAGTTCAGATGCATGAACAGAAGGATGAAACTCTGCACCTGTTAAGTGGCCAGCTTATCTTGCAGGTCGGTCTTTCGCCCGACGATCTAGAACCCGTGCCTTTTGAGGAAGGCGACTCTTATAGGATCCGGCCTAAGACTGTGCACTTCATGCAAGCGGTCACTGATGTCGATGTCCTAGAGGCATCGACATCGCATCTAGACGACGTAGTCCGTTTTCGCGACCGCTACGGCAGGGTTCCATCGCTCGATTAGTGGAGATTCGAAGAGGTCTGGACGCGTTTACATTCCTGATCGTGCTGACTGCCTGTGGGCCCAATGCCCGAGAGGTAGCTGACGATCTGGTGATCTCGTCTGACCCTAGGCTAGTTGAGCTTGCGTCGGCACTGCTACCAGACCTAGCGGAATATTCTGGACTTGAGCTTAGAGGCCCCGTACGACTCGAGAGAAAAAGCAGGGATCAGTTAGTCGACTACTTAAAGATCAAGCTTGATGAGGAGCTTCCGGAGGACGAAGCTAAGTCACGGGTTGATGCTTATTCGCTTCTGGGGCTAGTACCAGTCGACTTAGATCTTAGAGCTGTACTAATGTCGCTGTACACAGAGCAAATAGCTGGGTTCTATGAGCCCGACTCTACCGCACTCTTCGTGATGGATGATCAGCCCGAGGAGCTACTCGAAGGGCTTCTTGTGCACGAGTTGGTTCACGCAATCCAAGATCAACACATTGATCTTGATTCTATCACCGACCGAAAGTTGGGGAATGATCAGATAATTGCGGCACAGTCTGTGATCGAGGGACAGGCAACGCTGGTGATGCTTGAATTCATGACTGAACGGGCAACTGGAGTGGCGGTTGATTTGGGCCAGACTTCTGAGTTCTCCTCACAGATACGCCAATTGCTGGAGGAGACTCGCTCGCAGTTCCCAGTCCTCGCCAATTCACCACGGGTGATTCGAGAGTCACTGCTGTTCCCCTATCTTGAAGGCGTGAGCTTTGTCCAGTCTCTCTGGTCACAGGTAGGGCGTGTGGCACCCTTCGGGGAGCGGCTCCCTATTTCTACTGAACAGGTGCTATCCAGAAGCATGGCTGAGGAGCCCATTGAGATTGAACTAGAGGTGCACGGTGCCCGAGTGGTTCAAGAAGATGTTTTGGGCCAGCTTGTAGTGGGCGTAATGGTTGACGAGCACCTTGGTACTGGAACCGGATTACTTACGGAAGGTTGGGAAGGCGACCGTTACGTCCTCATTGAGAATGCTGATAATGAAAGAGGGCTTGTCTGGTTTGCTCTCTGGAAAGACGCAGCATCACGTAATCAGTTTGCAAATGCTATGGAGCCAGCGCTGGTAAACCTACCTAAGCTGGGAGAACTTGAACGGCTGGACGTGGCAGGGTGGCCGGCAACAGAGCTTCGAGTCGGGCCGGTGGGTGGTGTAAGAGCTACGGCCCGCGTTACGAGGACCCATGACTGAAGTAACCGTCCGCACGAGGAATGGTAGGTACCCAGTTCTGATAGGTACTGGTTTACTCCAGGGGCTTCCTAAGCTTTTGACAGAACATGTGGATGCAGATCGGTTTGCGATAATCTCTGATAGTAACGTGGCGCCTCTATACGGTGAGGAGCTACTGGAAGCCACTCGCGCTATTGGATTAGAAACGCTTCTATTTACTTTCCCCGCGGGGGAAGCATTTAAGACTCGCAAGACTTGGTCGATCCTAACCGATGATCTTTTGGAGGCTGGTTTCGGTCGAGACTCTTGCGTTGTAGCCGTGGGCGGCGGGGTCACTACGGACCTTGCAGGGTTCGTGGCTGCGACCTTCCTCCGGGGCGTCCCGGTTGTGCAAGTTCCTACCAGCTACCTAGCCATGATCGATGCTTCGGTTGGGGGTAAGACTGGGGTGGACGCAAAAGCTGGGAAAAACCTGGTGGGTGCATTCCACCCGCCAGCTCTCGTGGTCGCTGACCCTCAGTCTCTAGTGACACTTCCTAAAAGAGAACGGGCAGAAGGTTTAGTGGAGGCGTTCAAGCATGGTGCAATCTTGGACGAGGCGTATTTCGAGCAGCTTAATGAAACTGTCGGGGCACTTCTGGACGCCAATACCAAGATGTCAGAAGAGGCAGTCTGTCGCTCGGTGGAATTGAAAGCTGCTGTTGTCTCTGAGGACGAACTCGAGTCCGGTTATCGTCAGATACTCAACTTCGGCCATACCCTGGGGCATGCACTTGAGGCAGCGTCCAATTATAGGTTGGGTCATGGTAAAGCAGTCGCGCTTGGGATGGTTCTTGAAGCTGAACTCGGCGAGAGGTTGGGCGTGACGGACTCCGGTACTAGAGAACACTTAGAAGTGTCACTTCAGCGACTTTTGGGACCTACTTCCGAGACTCTCAATCCAGCCGAGTCGATCCAGTTCCTAGCGTCTGACAAGAAAGCGCGTGCGGGAAAGCCGAGGGTTGTGCTTCTCAAGAAAATTGGACAAGTAGATCCAGGAGACGGGTGGAGTCACGAGCTTCCTGAGCAAATACTTGAAGAGGTGTTTGCGGCGGTTCTGAGGGCTCCATGAGCTTTGTCCATCGGTTTGAGGGACTGACTCTTGCAGCGGTGCTTGCCAACCGTGCTACAAGTGACCCGAATGGGGCGTACCTACGGTATAGACAAGATGTAGTAACATTCGGTCAAGTTGAGTTGCAAGCCGAGGCGCTCGCAGCTGGCCTTGCGAATCTAGGCCTAGAGCAGGGTGACCGGATGGCGCTGGTCCTTCCTCCATGTCCGGAATTCGTTGTTTCGATGTTTGCAGCGGCTAAGCTGGGCTTGGTTATAGTGCCTTTGAATCCCAGACTGACTAGTGCAGAGCTTCAGTATGCGCTACGCCACTCAGGAGCTATGTGTGCCGTGACCATCGAACAAATAGATGGTCTCCACTACCTAGAGTTGTTTGAGGAGTTCACGCAACAACTTCCCGAGCTTCGGCACCTCATCGCGGTAGGGCAGGGGGATTTCTGGTTCGATGAGGGAGTTTTCCAGTTCCAGGAACTGATGTCTTCTGGCGTAGGCCGTGACTACCCGGTAGCTACAGTGGACCCGGACAATGCCTGCTTCGCCCTGGTCTACACATCCGGTACCATGGGAAAACCAAAGGGTGTGGAGTTGAGCCACACTAACCTCATTTCGGTAGCTGCGGGCACTGCAGATGCTATCGGGCTGTCGGCAGAGGATCGCATTATTGGGGTAACCGCGCTGTTCCACTTGTGGGGTCTGGGCCCAGGGATACTCTCCAGTCTCCTCGCAGGGGCGTCCATCGTGTTACTGAGCGAAGTCGGCGCAGGTCCTACGCTAAACGGAATTGATCAGCACGATGCGACCGTACACTATGGCATGCCTACTCTTTTTCTAGAGGAAATTGCTGAACTCGAGGTAAGTGATAGAGATCTCTCCTCGCTCCGTCTCGCAGTTATTGCTGGAGCTCCAGTGCGTCCTGAGTTGGTTGAAAAATTGAGTGAGGCTCTTGGGGTCCTGGTGACTACGGCCTACTCCTTAACAGAAACAGCATCGACTGTGAGCGCTTCATGCCCAGCTGACACTTTTGAGCAACGGTGTTTGTCAGCTGGCCGTCCAATTGGAGAGACACGCTTGCGCCTCCTAGAACTGGACGGTTCTGAGTTGTTTCCAGACGGCGTTGGTCAAATCACAGTGAGCGGGGCTGGTGTTATGCTCGGGTATTACCGACAGCCACGTGAGACCATGGCAGCCTTTGACGAAGATGGGTATTTCCTCACTGGTGATTTGGGCTTTTTGGATGAAAACGGTTGTCTTCGTTTGGTTGGTCGACTTAAGGACGTTATTATTAGATCAGGCTTCAATGTGTACCCCCGGGAGGTTGAGACTCGTATTGAGGCTCATCCGGCGGTACAGGAGGTAGTAGTGGTCGGTGTACCCGATGAACTGCTCGGCGAAGCCATATGCGCCTGCATCGTCCCTATAGAGGGAGCGATTGTCACTGGCCAAGAAGTCATGGACTGGTGCCGCGAGACACTTGCGGACGACAAGGTTCCCGATTTCGTGCGCTTCATTGACGAACTGCCTCGAACGGACACGGGGCAGGTGCGAAGGACCGATCTCTCTCGCTTGGCTCAGCCCGAGGGACAATCGGTGTAAAAGGAGGCTGCGACACTCACTGTGAGTGGCTCCGAAGGCTTCCCCGACCTTTCCATGATCTTATCGACGTGGAAGAGGTGGGGAGGTCTCGCAACAGGACAGATAAAATCTGCGAGACGAACTGAATGACTGTTCCGTACACCCGGGCCCCTCACCAGGGAGAACCTCCCTTAGTGGCCCCCGACTCCTTACATGCCGCGCTGCTCATAGACTTCGATAATGTCACAATGGGTATGCGTAGCAATCTCTCTAAGGAGCTAAAGACCCTTCTCGAATCGGATGTGATTAAGGTGAAGGTGAGCGTCCAGAGAGCTTATGCCGACTGGCGGAGGTACCCACAATATATTGTGCCTCTCTCAGAGGCCTCGGTCGACCTGATTTTCGCTCCGGCCTATGGCAGTAATAAGAAAAATGCGACCGACATCCGCATGGCGATCGACGCGCTTGAGCTGGTCTTCACGCGTCCCGAAATTGGAACTTTCATACTCCTTACGGGAGACTCTGATTTCTCAAGTCTCGTGTTGAAGCTCAAGGAGTACGGGAAGTATGTAATTGGAGTCGGCATCCAAGAGTCTAGCTCTGATATCCTCGTCCAGAACTGTGATGAGTATTACTCGTATACGAGTCTTACTGGTCTCACAAAGACAACCGACCTAAGCAGTAGGGATCGAGACCCATGGGTTTTGGTCAAAGAAGCTGTTGCCAAGATGGTGAGCCGTTCTGATGTCATGCGCTCTGATCGCCTTAAGCAAGTAATGCAGGAACTCGAACCTAGTTTTGATGAGGGCTCTATCGGGTTCAGTAAGTTCAGCAAGTTCTTGGCGGAAGCCTCTTCAAGAGGTCTCGTAAAATTACATAAGGTGGGTAACGGACAGTATGAGATCAGACCCACCAAGGGCGGTGGAGGAAAAAGGCCACAGGGTGATCAAAGTCCAAGTAACCGTGAAAGAGGACGGGGGGGACGCAAGGAACGTGAAGAAAAAGTTCCCGTTTCTTCGCGGCAGACCGAAGCCCTGACAGGGTCCGAAGATCCGCTTCGAGATGCTTATGCCATTCTTACCAACACTCTTGAGCGACTCAAGGTGGCTGGTCGTGACCCGGCTAGGGATTCAGATGTAAAGCGTAAGATTCTTGAGCAACACTCCAACTTTGACGAGGCCGAGCTAGGCTTTCCAAAGTTTAGCCGATTCCTGTCTCAGGCCGCTGATCATGGGGTGATTCACATAGAGCGCAGTGAAACGGGTAACTTTGACGTATCACTCCCGGACACGGTTGCGGAAGAGACGCCAGAAAAGTCCGCCGAGAAGGTTGCGGCACCCTCATCTGAAGGTGAGATACAACTCGCTGAAACTGTCCAGAATGGGGCAGAGACGACCACGGAGGCCCGCAAAGTCATTGATGTCTTACCGACTGAGCAAGAGGACCCCGGTCGTCGTCTCGGACCTCGCCGAGGGTCGACACGACGTCGTAGTGAAGAACAGGAGCCCCTGGTTTCAGAAGACCAATCTCTTCCGAGCATAGGTGTAAAGAGTGTGACTTCAGGTGGAGCTTTCTTGGAGGGTTTGGGTTTACCTAACGATCCAGAAGCTATCGTTCGCTATCTAACACATCGGTACCGTGGTGTAGGTGAGAAGACGGCTAAAACACTTGTCGAGCGTTTCGGCTCAGAATTGTTTGTGATTCTTCAGAATGATCCCGCAGCCGTATCGCAGGTAGTCCCGGCTAATCGAGCGGAGCAGCTTCTTGAGGCTTGGGGAGCTGATTACGAACGTCGCAGTGCTATCAAGGCTAGTGCCACAGGCGACGCAGGGAGGAACACTAGCAGCCAGCGACGTGGTCGCTCGCGTAGCCGTACCTGAGACTGACTTCACATATCTTATCTCACGTGCCTTGACGCGGTGAGCTAACCTGACAGCTCGGATTCTATGAAGGAGCCTGTAGAGGGATGAGCGACCCTACCTGGATCTCGGTCTTTCCACCGCTAATAGCCATTATGTTGGCTATCTGGACTAGGCAGGTCTATCTGTCGCTCGCCGGTGGTACTTGGTTCGCTTGGACAATTATTGAGAGTTGGAACCCACTAACTGGTATCTCCTCGTCGATTCAAGGTGCGGTAGCCGTTCTCGCGAATGACGGGGATGCGAAGGTGATCATGTTTACTCTCGTGATTGGAGCCTTGATTGCCACGCTTGAAATGTCGGGGGGGGTGCGTGGCTTTGTGGCTATGCTTGAGCGCAATCGGTGGGTGGATTCACCTATGCGGGCACAGCTACTGGCATGGCTTACAGGCATCGTGATCTTCATCGAGGGAAACATCACTGTACTTGTGGCTGGGGCGATCTCCAGACCCCTATTTGATCGTTACAGGTGCTCACGTGAGAAGCTGGCTTATATCATAGACTCGACTTCTTCTCCCATCTGTATTCTGATCCCTATGAATGCCTGGGGTGCTTACAATCTTGGCATTCTTGAGGGCCTCGGTGTCGAGGACGCACTGCGGGTTTTCCTGCAAGCAGTAGTATTTAACTTCTACGCGATCGCTGCAGTCTTCATGGTACTGGCGGTGATCATATGGCGCATCGACCTAGGCCCTATGAAGAGGGCTGAAGCTCGCGCAAGAGATGGTCAGGTTCTGTGGCCAGATGCGACTCCCATGATCGATGAGGAAGTTCTGACTCCCGAGGTCGTTGAGGGTGTGCCGGCTCGTGCGGTTAACATGATTTTGCCCATTGTCACGATGGTCTTGTTCATGCCGGTTGCATTATACGTGACTGGCAATGGTTCTCTACTTGACGGATCCGGCTCAACTAGCGTGCTGTGGTCAGTTCTAGCCGGCCTGGCAACTTCCTGGGTGATGCTTCGGTGGCAGCGTGCGTTCACAATTGATCAGCTAGTGAAGATTGCTCTCAAGGGAGCTGGAGCCCTAGTACCTTTAGCGTTGATTATCCTGCTAGCACTAGCACTTGGGGATGTTATCGAGATCCTTGGGACTGGTGAATACGTGGCTCAAGTGACCGCGGGGACAATGCCAAACTTTTTATACTTGCCACTCGTATTCCTTGTTTCTGGGGGAATCGCTTTTGCAACCGGTACCAGCTGGGGCACATTCGGAATTATGCTTCCGATAGCGGTACCCGCAGCGCTAACACTCGGCCTTCCTCTTTCACCCTTCGTCGCAGCTTCGCTAGCAGGGGGTATCTTTGGTGACCACTGCTCACCAATCAGCGACACGACGATACTGTCATCAATGGCTTCAGCAACTGACCACATTGATCACGTACGCACGCAGTTGCCATACGCATTGGTGGGGGGAGCCATTGCGGCCACTTGCTTCGGCATTCTAGGTGCTACGCTATGACGGATCCATCTTTCCATTAGTGGATAGGTTCACCTTGTGAGAGTCATCGTGTGCCTAAAGCGTGTGCCGGATACAGGGACGAGCATACGGATAGATATTTCTGGTTCAGCGATCGATTTCGAAGGTGTCAAATACATCATCAGTCCCTATGACGAATACGCTATTGAACTTGGTCTCCGGCAAAGGGACGCAAGCGATGATGGTGAGTTAGCTCTGGTCACCTTGGACGATATGTCCGCTCAGGAAACCCTGCGTAAGGGGCTTGCGATGGGAGCTGACAGTGCGGTGCTTCTTACCGGTGATTTTGATATGGACGGGCTAAGAACCGCGAAGGCTCTAGCTAAAGAGGTAGAGTCCGCTGAGGCAGAACTCATCCTATTCGGAATCAAGGCTGTGGATGATGACCAACAGCAGGTTGGACCAATGGTGGCGGCGCTTATCGGACGCCCGTGTGTAACCGGGGTTCTATCCTTCGAAATTCTCGATGGGAGGGCTATCTGCTGTCGAGAAGTTGATAGCACTACTGAGGTTGTCGAAGTTGATCTTCCTGCTGTTCTGACCATCGCAAAAGGTCCCCACGAGCCACGACTGGCCACCCTCAAGAATATAATGGCTTCCAAGAGGAAACCCTTGGAGGTTAAAGCAGCTGCATTGACGGAGTCACGCGTCTGTGTAAGAGGTCTTTTCAAACCTGTATCACGTCCACCAGGTCGAATCGTTGGCGAGGGGCCAGATGCTGTCCCCGAGTTACTTAGGGTGCTCCGGGAAGAGGCCAAGGTGATCTGATGGCTGATGTAATGGTTTTTTTAGAGCAAAGGAATTGCCGGATAAGCACTTCCGGCAGCGAAGTTGTCACTGTTGCATCTAGTATTGCATCTGAGATAGGCGGCAGCGTCCATGTGCTGGTTTTGGGTGGTCCAGGAACTGCTGAGAATGCGGCTGAGTTCGGACAATTTGGAGTAGTGCGTATTGATATCGCTGAGCATGCTGAGCTTTCTGACTACAACCCTGAAGGGTACGCCAGAGTAATCCGTGACCGCGTGAACCAGGGCGACTACGCTGCAGTTATGCTCGCAGCCACAACACTAGGTAAAGATCTGGCTCCACGGGTTGCGGCACTTCTGGATGTGCCACTCGCCACCGATGTGACAGGTGTCCGGGTAGAGGATGGTCAAGTAGTGATAGAGCGTCCCGTTTATGCCGGTAAAGCTTTGGTTGAGCTTGAGATCAAGGCGACACCAGCACTTATGTCTCTTCGTCCGAATCTCTTCCCGGCCTGTGAGTCTCCGGAGTCTGCTCAGGTACATATGTTTAGGCCAGATATTGACCCTGGGTTATGGCCGGTGCGCGTACTCGAGCGAAAGACTTTAGCCAAGAGTGTACTCGATGTATCTGACGCATCGACGGTGGTTTCGGGCGGGCGGGGGATGAGGGAGCCTTCAAACTGGAGATTGCTTGAGCAGCTTCGAGATGCGTTGGGTCCTGGAGCTGCCCTAGGAGCATCAAGAGCCGTGGTAGATGCGGGATGGAGGCCTCATAGCGAGCAGGTAGGGCAGACGGGTAAGACTATCGCCCCAAAACTTTACATTGCCGTGGGAATTTCTGGAGCTATTCAGCACCTTGCAGGGATGCGGACTGCGCAGACGATTGTGGCGATTAATGATGACGCCGATGCTCCGATCTTTGACATCGCAAACTATGGGATCGTTGGGAACTTATTCGAAGTCATCCCGCGACTGGTGCAGGAAATCGAAGCGCTCAGAGAGCGGTCTTAGATAGTTGGCCTGCCACCTAGGAGAGGGACTGGGTCAACCTCGCGCCCCCAGCGCCAAATCTCAAAGTGTAGATGAGGGGCAGTAACATTTCCGGAAGCTCCGCTGAGTCCAATAACCTGTCCTCCTGTAACACTCTCACCTTCTTGGACTCTGATCTCGGAAAGGTGGGCGTATACGGTTAGGGTAGATCGTCCATGATCGAGCCATATTACGTTGCCAAAACCGTCCATGACTCCGGCAAAGCGGACCCGGGCCCCGTCCATCGCTCGAACCTCTGTGCCTGTTGGTACTCCAAAGTCCACACCACGGTGTATGTCGGGGCTCCTGAGTAATACCCGAAGCCCAAAATCAGAGGTGAGTGGGCCCTTGACTGGCCAACGGGGCAGTCCGCAGGCCATGGTCCCCAGGACTATAAGGACCACAACTCCCAACCTCCAGATGATCATCCTTCAAGCAGCATTACGGTGACTCCCTCACCTTCCTGAACTCTGGATACATCTTCTGGTATGATTGCCAGACCATCCGCCCGACCCAAGCCACTCACCAGACCAGAGCCCTGCGGTCCGGTTAGTCGAACTCCGGAATTTTCACTGGTTCCTGAGAGCTGCACACGAAGAAAGTACGTCAGCTGAGCAGGGGAATGTATAGCCTCTTCAGTCCGGCAGACGATTCGCCTCCGGTCAGTGTCACGGTGTCCACCTAACCGCAGTAGGAATGGGCGGACCAGCAATTCGAAAGTCACAAATGCTGACGTCGGATTTCCAGGAAGACTGAAGACTGGCTGCAGCCTATCTCCGCGTGGGAGCCACCCAAAGCCCACAGGACTTCCTGGCCGCATGCGCACCCTCCAGAATCCTGATCGATAGCCCATTCGATCTAAGACTCTCTTGACGAGATCAGCGTCTCCCATCGACGCACCGCCAACCGTGATTAGAGCGTCACAATCTTCGGCCTTGTTGATCCAGTTCCTTAGGTCTCTTTCGTCATCTGCTGATGGACCCAACTGCATCACAGATCCTCCAGCAGCGGCAACCAATGCCGATGTCATAGGTCCGTTCGAGTCAGGAATGCCAGCTCCAGATCTAACGTCCTCAAACTGATCAGGACCGCGTAACTCATTGCCTGTTGTTAACACTGCTACCTGAGGGCGGCTGTGGACTAAGACGCGACCCCGTCCAGCGGAAGCGAGGACTCCCACAGCTCCTGGTGCGATCGTGTGACCTAACCCAAGCAGCCTTTCTCCTGGGCGCATATCCTGACCGGCAGGCCGCACGTTAGCACCTGCATCACGATCATCAAAGACCTGCACAACTCCAGAATCGGACTCGGCATCGGTATCCTCAACACGAACCACCGAGTCAGTTAGTGATGGCACAGGTGCGCCAGTCATGATCCGCACGGCCTCGCCCTGACCGACTTCGGGACCGGGTGCATCACCTGCTCTCACATGTCGCGTGACTACTAAGCGAATTGGAGATTCCTTGCTTGCTCCTTTGATGTCTTTCGCACGAACCGCGAAACCATCCATGCCACTGTTATTCCAGGGTGGAAGGGTGGCATCAGCCACCAGGTCTTCCGCTAAGGCTCGCCCAAGGCTGTCCGACAGTAGGACACGCTCAACCCTGAGGGGCGTGACTCCCGCTATGATTTTCTCGGTGGCCTCATGCACGGACAACCAATCGGCCGTGCGGGACTCAAAACTTCTAGTCACCAGCGAAACATTAAAGTGGCCGTAAGAGATAGAGCTCGGACCCACTCATTCTCAGCCACATCTTCAAACCCATACAAAGTGCCACCAAAGCCCGGGGGCGTATCGAGCTGCCAGAGTGAGAAGACCCCATCAGTTCTAAGAGCAACACGGTCCGTAACAAACCATCGTGTTCCTAATCCTAGCGTTCCAAAGAAGCTCTTACCGAACTCGAAAACGTCTTCAGGTTCTAAAAGCTCTTCGGCGGCAGACGCACCTGCGAGATCGAAGGCGATCCCTCCACCAAAAACCATGAATGGGCTTAAGCCGTGCCAAGATCGATTTCCCGTTGCAGTAAGCTTCAGGCGAGCGTCGATTGTTGTGAGCAACACGTCGCCTTCGCCTATAACGCGGTCTCCTTCTGGGCGCCCAGGATTAATGATGTCCCTCATACCATGCATGGTTCCCACGATGCCTTCGAGAGAGAGAGGGCCGGCAAGCTCAATGCCATACCGAGCTCCCAGAAGCTGACCGCCTGGGGGGCCGTAACCAAACCGACCTCTAGCGGCGTTACGGAAACCGGCAAACAGGCCAGCCTCCTGGCGCTCCTCCACGTAGGTATACGCTGACGGAATTACCTGTGCCTGTGCTTCTGATACCTCAAAGAGTGATAAAGCGTGCAGGGCTACGATAAGAGCGGGAAATGCACTTCGCATCGGGAAGTTGGCTCCTCTCAGACGTCTGAAAAAGTTTGACGCCCTATGGCGCCCCGGGCAGATTCTATCGGATACCTTCGGCACCGGCTGTGGGAGAACGCACCTTGTAACACCAGCTGTTCGTGATCGTTTCAGGCCAGATTACAATACGCCAACATACTCACCTTTATGCCTCTCTCCTATTTGGAGGGCACAAGGGCTTCCAAATCAGAGAATTCCCGGCGGTATCGCAAGTCAAAAAACTGGCTACTCGGGCCTTCCGAGGCACGTGAGCAGGGCTGCCTCACATCCGCTTCGTAATTGCTTCGTTGACGGGTACTCAGATCATTAATCTCCTGAGCCTTCGGGGGAATTGTTGATGATTATAGGCCGGTGCCTTAACAAGTTTCTAGTGGTGCCAGCTGTGATTGTGATGGCTTCCTGCAATTCACAGCCGACCACCGTTACGCCAGCCGATTTGGAGCTAATCATAGCTAGTGGAGATGGTCAGTTCGGCTCTATCGGGACCCAACTCAGAAACTCGTTACGTGTGATAGTCAGGGCACCGGACTCCGGTTCTCCCCAAGAATCAATCACTGTTCTTTGGTCTATCGTACAAGGGGATGCGATCCTAGTTGGCCCTACGACGACTGTATCGGATTCAACGGGGTCTAGCGAAGTAGATGTCTTGCTTGGCAACTCTCCGGGTAGTGTGATGATAAGAGCATCCGTGGTCGAGCACCCGAATTCAGGAACAGTGACGTTTGAAGCTTTTGCTGTTCTCTCACCTATCTTGAGCCAGGTTACCCCGACGTCGGCTTCGGCTGGAAGTACTGTCACGCTTTCAGGCAGCAACTTTAGTTCCGAAGCGGCCATTGAAAACATCGTACTCTTCTCAGGGGTTCGGGGGCGTGTCATGGCCTCTTCACCGACAAGCCTCAGAGTAGAGGTCCCTGAGTGTCTCCCAACCCGCGAAGTCGAAGTTAGGGTCCAGCTGGGGACCGTATCGAGCCAACTTCAATCGTTCACTGTGACTGGTGATGGTCAGCTAACCACCCTTCAAGTCGGGGAAGTGTTGAACTTTTCCGATGACGGCGGCTTTGAGTGTCACACCCTCTCCGGTGGTTCTGGAGTGGAATACCTCACTGTGGTTTACTCAGGGAGTACAGTAGAAGCTGCTGAGCACCCGTTTGAACTTACGGCGCTCGGTTCCTCCGGCCCCTCTGTTGTTACAACACGAGCATTTCCGGCTTCGTCTGAGGTTTCAGTAGAGGTAGATCTCAACGCGGCTTCCGATCCACAGATTGCATGGGACCAACACCTCCGAAATCTTGAAGCTGATCTGGTCCGGGAGGGCCGAGTGGATCGGCCTTCCCAGGTCAGGCCCGTGGTTGGCAGTTCCGGCCAGGTTCCCGTACGCGGTGAAGTTAGGTCATTCAGTGTACTCAATGTCGATGGCGGCTTTGATGAGGTCACAGCCGTCGCAAGGTATGTGGGATCTGAAGCTGCCATCTTCGTTGACCAAAATGCTCCATACGGAGGATTTACAACGGATTCACTTCAGGCCTTTGCCGAACGCTTCGATCAAGTCATTCACCCGGAACTCACTTCGAGATTCGGGGCGACTTCAGATTTGGATTCTAATCAACGCGTAGTCATTCTTTTCACACCTGTCGTGAATAGCCTGACTCCTAGGGGTAGTAGCGGCTTCGTAGGCGGTTTTTTCTTCGGGCTAGACCTTTTGCCTAATGAACCAGGAAGTAACGGGGGTGAGGTCTTCTACTCGCTCGTACCTGATCCGGGAGGGCAGTTCTCCGACCCCCAGCCCATCCGCCAAGTACTTCGGGCAGTCCCCTCCATTCTGGCGCATGAGTTTCAGCACATGGTGACCTTCAACCAACGGACCCTTGTCCTAGGTGCGGAAAGGTCAGAGGAACTCTGGTTATCAGAGGGGCTTGCCCAGATGGCAGAGGAAATTGTGGCTCGCGCTTATGACACTCTAGGTAACACACCTAGCTCTGAGCTCTTTCGTTCAGGCACTAGACTGCGTGCACGCCACTATCTGACCAAGACCGACACGGTAAGCACGATTGTCACGACGGGGCAGGGCTCACTAGCTGAACGAGGTGCTGGTTTCCTTCAGGTTCTCTACATGGAGGACCAGGGGAATGATGACATTCTTGCCCGCCTGTCACAGACTACGAGAACTGGGGTCAACAATGTGATTGCTGAATTTGGCGGGACATGGACTGAGTTGCTTGCCGACTGGTGGTCAGCCATGTACTTGGATGGACTGGAGATAACAACAGGCCCCCTTGTTTATCAGGACTTCGACTTGCGAGCGTTTCTGGGTACCCCGTATCCCCTCGAACCAGCGGTGGTTGGGCCAAATGACTTCAGCGGATCTGGTAGGCTAAGGTCGTCGGCTGCTGCGTACTACCTCATGGTTCCCGGCGCAGAAGGTTCTACGACGCTTCGGTTAGGCGGTGAGGCGGGTGGCGCGAGCTTAGCTCAATCAGATATGAGGATGTGGGTCGTACGTGTGTCGTGAGTACCTGTTATCTCCGAAAAATGGTGAACGGAAGGAAGTGTTTTTCTTCTATCAAGGCCTTAAACACAAGGTTGTGCCTTTTATCCAGAGTTGTTTCTTGGCGCATGTAGGCTCATTGATAGCCTTTACGGAGACAGTTCGGTGTTTTGAATGAGCTGATTTTGCGGAGGCAAGGTAAATTTAGACGGAATAGCTTCTTCTAGTTTGTTTTATTCTCGGATTTGCTCTTGTAGGACTTTTGTTCTGGATAATCTTTCTTAGTGTGGTAATAGTATTCGGACTGATACCATTAATCCTAATTGCTTGATGAATAAAGATTTGTCACCACTTTCCAATTAAGACGGACTGGTTAGGGGAATGAGAGAGTTTACGGATGTAAATGGCCGTGAGTGGATGGCTATGGTCCGCGAAGAAGGGGGCACGGACTATAAGGGGCGCTTCTACCTCATTCTCCAGCTTATGGAGGGTGTTGATGCTGAGCCACTCGAGCTGCGCGAAGTACGCTGGAACAGTGAACGAACAGCTGTGCGGACCTTGAGTACGATGTCTCTCGTGGAACTAAGACGTCGCTTGCGCTCAGCCACAGGCCGGGCAACCTGAGTTCTCCTAGTCTGAGCCTCTCCTAGTGGGGATTTTCAGCCATTGACCGGTTCGGATGCGATTCGCGTCCACGTTGGGATTGGCTTGTAACAAGTCACTGAGGGTAATTCCGTAGCGGTCCGCTATCATGCTAAGGTTATCGCCTGGGGCCACATGGTGACGGTTGCCTGTATCAGCTGTTTCGTCCCGTGGCGATACTAGTGGTTCAGTAACGTGCTCTGGTGCGTTGGTTTCATCCACCCTCTCAAATGAAGCGAGTAGGGCACCGATCTGATTCTCGACACCTTTAGCTCGGTTCTGGGATGGCGTGCCGTTCACGATGATAGAAAATGCCAGACGTTCGCCATTAGCTGATCGGACCATTCCTGAAAGTGCAGATACACCAGCGATTGTTCCTGTCTTGGCGCGAAGATTCCCAACTGCGGCGGTCCGGTACATTCGCCGGAGACCTCTGCGGCGACCAGCTTCCGGAAGCGAGGCCCAGAATGCTGTCCACTCTGGACTATTAGCCATTCGGTCAATCACCTCCACAAAGGTGGCAGCGCTTACCCGGTTGCCTGCGGACAGCCCTGATCCGTCGAGCTGGACCACACTCGACATGTCGATCCCGATATCTTCCAGCTCCGACCGAATTGCTCGTGCGCTCGCCTTTGAAGATCCACTTCCTCGTTTAACACGCCCTATGGTCCTATAAAGTAGCTCAGCGAAAAGGTTGTTACTCTCCTTATTCACGACCTCCAAGTAAGCTGGTAGGGGTTCTGAAATATGACGAGCAAGAACCCTTGCACTGCGCCGTCCTAATGCAGGGGCAGAAAATTTACCCAATGCTGACTCCTCCGGTGTTTCAACGATGCGAATACCGCCTCGAATCTCAATCCCGCGCTCTTTCAGTGACTCTCGGAAAGATGAGGCCGTGAAGTGTGCTGGAACTGAAACTGTCATCTGCCGCCAGACATCTCGTGTACCAACACCGACACGTCCTTGCACGCGAACAGGATCAAGTGGTTTATCCCGGAGGATTGCTAGCCTAGGACGAGCGCTTCCTGTCACCGTCTCTGCCGTATTCAGCACCTGCAGTCCAGAATGTGGGGGGACGGTGGTCACGAGGGGACGTTGCCCTGCCTGGCTTGGCACGACCTGAAAAGAGACAACGTTCTCGTTATAAGAAAGTGCTGAAACTGCTCCGGCGAAGTGTTCGTTAAGGTCGTCTGCTTCCCATCCAGCTGGTCGTAGAGGGCCAGGAAGATATGACGCGTCACCCACCAGGTCGCCTCTAACCGTATGAATGCCTAGGGCTGCTAGCTGGTCGATCAGTCTGTGGAAGACTTCGTCTTTTCTCGGGTAGAAACGGTCTGAGATTCCAGGGTCGCCAGTTCCGTACAAGATCAGGTCTCCATCAACAATCCCTTCATCTACCTCGCCATTGGTGATGACGTAAGTTCGAAATCGGTATTCTGCGCCGAGCGCGCGGAGAGCGGCTGCCGAAGTGAGAAGCTTGAGGTTCGATGCCGGCGCTAGCGCGGAATCTGGCTCGACCGCGAAGAGTGTATCACCAGCGTCCAAGGAGACGACCATCATGCCCCAGGAAGCTTGACCCCAACTCGCACGGCCGAATGTGTTGGAGACGTTGCTCCTGAACTCAGATATCTGTTGGGCGTCTAGCGCTCCTACAACCGTGAACGTCGCTGCCAAGGAAACAGCGACAAATTCGAGCAACCGATCGCCGCGTGGGAAACTCAAGCTGGTAGAGATGCGCGTCAGGCAGAGACGGGCGCTGGTCCACCTTCCGGCAAACAAGATGAGCAGTAGCCGGATAGCTCTAAATGGTATCCCGTTACAGTGAAGTTGCCCGACCGATTTCGAAGCGAGTGGATCTCTCGGGAAGGGATTTCACCTGGAATATCTGTGACTGAGCTACACACTACACATCGAGCATGGTGGTGTGGGTCGGTTCGGCCATCGTACCGTGCGGACTGGTCTGCGTATGTCAACTTGACGGCGAGTCCACATCCGACCAGGGTCTCCAGACTTTTGTATACAGTGGCGAGAGAGATGCCGGGAAGGTTCTGACGCACAGCTATAAAGACTTCATCAGCAGTTGGGTGAATTTTTGTGTCTGCCAGATAGCGATATACTGCCCCACGTTGCTCAGTGAAGCGCTGCCCACTGGCCTCGAGGGCTTCTCGCAGCCGACAATCACTAGAATCAGACTTCATTACCATATGGTCCTATACCGATGCTGATATTGGAACCGGATCGCTACGCCTATTCCAAAGGTTATATGGCTCTGGTAAAGGGGTGTCAACCCGATCAAAATCCTCATGGGTCCATCACATTCCGGACATGGGAGTAGTGTCCTGTGAATTTGTCTGAAAAGCAGAAGATTTATACCCTCGAGCCACTCATAGAGGCTGTTCGAGCTGGAGTTGAGAGCACGGACTGGAAGCTTTCTGGACTTCAAAAGACCACCAGCCACCAGTTCGAAGGTAAATGGGAGGGCGAATCAACCCGCAGTGCGTACCTGTTCTTCCACCTTCCAAACGGTCCAGACTACGCCAGTATTGATGTGTATCTTGATGAAACTAGTCAGGGCCTAGCCGGAAACCTCGCGCTCGTAGTCGATTTGGCCTCATTCGTGGGGGATCCTGAAGATGCGCTTCGAAGGTTTACAGCCCTCTCTGGTTTATTACCCGACGGATATACTAGACCGCTATCCCTGCGTTTTCGACTCAGGGATAGCTCTCACGAACCATCAGCGGCTGAGACGGAGGTCCGGTTCAAGCTAGGGCTGCCGAGGAAGGCTATCAGGGAAGGGGTAGCGGTGGTTCGTCAGCTCGTTGCGAAAACTGTGAAAATCTTCGAGATCATGCTCAGCTCAGACGAGTTAGCGACTTATGTTGCTATGGATTGAGCCTTGCTCACCATGGTCGGGTGTGCAAATTGAGCCGCCCCTGGTGCTGGTCGGTCACTGGACCAGAAGCTAAATGAGCGAGGACGCCCACATGAGCAGCGACTCAGGATCACTCGACGCCCTACTCACTGAGGACCGTCGTTTTCCACCTCTGGACTCTTTTCGCGCTCGTGCGGTAATCAACGACCCGGGTATCTACGCTCATGCGTCTGCAGACCGTGAGGCATATTGGGCAGATTGGGCAGGGCACTTGGATTGGTTCGAGACCTGGGAGCAGGTTCTCGAGTGGACGCCGCCGTATGCCAAGTGGTTCACTGGTGGAAAGTTGAATGTCTCCTATAACTGCTTAGACCGGCACCTAGAAGCGGGTCACTCGGATCGGACAGCCCTTATCTGGGAGGGAGAACCGGGAGACGAGCGCACTTACACATACGCAGAGCTGCACGAAGAGGTTTGTAGGTTAGCGAACGCGCTTAAGAGACTAGGCGTGAAGAAAGGTGACCGCGTAACAGTCTACCTCCCCATGATTCCCGAGGCCGTGGTCGCGATGCTAGCCTGCACTCGCATCGGTGCGATTCACTCAGTTGTATTCGGAGGGTTTAGCCCCGAGTCGCTCGCAGATCGCAATAATGATGCTGAAGCAAAAGTCCTTATAACTGCGGATGGCGGATGGCGACGAGGAGGTATTGTCCCACTAAAGAAGAACGCAGATGAGGCGTTGGATGCCTCGCCGACAGTTGAGCATGTGGTTGTAGTTGAGCGCGGGGGTGAGCTTAGCACGCAGGTTGATCCCAGGATGCGGGAGGGTCGTGACTATTGGTATCATGACCTTATAGCTGAGGCGTCGGCTGATTCTCACCCGGAGCCTATGGACGCGGAGGATACGATGTTCATCCTCTACACTTCGGGGACAACCGGTAAGCCCAAGGGTGTGGTGCATACCACGGGCGGTTACTTGACCCAGGCATATGCGACAACGCGGGCAGTGTTCGACCTACGCGACGGGGATGTTTACTGGTGTACGGCTGACGTGGGTTGGATCACCGGTCACACCTACATCGTGTACGGACCTCTAGCAAACTGCGCCCAGATTTTCATGTACGAGGGTGCCCCAGATACACCGGATCGTGGAAGGTTCTGGCAACTCTGTGAGAAGTATGGTGTGACAGTATTCTACACGGCCCCAACTGCGATTCGTGCTTTCATGCGCTGGGGCGATGAGTGGCCAGCCAAGTTCGATCTCTCAGAGCTTCGCCTGTTAGGAACGGTTGGAGAGCCAATTAACCCTGAGGCTTGGATCTGGTACCACAGGGTGATTGGTGGTGAGCAGTGTCCGATTGTAGATACATGGTGGCAAAC
>DEAM01000005.1:0-131645 GCA_002347035.1 Gemmatimonadales bacterium UBA2982 | reverse complement strand
ATGGTGGCAAACTGAAACAGGAGCGATCATGATCACTCCTCTGCCGGGGATTACCGAAACCAAACCGGGAACAGCCACGCGAGCGTTCCCAGGTATCGATGCGGAGATCCTTAACGAGGCAGGAGAGACAACTTCAGCTGGTTACTTGGCAATCAGCTCACCGTGGCCATCGATGCTTCGCACGGTTTGGGGTGATGATCAGCGGTTTAGGGAGACTTACTGGTCGAAGTGGGACAACACCTACTTCCCGGGCGATGGGGCTAAGCTCGATGACGATGGATATTTTTGGATCCTGGGTAGGGTCGACGATGTGCTGAACGTGGCAGGACACCGTATCGGTACTATGGAAGTTGAAAGCGCTTTGGTGGACCATCCAACCGTGGCAGAGTCAGCCGTGGTAGGAAAGGCTCACGAAATTAAGGGAGAGTCGATTGCGGCATTTGTGACACTCAAGGAGGGCCACGGAAGCTCGGAAACCCTCGAGACAGAGTTGCGGAACCATGTTGCCAAGAAGATCGGGGCGATTGCCAAGCCAGAGCTTGTGATCTTCAGCGCCGACCTCCCAAAGACGAGGTCTGGCAAGATTATGCGCCGCTTGCTGAAAGACATTGCCGAGGGTCGAACAGTGGGAGATACAACCACGCTTGCCGATCCGGCAGTCGTGAACAAGCTACAGGACATGTATCAAGGCGAGGAAGATTAAACTAGCTAGCCGTCAGCCATGGGATCGCCCGTTGGTCCGGCTTTCGCCTCCCGCTCATCAGCTGGTTTCTCTTTGACTTTTCTTGCCGGGACACCGACGTAGACCCAGTGGGGTTCAGTGCTTTTGGTAAGTACGGCACTGGTTCCGATCATTGAGTCATCAGCCACATGAGTTCCTGCGAGGATCGTTGCGTGATAGGTAATTCTTACTCCCTTACCGATAACTGTCTTAGGCCTGTAGATGATTCTTCCATCTACGATGTTATGGGAATGTGAGTACACATTCGCGAAGTCCGAAACTGAGGAGCCATCACCGATTTCGATGCCGCCCCGGTCATCCAGGAGCACGTGCCGGTGGATCACCACGTTGTCTCCGACTTCTAGGTTATACCCAAAAGAAAACCGGACATGAGTGAATGCCTTAAAGTTCTTACCGCACCTAGCAAAAACGTACGGTGCCAAGACACGGCGAAAGCGAATACCTAACTCAATGTTCTCACCCAGAGGGCTGCGGTCGAACATCTCCCAGAGCCAGAGTAACGGTTTTCTGGGTGTATACTGCTCCACGTCGAGTTCTCCATAGTACTCAGGCTCGAGTGTGACGTTACGCGGGTCCATCTGCAGCAACGCAATCTGCTGGGTCTTGGACAAACTCGAGAGATCGGCCCCCGCCAACTTTGGGTAGTAGAGATCTGTGAGTATATGACGGCAGAGCTCGTTGCGATCACAGTCGGGATCGGACAGTGTTTCCGCGAGCCATGAGAGCCACTCGTCATATTGAGAAGCGGCCCCTTCTGAAACAGAAACGGCCCTTAGAGGCAAGAAAGACATAGGAGTGAGGTTATCCGGATTCGGAGGTCTGGCAAGGTTGGGCCGCAGCTGGTGGGCTTGCTACCTTAGGGTATGCATGACGTTCTCCGCCAGCGACTTCTGCGCAAGATTGAGAGTCTTCCTGACAAACAGATGCACCAGGTACTCGATTATATAGAGTTCCTAGGATCCAAGTATGCAGCATCCGATCAAGTTGAGGTCTCTGGTCTCCAGAAATTTGCAGAGCGGTTAGAGGATAATTTACGTGAAAAAGCGATCAGTCCCAGCACCATTGAAGAAGCATTCCAATTAATCTCAGCTGCGGATCGGCTGCTTTCAGAAGTTTCTTCCGCAGGCAGGCAGATAATGGCTGACCTTAGTCAAATGCTCGAGTCGGACGAAGACGGTTATGGAAGCAGTGCTCAGGTCGAGGGAAATCCTATGAGCCCTAAGGAATCAGAGGAAGATTAAAGCAGGACGGTAAGATCCTGCTTCACGTGTTCTTTGGGAGCGACTATTCGCGCGACAGCTAGCTTACCGTTGATCTCTGTTGGTGTTATCGCGAGGTTTCCCCGCAACCAAGGATCCCTGAGGTAAAAGCCTTTGGTTGATTTGAACAGTATTAAGCTCTTAACAGCTTGCCGCGCTCGTTCCCGTAGGCCTTTCCCCAGGCCTGTTGGGAGCGGGCGGTTTTCGTTTTGGGGTCAAGAAGGTGCTCATGACTGAGCCAATCAGTGGAGAGGCCAGGATTATTAAGGAAGCCCTTACCTTCGACGATGTACTCCTAGTTCCCGGGCATTCCCTTGTGCATCCAAAGGACACGGACGTCTCCTCGCGCATCACCAGAAAGATTCAGCTTCGTGTGCCGCTTGTTTCTGCGGCGATGGACACGGTGACTGAGTCAGCGATGGCGATCCAAATGGCTCGCGAAGGTGGCATAGGGATCATCCATAAGAATTTGTCGCCGGAACACCAGGCGGCAGAGGTCGATCGGGTGAAGCGATCCGAGAGCGGCATGATTCTCGATCCTATCACATTGACACCCGGTGCGTCACTCTCAGATGCCCACGAGCTCATGGCGCGATTTTCGATTAGCGGAGTCCCGATCGTTGAAAATGAAGGTCACCTAATTGGGATCGTAACCAACCGTGATCTTCAGTTTGAAACTGACCTGACCCGGCCAGTCTCAGATGTGATGACAGCTGAGCATCTCGTTACGGTTCCCGAGGGCACTACGCTTGACGAGGCCCAACTGATTCTACACAAGCACCGTATCGAGAAGCTGCCGGTCGTCGACGATCAGGGTCAGCTTAAGGGGCTTATCACAGTAAAGGATATATTCAAGCGCCAGATGTATCCGAATGCTTGTAAGGACGAGCATGGACGGTTACGGGTTGGCGCCGCGGTCGGGGCGGCTAAGGTCGATGTCCAGCGGGCTGCATTGCTGGTTCAGTCAGGCGTTGACGTTCTCGTAGTGGATACCGCGCACGGACACTCTGAGGGTGTTCTTACGGCCGTCGCTAGGATTCGTGAGCGCTTCCCGGATGTAGAGATTGTGGGTGGAAATGTCGGAACGGTAGAAGGTGCTAAAGCTTTAGTTGAACGTGGGGTCGATGCAGTGAAGGTGGGAGTAGGCCCTGGTTCGATCTGCACTACACGGGTAGTAACTGGGGTTGGGCTACCTCAATTGACTGCGATCATGGATGCCGTGCAGGGAGCAGGTGATGAAATTCCGATCATCGCGGATGGGGGCATTAGGTACTCTGGAGACGTCGTGAAGGCACTCGCTGCCGGGGCTCACAGCGTCATGATGGGATCCATGTTCGCGGGTACTGATGAGGCGCCGGGGGAGAGCTTCCTTCTCGAGGGTCGCCGTTTTAAGACTGTAAGAGGGATGGGCTCCCTTTCAGCGATGCAGGAGGGCTCTGCAGACCGGTACTTTCAAGAGGGCGACATAGAAAAGAGCAAGCTGGTCCCGGAAGGGATTGAGGCACGGGTTCCCTACAAGGGGCCTGTGTCGGATACCATTTACCAGCTTGTAGGAGGCTTGAGGAGTGGCATGGGATATTGCGGCGCTGCCGACCTGGAAGAGCTTCAGACGACCACTCGGTTCCACCGCATCACCACTGGTGGATTGAGGGAGTCACACCCGCACGATGTTACAATCACGAGAGAAGCACCAAACTACCAGTTGTAGAGATCTACACTTTCTCCTGAGTCCCCTAGTTCCTCAGCTTTCTTCCTCTAGAAAGCTAATAACCAAGTTGAAAGGGGACCCCTCTAGCCACTCGCGGGACAGCCTTTGGGCTTCGGCTATTTGTTCGGTAGTTATCCGCTACTCGATTAGGTCACCTGTAGCACCAGTACCACCTCATCGATTAGAGAAGGGGGGTTCGGAGGTGGTTGCTTTAGCAGTATTTTTAACGACGGTCATGCTTACCCATGTGATATTCATAAGACTGTATGCTGAAGAATTGCAACGGGTGCCTATAGGGCGGCCTGTAAGTTACTAACATAAAATCACTTAAGTATGCTACTGCATAACCAAAAGATGGGAATTTGGAGTTAAAACCTTGAAATCCTGCTTACCAACCCCTCTCCGTTTGTCGGCGCTTTTGATTTCGCTCGGTCTATCGGGATGTGTTAGCGGCGGTAGCCCAGCACGTTTGTGGCTCGCTAATCCCGTAGCTCAGTCAGCGGAAGACGATGCGGGGACAACTGTATCAGTTGGATCAGTAAGTTCGGTTCCACTGGTGGAGTTGGTCTCCACCGTATATGAGCCTGTGCTTGAGCCGGTTCTCGAAGACCCAATTGAAGTGAGGGTGGATGAGATTCTGACATCTCCGGTGCTCGGTGATGAGGAGTTCACTGCGGCCGTGGACCAATGGATAGAGTACTGGGGTGGACGTGGCTCGACTTGGCTTCCTGGCTACCTGACGGGCATGGGGATATTTGGCGAGTCTGTGGATTCAGTTCTCGCAGAGAATGACTTACCTCCCTCGCTGCGGTATCTGCCATTCATTGAGAGCGGTTACAATCCCAAGGCGACAAGTCATGCAAGTGCGGTCGGTTTGTGGCAATTCATGCAGGGAACTGCCACGGGGTGGGGCATGGAGGTCACGCCACTGATCGATGAACGAAGAGATCCTGTAAAGTCTACTGAAGGTGCAGTCGGATTCTTGCTTGAATTGCGCGAGGATCTCGGATCGTGGTTTCTAGCTCTTGCTGGCTATAACTCCGGTCCTAATCGTGTTCGGCGTATATTGAACCGATATGCACCCGATGAGCAGCCGACGGATAGCCTTTTTTGGGCACTTCGGGGTCACTTTCCCCGTGAGACTCAAGAGTTCGTTCCCAAGCTAATAAGCGCAATTATTGTCGGCGGTAGCCCACAGGATTTTGGTATCGAACCTGTTAGCGTTGACCGTTTTGCATATGAGGTGGCTACAGTGCCTGACGCCACCTCCCTTGATGTAGTCGCGCGAGCGGCTGAGGTCTCCCAAGAAGAAATTGAGCGGCTAAACCCAAAGTACCTCCGCGGTATGACCATTCCCGGTCAGGCTAGCAGCATTCGATTACCTGAAGGTCGGGGAGAAACGTTTCGTGTGAACTACGCAAAGATACCTGCGGAGGAGAGGGTGACGGTTGTCCAGCATCGCGTTGTATCCGGAGAGACTCTCTCGCACATCGCTAGGCAGTACGGGAGCCGCGTGTCAGATATCCAAGCTGCAAATCCGGGAGTGCGCGCGCGGTACTTGCGGGTTGGAGCATTGCTGATCGTACCAGTTGTTCCGCGTGCGCGAACATCCGTGGCCGCTGGGGGCGGCTGAGGACTAGTCTGCGGTCCAGCTACCTGATCGACCTCCGTGCTTTTCAGTGAGATGGACTCCTTCAATCCGCATGCCTCGGTCAATGGCTTTTGCCATGTCATAAACCGTGAGCAAAGCGATAGTCACAGCGGTCAGTGCTTCCATCTCGACCCCGGTTTGGCTGGTGACCTTAGCTTCGGCAGTAGCTCGGATTCCGGGAAGTGACGAGTCAGGCTCCATAGAGAGCTGCACGGAAACTCCAGGAAGTGGATGACAGAGAGGAATTAGGTCCGATGTCTTCTTCCCAGCCATAATCCCGGCTAGCTCAGCTACCTTGATCGGATCTCCCTTTGGGGTTTGTCCAGAAATGATGCACTCGAGAGTGTCAGTGCCCATGGTGATGTACCCGATAGCCACGGCGCGCCTTACGGTGACGTCCTTGTCTGAAACGTCGACCATCTGAGCTCTCCCTTCAGGGTCGAGATGTGTAAGCCCGTCATCATGTTCGGTCATGTTATCACACCTCTTTGGGAATGTCCTCGAAGGGCTTTACGCAGGTTGCCGACGAGGCTTGAGATAATGAGCTGAGGATTCACGTTTCTCCTGGCTAGTTCGCGAGCCTGATCAACCGATCCAAATGCACTGGTAACGTGGAAGGCTTTGATTTGAGAGGTAGACAACCATTCCTCAAGCTCGCTGAGCCGATCGTGATTGAGCAACGCCTTAGGCGCGCCAGCTGCCAGAGCTGCCAAGTCGCGCAGCCACTCCTCAACAAAGCCGAAGAGGTCGATCAATCCACGTGCGCCTGCGGGAGGGAACCCCAAGGCGAGGCTGTAAGTGGCAGAAGAATCAGTAGACATAGCTGTCGCTACGATGTCAAAGGCGCGCAGCCTCAGCCTCTCCAAGGGTCCTTCCTCTTCTCCGGCAGGGAGGAAACCAAGTGCACGCCCAGGAGAGCCTTGCCCTAGGCGTCCTGCCCACTCGGCCAGACTCGGCTCCACTCCTGCCTCTTGCTCAAGGAAGGCTGTTATATCTCCAAGATTCAGTGGGGTAAGGCGGAGAGGTACAGCCCGTGACCGGATTGTGGGTAAAAGCCTCTCGGGCTGACTACTTGTGAGAATAAACCTGGCTTCCCCAGGTGGTTCTTCTAGAAGCTTCAGCAATGCATTAGCTGCTTCTGGGCTGGCTTCTTGAGGAACAAGGAGTTCAGCCTCACCGATGATGAAAATCGGGCCATGGGACATGGCCGGTCTTTTATGGGCTTGAGAACGTATGTTCCGCACAGTGCCGAGGTAAATGCCACGCACCTCGTCTCGATGGCTAGGACGAAGTGGAGTGGTCCGAAGGTCCTCGAGTTCCGTAAGTCGTGCTTCTTCAAGCGCTTCGGTGAGGCGGTCCCCGGAGGCTCCTTTCGGGCGAGGTAATGGAAGATAATAGTGAATGTCGGGGTGCTCGAATGAGAGGGCCATCCGGCATGGAGGGCACGCTCCGCATGGCTCACATAGTGGAGCTTCGCACACTATCAACTGTGCTAGCCAGTGAGCTACGCGCTGCTTTCCTATACCGTGCGAGCCATGGAAGAGGAGTGCTGCGGGTAAGATTTCCTCTGCTGCAGCGTTGCCCAGTGCTTCTCGCTCGGCTTCGTGCCCCCAAACTGGGTGTAAGCTCATGGGTTACCCTGAGGTCGCAGCCATTGCAACGGATCCTGAGCCATCGGAGAGCTTCCCTGAAGTGGTGCTCTGATCTGGAACTCCAGGTGAGGTCCCTCGGGTGTATCAACTCCTCCGACTGTCCCAACAACCTGTCCTGCTGCTACATCGTGCCCTTCGACGACATTGATTTCATTTAGGTATAGATAGAGTGTGTAAAATCTTTCGCCATGATCGACAATTACCGTGGGTCCGTACCCTTCAAATTGGCCGGCCAACGCGACACGGCCAGCCCGAATGGCATGAACTGGAGTTCCTGGTGGGGCGGCCAGACCTATCCCGTTCCAACGCAGTACGGTGCCGTTTGATTGTTGGTCTCTGCCAAAATGGTAGATGAGATTTACTTCTTCGATGGGCCAGGCAAGTGAGCCGGCGTCAGCCCTAGTGATGGCTGAACCTTCCGAGCGTGTGTGCGCTGCCGCGGTCTCTGCAGGCTCTGATGGTGGTGTTGGCGCTGGTAAAGGAGACGTTCCTATCCGTGTGCAGCTCGCTAGTATCAGGACGGTAATCCAGAGGTTAAGAGAAACCTTAAACACGACTGGAACCCGTGTTTAAACGCGCGTTCGAGAGTCGGACCGCGAGTCTGAGTGCCTCTAGCATCGAAGACTCATCTGCCTTGCCGGTCCCTGCAATTCCAAAGGCGGTGCCATGGTCAGGAGAGGTCCGCACGAACGGCAATCCAATGGTGACGTTCACTCCACTCTGGAAGGTGACGGTCTTGAAGGCAGCCATACCAACGTCATGATAGGGAGCAATTACTGCATCGAATTCACCTGATAGTGCACGAAAGAAAACAGTATCAGCCGGGACAGGGCCTGCAATATCGACTCCTGCACTCGCCAGCTGCTTGACGACTGGCTCCATAATTTCCTTTTCCTCAGATCCGAAAAGCCCACTATCAGAGGCATGTGGATTGAGAGCGCACAATGCCATCCGAGGATCTGAAATTCTCCAATCTTCGCGAAGGGTGTGATCTAGAAGTTTGGCCTGCTCTTCAAGTATTTCTGCGGTCAGTTCTGAAGGGACAGTCCGTAGCGGCACATGCGTAGTGGCCAGAAGCACTCGTAGTGGTGCACCGAGTTCAGTTTTTTCCGCCGCCATTAGCATACCGACAGGCTTGGACTGACTTAGGTCACTGAGCATCTCCGTCTGTCCCGGTACTGACCAGCCTGCGGCTTGGAGTGAAGGCTTGTGGACGGGTGCTGTCACAATGCCGTCAAACTCACCAGCCAGAGCTAATTCGACAGATTTTTCAAGGGATGTTGCAGCTACAGCACCGGCTTTCGAGTCGGTTGTATCCCACCCAACTCTCTGGTTTGCGGTGTAGTCGGTTACATCGGCTTGGTCCATGGGCCCATGGGGCCCGACTATGACCACACTTCCAGTCTCAGCGCCGGACTCAAAGCGCTCCGCAGCCCGAAGTGCCACCTCGGGGCCGATGCCCCGAGGGTCACCGAGGGTGATAGCGATGTTAGGTCGCGACACTACATCCGTATCTCGATGTGGGCATTGGCGCGGAGTTCCTCAAGTAGTCTCGCACGCTGCTTCTCCTGTTGCAGTTGGCTTGCGATCTGCCCGCGGAGGTCCTCGAATGTGTAAGCCCCTGCTTCGCGGATCGACACTACTTTCACGATCGCAACGCGAGCATCCAATTCCCGTCCAGCACCACCTCGGTACTCCAGTGGGCCATAAAACTCGCCCGCTACTGCCGACTGGAGCACCGAATAGGCTGGTGGGAAATCGGTGAGCTGCTCGAAGGCGACTTCTACTGAGTCAGGTGCTTCTGGATCTGAGTACTGCTCGAAGAGGGCGCTCATCGACTCACCCGCTTCAGCTCTTTCGCGTACCTGGATGGCCAAATCGCGTGCTGTCTGGACATCCTCTGCTTCCACCTGGGGCCTGATGAGTATGTGTCGGGCCTGCACTTCGCTGCGGCCGCGGGCCCGTTCTACCTTGATGATGTGGAAGCCAAAGTCTGTTTCCACTATATCGCTAACGCTACCAATTGGAAGCGTAAATGCCACATCTTCGAACTCTGAGACCATTTGGCCTCGACGGAACCAGCCTAGGTCCCCTCCTCCGTCGGCGGTGCCAACATCATGAGAATGCTCGCGAGCCAGGTCAGGAAAGTCTTCGCCAGCTCGAACTCTCTCCAGAAGGCCCTCTGCCTCAGTACGTGCCCCATCCTTAGCATTCTCTGCCGGTACGGGTAGTAGGACGACCTGCTGCATAGTGAGAGTTCTTGGCCTTTGCTGTAAAGTGAGGCTCGCATCCGCAAACCGTGCCAAAAGCTCTTCTTCACTGACTTCCTCAAGCGTCGCCCCGGAGAGTTGACGCTGCATGAACATTTGATAGATCTGCTGCTGGCGGGCATCGTGGCGGATGTAGTCACGATACTCGGCAAGGGTCCACCCTTCTTCCGCTAATGATTGCTGAAGTGCTGGTTGCCCTCCGAACTGGAGCGCTAGGCCCTCCAGTCGCTCATTGACCTGCTGATCTAAAGTGGGCTCATCAGGTTGAATCAGTGTATCCTTTTCTGCTGCCTGGATGACCAAGAGGCGATCCACCCAGGTGTCTAGCACACCCTCGTAGAATTCTTGGAATCCTGCGTCAGTCTCCGCAGGCACGGGAAGACCCCCGAGCTCCATGCGCTGAATTTCTTCGTCGAGTTGGGTCTGAAGGACAGCCGAATCACCTACAATCGCGACCACACGGTCCACAATGTCATTTTGAAGAACAAGCTGAGCCTGGACAGGGATTGGTAACCCTATCGAGGCGGCTAGGATCAATATTGAACGAGTGCACATGCCGGTCGTAAACCGCTCTGGATAAGGGGTTCCAGTCACCGTTCCAAAGTGTCTGCAGGAAGTGCTGTGCTGTCCTGAGCCTCCTCCAGAGGAGAGAGGCTGCGCTCCGCCCGAATTTGGGCGATTTGGAGCAGAGACTCACCTATGCCTGTGTCAAAACTTGTAAACGAGGTACCCTCTCTAAGTTGAAAGCCTACGAACCCTAATGGCACGGTTGGCGTTGCACCTGAAAGATTGCCTCTCAGTGCCTCCCTTACAGCTCGGGCAATCCCTAGCTCGACTGCCTCACCCGGTGCGATATCAATGTCGGTTAGTCCTAGCGCTCTCGCAGCCTCAAGTAGCTGGCTGCTGGCATCAACAACAAGAGAGTCGATCCGGGCACGGGATGGTTCGAATCCTTGGTCTTGGGCCTCTGCGAGAAGGAGGTCTCCACGTGCCATATTTTGCAGAAACAAGTCGATTTCTTCATCGCTGAACTGAATGAGCTGCTCACGCATAGCTTGCGGCTCTATTCTTATAAGCAACTGCAGTTCTCCAACTGAGTATTCCCCACCTTCCCACGACACTAAGGGTCGGCGCTCAGCCCGACCGGATAGGCGAGTCTCCGGATTTCTGGCTAACTCCCGTACAACCTCGACCGCGTCGTCCATAACCTCAGGTTGTGCTCGCTCTTCGAGCTGAACCACAAAAGTCGACTCAGCGGCAATGTAACTCCGGGCTTGCTCTCTCGTTCGAAAATCGGAAGCGATGTCATCGAAATCTTGAGTGCGGCGTTCGTCAAGCTGGATGAGGTGAAGGCCCATGGGGGTTTCCACGATCTGGCTTATTTCTCCGAGTTCCAGCGCTAACACGGCTTCTTCGAACGGCTGAACCATTTCCCCGCGCCCAAAAAATCCAAGATCGCCGCCATTAGAAGC
Source organism: Gemmatimonadales bacterium UBA2982 (assembly GCA_002347035.1). Classification (GTDB taxonomy): domain Bacteria; phylum Gemmatimonadota; class Gemmatimonadetes; order Longimicrobiales; family Gaopeijiaceae; genus UBA2982. Next base: position 120,891 of record DEAM01000005.1, on the reverse strand, counting down.
ACTGCCGATGTCTTGGCTGAAGGTTCGCGCCACATCTCCAAACGACTCGCCGCCGCTAACAATTCTATCCCTTAGGTTTTCTAGTTGTCCTCGAACGCTGTCTCGCTGAGCGTCCGTCGCCTGAAGTGGCAGAGTCAACATGACATGACGAGCTCTGAGTTCTAGGTCGGGCGCTTCTGCTTCGTAGCGTGCCTGGAGTTCATCATTTGTGATGAAAGTGTCTACCTGGATGACCGAGTCCCGTAGCCGGGCGATCATGGAAGCCTTCTCCGCCTGCCGAACCAGCGCCTCGAGATCTAGACCCGAAAAGGTCGTATCGTCCATGACAGCTTCACCGAGCAAAGTGTAGTCAACCCACAAGTCGATAATGGCGGCTACTACATCAGCCTGGGGGGGGAATTCCTCCTGGTCTACTAGGAGGTCAACGACGTCATCGACGGTCAGGCTGTGATCTCCTACTCGAGCGACAACACCTTCAGTGGGCTCACTGCTGCATGCCGCTACCAGGGCGGTCGGTACGATAACCGCTAGGGCTAACAATCGTATCCTCATAGTCTCCAATTCCGTAACACTTCTTTTTTCATTATGCAGCTGCGGATTTTGCAGACCGCAGTGCAGCTAGCGCCTCAGTCAGAGTCTTAATGATTGGCCCTGGAGCATCTTGTTCGAAGTGGACAGAAAGAGGCTGTACCCGCCGAACTTCGATACGTGCTTGGCGACGTCTTAGTGGCCCTTCTAGAGCGGTCATCTTTGGAATAAAATCCTCCCTGAAGTTCAGCCTTGCGGTCGAACCTTGAACCAAGATCCGCTCCACACCCACTTCACGTCCCAAGAGGCGAAGGCTTGCACCATCAAGAAGACGCTCTACCTCACCTGGTAGTGGCCCGAAGCGGTCTGCAAGCTCAAGCCTGAGTGATTCAATGTCCTCGAGACCATCTACCTTAGACAAGCGCCTGTAAACATGCAGCTTTTGGCCTGAATCTGAAACGTAATCATCTGGCAAGAAGGCTCCGCCGTTCAGAAATACTTCTGGGTCAGCATGATCAAAACCTTCCTCGCCCTTTTCGATGCGATTGATTGTTTTTCGAAGCAGGCGCATATACGCATCCAGTCCCACTAGCTGCGCAAAGCCTGACTGGTCTGCCCCCAGTAGGTTGCCAGCCCCCCTGAGCTCAAGGTCTCGGAGGGCCACAGAATATCCTGCTCCAAGCTCAGTGTAATGCTCGAGCACCTTGAGGCGTCTCTCTGAGTCCTCGTTCAATTCCGAAGGCACTAGCAGATAGCAATACGCTCGTCGGTCAGAGCGCCCAACGCGTCCTCGAATTTGGTATAGCTGTGCTAGCCCAAACCTGTCAGCACGATCAACGATCAATGTATTTGCATTCGGGACGTCCAGTCCATTCTCGATAATGGAAGAAGAAACAAGGACATCGATTGTCCCTTCGACGAATGCTCGCATCACCTCATCTAGCTCGCGAACGCCCATTTGGCCATGAGCCACTTCAATCCGAGCTTCAGGTACTAGGGCTCTGATTTCTTCCGCTATCGTGTAGATGGTGTCTAAGCGATTATGCAGGAAGAAAGTCTGTCCACCGCGATCTAATTCCCGATGCAGGGCATCCAAGATGAGTTGATCAGACCACGTCAGGACGTTGGTGAAGATAGGCATCCTATCGCGAGGAGGAGTCCGGATGACAGACAAATCTCGGATTCCTGAGAGCGACAGATAGAGTGAGCGTGGGATTGGTGTGGCGGTCAGAGACAGGACGTCGATCGAGGTTCGTAGGTGCTTGATTCGTTCCTTGTGCTTGACACCAAACCGTTGTTCTTCATCAACGATTAAGAGCCCTACATCCTTGAATAGCACGTCCTCGGACAGGAGTCGGTGTGTGCCGATAATGATATCCACAGAGCCAGCTGCCAGATCAGCAATGAGACTTTTCTGCTCCGCGGGTGTCCGGAATCTGCTTAACGCTGCTACTCGGACTGGGTAGTCCGCCAGCCGTTCTGTAAAGGTCTGGTAGTGCTGTTCAACTAGAATTGTTGTCGGTGCAAGAACTGCGACCTGCTTGTTGTCCTGGACCGCCTTGAAAGCAGCCCGTATCGCTACTTCGGTTTTCCCGTACCCGACGTCTCCGCAGACCAGGCGATCCATCGGCTTGGAAGCCTCCATGTCCTTCTTAACGTCGGTTGTCGCTTGACGCTGGTCCGGGGTGTCATCGTAGAGAAACGAAGATTCCATCTCCATCTGCCAGCGAGAGTCTGGAGAAAAGGCAAATCCAGTGCTGGTCTGTCGCCTAGCGTAGAGGTCTAGGAGTTCAACTGTTGTTTCCTCAATGACTCGCTCTGTTTTCTTGCGGAGTGTTTTCCACCGTTTCCCTCCAATACGGTGCAGGGTAGTTGGTTTAGAGTCTTCTGAGTCACCAATCCAGCGCTCAACTAAGTCGAGACGATAAACAGGAACACGGAGGATCTCATTACCAGCATACTCGATGGCGAGTGCTTCCATTTGTTCGCCACTTACCTCGATATGCTCCAGACCTCTGAAGCAACCTACACCGTGGTCCATATGGACTACGTAGTCGCCGGGTGTGAGCTGCGCGAGACTCTCAAGTGCCACCGCTCCACGGAAGCGTCGACTTCGACGGACTTTCCGAGGCCGGCGGAAGATCTCGTGATCGTTTAGCAGGCGCAGGGGTGTCTTGCTAGAGAATATCTCAAATCCAGTGGAAAGCGCCCCTAAGCCAAGTCGGGTACCTGGTGGAATCCGATCAGCCCCACCAAGAATTTCCTCTAGTCGCGTTAATTGTCCGTCGTTATCACAAAGAAGCAGTGTTTCTCTTCCTGTTTGCGTGCCTTCGAGAAGATAGGCTTCTAAGTGGGCCATATCCCGGTTTATTGAAGGTGGAAGTCGGGATTCAATAGCGGGATTTATGGTTACATCCGATACGACATCGAGGCGAGGTCGGGTGTCGATTTTAGCGGATAGGTCCTCGGGTGAGAGGAAAAGGGTGTTTGGCAAGGCAAGTTGTGCGCCTGACTCCGTAAGGCTCTGGTATAGGTTGGCAACTCTGTCCCAGACATTTTTCGCTTCACTCAGTACATCCCAGTCGTCTCCAAGGAATACTAGGACGGCATCAGCTGGTAACAGCTCAATGAGGGCATTTGACACTGTGCCATCCATTCCATCTTTGGGCCGACGAAAGTCAGTTGGTAACACATGTGTATCCACCACTTCAGTGGTTGAACGCTGATCGAGGATATCGAAGAGTCGGATTGATGCGATCTCATCTCCCCAGAACTCGATCCTCACAGGATCTCCGGTAGCGACTGAGAAAATGTCTAAGATGCCGCCACGCACTGCGAACTGTCCGACTTCCTCCACAAGGGATACGCGTTCGAAGCCCTTCTCCTCCAGCACATGGGGCAATTCCTTAAAGGAAACTATGTCACCAACTCGAAGTGTCTGACGAAGCCCTGCTAGACCTTTGGGGACTTGTACACGCTCCTGGAGAGCTCGTGGTGTGGTTACACAGATTTTGGCTCGCCCTGAATACAGAGCCTCAACGGCTTCTACTCTTAAGCCACGAATTTCCATATGAGGCTCTGTTTCCTCGTAAGGAAGTGCTTCTTTTTGCGGGTATAGGCAGGAAGCCTCGACAGTATCTAAAAGGGCTTCCAAGTCTGCCTTTACTGACGTGGCTTTCCCAGGTGTCTTCGCAAGTACAACGAAGACGCGGTTAGGGTTTGTAGTATGAAGTGCTGCCACGACAGCAGATGCTAACGATCCACTCGCTCCTCCCAGAGCCTTAGATTCTCCAGCTACTGGAAGTACTTGGGCTATCCGCTGGACTGCCGGACAGGACCCGACAGCCCTAAGGATGTCGTTAGTTGCTGGCACCGGACGCTTCCGCCGAAGCGGTACGACGTTCCGGCAGTTGAGCGCGACCCGAAGAAGCCAGTACCGACTCTAGCCAGAGCAGTAGGACGGCCAAGACTAGGAAGGGCCACCAGAGTTCGGGTCCGCGGCGCTCGAGGAACACTGCTCGATTCCAGTCAGTGGCGTTTGATACTGCCGTCAGATTTGGACCAATCGCAGCATCAAAATTCTCCTCATCCAGCACTGCCAACCGCGACTCCTCAGTAGATGGATTTAGGGCAATTACGGATAACGTCGTGTCTGCTGCCACAAAGGTGTAAAAACCAGCTTCGCCAGTACCACGGATAGTCCGGGTTCCATCGATTTCGACCTCGCGGCCCGACGGGAAGCGCACGTAAGATGCCTCGCTAGGTGCTAGCAAGTGATCACCGGCTATATATCGGTTCAAACTTTCTGTACCCGACCACTCATTCGCAGCCCAGTCTATGAAGCGCACCATCCCAGTAGATACTGGGAGTGTGGTTGCGCTCTGGATGAGGGGTGATGCTAGCAGAAGGTACCTGCGTCCCTCTGCATCTGATCCTTCGAGCGCCCAGGGGCTTGTTCCAACGCTGGCTAGTTCAATTGACTCATCTGCGGAGTCATCTCTAGGCACAAGACGGAACCAGAATGAAACTCTCACACCACGGAGAGATTCCGGAATCATTCCACCCTCGAGTTCGGCTTCCCCAGTTTCTTGACGAACTTCGTAGCGCCATGGGATACCTGTATCTGCCAGTCTCCGATTTAGCGCGGGAAGTAGCGTGAGATCATTGGCTGGTATGATCACAGCGGCCGTTTCAGCCCCCCGTTCCTCGATAAGCGATCCCTCGTGTGCCAGCAGTAACTCAGCGACACTGGCTGTGGATGGGGTTACCCGCCCTGACCCTTCTAGGACAGCCATCGCCTCCGTTATGAAGAACCCAGGTGTCCCGCTAACGGCAACACGCGGTGCGGCTCGTGATTTGTATGCGAAGTAGCGTCGGTCATCAGCTCTGAGCGCATCAGCATCAGTATCGGCATAGCCTTGAATCCAAGCCTCGCCGCTCAGGGGTAAGGCGACTGTGGTCTCGGCTCCGGCAGATAGAGTCCCAGCGCCACGGATACGGCCGTCGACAACCACACGGACTGGCCAGCGGGCAGTATCTACAGGATTTTCAAGAGCGCTTACGGTAAGTTGAGTGCGCTGACCTTCGAGAGGAGGCAAGCCACCGCCGACCAATACGCCTGTGATCCCTCGGTTCGCAGTAGTCTCTTCGGTCCCTGTCCAGGTCACGACTGGAAGTCCGCCGAGGGGGTCTCCTGCAGTCAAGTTAAAAGCTGACTGCTGTAGGTCACTCAACAGGTGAACTTCACGGTTTGGTAGCTCGGAAGTACTGAGCAATTCCGCAGCTCGCGTTAGGGCTGCTGTAAGGTCACTCGATGCTGCGCTCGTTTCGGTGTTATCGACTGCCAAGAGCGCATCTGTAGCATTGCCAGGGATAGCCGGAAGCCAAGGCTCACCCGCACGGATCATCCAGAAAAGATCTTCATCGGAGGCTTCTGCTAGCGTTTGGTGTGCAAGAGCCTTCAGATCGTCAAGGACTCGATTTTCACCGACGACTAGGCCACTGCTCATCGAGTTATCGAGAATGATTACAACAGCGGTAGGCGGATGTGATCCGCTCTGGCCATAGAAAACCAACCTCGCCCCTGCACCAACTAGCAGCAGAAGGACTGCAACTCTTGCTAGCAGAAGCAAAAGTTGACGAATCTTGATCTCTCGGGCCCGCTCACGCTCCGTGCGCTCGAGGTAACGAAGGGCTGGGAAGCTGAACCGTTGAGTATCGTGGCGCTGAAAGAGGTGCAGAAAGATCGGTACTGCGACGGCGACACCCGCCAGTAAGAAAAGTGGATTCAACAGGCCCATTTTATTAGCCGAGCCGCTCTCTTTTCCTCATATAGGCTCTCAGGGCAAGCGAAAGGGGGCGGTCCGTGTCTATGACCTCATAGTCGATACCATTCGGTCGGAGATCACGGTACCATTCTCCTAACGCGTCATTAACCGCCTCGCGGTACTCCGCTCGGATATCTGCAACACTGACGAGCAATTCATCGTTCGTTTCAGGGTCGAAGAACCTCGCCTCAGATGCGGGGGGAAGTTCCCGTTCCCCCGGATCTATGATGTGAAACACGAGGACTTCATGACCGTGGTGCCGAAGGAATTTGAGCGCCCTGATTGTTTCATCTCGGTCCACGAGTAGATCAGAGAGAAGGATGACAAGGCCTCGGCGTTGGAGGCGCATCGCAAGTTCGCGAAGGGCGCCCTCCGCTGAGGTGCCCCCCTCAGCATTGAGCGGGCGAATGCGTCGAGCGATCTCGTGCCACTGTCGCCGTCCACCTTTTGGCTGCATGCGCTCGACTATCTGGTTATGGAAGGCTGCAACTCCAACCGAGTCCCCCTGCCTCAGCAAAATCAGCGCAATTGATGCAGCCAAGTGCTTTGCGTACCAGAGCTTATTTGGGAGTGTGCTGGGATTGGAACTCCATCCCATCGACTCACTGACGTCGAGAAGCAGGTAGGCCCGTAGGTTGGTCTCCTCCTCAAACTGCTTTACGTGATAACGATCAGAACGTCCATACATGCGCCAGTCTATGTAGCGGAGATCATCTCCAGCCTGGTATGCGCGGTGGTCGGCAAACTCAGCCGAGAAGCCACGGTGTGGGGACCGATGGAGGCCCATGATAAACCCCTCGACTACTTCGCGTGCAATAAACTCGATCCCCCCTAGCTGTGAGAGGGCAGTAGGATCTAGTAGGTCTGGTCTGGCGCCTCGTCGGACGCTTGCTGTTGGGTTACTCATATCAGGGCAGGAACCTACCTGTCAGGGAAGGTAGCTGGAAGGCTAGGGTTCAGTTGTAACATTCGGTGCTCTCCTATCTTACACCTGGGTGTCCTTTCCCTGGCCTCGTGGGTCCTCTGCAATCGATTAACTTCCAGCACGGCATTTCACTTAACCGGACCGTCCCTACATTCCCTATGCAGACCGATCAGATTCGCAATTTCTGCATCGTGGCGCATATCGACCACGGTAAGTCAACACTTGCGGATAGGCTTCTCGAGAATACTAGAACGCTCGATGAGCGTCAGATGCGTGCGCAGGTCCTAGATGACAATGAACTCGAAAGGGAGCGTGGTATCACGATCAAGCTCCACGCCGTTCGTATGGCCTATATTTCGAGTGGCGGCGAAGAGTATGAGTTCAATCTTATCGACACCCCCGGCCATGTGGATTTCACATATGAAGTTTCTCGTTCACTCGCCGCCTGTGAGGGAGCCATTTTGGTGGTGGACGCTACACAGGGAGTTCAGGCTCAGACACTTTCCAATTTGTTTCTTGCTTTAGACGCGGACCTAGAAATTCTCCCAGTCGTTAATAAGATCGATCTTCCGGGGGCGGAGCCAGAGCGAAGACGTGATGAGGTTGCAGATCTATTGGGGATAGAGCGAAATAGTGTACTTCTTGCTAGTGCCAAGGAGGGTATCGGGATCACTGAGATCCTTGAGGCAGTAGTTGAGCGGGTGCCGGCCCCGGACGGTAGTTCGGAGGACCCCTTAAGAGCTCTCATCTTTGATTCGTACTACGATAAGTACCTTGGTGCCGTGCCTTCCGTGCGGGTGGTAGATGGTGTCGTGAAGCCGGGCATGAATATCACTTTTGGGAACGTCGATGCCCACTATGAAGTGACAGAAGTGGGTTGTATGCGTCTGGGCCGTATACGAAAGGACGAGCTTGGACCGGGAGAGGTTGGGTATGTGGTTGCCGCGATCAAAGAGGTTTCAGATACGCGGGTAGGTGACACGATCTTGGATGTGGGCCACCGTGCCGAGACGCTTCTTCCTGGATATCAGGAAGCGCGACCGATGGTTTTCGCTGGGCTTTACCCTACTGATACGGATGATTACGAGGACCTTCGTGACGCGCTTGAGCGGCTCCGCCTCAATGATGCAAGCCTCCAATATGAACCGGAAACTTCAGTTGCACTGGGTTTCGGCTTCAGGTGTGGTTTCCTTGGACTGCTCCATATGGAAATCGTGCAAGAGCGGCTGGAGCGAGAGTTTGCAGTCGACTTAATCACGACTGTGCCGAACGTTGAATACCACGTCTCATTGACGGATGGTAGCCAACTGATTCTAGAGAGCCCAACAGCATTGCCGGAACAGGGCCGTATTGAATCCATTGCGGAGCCAATTGTCAGGGCGCGGATCCTTTGTCCATCAGAGTATATTGGGAATGTGCAGCGGTTGTGCCACGATCGGCGGGGGGTCTTTTGTGGTATGAATTATCTCGACCCAGAACGAGTAGAGATGGACTTTGAGCTGCCGCTATCTGAAATCGTGCTTGACTTCTATGATCGACTTAAGGGCAGCACCCGAGGATATGCCGCCCTCGACTATGAGTTCATGGATTATCGGGCTGAGGAGCTTGTAAAGCTGGATATTCTGGTGAATGGGGACCCTGTAGATGCCTTTAGCGTGATTATTCATGAAAGTAAGGCTTATCTCTACGGTAGAGACCTTGTCCGGAAGCTGAAGGAGCTCATACCACGCCAGCAGTTTGCGGTCGCCTTACAAGCTTCAATCGGGAACGACGTCATCGCGAGAACCAATGTTAAGGCGCTGAGAAAAAATGTGACTGCTAAGTGTTATGGGGGTGATATTACCCGGAAACGGAAGCTGCTAGAGAAGCAGCGGGCAGGTAAGCGTAGGATGAAGCAGGTCGGTTCCGTTGAAATACCCCAAGAAGCTTTTCTTGCTGTTTTAAACCTCGGAGATGATTAGAGACAACCTCCTCCTCTAAACCTTCAGGAAACTCTATCTTGGCTTCCGTTCGGTTTCCAACGTCACTACTGGGCCGCCGGATGCTTCCAGCTAAGCTGGATCATCGAGTTCTTTGCTCTTTTCGGTTCAATTCTGTTCAATGTTCAAGACCTTTCAGGCTAGGGCAAAAGGAACGCGGGTGACTATTAGTGCCACACAATGCAGAGGAAGCGGTTAAGGGGAGGTGTCTAGGGTGTGGAGCCCATGACTGAGAAATACGTAATTGGTGTGGATATTGGGGGCACTAACCTGGTAGTAGGCGTCATTCCGGCTGAGGGTGGGGAGCCGGTGGCTCTCAGGTCGGCGGCGACGAGAGGCCAACGCGGGCCTGCGGCAGTAGTGAGTGACGTGGGCACTATGGCAAACGCTGTAATTTCGGAGACTCTTCAAAGGACCGGGGCATCTCAGGAACAGGTTGTCGGCATTGGTATCGGCTGCCCAGGGTCCATTGACCTTAAGGCTGGGGTGGTATTAACAGCACCGAATCTCGGCTGGAGCAACTACCCAATGCGGGATCATATTTCGGAGCAACTTGGGCTGCCTGCGACGCTGGATAATGATGCGAACTGTGCCACTTATGGTGAATGGTGGCAGGGCGCTGGTCGGGGTGCTGGAGTGCTTTCAGGGGTTACCCTAGGTACAGGAATTGGTGCTGGCTTAATCGTCGACGGGCGGATTATACACGGGGCTTCGGGCAGCGCTGGTGAAATCGGTCATACTACAATTGATTTTACTGGACGTCGCTGCGCATGCGGCAATTATGGTTGCTTGGAGGCGTACGCATCCGGCCCTAACATTGCAGCTAGAGCTCGCGAAGGGTTAGAAGCAGGTTACAAGTCTTTGCTAGTCAAACTGGTGGATGGCGATCTGGACCAGATCACAGCTATTACCGTCTACGATGCTTTGGTCCAGGGCGACGACTACGCGCATGAGGTCATGCTCGAAACCGCCAAGATTTTGGGTGCGGGCATCGCCAATCTAGTGAATACGTTCAACCCTGAAATCGTGGTCATAGTGGGCGGCGTTACAAGGTCAGGAGACCACCTTTTTGGGCCTCTCCGCTCTGAGGTCCGACGCAGGGCCTTCAAGTCAGCGGTTGACGCTTGTCAGATTGTACCGGGGGAACTGACCCAGAAAGCGGGCGTTATAGGGGCGGCTGGCATATTCGTTGCCACGTGCGAGATGGACCAATGAAAGAAGGTCGGACAATCGGTGTGATCGGAACCCTAGTATGGGATCGGATACTTGATCGGGATGGGCGGTCAGAACCTGTCGAGGAGTGGGGTGGTATTGGGTACGCTTTAGCTGCACTTCGTTCAGCGTTGCCGGATGGTTGGAGCGTCATGCCGATCCTAAAAATTGGTAAGGATTTGGCTGAGGGCGGGCGACATTTTTTGAATGAGATTCCAGGGCTTAGTGATACTGGCCTAGTGGTTGTCCCTGAGCCCAACAACCGAGTTGAGCTTCGATATCTTGATCAGGCTCTTCGAGTAGAGCGGCTTACGGGAGGTGTTCCTTCCTGGACATGGCCGGAACTCGCTCCCTTAGTGGAACTCTGTGACGCTCTGTACGTGAACTTCATTTCGGGATTTGAGATGACACTTGAGACCGCCCTAGCTCTTCGGACCGGTTACAAGAGACCTACTTATGCTGATTTGCACTCGTTATTTCTAAGTATGAACCACTATGGCCAAAGGGTCCCAAGGACGCTGGAGGCGTGGTCTACATGGCTGAGGTGCTTTGATGCTGTCCAGATGAATGAAAATGAGTTTGATCTCCTAGGTGCATCGGGAGATCCGTGGCAGCTTGCTGCTGGTGCTCTGGGTCCTGAACTGAAACTGATCACAGTGACTCTGGGTTCGAGAGGCGCTGCATACGTAGTGAGCGATGATTTTGATCCTCTCCCGACTACCTGGCACAAGCATCTGGAGGTGACCGTGGCGGAACGGGCTCTGAGTGGAAAAGTTGATCTCGATAGTGCTCCACGAGTTGGTGACCCGACAGGGTGTGGAGATGTTTGGGGTGCTACGGTCTTCGCCCGTTTGTTAGCCGGCGACCAACTGTCTGAAGCGATGTGCACGGCTAATCACAATGCCGGACTGAATGTCGAGCACCGTGGCGCCCGAGGGCTCTATCGTCACTTGACTGGGCAACTTTCACATGTCGAGGAGCAGGTGTGAACGTCATACCAGTTCCGGGAACGCTGGATCATCGGACTATAGATGGCCTATTGGATCAGGTAGCGCTGCTCGGGGAGGAGAGAAGTCTCTTCGATGCTAGGCGTCTTCGGTGGATCGACCCAAGTGGCATGGTGGGCTTGCTTACGGCAGGAGCTGTAACAGCCCAGAAACAAGGTGCGATACCTCGCTTAGAAGTTCCGGAAAGCACGGAGGTTAGGGGCTACCTCTCGCGAATGGGCTTTTTCAACTCTGCTCAGGAGGTATTTGAGATAGAGGGCCAGAGGGGTCGGGACAGTAATGGGGATTCAGACGTTCTATTGGAGGTCACTTCGATCGCGGGGAACGCGGATGTTCATGACGTAGTTGATCGGGTACAGCAGCGAGCTGGAGTTATCTTAACCTCTAAACTTGGATACTCAGTGACTTCCGTGGTACAGTTCTCAGTGATTCTTTCGGAAGTTTGCCAGAATATCATCGAACATGCCGAGGCTCCAGGCTGGGTGGCTGCTCAAGCATATAACTGGAAGCATCGACTGGGCCGTTTTGTAGTGGTCATTTCTGTAATGGACTTGGGTCGCGGTTTTCGCAGATCTTTGAGCGACGAGCATTCGTCCCGATACGGAGATCGTTGGAGCGATGCAACTGCTTTGGAGGCAGCATTTCTTCACGGTCTGACCCGCTTTTCCGATTCTGGCCGAGGCCAAGGTATCCAACAGATCCGACGCCAGGTGCGTCGCTGGGATGGGGCGATCACAATCCGGAGCGGCACTGCTCGTATTGGGCAGGTTCCCGCCTGGGATGATTCTCCACCACTCGTTGATGGTATGGAGCCATTCCCTGGGTCTCAGATTGCAATCGTTCTTCCAGCGAAGGTGGAGAAGTGAGTGAGGTATGGCTGGATCCGATTGCTATCGATGTAGGCGAAGTTCTGCAGCGAACACGGACGTCTCTTTATTCACATCTGGTTACGAGACCCACTGGCCGTGCTGTTAGGATGGCAATCAAGACTCAGCTTCAGGGGAACTCCAACCGCTCCTTTAGGAGGCGGGTGGCGATTTCTCTGATTGACCTATCAGAAGTAGTTATCCTGGATTTTTCGTGTGCGGATGAGGTTGTGGCAAAACTACTAGAGGACTCAATACAAGGTGAGTCGCGCGAGGAATTTTTTGTTTTCCGTGGTGTGCACGAGCGGCACCGAGGTCAGGTTCAGACAGTCCTGGAGCGTCGGGGACTCGCTGCTGTAGCAGAGACGGAGCCCAATAAATACAGCCTGTTAGGCCAGAGATCCGCAGCTGAGGGTCGCGCCTGGATGGCACTTGAAGATGCAGGACTGGTTACAATGGGACAGATCGGAACAGTTTTCGAAGAACGGGATCAGGCAGCAGTTTCTTCGCTAATCGATCGGCGCTTGGCATTCCGTAGCCCCAGTTCGGGCGGTATCCATGCTCTGAGCGGCCTCGTTGCACAATTCTTCTAGGCGCCGGGATTTCCCATGTCTAACGAACGATTATCAGCGAGCAACTTAGGCCCTGCCACCTTGGGTATTCACGGAGAGGAAACAGATTCGCCTCCGGGAAGTCCAATCGTCCCACCGATCATGCAGAGCGCAACTTTTCACTGGGCTAGCCCTGCGGACGGCGAGTTGATCTACAGCCGGTTCGGCAATAACCCAAATCAGGTTGAGGTCGGTCGCAAGGTAGCAGCACTTGAGGGAACAGAAGCAGCTGGCGCATTAGCGAGCGGCATGGCTGCCACAGCAATGGCTCTCTTGGCCCTGACCGGTGTTGGGGATCACGTCGTAGCCTCTTCACGGCTTTATGGTGCAACCCAAAAGTTGCTGACTCTAGAGCTACCTAGGCGCGGTGTGGACACAACATTTGTAGACCCAGATGAAGGTGGGTGGGAAGAAGCAGTTCGTCCTGAGACACGGGTCATATTCATCGAGATGCCGGACAACCCGACGTTGAGGGTGCTTGACCCGCGTCCCTTAGTGGCGTTGGCTCGAGAGCGCGGTATCAAGGTTCTGTGCGATGCAACCTTTGCTTCGCCAGTGAACCTCAGGGCAGCGTCGTTGGGGATCGATATGATAATTCATAGTGCCACCAAGTACCTGGGAGGCCACTCTGACCTTATTGCTGGGGTTGTTGCAGGCCCACAAGCCTTGGTCTCTGAGGTGATTGCCATGTCGCATTTGTATGGGCCGGCCCTCGATCCTCATACCGCTTGGCTCTTAGATCGAGGACTGCGCACGCTCGAGGCACGCATTCAGGTGCACAACCAGAATGCGCTTGAGGTTTCGGAGCGTCTTAGCGGTCACTCCGCTATCGGGCGGGTGATTTACCCTGGGTTGCCCTCACACCCTGACCACAAGGTAGCTGCTGAGTTGATGACTGGTTTTGGAGGTGTCGTATCTATCGTCCTCAAGGGGGGAGGGGCGGCGGCTGACCAATTTTTGAGTGCTCTCAAAATAGCTGTTGCTGCACCCAGTCTTGGAGGAGTGGAGACACTGGTATCACAGCCAAGACATACATCCCATGCGGGACTCACCCAGGAGGAACGGGAAGCGCAGGGTATTCCAGACGGTTTTGTGCGGATTAGCGTCGGAATCGAAAATTCCCAGGACCTCATCGCCGACATAGAGCAGGCTCTAGAAGTTGTGGATTAACTAAATGTTGCCTGGTTAGAGTATACTTCAGTTCGTCGCGATGCGGAGAGCTATATCGAAGAGCAGAGTCACTAAGGTAAGATCGCGACCTCGAATGTTTGGACCGCTACATCACTAGACGGGTAGATGGCCTCGTATAGGTTCATTGCATGCTGGTGCGATCGCAGGAATCCTCTAAGAAACTGATCCCTTTTCTATATGTCTCATGAACACTGACGAGCTACGCCGCTCGGTGATGGCTGCCTTGGCCAGTATTTCCCATCCTGGGTCTGGGAAGGATTTGATTGCCGGAGGCCACGTACAAAATCTGGAAGTCGATGAGAATGGTGTTGCGCGCTTTCAATTTCTCCTTCGTCCTGACGACCCAACCGACCTAGTTAAACAAGTACGGACCACAGTCGAAGTTCTCGACGGGATCACCGAGGTGAAGCTAAAGGTAGATTTACCTCAAATGGCACCCGCAGGTGGTGGTGGGCGACAGGGTGGCTTGAAGCCTGGGTCGGTGCCAGCTCCTACACCCAAGCCTGGGGTTCTGCCAGACGTCCGTCATGTCGTAGCAGTTAGCTCTGGGAAGGGGGGGGTGGGCAAGTCTATGGTGGCGGCTAACTTGGCCGCTGCTGTCGCCGGAACAGGACAGCGCGTGGGTCTACTTGATGCCGATATATACGGGCCGAATATTCCACTCATGTTTGGGGTTGAAAAGCGCCCAAACGTCAGTGGCGAGAAGGGAAACGAGTTGATAGAGCCTCTAGAAGCTCATGGTGTTCGCCTAATGAGTCTTGGCTTTCTTCTCGATAAGGAGCAGCCTGCTATCATGCGGGGCCCGCTTATCTCAGGAGTGCTCAAGCAGTTTCTTCAGCAGGTGGACTGGGGCCAATTAGACTTGTTGGTGGTCGATATGCCTCCAGGAACCGGCGATGCTCAGTTATCGCTTGTTCAGACGATTGACCTAGATGGAGCTGTAATGGTGACAACTCCACAGGACGTTTCCACTGGAGATGTTCGTCGCGGGGTAAAGATGTTCGAGCGTGTGAACACCCGAGTACTAGGCATCGTGGAGAATATGAGCGGTCTAGCCTGCCCCCACTGCAATGAAGTTGTCAACGTATTCGGGTCAGGCGGTGGAGAGGCTCTAGCCACAGAGATGGAATTGGCCTTCCTTGGCCGGATTCCACTGGATCCCGCAGTAGCTCAAGCAGGAGACAGCGGCGCGCCTACGGTGGTGTCTGCTCCTAATTCAAGTGCGGCAGAGGCATTGGACGGCATTGCAAATAAGGTCCTGGACACGGTTTCAGTTTTAAGGGCTTAAGACCCCTCAGAGTCTGATCACAATTTTTCCAAGGTGCTGATTGCTTGCCATGTGCTCGTAAGCAGCTTCCGCCTCTTCAAAGCTGAATACTCGGTCAATGATGGGGTGGATTTGATGTTCATATAGGAACGCGTTCATTGCCTCGAAGTCTTCACGTGACCCGACGTAGATACCGGTTACCCGCATACCTAGTCCTATGAACGAGCCTGTAGGCATGCGTCCGGAAGAGCCCGACAGCGCGCCAATCATGGCGATATGCCCATCGTAGTCGAGAGCTTGAATGGCTTTCTCTAGAGTGTCCTGCCCACCAACTTCAAGCACATGAGCAACCCCTTCGTCACCGGTAAGTTTTCGTACCTCATTTTGCCAATCGGGGTTCGTCCGGTAATTAACTGTTCCGAAAGCACCTAACTGGCGCGCGCGCGCCAGTTTTTCATCTTGGGAGCTAGTAATGATTGGTCGTGCTCCTGCCGCTACTGTAAGCTGGAGGCCAAATACTGACACGCCTCCAGTGCCTTCAAGCAAAACAAAGTCATTTTCGCTCAGACGGCCGTGAGTGAAGAGGCCATTCCACGCTGTGACTGCGGCACAAGGAAGCGTCGCGGCTTCTTCGTATGAGAGGTGTTCTGGTATCAGAATGAGGCCATCCTCATGGCTTACAACCATCTCAGAAAGCATGCCATCAATCGCACCTCCCCTCGCTGAAGCATTAGCTTCGCGGGTCCTTCGCCCATCAACCCAATTTGCAAAGAAGACGCCCATAACGCGGTCTCCCACAGCAAAGTGTGTGACCTCGGGCCCCACTTCGATTACCTCGCCAGCTCCGTCCGACAAGGGTACCAAGCCACTACGGTCACCACCCCCGTAGCGAGATCGATAAATTGATAGGTCGCGCCGGTTAAGGGACGTAGCACGCACACGCACAAGAACTTCTTGGTCACCCGGTGTCGGTCTGGGCACCTCCTTCATGACCAACTGAAGCTCGTTCCCAGAGGGCTCTAGCTGATATTGGCGGATGGTTTCTTGGGCGTCAGTCCGCTCTGTAAAAGCGAAGGAAGAAAGAGCAGTCAGGGTGCTCGCGAGCAGTCCTGTCAGGTAGGTCGACCTCATCATCACTGGTCTGAACTCCTAAAGACGGGGTTGGGCGATAAACTGCATCAGGATATGGGGATCACTCTTTTGAGAGCTACTCACCGTCGAGCCACTTACGGTCTGCATCAGAAAGGGCATCTCTGCTTCGGAATTTTTCGATTACCCTCAGGGCAACCCATCCAACTAGTAGTAGCGGGGCAATCCTAAACAGAAGGAAGCTGACCAGACCTATGCTGAAGGAAAAGATCGCACCGACTGCTGAGAACACGATACCGATTATAAATATCGTGAGAATCCCGACACCGAGTAGCTTAAGCAGTGTTCCAAGCATCAACGTCTCCTGCAGTTTCCGTTATCAGCCTAAGACAACCTTCACCTTGTCTGAACTGACGTCTAGGGTAGTGATCCAGGGTCTACTTAGTCCAAGTATTCCTATATCTTCGCACGATTCACGAATTGGCCTGCACCAAGCGAGTTTACGAAGCTATCTTGGGTTCCTTGAGATGTGTGTTCTGGCTAGCCGTTGAGCCTAGCTCCAAGTTATCTACTGTAGCTTTGTTTTCTGCGGTATTGGGCCAGTTTCAAGGGGATTTGAGCGCTATGAAGCCAACGGAGTTGTGTCATGCAACCTGTGTTCGACGCCGCGCCTAGGGAGGGCTCGGAGCGAGCAAGTCAGGTGCGGCAGCTCTTTTCCGAGATTGCTCCGCGCTACGACCTACTCAACCATTTACTCAGCTTTAACATTGATCGTTTGTGGCGTATGAAAGCGGTTAGGGCACTTAGTTGGGAGCGAGTTCCAGAAGGTGTATACCTAGACGCTTGCGCCGGAACTCTTGATTTGGCGCTCGAACTTGCCAAACGGAAGGACTTTAGGGGCCGTGTGATTGCCTCGGACTTTGCCCAGCCTATGCTCGTAAGGGGCGCCCCCAAGACTGATCGCATGAACATTTCGAGTGTCTGTGGAGATTCTCTACAGTTACCCTTTAGCAACCATACTTTTGATGGTGCTATGGTGGGGTTTGGAGTTCGTAACTTGGCTGACGTTCGGCTCGGGCTGACTGAGGTACACCGGGTTCTAAAACCAGGTTCTCGACTTGTAGTTCTAGAGTTTACAGATCCTCCAAGTCGCTTGATGAGAATGATATACACGTTTTACTTCCATCGATTACTTCCTGTCGTGGGTCGGATTGTCTCTGGGCACCCCTGGGCCTATACGTACCTGCCCGAGTCAGTTAAAGAGTTCCCAGGGCCTGAAGGTTTCGGGAGGCTTTTTGAAGAGGCGGGGTTTCATGATGTGGGGTGGAAACTCCTAACCGGTGGGATTGCGGCGATCCACTGGGGTGTGGCTTAAGGTGCAGTCAGTCCGGCATCAATACTGTTACGGGCCCTAAACGCTCTAGAGCAGCAAGCCCGATTCTACCCAGATCTCCTACGATGAGGATTGTCATCTCCTCTGGATAAAGATGGTCTGTAAAGACTTTGTGAACCTGCTCCGGAGTGATCTTCTGGATCCCTCTGGAGTAACGCTCTAACCAATCTTCGGGTAGGTCTTGAGCGAGGTAGGACATTATTCGAGAGACCACTCGGGTAGGGGTCTGGAAGTTGA
Organism: Gemmatimonadales bacterium UBA2982; assembly: GCA_002347035.1. Lineage (GTDB taxonomy): Bacteria > Gemmatimonadota > Gemmatimonadetes > Longimicrobiales > Gaopeijiaceae > UBA2982. Next base: position 103,259 of record DEAM01000005.1, on the reverse strand, counting down.
AGACAAAACCATTAACTACCCGATCGACTGCAGTACCTAATTCACGATCTGTTGGAGGAGCTTCACGGAGTTCGTGCATCGTTTCGGTCATCAGTTCTATAGCTGGGATAGCATTTTCCGGGGTTGTACTCGTCAGTGCCCCTACCAGTCCATCATATCGGCGAGGCGTCGTCCAGATAGAGGAAGCTGAGTACGCTAAACCTTCTTCTATACGTAAATGACCGAGGAGTCTGCTAGTGAATCCGCCGCTGCCGAGGATGGAGTTGCCCATCGTAGCAGCGAAGTAGGTTGGGTCATCGGCAAGTTTTACGGCCGAAGGATGAGCCATGACAATAACAGCCTGCTCGAGTTCCCTTTCAATCACAAAGATCCCTGGCTCTCGGCGGATATTTGGGATCGGAGAGTCAGGGAGGGAATCTGCGCAGGGAGGAACGCGGTCGACCAGATCTTGGATTACCGCCTCTGAATCAGACCATGAGAGGTCTCCAGTGATGCCCAGGATCATATTGTCCCGGCATATGATATGGCGATGAATTTCTCGAAACCGACCTGGTTCTATCAGTGATGTAGCTAGATCAGATTCGTCCATCTCCCAACCGATTGGATGGTCCGCGTAAAGCAGTCGATTAAACCGAGAGAAGGCGAAAGTTGATGGATTGTCTTTTCGGCGAAGCAATCGTTCCAATTGAAGGCCTCGCCAGATGTCTATCTGATCCCGGTCAAACCTAGGTTCGGTGAGCATCTCTCCCCAAAGGTTCAGTGCAATGGGGAATTGCTCAGTCAGGGAGTTCATTGATGAGGAGATGCTACCTCCTCCAGTCCCGAACGATGTCTGAATCGCGTAATAGTCGAGGAGTAAATCGAGGGAATCGGGCGTCAGTGTTCTTGTGCCGCCGTAACGCATCATGGCCGGAAGGCCCATGGCGCTTGCGTAGGTGTCGCGGGCAAAACGCCCATATCCGCCTTGGAATTGGGCTGCTACAGTGATTAGAGGAAGGCTGCGGTCTTCGAGCAAGAGGACCTGAGTACCTGAAACTTCATAGTATTCTGGGCTAGGCTGCACGAACTCTAGAGGACTGAATTCAATAGCCTCGATCTTTTCACGGCCGCTTAGGTTTTGGGCCTTCGCCTCGTAAAACGTGCATATCTGGCTGCCTACAATCGCCAAGATGATGGATAGCGTTCTCACACTCTTCACAAGCCTGTCTCTCGTTTGAGGACAGCCACAGTTCGATTTTGCTCAGTCAGGTAATCCGCGGCCACGCGGCGAACATCTTCAGCGCTCACCCGCTGAAGCCTTGCGGCAGAGCGGAAGGTATGTCTCCAGTCACCAGTTAATGACTCAGAGTCCGCGAGTTGGAATGCAACTCCTAGATTCGAATCGATACGCCGGATAGCTCCGGCTTCGACCTGGTTTCTCACTCGCTCAAGTTCATCATCGGTGGGTCCATCTGCAGCGAGTCGATCAATTTCCTCGTAAATAATGTTTTCAAGCTCAGCAGTGGTATGGGGCCCTATCGGTGTTGCTTCAAGCGTCAAAAGCTGAGGGTACCTTGCTCCCGGTCCGGTCGTAGCGAATACGGCTGTGGCAATCCGGTCCTCTAGAACCATCCTTCGATGGAGTCTAGAGGTTCGCCCTCCACAGAGTATCGAGCTCAAGATGGCAATTGTTTCAGCGTCTCGATGCAGTGACGACGGCACATGCCAGCCGATTCGGAGACGTGGCTCAGTATCCCACTCGACGATGACTCTGCGCTCCCCAACCTGTTGCGGCTCTTCAACCAAGATTGGTGGTGGATCCTCCCCTCTGGGTACTGAGCTGAAGTAGCTCCTCGCCCAGCCTTCGACTTGGTCAGGATTGATGTCACCCACGATGGAAACAACTGTATTATTCGGTCCGTAAAAGCGGTTGTAATAATCTTTTACGTCGCGACGGCTGAGCGTCTCAAGGTCAGACATGTAGCCTATGACTGGTATACCATACGGGTGGACACTGAAGGCAGCATTGAGGTGTGCTTCATACAAGAGCCCGACTGGGTTGGTCTCGACGCGCAAGCGCCGTTCTTCCATTACTACGTTTCGTTCCGTATAGAAATCCCTAAAGACTGGGTCGCTCATGCGCTCAGCTTCAAGGGCGAACCAGAGCTCGGTACGGTTGGCAGGGAGTTCGACGAAGTAGGTCGTTGCCTCAGAAGAGGTCGTGGCGTTTAAGCCTCGAGCGCCGGCTTCAGTTAAGATCCGGTCGAACTCATTTGGTTCCGTAAATATCCGGGCACTGTCTTCGAGCGCCTTAATACGGTTAGAGAGAATTTCTACCCTCTCTGTTTCGGCACCAGCCCGGGCACGGATAAGGGTATCATGGACGGCGTCCATAATGCCAAAGAGATCACGCTCACTATTTACGTTTCTTGTGCCGATGGTAGTCGTGCCCTTAAAGAGCAGGTGCTCAAGGAGATGAGCAGTTCCAGTCGTGCCGGATCGCTCGTGAACGCTACCAACTCCAAACCGGGCTACGAATGACACGGTGGGTGAGCCATCTCGTGGAAGGATGAGGAAACGCATCCCGTTTGCAAGAGTGACCTCTTTGACTGGCAGCTGCTCGCCCAGATGTTCTTGTGCGCTGGCTTCTTGGCTTCCAAAAGCGACCAGAACGGTTGCTGTTGTGATCAGAATGAGCCTAGGGACGATACACATGAGCTGGGCCCCGAGTTGGCTGACAATTGGCGCAGTAAAATGCTGAGCGACCGCCAAACACAATGCGGTGAATTTCACCGCTGCAACGCGAACGTGTACAGTCTTCCCCATCTCGTCCATAGACACATAGCCTTCGCGCATATTTCCCCTTTTCACCCTCTGCTGTCCGGTAGTCACGAAGTGTGGTCCCTCCTGCTCTGATTGCTTCTTGGAGGACCTGACGGATTTCTTTGAGCAAAGTTATCGCTTCAGTGCGCCGAATCGTGGAAGCTCTTCTCTTGGGGTGGATCTTAGCCAAGTACAGTGCTTCATTGGCGTAGATGTTCCCGATGCCTGCTATCCGTCGTTGATCAAGTAGCCAGGACCGGATCGGCGATTTAGAGGCTCCCAGGCCTTTCTTGAATTGGTTTACTGTGAATAACGGGTCCAGTGGCTCGGGTCCCATATCTTGTGATCGGATAAGCCAATCATTCGAGGAAAGGCATTCGACTCTGCCGAATCGCCGGGTGTCGTCAAAGACCAGCTCACCACCCGAACTTAGGCCGAATCGAATAGCTGGGTGTGTGGGACTTTGCGAGGTTACCGTTTTCGTAGTGATTGGAAGCAGCCGTCCTGTCATACCTAGGTTGACTAAGAGCTTGCGGTTCCTATCGAGATCGATAATCACATTCTTGCCACGCCGCCCTACGCTTTGTATCAGCGCTCCACGCAACCTTGCACCAAATCTATGCCTCGGCTCCCGCAGAACATCATCGTAGAGCACACGCACCGAGCGAATAGTGTATCCCACTATTCTAGGTCTTAGACCTCGCACAATCGTTTCGGCTTCGGGCAGCTCCGGCATAGAGTTAGACTCTAAGGACTGTACCTGCTGAAGCCATCAGTCGTGTGCTGGTATCCTCTCCAGTTATGATGACTTTGCCTGTGAGAATAATGGAGCACTCCCCGACCGTTTGGATCATAATGCTAGTCGTGGTTGTTGTGGTCACTTTATCTCCATTCGGGCGCGCTCACGCCAACCGATATCAGAGCGGAAGAATGATCCTTCGAATTCAATTTGGGCTGCCCCAGCCCGGCTCATGTCAGCGGCTGCGCTGAACGTGGCAGCCGTTGCTGTCACGGTAAGGACGCGACCTCCGCTAGTAACCAGAGAATTGTCCTTGAGTTGAGTGCCGGCATGAAAAACCATAAGGCCTTCCTTCTCCAACGTCTCCGGGATCGTGATTGGGTTGCCTTTTTCGTAGGTTCCTGGGTACCCCCCGGATGCGACGACTGTGGTCACTGCAGCCGCTCGTTGGTGCCGAGCTTCCTGTCCCCGTAGTGAGCCCCCCTCAGCTACGGTGCCAAGCAGTTCGAGCAAGGAAGATTCAAGGAGTGGAAGCACGACTTGGGTTTCGGGGTCACCAAAGCGGCAATTGAACTCAACAACCTTCAATCCGTCTGAGGTCAGCATCAGGCCAGCGTAAAGTAACCCCTTAAAAAGGGAGTCATCGTTGGATAGAGCCTCCAGTGTTGGTTCAAACACAGTGGTGAGGGCATCAGCGACAACCTTGTCCGTGGCCAGCGTTACAGGGGCATAGGCACCCATCCCGCCCGTGTTTGGCCCTGTGTCACCCTCACCCACTCTCTTGTGATCCTGTGAGGGGACCAGAAGGACACAGTTCTCGCCGTCAGTGATAGCGAACACCGACAGTTCCTCTCCTTCCATATACTCTTCAATCACGACCTCTTGTCCAGCTTCACCAAACCGAAGGTCACCCAGCATTGAATCGATAGCAGCGAACGCTTCTTCTTCTGTCATACAGACGACAGCGCCTTTTCCAGCTGCAAGGCCTGAGGCTTTAACGACGATCGGGGCTCCCTGATTCCTCACGTACTCCTCAGCCCCTTCCTGGCTTGTAAACGTTCGGTATTCGGCGGTCGGCACCCCCGATTTTCGCATGAGTTCTTTGGAATAAGCTTTGCTCGATTCAATACGCGCAGCATTTTTTGAAGGCCCAAAGATCGGGAGCCCTTTATCCTGAAATCGGTCTACGATACCTGCAGCGAGTGGTCCCTCTGGCCCGACAATGGTCAAGTCAATTCGGTGGGCAGCAGCCCAGCCAGATAGTGCTTCGATGTCTCCTGGTGCGATCCCAACTACTTCGCATCCGGGTGCCATGCCTCCGTTAGGCATAGTGGTGTAGAACTCAGCCGATGGCGCATCACGACGCAGCTTCCAGAGAAGTGCATGCTCACGCCCCCCGTTTCCAACGATCAGAATGCGCATAGGCGCAGTCTACTGAGAAGGACGAGAAAAAAAAGGGGCGACTGAAATACAGTAGGGCTTCCCAAAGGAAGTTTCCGAAACTCTCTACTTTGTAAAACCACCCAAAAAGTCCGACCCCATTCGTTTCGCGGCGTCTGTTACACTATCAAGAAAGTCCTGTGCTTCCTCCGCGTAGGCTGAAGCAGCAGCATTCAGGTCTTTTTCGTAGGCGAGATCTTTCTCGCCACGGCGCGTATATTCACCGCGAAGGATTCGGTCGTAGTCGCCAGACTCAACCCACGAGCGCAACTCACTAACTCTCAGCACGTAGAAGGGATGTGTCGTAGCCATCAGGTTTATCACCTTAAAAATCTGGTCGGCGACATCACCACTCTCCTTATACTCTTCAGCTTGCAGGATAAACTCCTGGACACTCATCTCACTGGGTTCGCCCCCACCTGCCATCCTCAGCATCGCGCGCATAACTACTTCGGGGTTCTGGACACTTAGGAGGCCTGCTCGGTCACACGAAAGCTCTGATTTTCGGGACCACTCCAAGAGGGCCACGAGCACCGCTCTAGCTGCCAGTCCTACGATTGGGAACCCCATGCTTGCCAGGCTCAGCAGGAAAACCGTCATAGTCCTATAGAGGACGTGATCGCTCAGAATGTGCCCGATCTCATGTCCGAGGATGTACTCGAGTTCCTCCTCGTCGATCAGGCGCACGGTACCTGAATTCAAAATGATGAAAGGCTGCTCCATGCCGTATGCGCCTGCGTTCACCATAGGTGTTTGCGAAACAAACAAGGGGTACTCCTCTGGTGCATCTAACGTTTTGAGGACGCGTCTGTAGAGTCGGTAAATATCACCGAACTGGTTCTCACTGACCCGAACTGCATTGGCTTGAAAGGCCAGGCGGATGGGTTTTTCACCGACGAAGCTGAATAGCTTTCGGAGGACCGTATCAAATACCGGGATTTTCCGGAGCGCCTGGAGCGCAGCTTTGTCCGCCGGATGCTCCCACGAATAAGGTGCTATGTCAGTGAGAATTTGACGTGTAGGGGCGTCTTCACGCACAGTCGTTTCTCCCGTAGCCTTATCACCCATGTGGAGTCCTTTCTTTGTCAGAGAACGTCCGTTTGAAAGGGGCGAAGGGCAAATCTAGATCCTGGGGATCGTAGCGTCACCGCCACCTTTCCCTAAATGTAGAGGTCTTCGTTGACTGGTAACGCTCAGGCTAGCGAAACTTCAGCTTGTCAGACGCGCTGTCAGAAGACATTTGATTCCCAAGATCTCGGGGGACCTTTGCCCGTTCATATCCCTGATGACGTAATGGTCAGCGTCTCGGGTATCCGCGGCCGTGTCAGTGAGTCGCTGACGCCTGAGTTGGTCGGAAGGCTCGCCGCATATTTTGGTTTTTTTGTGGCCAGCGGAAAGGGTACGGTTGTGGTGGGGCGTGACTCCCGGACTTCTGGGCCGATACTAACACGAGCTGTAGTATCAGGTCTTCAGTCGGTCGGTGTCGATGTAGTCGAACTGGGAATCGTTCCCACACCTACCCTGCTTCTTGCAGTGAGACACCACCAAGCGGCCGGCGGAATCTGTATCACTGCAAGCCACAACCCAGCTGAGTGGAACGCTCTTAAGTTGGTATCAGGGGAAGGGATGTTTTTCGATCAACATCAATTCAAGGCATTCCGTAAACATCTGCTGAAGGAGGGTCCACACCTTGTGGGATCCGAAGCTGTGGGGTCCAAGACCGAGGACCGCGATGCTTGGCCTCGCCATCTGGAGCGTATCTTAGAACTACCGTGCATTAATGTTGATCTCATCCGTTCGAGTAGTCTTGAGGTAGCAGTAGACTGTGTACACGGTGCCGGTGGGCCCTTCATCAAGGAGCTACTTGATAGGTTCAAGTGTCGGGTTTCTGCGATAGGTATGGAGCCGGACGGCCAGTTTCCCAGAGACCCCGAGCCTATTGCCGCAAACCTTTCTGATCTGGCAACACTCGTGCAGGAGCGTGGCGCGGATATTGGTTTAGCCATAGACCCAGATGCTGACCGGCTTGCCCTGGTCGATGAGATGGGCAACCCGATCGGTGAGGACATGACGCTTGCACTATCAGCTGCTGCGGTACTCTCTAAAACTCCTGGACCTGTCGTCACGAATGCCTCGACTAGTCAGGTCATCGATGACGTTGCCAATGCGTTCGGTTCAGTAGTGTATCGGGCACCTGTGGGGGAAGTGAACGTGGCACGCCGGATGCAACACGAGGTCGCTGTGGTTGGAGGGGAAGGAAACGGGGGCGTCATTCTGCCTGCATTACAGTATACACGAGATGCATCCCTTGCTGTCGGATTAGTCCTGCAACACCTTGCAGAGAAAGGAGTTGCGGTATCAGAAGCCGTTGCTCAGTGGCCATCTTACAAGATCGTAAAAGAGAAGGTTTCCTTCCCTAGAGAGGCATTAATCCGAGGGTACTGTGCTTTAGAGGAAGGACTGAACGCGGAGTCAAAGGATAGTGAGGATGGACTTCGTCTTGCTTGGCCGTCGCTAAAGACATGGGTTCATGTTCGGCCCTCGGGAACCGAGCCGGTTGTTAGGATTATTGCTGAGGCACGGGATGAGAGAGGGGCAAGGGAACTGGTAAGCCTGGCAGCAGAACTACTGGCGAGTATAGCGTAAGGGTCTGTTTAGATAGAGGGAGGTTCGTGGGATGTGCGGAATCGTTGGATATGTTGGGTCTAGAGAGGCGACCCCGATCCTGCTTGAGGGACTCAAGCGACTAGAGTATCGAGGATACGACTCCGCTGGTATCGCACTCCTCAACGGTAAGAACGTCAGTGTCGTCAAACAGCCTGGTAAGGTTCGAGAGCTCGAGAAAGCAATCAAGGTTTCTCCCATTTCTGCTACTTGTGGAATTGCCCATACCCGATGGGCTACACACGGCTCTCCTAATCTGCCGAACGCGCATCCTCAGATGTCGACGGACGGGACGATTGCTTTGGTGCATAACGGAATCATTGAGAATGCTGACGCTCTTCGTGTGCAACTTCAGAAGGAGGGGTATCTCTTCGTATCTGAAACAGACACTGAGGTTGTGGTCAAACTGATCGACTTGCTGTGGATGGAAGACACCTTATTAGAGGAAGCTGTCGCGGCTGCGCTTCGTCAAGTAGAAGGAGCTTACGGGATTGCCGTCGTCTCTTCCCGCGATTCTAACAAGATCGTCGCGGCTCAGAATGGAAGTCCCCTTCTCATTGGAGTTGGTCAGGAAGGCGAAGTACTCTGTGGATCCAACGCAGCGGCTGTTATCTCACTTACTAGAGAGGTGGTTTACCTAGACGATGGTGACTATGCCGTGCTTGAGCCCTCCGGATTTCGTACGTACCATCTGAGTGGTACGGAAGTAGCCCGCTCAGTATATCAAGTCACGTGGGACCTTGAGTCTGTGGAGAAGGGTGGCTACGAACATTTTATGCTCAAGGAAATTTTTGAGCAGCCGGAAACTCTACGAAATGTTATGCGTGGCCGTTTGCTCGAAGAGGAAGGGGATGTCAGGCTCGGCGGCATCAGGGACCATGCTAAAGAACTTGCTGAAGTTCGCCGGATCGTGATGACCGCTTGTGGCACAAGTTGGCACGCAGGGTTAGTCGGTGAGTATATGCTCGAAGAGTTCGCCCGCATTCCCGTCAATGTCGAGTATGCTTCGGAGTTTCGGTATCGGCATCCGGTTCTCGAAGAAGGAACACTGAATCTGGCTATCAGCCAGTCAGGAGAGACGGCTGATACCCTTGCCGCCCTTAAAGAGGCGAAGCAGGCAGGATCTGATACGATGGGGGTCGTGAATACGGTTGGCTCTACGATAGCGCGCCATACTGATTTCGGGATATATCTGCATGCGGGGCCCGAAATCGGCGTGGCCTCTACTAAAGCTTTTACAAGTCAGCTGGTAGCTCTCACCCTTTTCACACTCTACATGGGTCGGCGACGCCAAATGTCAGTCTTGCAGGGTCGGGAAGTGGTTGCTGCCCTTCAGGAACTACCAGACTTGGTCGAGGAAGTACTGCAGCTAAACGATGAAATCCGGGACCTTGCCCAACACTTTAAAGATGCCCGCAATTTTTTATATCTGGGCAGAGGGTATCAATTTCCTGTTGCTTTAGAGGGGGCACTGAAGCTTAAGGAAGTCAGTTATATCCATGCTGAAGGGTACCCAGCGGCTGAGATGAAGCATGGACCTATAGCGCTCATTGACGATGACATGCCTGTTGTTTTCCTCGCGCCACGCGACTCAGTCTACACCAAGGTTGTGTCGAATATTGAGGAGGTGAAGGCGAGGCAGGGTCGCATCATCGCTGTTGTGAGTGATAATGCACCCGAACTGAAAGGTAAGGTTGACCACATGATCAGGGTGCCGCATACGATCCCTTCTCTTCTCTCGGTTCTCACGACGGTTCCACTACAGTTGCTTGCTTATCACATGGCTGTTATTCGGGGCGCTAATGTTGACCAACCACGCAATCTGGCGAAGTCAGTAACGGTCGAGTGAGGGTTATCCTGCAGCGCGTATCTCGTGCCGAAGTCCGTGTGGGTGGCGAGGTCGTGGGCGTTATTGGACCAGGCCATCTCCTTTTGGTGGGTTTCCGAACGGGAGACGGGTTTTCGCAGATCGAATGGATGACTAAAAAGATCCTAGGCCTCCGCGTTTTTCTAGATGATGATGGTAAAATGAACCGTTCGGTTGAGGAGGTTAGGGGAGATATGCTTGTTGTAAGCCAGTTCACCCTTTACGGAGATGTGATAAGAGGCCGACGTCCCAGTTTCATGCAGGCGGCTGAGCCCGACACAGCAAAGACCCTCTATGAAACATTTGTGACCACTTTGAGAGAAAGGACGGATCGGAAGATTGAAACTGGTTGTTTCGGGGCCATGATGGAGGTGGATCTCGTTAACGACGGACCAGTCACCTTACTTCTCGAGCGGGAATGAAGGACTCAGAGACTCGCTTCATTCTTGCCTCTAGCTCACCGCGGCGCTTGTCCGTGCTCCGACAGCTTGGACTAAATCCGGGGGTTAGACCGGCTGAGATCGACGAGTCATATGCGCGTGGGGAGTCGCCATCTGAGTACGTGGAACGGTTGGCACGATCCAAGGCAGAGGCTGTTGCTGCTACGGAGCAGAATGCGCTTGTTGTCGCTGGTGACACTGTCGTTTTGTATAAGGGTCAGGTTTTAGTGAAGCCGCGAGACTCTGTAGAAGCTGTCTCTATGCTTAGTCAGCTTGCCGGAAACATCCACGAAGTACTTACCGGCCTGGCCATCGCAGGATCTCATGGAATCGTGAGTGATGTGGAGAGGACAGAGGTGTTATTCCGTGATTTTGGTACCGACACAAGCCGGCGTTATGTATCTACAGGGGAGCCTCTAGACAAAGCTGGAGCTTATGGAATTCAGGGTCTTGGCGCTGCATTAGTAGCTGGTGTGCAAGGCGACTACTACTCGGTTGTGGGCTTCCCGGTTAGTCTCTTTCTAGACCTTCTTGAGCAGGCAGGATGGCTCTACGAGTTCGGACATCTCAGCCAGATCTCATCGGAGATATGACCATGAGTATTCCCTCTATACTCGCCATCGACCAAGGTACTACCGGTTCGACGTGCCTTGTCGTGGGCGAAGATGGGCGCATCTACGGACGGTCGTATTCTGAGTTCACTCAGTCCTTTCCGAAGCCGGGATGGGTTGAGCATGATGCGACCGAGATCTGGAAGGTCACTAGCCGAGTGGCTCGAGAGGCGGTGGCGTCTGCTGGTGAAGCTGAAGTGCAAGCAATAGGGATCACAAATCAGCGTGAGACAATCGTTTTATGGGACCGAGAAAGCCTTGAGCCGGTAGCGCCAGCAATTGTATGGCAGGACCGCCGCACGGCAGGTTTCTGCAAGGAACTGCGTAACGCAGGACATGAGGATGAAGTCCGAACGCGAACCGGCCTTATTCTAGATCCCTATTTTTCGGGTACGAAGGTAACGTGGCTGTTAGAGCATTATTCGGATCTCCAGGCACGAGCAGATGCCGGCCAACTCGCTATGGGAACCATCGATACCTGGCTGATAGCTAATCTTACAAATGGGGAAATTCACGCGACGGATCCGACTAACGCGTCACGGACGATGCTTTACAACCTCTCGGATGGGGAGTGGGACGAGTGGGCTCTAAAGTTATTCGGTGTCCCCGCATCGGTCCTTCCCGAAATCCGGCCGAGCTCAGGTGACTTTGGAATTGCTTTGGGAGAGCATCTGGGGATAGAGGTTCCTATCGCTGGAGTCGCTGGCGATCAACAGGCTGCTCTCTTTGGTCAGGGATGTTGGTCAGCTGGGTTAGCTAAGAACACCTATGGCACTGGGGCTTTTTTGTTGCTCCACACGGGCTCAGAGCGGGTGTTATCCAAGCATGGGTTACTAACGACAGTTGCATGTGATATCCAGGGTGGCAGGGCTTTTGCCTTGGAGGGTTCCGTCTTTATCGCAGGCGCTGCTATTCAGTGGCTTCGTGATGGACTTTCGGTCCTTGAGAGCGCTGAAGAATCCGAGGGATTGGCGCGCACTCTCCAGGATAATGAAGGTGTGTATTTCGTCCCGGCATTCTCAGGGTTAGGAGCGCCACACTGGGAACCTGAAGCTCGCGGGACTCTGGTGGGTGTTACACGAGGAACCTCCCGGGCCCACCTAGTCAGGAGCGCACTAGAGTCTATGGCTTATGCTACGGCCGAAGTGTTATCGACGATGGAAGTTGATTCCGGTATTGAAATGACGGAGCTGAGGGTTGATGGAGGGGCGGCGATAAATGATTGGCTCATGACTTTTCAAGCAGGCCTGGTCAGGGTACCGGTGCAGCGTCCTCCGTTAGTAGAAATGACTGCACTCGGAGCGGCTGGACTAGCAGGCCTGTCGCAGGGAGTTTGGGCTACAGCCGAAGACTTTCGCCTGTCACAAGGCAAACCGGATCAGTTTGATTCGATCATGCCAGAAGCCGAGGCCTTTCGATTGAAACAGGGATGGGCAAGAGCAGTAAGGGCGGCAACTCACTGGGCTAGGGACTCGTCTGAATGAGTGCCGCCGTGCCACCACTCCGGATTGCTGTTATTGGAGGTGCGCGTGCGTCGGAGGCTGAATGCAATGCGGCTGAACGGATTGGTTCGGAGTTAGCCATGGCGGGAGCCGTTGTCATCTGTGGGGGCCATGGCGGAGTGATGGAGGCGGTGTCTCGAGGTGCCAGTAAAGCTGGGGGGTTGACTGTTGGAATTCTTCCGGGATCCGATGCCGAGGCAGCTAACCCTTGGATTATATTGCCCTTACCTAGCGGAATGGGTGAGGCTCGGAATGTTCTGGTGGTTCGCACCGCTGAGGCAGTAATAGCTGTTGGCGGCGAGTGGGGTACGCTGTCGGAGATAGCTCTAGCCCGAAAAATGAACGTTTCTATCGCTTCGGTGGGCAACCCACCCGTGGAGGAACTAGGCCTTGAAAGGCTTGGTACTCCTGAAGAGGCAGCACTGTGGGCACTTGAGAGGGCATTAGAGGGTAGGAAAACCAGCAGGTGATGAATTGGTCGGGATCTGTGTGTAGGGACTTTTCCGGACTGGTCGTCTTGCAGGCCATCAGACTAGATTGCGTCCCGAAGTACATCGCGATCTCACGGGGAGACTGACATGAAAAAGAACGGCCGATTCATGGTAGGCCTTGTCGGCGTGGCAGCTGTGGTCACTTACCTGATCTGGACCGGCGTGAGCGAAACGATGGTGTACTATCTCACGCCCGTAGAGCTGCTGGAAAGGGTGGAGATTGATCCGACTTTCCATGATGTGGGGGTCAAGGTCAGTGGTCAGGTGATTCCTGGCACGTACCACCGGGGTGAGGGAGAGTTGCTGCATATCTTCACTGTCAAAGATCTCGCTGATGAGACTGCGACCTTCGAAGTTGAGTATCGTGATGCTCTTCCGGACACCTTTGCGGAGGATGTTGAGGTCGTGCTAGAGGGTCAGCTTCGAGCAGACGGTACGTTTGAAGCGGCGACCCTCCTGACGAAGTGTGGGAGTCGCTACGAGGCTGCACCCGAGGATATCGAGGGTAACGCGGGTTGACCCTCCTCGGGGAGTTCGCTCTATGGATCTCACTCCCCGTCGCTCTATGGGGGATGTGGCTCGGGTACTCCGGTGGGCGTACTCAGCGGGGCGACTTGGTGCTGAGTGCGGAACGGAGTGTTTATGCCGTCTTCGGGCTGCTGGCGATTGCCTCGGCTGGTATCATGGCCGCCTTTCTTCAGCACCAATTCCAGTACCTGTACGTATACAGCTACTCGAATGCTGAGCTAGAAATCTTCTATAAAATCACTGGCCTATGGGCTGGCCAGCGAGGGTCTCTTCTGTTCTGGGCCCTCCTTCTAGGCTTCTTCTCCGTGTTGGCGGTGTTCCAAAATCGGTCGAAGAACCGCGAATTTATGCCCTATGTGACTGGTGTGCTCCAGACAGTCATGGCGTTCTTCATCTGTGTTCTGCTCTTTGCGGACGTCAATCCATTCGAGCGCTTGGACTTTACACCAGCGAATGGACAGGGCCTGAACCCCCAGTTACAGAACTACTGGATGGTTATCCATCCTCCGACCCTCTACCTGGGCTTCACTGCTTTCACTGTCCCCTTTGCTTTCGCGATTGCATCTCTGCTCAGCGGACGGTTAGACGCAAGGTGGATCCAGTTGACCAGGAAGTGGATCCTTACAAGCTGGCTTTTCCTCTCCGTGGGGATCGTGATGGGGATGCGCTGGGCCTATTTGGAGTTGGGGTGGGGTGGGTACTGGTTTTGGGATCCGGTGGAGAATGCGTCCCTGCTCCCCTGGCTTACGGCGACAGCATTTCTTCATTCCATTCAGATTCAAGAACATCGCGGTATGCTAAAGATGTGGAACATGTCTTTGGTTCTGATGACATTCCTTCTGACCATCTTCGCTACATTCCTCACGCGCTCTGGTCTTATAGAGTCAGTTCACAGCTTTGCCCAAGAGCTTAGGATCGCATACATCTTTCTCGGGTTCATGGGGTCAGTACTTGCGGCTTGCGTAGTCCTGATTCTCTACCGACTTCCTCAGCTACGCAGCGAGAACCAAATAGAGTCGTTCATCTCTCGTGAATCGGCTTTCCTCTTTAATAATCTGATCCTTCTCGGAGCTGCTTTTGCTGTAATGTGGGGCACGATGTTCCCTCTAATCTCCGAGGGCGTAACGGGTCAAGAAATTAGTGTCGGTCCACCTTTCTTTCAGAGGGTGAACTTCCCGATTGGCATTGCGCTTCTCACACTTGTAGGCATTGGACCGGTGATTGCCTGGCGGCGCGCTACTCGTAGGAACCTCCAGAAGAATTTTGCAACTCCAGTCATTGTCGGAGCGTTGGTCGCAGCAGTTATATGGATCAGTGGAGCTCGGCACGGACTCGCGCTAACCGTATGGGGAATTAGTGCCTTCGTACTAACGGTAATCGCCACTGAATTCTGGAAGGGAACACGAGCCCGATCTCGGATTGAAGGGGAAGGTTATGCACTGGCATTTTTCCATCTGATTTCTAGGAACCGACGTCGCTGGGGTGGTTACATCGTACACGTTGGTATCGTGATAATGTTTATGGCCTTTGCTGGTGCAGCGTACAATGTCGACGAGCGGTTCCACGTGGAGCCGGGTGACCGAGTCGATGTAGCGTCACCTCTCGGCCATGTGTACACCCTTACATATGAAGGTCTCTCGATCAATCTCAATAACGGAGACCGGAACCTCCTTTGGCAGGCAATTGCCACCGTGTCCATTGAGAAGAACGGAGAACCAAAGGGCATCCGTACCACTGAGAAGCGTCAGTACACGACTAATGTTGGTGATCCACCAATGACTGAAGTGGGTGTTCGTTCCACACCCTTTGAGGATCTATATCTAATTCTTTCAGCGCTTGACGATCCGCAAGCTGCAGTGAGGGCTGACTCTGAAGCCCAGGGCCTTGATCTCCAGGTTCTTGTGAAGCCTCTCGTGGGCTGGATCTGGTTTGGGTGTCTCACCCTGGTAATTGGCACGCTCGTCGCCTTATGGCCGAGTGTCGACGGTCGGCGCGTTGCCGGGGCAGTACCTGCCGACGCAGCGCCCGAGCCCGCTGCGGTCGGAACTACTTAGGACTGACCGGATATCCCGTGACGCTCTACGTGGGCGTGGCGCTTGTCACAGCTGCGGTGCTTCTCTTCATCCTTTATCCGATTGTGAAAGGGCAGCACGCTTCACTAGAACGTGAAGATGACGAGTTAACTGACAGTGAGGCGCGTAAGCGCCTTGCTCTTCTGGCGCTTAGGGATGTGGAATACGATTTCCTCTCAGGAAAACTCGACGAGGAAGATTACCGTTCTCTTAAAAACGACCTCACCTCCGAGGCATTAGCAGCTTTGGAAGAGGATGAGGCAGCGCGTGAGAGCCGGGGGCAAGGAGAGCATCTAGACATTGAGGCGGAGATCGCACTCATGCGGGCCTCCTTGAAAGGTGGGTTGGACTGTCGGGAATGTGGCTTCTCTAACGAGACAGGAAGCCTTTTCTGTTCTTCTTGTGGTGTTTCCCTCAGCAGCCCGATAGCAGGCTGACGGTGGCAGCTTCTATGACTGAAGCCCTTGAGTGGCTAGCCTGATGGACACCGTTCTAGAGGCTAAGGGTCTCGTGCGTGAATATGGCCCTGTGGTCGCTGTGAATGGTGTTGACCTTTCGCTTCAGCAGGGAGAGTTCTTGGGCATTTTCGGTCCAAATGGAGCGGGTAAGTCGTCTCTTCTAGGAATGTTAGGCGGAGGACTTAGGCCAACGAGTGGAAGCGTAAGCATATGTGGGGAACCTCTAAACTTCTCTGAGGTTGACTGGCGCTACCGCGTGGGGGTACTGAGCCACCAAGGCTTTCTCTATGAGCAACTTACAGCTAAGGAGAACCTTCAGTTCTATGGTCAGTTATTCGGCCTTACAGAGCTTGATTCTCGGATCGGGCGACGTTTAGAGCAGGTGGGCCTTACCGAGCGAGCAGGGTCAAGGGTGTCTGAACTCTCGCATGGGATGCGTCACCGTCTATCTCTTGCACGGACCCTTCTTCACGACCCTGATGTTGTCCTCTTGGACGAGCCCTTCACAGGTCTAGACCCGTCGGCGTCTGCCGTGCTCCGGGATGTTCTCCGAGAGCTCAAGGATGGGAGTAGGACTGTTGTCATGGTCACACATAACCTGTCCGAGGGACTTGAGCTTGCTACCCACATCACCATTCAAGTATCGGGCCGCCTAGCGTGGCAGGGTATGGCTGCCGAAGTGGATCGGGTGGGGTTTGGTCGATTCTACCACGACGTGGTCGAGGGGCATCCATGAGCCTCTATCTGCAGCAAATCAAGGTCATCTTCTGGAAGGACCTGCTGTTGGAGTTCCGCACCAAAGAACGGCTGATAGCAATGGCTGCCTTTGCCGTGCTGACAGGCATCCTATTTAATTACACGCTCGATACTACCCGCCTGCAGCCGCAAGACGTGGCAGCTGGCCTCATTTGGATGACTATTGTATTCGGTGGCTTGCTTGGTGTGGGGCGAACGTTCCACTTGGAAAATCAAGATGGTGCTTTCCAAGGCATCCTAATGTCTCCTACTCCTCGAGATGCTGTATTTATTGGAAAAACCCTCGCTAACTTCTTGCTCTTATACGTGATCGCCCTTTTGGTATTGTGGGTGTTCACGTTTCTTTTTGCCCTGGAGATCGGCGGTAGTATATGGGCTCTCCTTCTGGCTCTTGCCCTCGGGTCTTTGGCTTTTGTTGCGCTGGGGACTTTGTTTGCCGCGGTCTCTTCAGGAACGCACATGGGTGAGACCTTGTTGCCGATCCTTGTTTTCCCTCTGTTGTTGCCCGTGGTCATCTGGGGTGGCGTTGTAACAGGTCGCCTGCTTGCAGGGCGCCCTGTCTCCGAGGTCGTGGGCAGCATCAGGTTGCTCGGAGCCTTTGCACTCGTAGCTATGGCTGCTGGTGCACTACTGTTTCGCTTCGTTGTGGAGGACTGATGTCTACTTTGGAACTGCGCCGGACCGGCACGATGCTGACGGTTCTGGGGCTACTTGGGTTAGTTGTAGTTTACTGGCTCTCTTTCTTCTGGGTATCTACAGAAGCTAGCCAAGGTGTAGCTCAGAGGATTTTCTACGTTCATGTGCCGGCTGCGTGGACGGCCTTCTTGGGTTTTGGCATCGCGGCTTTGGCCAGCGGGATGTACCTCTGGCTTAGGGATGAGCGATTCGACAGGACAGCTCTTTGTGCTGCAGAGGGTGGAATGATCTTCGCTACGATCATGATCACCACAGGGCCGCTCTGGGGCAGGATCGCCTGGGGTACTTACTGGACACGTGAACCCAGGTTGACTCTGACACTCCTCATGTGGTTCATATTTCTTGGGTACTTTCTTGTGAGGCGGTCCTCAGAGAATCCCGAAAAGGGCAAGAGGTATGCAGCAGTTACTGCAATTATGGGCGCTCTCCTAATTCCGTTCATTCATGTAAGTGTCCTTTGGTTCCGGTCGCTCCACCCGCAGCCCGTTGTGCTGAGAACTGATGGAGGGCCAGCACTTCCAGGGGATATGTTGACGTTACTTCTTACAAGCTTGGCAGTTTTTACTATGCTGTTCGTCGGCCTTTTCATGCTGCGCTATGCACTGGAAGGGCTTCGCAATGATATTACCCTGCGTGCCCGTAAGGCGGTTTCGTGAGACGATATGAGATAATGGAAAGACTACAAAGAATCGTTCTGGCGTTGGTGCTCCCATTTATACTTTCGATGATTCCTACGCTAGTCGTGGCGCAGGCTGGCACAGGGGATGTCGGAGGTCTGCGGGCGTACTATCACGTTTTTATTGCGTATACAATTGCGATAGCCCTCGTCTTGTTTTGGGTACTGTCGATTGAGCGACGTCTTCGTGAGGTTGAGGAACGCCTTAGCGACTGATTGACGCACATGCCAAAACAGGGTCTTTATTTGTGATCGCCTCCAAGCACGTGTTGGTCTCCGCGCTTGTTTTGTCGCTGACTACATCGCTTGTTAGCGCGCAGTCCCCGTCTATGCCCAGCACGCTTAGGTATGGATCAGGCCTGATCGATATCCCGGTTTCCAGTGTGCTTCCTCACATGGCCATAACTGGAACCTTTTCCGGCTTCTTCATGGATCTGAGCAAGCGGGCGATCGTGGATAATTCAGGAAATCAAACTGGGGTGGCTCCGGGGGCAGATAAGTTTCTTTCTGACGGCTCTCTCTCTTTCGGTCTATTTGACCGGTTCGAAGCAGGCGCCTCCATGCAATCTTTCGGCGGAGATTCAGATAGTGGGAACGTCTGGGGTCTTTTTGGCAGAATGCGCCTATTACAGCCGATTGACCAAGGCATCGGCCTAGCTGCGGGAGCTCGTTATCTCACTAGTCCTGACTTTGGTGATGGCCATGACTATTCACCTGGGCGTCTTGGGTTTGCGGACGATCGGCTTAAGAAGAGTTACACGGGTGACACAAACCTCAGTCTATACGGCGTGGCAACCGCGTATCTCCGCGGTTTTGATGGAGGTCCACTTCCTGAGAACGATGTCACATTCTCTCTAGGGTACGGGACAGGCATGTTCCGAGAGGGTGGGGCACTGGGTTTTTACGCACCGGGGCATGCTAATGGCTGGTTTTATGGCACGGCCGTGCACATAGGTACGAGTGACGATTCATTACTTTCACTAATGGCCGAGCATAACGGCTTTGACGTTAATGTAGGGGCCCAGTATGACTGGGGGGGTGTCAGGGTGGGCGTCCACTACCTGGCCTCTAACCACGCAATGCCTCTAGGGGGGCATTCATCCGAGTATCAAAAGCCTAAGTTTGGCATCCTCGGCTCTATTTCTGCGTGCCCGAATGTCCCTGGATTTCGTTGCAGACCTCAAGGTATGGCACGGATAGAGCCAGATACGATCTTCATTCCGCCCCCACCTCCTGACACCGTGATCATTTCACCACCGCTAGAGACAGCCATCCCAGAAGGAGAGGATATCCAACTCTGCCTTTCTACAGGCCAGAACATTTCAGCGCGGGTGACAGAGGCAGCGGATACCCTGGTAGGATCCGAGTTCGTTTCACTGCGCTCCATACGGCCAGCGGTCGACTTCGTTGGTAGTTACGCTGGGGATGCATTTTGGTATGTGAATGGAGAACCAATCGAATTTGAAGGAGATACTTTTGGCCAGGGGTCGGAGACGTTCCCGATTGACTGTGAGCAGATCTTACGTGTGGGAGTCTATCAGGGGGTGCCAGTTTTTGCTGATAGAGCGGTAGAGCGGCCTCTAGTCATGTTTTTCATACCAGTGCGCCCAGGAGTTTGGATACTTTATGAGAGGGGGATCCTTTGAGGCTAAGAGTGGCTACGATGATAGGGGTTCAAGGGTAGCTTGTAATCCGGCGAACCTTCCCTGTAAAATTTGTACTTTCGCTTTATCTTCGGGTTTTGTATTTTTGGATACCGGCCCCCAAAAAACCGGTGCTGACGACGCAATGGAGGAGAGATGGCAACGACGGCCCAGATGAGTGCGGAGAAGAAACCAAGTAAGAAGCAGAAGGATCTTGATACAGCATTGACTCAGATTGAACGCTCATACGGAAAGGGCGCGATCATGAGGATGGGGGAAGATGGCTCTCCAGTTGCGATTGAAGCCATACCTACCGGTGCCATTAACCTAGATGCAGCTATTGGTATCGGCGGGATTCCACGGGGGCGTATTAGTGAGATTTACGGCCCTGAGTCGTCCGGGAAAACAACTATTTGTCTTCACGTGATTGCCAATGCTCAGAGGGCTGGTGGGATTGCAGCTTTCATTGATGCAGAGCACGCTCTGGACGTGAACTATGCTCGCCGGCTCGGTGTGGACGTCGACAATCTCCTTGTTTCTCAGCCAGATACGGGGGAGCAGGCGCTGGAGATCGCTGAAGTGTTGATACGGAGTAATGCGATTGATGTTGTGGTGATTGATTCGGTGGCAGCCCTTGTACCGCGTGCTGAAATCGAAGGCGAGATGGGTGACTCTCATGTTGGCCTGCAGGCCAGGTTGATGAGCCAAGCCCTTCGCAAGTTGACGGGCGCTGTAAATCGGTCGAACACGTCTGTCGTTTTCACCAACCAGATCAGAGAGAAGGTAGGTGTGATGTTCGGGAGCCCGGAAACGACTTCGGGCGGCAGAGCATTAAAGTTCTATGCTTCTCTTAGGCTCGACATTCGGAGAATTGGGGCAATCAAGGACGGGCAAGACATCATAGGCAACCGAACTCGTGTGAAGGTTGTGAAGAACAAATGCGCACCTCCGTTTCGTCAGGCCGAGTTCGATATTCAGTATAATGAGGGCATCAGTCACTCAAGCTTGCTTGTCGACTTGGGGGTCGAACATGGCATCGTCGACAAGTCTGGGTCCTGGCTATCCTACGGGGATCTCCGCCTAGGTCAGGGCAAGGAGAACTCAAAGCTGTTTCTGATTGATAATGAGGATATAGCAGATGAGCTCGATATCAGAATCCGTCGAGTATTGGGTCTGGAAGCCGAAGAGAATCTGTCTTCTGATGGGGGAGAAGTGTCTCTGGATAACACTGAAGACTGATCGTTTTTCGCTGGAATTTATAGGGGGCTGCAGACTATTTGTCTGTGGCCCTTTTGTAACTCTCTGCTCGATGGGGGCTTCGTGCCTGCCGTTCCTCAGTTATTCTTACGGAACGACCGGAATCCATGCATTTCTACTGAGATGACTACCGCCGAAATCCGTAGGAAGTTCTTGGAATTTTTCGAGTCCAAGGACCACACCGTGACCGCCAGCTCGTCGCTCGTCCCTGTAGACGATCCGAGCTTGCTGTTTACAAATGCCGGTATGGTCCAGTTCAAGGCGGTTTTCCTCGGGGAAAAATCGGTTGGTATCACTCGGGCAGTGACGTCTCAGAAATGTGTGCGGGCTGGGGGGAAGCACAACGATCTAGAGGAAGTGGGTCGAACCTCCCGACACCACACCTTCTTTGAGATGCTCGGAAACTTCTCTTTTGGTGACTATTTCAAACGTGATGCCATTAAGTACGCCTGGGAGCTCGTAACGGATGTCTATGGTCTAGATCCTGATCGCTTGTTTGCGACTGTGCATCAGTCTGACGACGAAGCAGCTGAGTTATGGAGCAATATGATTGGGTTGCCGCCTGAACGAATATACCGTTTAGGTGACAAGGATA
The DNA here is from genome assembly GCA_002347035.1 of Gemmatimonadales bacterium UBA2982. Classification (GTDB taxonomy): domain Bacteria; phylum Gemmatimonadota; class Gemmatimonadetes; order Longimicrobiales; family Gaopeijiaceae; genus UBA2982. The sequence continues at coordinate 82,022 of DEAM01000005.1, read as the reverse complement.
ACTTTTGGCAGATGGCTGATACGGGTCCGTGTGGCCCCTGTTCAGAGATTCACTACGACGTGCGGCCTGAGTCCAACGAGGTCACCAGTGTCGAAGAATTTGTGCAGCTAAATGACGCTGGGAAGATCATGGAGATCTGGAACTTGGTCTTTATGCAGTTCGACCGGGATACAGAGGGAACCTTGAAGCAGTTACCAGCTCCTTGCGTCGATACTGGGGCCGGACTCGAGCGAATCGCTTCAGTACTGCAGGGGGTGGATTCCAATTTCCACATAGACCTTTTTGCTCCCCTACTTGATCGGGCAGCTGAGTTAGTTGGTAAAGATTACGATCCGGATACTCCGGAAGGACTGAGTTTTCGGGTCCTGGCAGATCACGCACGGGCTGTTGCTTTTCTGCTGGCAGATGGGGTATTGCCCGCGAGTGAGGGACGCGGCTATGTGCTTCGGAGGATACTCAGGCGTGCGGTAAGGCATGCTTGGTTGCTTGGTAAGCGTGAGCCCATTCTGGTAGGGGTGGTTGAGGCATTAATTGACACTATGGGGGACGCATATCCAGAGCTGGTGTCAGAACGCGGGCATATTCTTCGAACCACCCGCGGTGAAGAGGAGCGTTTTCTAATTACTATTGAAGGTGGTATGGCTAGGTTTGGGGAGCTTGTATCAGGTGACAGGGAGACTATCCCCGGTGAGGAAGTCTTTAAACTCTACGATACCTTTGGTTTCCCTGCTGACCTTACCGAACTTATGGCTGTGGAGCTTGGTTTCAGTATCGACATGGAGGGTTTTCAGGCAGCCTTAGATGAGCAACGAGAACGTTCTCGGGCGGACCGAGCTGCGAGTCAAGTTGAGTTCGAAGGAGTAACGGGCGAAGGGGATTGGGTTGATCTAATAGAGGGTCAACAAAGTTTTGTCGGTTACGACACGCTTGCTACCACCACGGATGTTCTCGCGTATCACGCTCGGGGTGAATCAGCTGGGCTCGTGCTCCGGGAGAATCCGTTTTATATGGAGAGTGGCGGACAGATCTCGGATGTGGGAAAGGTGACTGGTGACAGCTGGTCGCTGACTGTCCAAGATGTCAGAATAATCGGAAATCAGACAGCCATCTTAGGCTTACTGTCTGGCTCCTGGACCGAGCAGCCCGGAGTTCCGTTGCGGGTAGAAGCAGCGGTGAACTTGGTAGCCCGAAATGATACGATCCGAAACCACACGGCTACGCACTTACTTCATGCAGCCTTGCGATCGGTACTTGGAACACACGTGGTTCAGCGCGGATCCTTAGTAACTCCAGACCGGCTTCGATTTGACTTCGCTCATGAAGCTCCGCTGACCGACGAAGAGCGGGCAGCATTAGAGGCGCATGTGAATGAGGAAATCTGGTCCAACCACTCTGTGGAGATCGAATACCGTAGCTATAAAGAGGCCGTTGATGCAGGTGCAATGGCCCTCTTTGGCGAGAAGTATGCTGAAGAGGTTCGTATCGTAAATATACCTGGTGTTAGCATGGAGCTCTGTGGCGGAACGCACGTTACTTCAACCGGAGACATAGGCCTTTTCCGCCTAGTGAGTGAAACGGGTGTCGCGGCCGGAGTCAGGCGTATTGAGGCTCTGACTGGGCGCGGCGCCTTCGCTCATATGGCTGCGAAGGAAGCTCTACTCCAAAAGGCTGCTGCGGCCCTTAAGACGGCACCGGAGAATCTTTCCCAGCGGGCGGAGCAGCTCCTCGGTGAACAGGCTGAATTGGAAGCCCTCTTTGACGAACTAAGACTGCAGCCCCTCTCGGGTGAAAGCGACGTTGTTTCGGAAAACCTGGATCTCGCTGATGGTGTGACAGTGCTCTATCGCGGACTACGCTTCCGAACTCGTGGGGCTGACGATGCGAGAAAGTGGGGTGACGCGTTTCTTTCGGCCGGGAAGCCTGGTGTGGCAGTCCTTGCTGCTGAGCTGCCGGGTGAAAAATATTCACTCTTTGTTTTTGTTACAGATGAACTGATTCAGCGTGGAGTTCGTGCTGACATAGTTGTCAGAGAGATTGCAGCCATAGTGGGAGGGAAGGGTGGAGGTCGCGCGCATATGGCTCAGGGAGGTGTAGAGGATCCAATTCGACTGAATGAGGCACTTTCTTCGGGAGTTGAGACGGTGCGAATACTTTTGTCGACTGGAGCAGCATGATAGTCCGAGATGGTTGGCTGGCTTCACGCTATCCTGAGCCGCCAGTGGAACTATTGTCTTCGCTAGAGCAAGTGCGTGAAAAACAGCCGTTAAAGAACGCAATAGTGGAAACAGCTCGAGAAGCGCTAGCCGAAGCATGCAGTCCAATTGGAAAGGTCAGGGCACGTGCGTTTGTTCTTCTAGAGGCTGATGCTCTAATTACCTATGCATGCGAAGCTGCCCTAGAAGCTGACGATCCCGGAGGAGCACTAAGAAGAGTTCTTGCAGCTGTGGTCGAATAGAGCTTTCAGGAATGACGATCAAGGATACCACGTCGTTTGTGGACATCCATAGCCACCTTGTCCCCGGTGTGGATGACGGCGCTGCAGACATTTCTTCCGTTCTGCATTCTGTCGGTCGGATGACGCGAATAGGCATACGCCGCATACTGACTACACCGCATATCCGGGGCAGCTTAACTTTGGACCCGGACCAGCTCGAAATGCGGCTTCGAGATGTTACCGAAGCTTGGGAGCGCGCGGCTGATGCGATTGGTGAGAAATACCCTGACGTCGAATTCAGGAAGGGTTGCGAGGTGCTCTTAGATGTCCCAGACGCTGATTTATCCGATGGAAGGATCCGTATGGCGGGCACCTCTTTTGTACTCATTGAGTGGCCTTCCCTAAAGCTGCCCTCCGGAACTGTAGGTATCCTGCATAAGATAATCCGGTGCGGCTACCGACCGATCGTTGCGCATCCTGAGCGCTATTCCGGTATGGGGGAACAGTTTGAGTTGGTCAGTGAGTGGCGGGAAGTTGGAGCTTACCTGCAGACAAACTTTGGTTCACTCGTGGGCAGGTACGGTGGGCGAGCCCAGGCCACGGCCTATAGATTGCTACGCCGAGGTTGGGTTGACTACATGGCATCTGATTTTCACGGGCATGCTGGTCTAGAAATCTACAAGGATGAGGCTGCTGCTGCGCTCAAAGCCTTGGGAGCCGAGGATGTCTTCAACGTACTTTGTCGCACCAATCCGAGCAGACTATTACTTGATGAGGCTCCCCTTTCTGCTCCGTTGCTGCCTGCAGAGAAGGGCTTCTGGGCTCGATTTAGAGCTAACCTCAATTCCCATCTGGCATGAGTAGGCTCGAAGCCTCCGCTCCGCAGGCAGTGCAATGGATCGTTCGGGAGCTCGATAAAGCCGGGCACGATACATGGGCTGTGGGGGGTGCTGTGCGCGATATGCTCCTAGAACGGCGTTCCGATGACTGGGATCTGGCGACGAGTGCTCGCCCTGAACAGGTAAGGAAGGTTTTTCGCCGGACTGTGCCGCTAGGGGTCGATTATGGCACCGTGGGGGTTTTATCTCGTAACGGCACATTATATGAGGTGACAACGTTTCGCCGGGACGTTGAGACAGATGGCCGCCACGCAGTTGTCAGCTTTGCGGATACGATCGAAGAGGACCTTGCTCGCCGTGATTTCACTATCAATGCCGTTGCATGGCATCCATTACGTTGGGACCTAGTAGATCCTTTCGGAGGCGTGGGTGACCTGCAAAACTGTGTCCTCCGAACCGTAGGAGTTCCGGAAGAGCGTTTTCGGGAGGACTACCTGAGGATCCTTCGTGCTCTTCGCTTTGCGGGGTTGTTTAACCTGGAGATTGAGCGAGAGACTTGGACTTCATTATCCACTCTAGTATCCCACCTGGAATCACTTTCCACAGAGCGTATCAGAGATGAACTCTTAAAAGTTCTGGCAATTGACTCTAGTCCAGGTCGTGCGCTACAGCTTTACGCGAAGTGCGGAGCCCTGAGTGTCCTTTATCCAGAATTACATGACTTACAAGAGGTGCGTGTAGGGGAGGAGGTAAGTCGCTGGACACTTTCTGTGAGCGCTGTGGAAGAGCTCCCTATCGGACGGCCGATGCTTCGTCTCGCTGCGCTATTGTGCGAACCACTCCCTTTTGACGTCGAGGCATTTCTTATGCGACTAAGGTTTTCCAATGCCGCCATCGCCGAGACCATAAAGCTAACAGGGTCTAGTCCTTTCCCGCGGCCTGAAGCAGACGGATATAGTTGGCGGCGGTGGTTGTCTGCGATTGGGCCTGAACGGGTGCCAGCACTTGCACGGCTCGGACTCGCCCGTGCTAAGGCTAGGCAAAGCTTTGGGATGGGAGATGACTGCGAATTTGTAGTCAGTTCCTGGCGTCGGGCGAAGGTTGTCAGATCGGGGAGGCCGCCACTTTTGGTTAGTGACCTGGCCTTGGACGGCCGCGGATTAATTTCCATAGGGCTGAAACCAGGACCTCATTTCGCGCAGATTTTGGGTGGGTTGCTTGATTGGGTTTTACAGGACCCTGAACGGAACCAGCATGATCTTCTGGTGGAACGTGCTGTGGAGCTTGCGGCAGACATTACAGACGAATGAAGTCGACCGGGTCATTTTGATCAAATTCATTCGGTAGGGAATTAATAACAAAGTGGAAGTTGTTGGTTTTACAAGGACTATGAAGACTAAGTATACCATTAGGTTACGGTAGAGTTAGTGACACAGAGCTTTTGGGGCTGGAGGCATTAGAATCCCCACGAAAATCATTGAATTGCAGCCGCAGCTTGACCGGGCATTGCTCGTTGGGGCACCCGATCATGTACTCGAGGTGCGATTGGCGGATGAGCATCTTGAGGAACTTGCGCGCCTTACGGATACTGCAGGAGGGGATGTTGTAGGAACGCTCGTTCAACGTATCTCACGTCCGCATCCTCGGTTCTACATCGGAGAGGGCAAGGCTCGGCAGCTTGCTGACGAGGTTAGCAATAAAGAAGCCGATCTCGTCGTATTCGACGAGGAACTCAGCCCTGCACAAGGGAAAAACTTAGAGGACCTATTGGGCGTCCGCGTAATCGACCGTTCGGAGCTGATTCTGGACATTTTTGCTACTCGTGCACGCTCAAGAGAGGCACGTATGCAGGTCGAGCTCGCACAGCTGGAATACCTGCTGCCACGACTTCGAAGAATGTGGACTCACCTATCAAGAATTCGAGGTGGAATCGGGTTGAGAGGACCTGGAGAGACCCAGCTTGAGACGGATCGTCGACTTATTGGCATCCGTATCGGAGAACTTCGTAGGAAGCTACGAGATGTAGCTAAGGCTAGGGCAGTGCAGCGGAAATCCAGGGAGGGGAAATTCAGAGCAGCTCTAGTCGGCTACACAAATGCTGGCAAATCATCACTTTTGAGGTCGCTCTCGGGGTCCGAGCTTTTCGTGGAAGACCGATTATTTGCAACGTTGGACTCTGCAACTAGAAGTGTGGACTTGGGTTCAGGGCAAGAGGCATTAATTACCGATACGGTTGGTTTTATCCGCAAGCTCCCGCATGACCTAATCGCGTCTTTCCGCTCAACGCTTGAAGAGGCTGGTGAGTCAGATGTCTTACTGCACGTTATTGACGCATCTCACTCCGACTGGGAGGCGCACCGGAATGTTGTGAATGGAGTATTGCATGAGCTGCGGCTGCACGAGAACGATATAGTTTTAGTCTTCAATAAAATCGATCAACTGACCCACTCAGAAGAAGTGGCGTTCCGAAGTCGGGTTCGCGCCTTCGATGCTACTCCCGCAGTGTTTGTGTCCGCACACGACTCAGAGAGTCTCAAGGCTTTGCGGGAGACTCTCAAAGCACGGCTGCTTTCACAACTTGCACACGTGGTAGTTCATGTTCCTGTGACCGATGGGGAGGCTGTTGCTTCACTCTATCGGGAAGGTGATGTAGTGCACCGGGCTGATGAGAATTCACATGTCTTATTGACAGTTAGGATACCCCAAGCTTTGCGGGGACGCTTAGCATCTAGATCAGGTGTGACCATTAAAGATGTTGGTTAGGCTGGAGGACCACTGTGATGCTTCTGGTTATCTTCCAGCGGCAACCAACTTAAACTGAAACATCGGCGCCTTTATGCGGTTTTATGTGAACATTGACCACATCGCAACCGTGAGACAGGCTCGTATGACAGACGAGCCGGATCCGGTACGGGCGGCTGTCCTAGCCGAACTTGGTGGAGCTGATGGGATTACTGTGCATCTCCGCGAGGACCGGAGGCACATTTTGGATCGGGATGTCCATCTGCTGATGGAGACGGTTCGCACCAATGTAAATCTTGAGCTTGCAGCCACGTCGGAGATACTGGCTCTGGCTTGTGAGTGGAGACCAATGCAGGCGACTCTGGTGCCAGAGAAACGCGAGGAAGTCACTACGGAAGGTGGTCTAGCGCTTACCGAGGCAGCCCACCTGGAGTCAACCGGCAAGGCACTAGATCAACTTGTATCCTCAGGGATTCGTGCATCGCTCTTCATCGATCCTGATGAGGCCTCGATCCAGGCCGCAGCTGATATTGGCGCAGATGCTGTTGAGCTGCACACGGGCGAGTATGCCAATGCTACAACAGCTACTCGCGCTGAAGAGATTAGTCGGTTAAGGCGTGCCTCCGCACTTGCTAAAGAGCTCGGAATCTCAGTGCACGCAGGGCATGGACTGACGTACGAGAATGTCAGTCCAATTGCTTCGATTCCCGAGATTGAAGAGCTGAACATCGGCCACAGCATTGTGGCGCGGTCTGTTTTTACCGGGCTAGAACGGGCAGTTAGAGATATGGCGAAGATTATCAGGCAGGCTCGGCTTAAGGCGTGAAGCACTGGGGTAAGACCTTTATTGGGATTCTTATCACCGTCCTCCTCTTTTGGTGGGCACTTTCGGGCGTCGCGTTCCTCGACGTTTGGGATAACATCCGTCAGGGGAACTTGATACTGCTTTTAGCGTCGGTGTTCGTCGCTACTTTTGGGTTTTTCATAAGGGCACTTCGATGGAAGGTCCTACTGACGCCGGTAAAGGCTGACACGAGTCTCCACTCCAGATTTGCTGGGGTCTCGATAGGCTTCATGGCTAACAATCTGCTACCTGCTCGGGTCGGTGAGTTCGCCAGAGCGTACGCTTTTAGCAGGCTTGAGGCCGTGACGGCGAGTGCCGCTTTTGGCACGCTAGTGGTTGAGCGCGTTTTGGATGGAGTGGTCCTGCTCTTGTTTCTTACGTTGCCTATTCTCACACCTGGGTTTCCGGGTGCCGAAGCCTTTTCTAGTGGATTAGGAGGTGTACTGCTTCGTACCGGTACGGTAGCTGTGGTTATGGTAATGTCACTCCTCCTATTCATGGCTATTTGGCCGCGCAAGTTTCTCAATGTTGCCGAAGGCATCGCCCGCTCGTTGCCGACGGGAATCCAGCGTCCCCTAGTAAGTGGCCTGGGGGCCTTCGTAGATTCGGTTTCGGTCATTAAGGACTTTAGGCTTTTGGTCCTGGGCTTTGCTTGGACGTTTTTCTTTTGGCTCTGGCACGGGGTTTCTTTCTGGCTAGGAATGCTCGCGTTTGGAATCAATACTGGATTCATCTCAGCCGTATTCACGGAGGCCGTCGTAGGATTCGGTGTTGCGATACCCTCTGCTCCCGGCTTCTTCGGAACCTTCCATGCGTCGGCAAAGTTTGCACTGAGCGATGTGTATGGGGTAAGTGAGGCGACCTCTCTAGCTTTTGCTTTTGGATACCACTTCGGTGGTTGGATCCCGATCACGCTTATTGGGTTGCGATATGCGTGGAAGCTCGGCTTTTCACTCGGCGAGGTAGGAACAAGCGAAAAGCTGCTCGAAAAAGGGGTCGAGCCTCTAATTGACGACTCTGAGTGTGTCGCTAAGTGAGGTATGTTAGCGCATCAGCCTCAGTATTGGCGCCTGCTAAGATCAACCTGTTTCTCCGCGTGTTGCACAAGCGGGCAGATGGTTACCATGAATTGGACACCTTGTTTCAGGCGATCGCTTTATATGACCGAGTCACGGTTGAGCTCAGTAGGGCGGGGGTAGAGCTGGAGGTGAGTGGGTGTGATACGGGACCTGATCATGAGAACTTGGCATTTCTCGCTGCCCAACGATTGATTGCGGTCGCAGGTGTGGATATCGGTGTGAAGATCTACCTCGATAAGCAAATCCCAGTGGGTGGTGGGTTGGGGGGGGGGTCTTCGGATGCCGCTGCTGTACTGCGAGCTCTGGCTATATTGCACGAAGACTTAGCAGGAGAGGAGAGGCTGAGGGGTATCGGCACCGAACTGGGTGCTGACGTAGCCTTTTTTCTTGGTGAGAGCGCTTTATCAAGAGGTACTGGGAGGGGAGAAAACCTGCAGCCCATGCCGGCGCTTCCTGTTACAAATCTTGTTGTGGTGTCTCCTTCGGTTCATTCGTCTACGGCTGAGGCATACACGGCACTAAATAGACCCTTGAGGGAAGATGCTCGGATATGGGAGCCGAAGTCGCTGGAGGTACTAAGGACTTGGACTGAAGTAGAGGCCTGTGCTTGTAATGATTTCCAGGATCCAATTTCAAATCAGCATCCTCAGGTGGCCCAGTGTCTAAATATGCTGTCAGAAACAGGCGCATCTCCGGTGATGTTATCTGGGAGTGGCTCATCGTCGTTTGGTTTCTTTTCAAGCAGTGTTAGAGCGAAGGCGGTCGCAGATGATTTGGGCCGTCAGTTTGGCTGGAGATGCTTTGCTACAACTACGTTAGGCACACTTCCTGTGCCCGAGGTGCTTGCGTAGCTGAAGTGCTTGGCCCTTGAATCAGTTGCTGGGGCTCTGATAGGATGATTGAGATAGTCCGTCATTTTAGCGAGAATGGCTGAGATTTTATATCCGGCTGACATCTAATTCTTTCAAGGAGGTCGTCAGTGCCTGCTCTTTCCCGTCGTACCTCGATCTACCTGTTGCTTTGGGTGTTAGTTGTTCCGGTTTACCTCTTAGTTGTTCGCATGCCTGGATATGCACAGCCGACTTCCCAACAGAACGCTCCCTGTCCTGGGGGTCCATTAGAGAACTTTGTTACAGGGAGTAGCGAATCAGGTGTTCGCTCTCCAGAGGTAGTGGCTAATGGTGAGCCCATGGCGGGCCGTTGGTGGGAGCCAGGTTCCCGCTCCTACTGGCACTGCCATGGCGGTGGCCAGTTTATCCTTGTGATGGAAGGAGAAGGGCGTGCTCAAAAGCGTGGAGAGAGAATGCGGGAGCTACGCGTAGGTGAAATCGAGTTCGCGCTTCCGGGTGTGGAGCACTGGCATGGTGCTTCGCCATCGTCTCGGGCTAGACACATTAATCAGAGTATGTCTGTCGATGGAGGAAGCGGGGTTTTTTGGATGGAAGAGGTTAGCGAAGCTGACTATTCAGGCAATGCGATCGGGATCCAGTCCAGAAATAGATTTTTGGAGACCGGAGAGCGTTAACGGTAGGAGGCGTTCTTAAAACTTGCCGCGACAACTGGTGCTCAAGTGTCGTATAAAATGGGATGTTCTGGCCCGTCGTCTAATGGCAGGACACCGGTCTTTGGAACCGGCGGTGGTGGTTCGAATCCACCCGGGCCAACTCGCATGAGTGCTCTTACGTTTTCTTTCGCGTTTGCCTTGCTACTCTGGCCTATCCAAGGTGTGGGCCAGGTTGCCGTAAGCGGCACGGACACTGCTGCGATTATTGCAGATTCTGGTGACATTCGGGGGGCTGCTAGGGCCGCACAAGCGAGTTTTGAACGTCGTCGACAGCGGTATTTTCCTTTCAGGCTAGCACCGTCGAGCGGGGGGTGTGACGAAACGGTTGGCCGGCTTTGCGTCCGATATGGGGAAGGAGAATGGTACCCAACTCCGGAAGCTGCAGAAGCAAGAGCGCTTCGGAGTGAGTTGCTGGCCACACTAGACTCACTACAGGCAATGATTACAGGGGATAGTTGGCTCCTCGGACAGCGGGTTTGGTATCGGGCCGAAGGAGGCGACTGGGAGTCTGCGCTCGAGGTCGCGCGAGATTGTGGGCTGGCCCCCAGTTGGTGGTGCAAGGCGCTCGAGGGGTTAGCACTACACGGTTTGGGACGTTACGAAGATTCAGCAACCGCATTTAATCAAGCATTGGTGGGAATGGAACCAGGAGCGGCTGTCAACTGGAGAATTCCTGATCGTGCTGTCGATTCGGAGGCGAGGAATTTCCTACGTAGGTACCAGAATTTAGGTGATGATTCACTAGCAGTAGGGTTAAACCGACTCTGGATGATGGCAGATCCACTCTACATTGTGCCGGGTAATGACCGTCTGACTGCACACTACGCTCGATGGACTGTGGCTACGCTTAAAGATGGCGCCAGAAATCCATACAGATTGCGTTGGGGTCGGGACCTGGAGGAGCTCACCGTAAGGAATGGGTGGGAAGTGGGATGGGAACGATCATTTGGGTCGACCCCGGGCAATTTAAATACTGTGACAGGCCATCAGGATAATGAGGCCCGAGATTACATGCCTACAGGCCGCGCCCTTGGTGCTCCTGGGCTTGCTGATTTCACAGATTTTGCAGTCGGTCGAGAGCGACCACGCAGTCTCTATCAGCCACCTTACGCACCAGTTTTCCTTCCAATGGAAGGTCAACTTGCCGTATTTCCTCGAGGGAATCGGACGCTGTTGGTCGCAACTTATTTCCTGCCTGAAGACACAACCTTCCACGCCAATCATGATCACCCTCGTCCTTGGCTTGAGCCAGGAGATCAGTCAGAGATGGATGATCAAATCGGACTTTTTGCTGTGGCAGTTGGGAGCGAACATACTATTCGGAAAGGTCGTACTGGACAGACGCAAGGCGCTTTGGTCCTAGACGTGCCGACCGGCAGTTATATCATATCTGCAGAAAGTTGGAGTCCTGCTCGTCGCCGAGCCGGTCGTTTCAGGATAGGGTTAGATCTTGATCCAGTACCGGAAGACATCGCAACGTTGTCGGATCTCTTGCTCCTGGAGTCGGATGGGTCTACTCCGCAGTCTTTGGAAGAAGCTGCATCCACCGCTCTAGCGCGAGCAGAGATCCCAATTGGTGCAAATCTAGGAATCGCATGGGAGGTTTCTGGGCTTGGTTTTCGTCCTGAGATCTTTCAGTTCGAAGTTTCTGTCGATAAGACAGACCGAAGTATCTTTCGCCGTGTAGGGGAATTCTTTGGGCTAGCCGAGCAGTCGGCGAGCCTCGCACTGTCATGGGAAGAGCCTGGTCCCGATCAGCCTGCTCAGCATTTTAGACATCTTGATCTTGATCTTCCGGATCTTGACTCTGGCCGTTATGAGGTCACGCTTACGCTTAAGACACCAGGCCGTTCCGACACTGTCAGTATTAGGACCTTTTCGGTGGTTGAAGATTAACTCTGTTGCTTTCTAATGAGCGGAATTGGCCTGGAACCAAGTATTGAGATGTAAGACTTCTCGTTTCCCGTGCGTTGACCGGGTCTTGTGTGCTTTCTAGGTTTCGCGGCCACTGATCGCCTGGCCACCGGCTCCTCCAACTGAACTCATGGACGATACCTACGGGCGGGGACCTCTTCTCCTTTTGAGCGGGCGGGCAAATCGTCCACTCGCGTTAGAGATCGGCGAGCGTATTGGTAAATCGCCAGACGTTGCCACTGTTAAACAGTTTGCCGATGGTGAGATCTTTGTCCGTATTGATCGGAATGCTCGTGGTCGCGACGTCTACATTGTTCAGCCTACTGGCGCTCCAGCGGATAACATCATGGAGCTACTGCTCCTAATTGACGCTGCCCGGAGGGCATCAGCGGCGCGAGTGACAGCTGTTGTGCCGTACTTTGGTTACGGCCGCCAAGACAGAAAGGATCAACCAAGAGTTGCTATTGGTGCGAAGCTTGCCGCCAATCTCATTGTGGCTGCGGGTGCTGATCGCGTCATTTCAATTGATTTCCATCAGCACCAGATTCAGGGCTTTTTTGATATTCCTGTGGACCATCTGTATGCGGCCCCAGTCATTACCAGCTACTTCAGGAGCTTAGAGCTTGACGACTTGGTTGTTGTGGCGCCGGATGTGGGCTCCGCAAAGATGGCACGAGGAACAGCAAGGCGTCTGGATGCGACTTTCGCGATCATCGACAAGCGTCGACCTAAAGCGAATGTGTCTGAGGTTCTGAACGTTGTCGGAGAGGTTGAGGGCATGACGTGTCTTTTAATCGATGATATGGTTGACACCGCAGGTACTCTTGCAAATGCAGTGATGGCGCTTCGTGAGCGTGGTGCTAAGACAGTATATGCTGCGGCCACGCATCCTCTGCTCTCCGGTGAGGCTGTGGCGCGCCTAAGTAATGCTCCCATCGAGGAGATGGTGGTAACGAACACAATCGATGTGCCTGAGCATAAGCGGTTCGACGGGCTTCGAATCCTGTCTGTAGCGGACTTGCTGGCTAAGGCTATCGACCACGTGCACTCGAATGAGTCAGTCAGTCAACTCTTCGAGGAGCTTCCTGATGACTGAGGGAAAGGGCCCGGAGCACTTCCGGGGCCGATAATCAGAGGAAGGAACCATGTCGAACGATACAACATTGAATGCACAGAAGCGTGACGACAAAGGGAAAGGGGCTGCCCGTAAGCTTCGTCAACAAGGGAGAGTGCCCGCGGTCCTTTATGGTAGAGAGCTAGATTCAGTCCATCTTTCTGTGGATGCTCACGAAGTCGAGCATTTATTTCACTCGATCTCCGTTGACAACACAATCGTGAAGTTGGCGGTAGATGGCGACAGCGAACCTTATGAAACTCTCGTCCGAGAGATTCAGACACACCCATGGCGTGCATCTTTGTTGCACATCGACTTCCTCCGCATCCAGAAGGGTGTGGCTGTTGATGTTGACGTGCCGCTACGCCTCCTCGGTGTTCCCTTAGGTGTGAAGTCTGAAGGCGGTGTATTAGAACAGGTCATCCACGATATTCCTGTCCGCTGTATTCCTTCTAAGATTCCGGCTGCGATAGAGGTCGATGTTAGCGAGCTGAACCTAAACGAGGCGCTCCATGTTTCAGACATTGCACTTGAAGAAGGGGTCGAAATTCGGATTGCAGAGGAACGAACAATTTGCTCTGTAGCTATTCCCAAGATTATTGAGGAAGAGGTTGAAGAAGAGGAACTCGCTGAGGGTGAACTACCTGAAGGCGAAGAGGGTCTCGAAGAAGCTGCAGCCGCTTCTGAAGAGGGTGGGTCCTCAGAGGCGGGCGAAGGTGATCGAGACCAGGACTAATCACTTGGCCCGCATGAAGGTTGTGATGGGTCTTGGTAATCCTGGGCCAGAGCACGATGCTACTCGCCACAACGTAGGTTGGTGGGTCGCTGACCGGCTCGCACATGATTGGGGTTTTGGGGCTTATCAGCGAGAGGGTTATAGCTTGATCACGGAAGGTATGGTGAGGGACACTTCTGTTTGTATCGTTAAGCCTACGACCTATATGAACCGAAGTGGCCTTTCGTTGCAGCTCCTCCAGGAGCTGGACGATTTCGATCCTGTCCAAGACCTTTTGATCGCGGTAGATGATGCGGCCTTGGACGTTGGGCGGGTGCGTTTTCGCTCGGAAGGTGGCGCTGGGGGTCACAATGGGCTCAGGTCGATTTCCGGGGCGTTAGGATCAAATACTTATCCCCGCCTTAGGATTGGGGTGGGCCGCAAACCTGAAGGGGTAGATCTATCAGAATGGGTGCTGTCTCCCATGCCCGAAGAGGATGAGGACATGGTGGTAGCGCTCCTTTCTGAGCTTAGTGAGGCAGTCGAAGTTTGGGTCACCGCAGGTGTGGAGACTGCCATGAATCGTTTTAACAGATAGCATTTCAACCAAAATCATAAGCAAAATCACGAAAGGTTAAATAAATGACCGACTTTGTCGTACTTGCAGATTGGGCTTGGCTTCTCGGCTTGCTTGGACTCATCACAGCTGGGGCAATTTATGGTTACGTAAAGAGCCAGCCAGCCGGTAGTGAGACCATGGTAGATCTGGGTGAGCAAATTCACGATGGAGCTATGGCATTCCTGCGACGCGAGTACACGGTTCTTGCTGTCTTCGTTTTCATTGTCGCTATTTTGCTCAGCTTGGCTATTGGCATTACTCCTGCCGCCGCATATGTCTTCGGTGCATTCAGCTCTGTAGCTGCGGGGTTCTTCGGAATGAAAGCAGCAACCCGCGCTAACACCCGAACGTCTGCAGCAGCGAGTACAGACGGCCAAGGGAAAGCCCTTAGGGTGGCCTTCTTCGGCGGAGCTGTAATGGGCCTGGCTGTAGCCGCGCTAGGAATGTTGGGCCTCGGGGTACTCTACGCGCTCTATGCCGCAGATGCGCTGCCCGGTACGGCGGACTTCCCTTTCTTTGCTGAAGTCGTATCAGGCTTTGCGATGGGCGCAAGCTCTATCGCCCTTTTCGCACGTGTCGGAGGCGGGATTTACACCAAGGCGGCTGACGTTGGGGCTGATCTGGTGGGCAAGGTAGAGGCTGGCATTCCAGAAGACGATCCGAGGAATCCTGCGACGATTGCTGACAACGTAGGCGACAACGTAGGAGATGTCGCCGGGATGGGTGCGGATATTTTTGAATCTTACGTGGGATCCATGGTTGCGACGATTGCCATTGGAGCAACGGCTCCAGCCCTCGCATCGCACAGGGCGGCGGCGGTTGCCCTCCCCATTATTACAGTGATGGTTGGGCTAGTGGCTTCCCTTATAGGGATTGCTGCTATGAAAGTTCTCGAAAAACGTGATCCTGCACACGCCCTACACGGGACTACGTGGATCGCGGGAGGGCTCTTCCTGACGAGCATGTATTTTGTTGTCCAGTCCCTGGGGCTCACTTATGCTGACCAGGGCTCGACTTATCCGACGAGTGGCCCCTGGATCGCTATTCTAGCCGGTACCATGGCCGGGATTCTTATTGGCATGGTAACTCAGTACTACACGGGTGAGAAACCAGTCAAAAAGATTGCGGAGTCTAGCCAGACCGGTTCTGCGACGAACATCATTACAGGACTTGCCGTTGGTCTCGAGTCTACGGCGATTCCTGTGATACTCATAGCTCTGGCGATCTGGGTTGCCTTCGAGTTTTCAGGCCTCTACGGAATTGGTATAGCAGCAGTAGGTATGCTTGCTACTACTGGCGTCACGATGTCAGTCGATGCATACGGACCCATCGCGGACAATGCAGGTGGCATCAGTGAGATGAGCGGGCTTGGACCAGAGACACGAGAAATTACTGATTCTCTAGATGCGATTGGAAACACAACAGCCGCAATTGGGAAAGGTTTCGCGATTGGCTCAGCTGCTCTTACGGCCCTTGCTCTGTTTTCTGCTTATGCGTCACGAGTCGGTTTGCAGGAGACCGGCATTAATATTGTTGACCCCATTGTGGTGATAGGCCTCTTACTTGGTGGAATGCTTCCGTTCTTTGTAGCCGCTCTAACTATGACTGCAGTGGGCCGCGCTGCTCAAGGAATGGTGGATGAGGTTCGTCGTCAATTCAGAGAGATTCCAGGCATCATGGAGGGGACGGCAAAGCCGGATTCGGCCAGGTGTGTCGACATCTCTACTCGTGCTGCGTTGAGGGAAATGATCTTACCTGGCATAACGGCAGTATTGGCGCCGGTAATTGTAGGGAGGTTTCTGGGTGTGGAGGCTCTTGGAGGGCTCTTGGCTGGTGCCACGGTAACCGGTGTTTTAATGGCTCTCTTCATGGCTAATGCAGGGGGTGCCTGGGACAATGCTAAAAAGCACATCGAAGGTGGTGCGTACGGTGGGAAGGGCTCTGATCCCCACAAAGCGGCAGTTGTCGGTGATACCGTAGGAGATCCCTTCAAGGATACGTCGGGTCCGTCCCTTAACATCCTTATAAAGCTTATGAGCGTGGTGTCGTTGGTTCTCGCTCCATGGTTTGCGCGAGTACACGGCATAGATGTTCAAACGCAGGTTTCGTGGCTTGCGGAGCTCTTGGGGTCCCTGGGCGGGTAAGTCCAATATGCCGAAGGAACCTTCCTTCGAAAACGCCATCGCCTTTGCTGCAGAGCTGATTAGGATACCGGGGCTTTCCGGACGAGAGGGAGATGTTGCGCAGAGGGTTTTAGAGGAGATGCAAGCCCTCGGTTTCAGTGACGTTCGGGCGGACGAAGTTGGCAATGTGATAGGAGTAACACCGGGCCTAGGGAAGGCTCCACCAGTACTACTGAACTGCCATCTCGATGTCGTCGATGAAGGTGATCACGATGCATGGGAGACCCCGCCCTTTGCCGGTGAGATTGTAGATGATGTGCTACATGGTCGAGGAGCTATGGACATCAAAGGGCCGTTGGCCTTGATGACCTATGCGGCTGCCGGGCTATCTGAATTAGCACAGGGTGACATTATCGTTGCCCACACTGTCTTCGAAGAGCGCGGTGGTCTCGGAATGAAGCATCTGCTCGATTCCAGTTTGGTAAATCCCGGAGCAGTCATTCTAGGTGAAGCGACTCATGGAGATGTGTGTATAGGGCACCGGGGTAGGGCGGAGTTAGAAGTCACCATTGAGGGAATCGCCGGACACGCTAGTGTACCGGAGCGCGCGAGCAATCCTCTTGATCTTGTTGGAGGTGTTCTCGCGGCCATAACAGATCTCGCAGATGATGAACGATGTGACCCTGTCCTTGGTCAATCGAATGCAGTTGCGACAATGGTCCGGGTACTTCCGGAAAGTCACAATGTGATCCCAGATCGAGCTGTGGTTGTTATCGATTGGAGGGTGCTGCCGGACACTAGTGAACAAGATATGGTAGCTGAACTCAGTGCCCGGATACGGTCCAGGTTGGGTGATATTCCTGAGGGATTGAGCTACCATGTGGAATTAGCCACGGAGAGGCAGCGAACCTATACCGGTCAAGAGAATGATTGGGGTCTCTTTACGCCCAGTTTTCTCATGGATCCGGAACACCGGGTTGTGAGGGCCGCGGCTGAGGCAGTTGGTCGCAGAGACGGGGCAACTGGGGACGCGGACGTACGACCGTGGAAGTTCGCTACTGACGGTGGATGGTCTTGTGGCGTGTTTGGGATTCCGACATTGGGTTTCGCCCCGGGTGAGGAGCGCTACGCTCACACAAATTGTGAACAACTTAGCTTAGAAGAAGCTCGGTGGGCTTTCGCTCGCTATCCAGCTTTAGTCACAGCTGTGCAGGAGTCTTTGCGTGCCTGATTTAAGGTGTTGTTCTTTCCCACTACTCGGGCTTTGGCTAGATTTTATGTCGCCATAATTGCGGCGTAGTACATTAGTCCCGCCCCCTAGAGATGCTGTCGCCGAGCTGAAAGGGCATCAGCCAAACAACGGGGCCCGTACTGAACCTTGCGGACCGAGGGAACCTACCATGCGGCTCTACGAAGTCGTTTACATTCTTGACCCTGCCCTTGGGGAAGATGCCGTTACAGCCAAGCTGGATAAATTCCATCAGCTTGCTACTGCCAAGGGCGGTGAAGTTACCGCCATCGATCACTGGGGTGTTCGACAGTTGGCGTACCCCATTAAGAAGCTCCAAAACGGCTACTATGTTGTGGCTCAGTTCACTGCGTCTGTTGATGCGCTGCCAGAATACGAGCGACTCCTTAAGCTCGACGGTGAGGTTCTGCGCTATCTACTCGTCCTGAACGAAGGAGAACCAACTACGGGACGGTCTCTAGTAATTGAGGCGCCCGTTGGTTTTGATGTAGAGCCGCAAGAGAGCCCAGAGGAATTGGAAGAAGATGCAGAATCAGTGGATAATACAGGGGATGAGGACCCCACTAAGGCTCCGCCTGAGTTCCAGGGCGCGCGCGGAAGTCGTAGAAGGATGGAAGGGCCTCGCATAACACTGCTTAACTACAAAGATGTCTCGACATTATCCAGGTTTGTCACTGAGCAAGGGAAGATCCTCCCCAAGCGCACGACAAAGGTGACTGCCGGGTTTCAGCGGCAGCTCGGACGGGCAGTTAAGCGTGCTCGTTATCTATCTTTGCTTCCTTACACGGGTGGGCACGAGGCCTAGGAACAAAGTCGTTGGCTGACAAGATAATTAAGGCTGATCAAGGCCGCTCAAGCTCAAGATGCTGGCCGAGAGCGGTCGGGCTTTTCGCTATAGTTTTGGCCACGTCCATCTTACACCCTGGGGTTCTAATAGCCTTACCCTTGCTACTTCTTATAGCCGCGCATGGGCTCCGAGGTTTCCAAGCGGTTCTTGCGGCTGTTTTGTGTGTTATGGTCTTAGCATCCGGTATGCGAGATGGAGTATGGTTTGCTGAGCGAGCCTGGGCGCTGCTTGTCGGTGGTGGCTTTCTTGGTTTGACGATGCTGGTCCCCACCTGGACTTTGTCATCCCGTGCCCTTGGTGCTGTGATTGGTGCGGCAGGTGTCGGAGCAATAATGATGGCTATACGACCCGAGGCTTGGGTCATACTTGACGCAACCATCGTAGATGGGATCCAAGCTGGTGTTGACGCGACCCTTGATGGGTTGACACTTCTTGCCGGAAGCGAGTCGCTGTCACCGGAGATCTTAACGACATTTCAGGGGGCTGTAGAAGCACAGGCGTCAGTATTCCCCGCATTAGTTTTCCTTGAGTCTATGGCTGCGTTAGGGGTGGCTTGGTGGGTTCGCACACGGTTTGTAGGTGAGGGTGACCTGGGGTTGGGGCCACTACATGAATTTAGCTTCAACGATCATTTGGTTTGGGTGCTCGTTGCAGGACTTATTCTTGTATTCATGCAGTTTGGCGAAGCATTTGCTAGGGTAGGATCTAACGCCGTCGTGTTTATGGGGGGACTCTATGCGATGAGGGGTACTGCAGTTTTCTTATTCATCACTGGGGGTTTCTCGCTCTTTGGGTTTGTGATGTTTTCTTTAGGAGTATTCTTAGCAGCCCCACTCGTACTGGGGATTGCCGTCTTGGTTGGAGTCGGTGATACATGGCTGGATCTACGCTCCCGGGTTCGGGAGCGTGCAGCTTGACACACAAGTTGGAGGTAAAATGAAACTTATCCTCAAAAAGTCTCTCGCTAATCTTGGTGAAGCTGGTGAAGTCGTTCAGGTAAAGGCGGGATACGGCCGTAACTACTTGATTCCCTATGGGCTTGCATATGTGGCAAGTGAGGCAAATATGGCACGCCTTCAGGAGGAGCAGGCCCGCAGTAAGGAGCAGTCACGAAGGGACTTCCTTGAGGCCCGACGCAGGGCTTCGCAGCTTGAAGGAAAATCGCTCATATTCCATGAGCGAGCTGGGGAGGATGGGAAGCTTTTTGGTTCTGTGACCGAAAATGACATAGCTGATAGAGCCGGTGAATGGGATCTGGACTTTGAGTTAGATAAGAGAAGCATCCAGCTAGAAGAGGCCATCAAGATAGTCGGGGCAACCAAAGTTTCTGTTCGCTTGCACGCCGAGGTCGAGGTCGATTTGGAGGTGCAAGTAGAGCCGACAGAAAGCTGAATTTAGAGTTGCAAGGAAAAAGCGAGGGCCAGCGTCCACTTCCCGCTGAGGTCCTCCGGGCGGTTGAGCTTTCCCAGGAACTTAAGGCACACCAGGTCACTGTGTTGGACCTCCACGGCATCTCAACAGCGACGTACTATTTTGTCATAGCAAGCGGAAACTCTGACGTCCAGGTTAAGGCAATTGCGGACCATATCATTGAAGAACTGAAGAAGGAGAGTTTGCGACCACAACATGTAGAGGGTCTGAGAGGGGGGCGCTGGATATTGCTCGACTATATTGAGTTCGTGGTCCATATCTTTCACCCGGAAGCTCGGACATTCTATCAGCTTGAGAATTTGTGGGGTGATGCTCCTAGATGGGAGATGTCTGAAGATTGACTGGGAGAAGGTACTGTTACGCAGTTAGTGCCTCGATAAAGCGCCAAATCTATGGGTTTTCAGGCCAATTTACCCATTTGCAGTAAGTGCTTTTCATGTCTAAATTGTGTACCATCGAAGTCAGACTTCGGGCCGGCGCCCCAGCGAGCCCAAATGCTCCTCCGAACACATGAGTGTTGATGGCCGAATTTTCCTATTGGCAGCTGTTTAAGGACGAGGTCCCGCCTGCCGAAGTGCCTCGCGAAGGTGAGATCGTAAGAGCTCCTGATTTTGGTCACGTTCCTCGGTGGCAGGATGGATACTCCGGGATAGCACGTTGAAGATGATTGGGGGTTGCACTGTGGACCGGGCGGCTGAGGCCGCATCTGAAATCAGATGAAGCTTCACTCACTCAAAGTTCATGGCTTCAAGTCATTCGCAGACCCTACAATCATTGAGTTTCATGAAGGCATAACCGCTGTTGTAGGTCCTAACGGCTGCGGGAAGTCGAACATTAGTGATGCCATCCGCTGGGTGCTGGGAGAGCAACGACCTACAGCGATCCGCGGGGCTAAAATGGAGGAGGTAATCTTCCAGGGTACAGTGGGTCGACGCCCTGTGAACAGGGCTGCGGTGGCACTTACTGTGAGTAATGAGGACGGGGTGCTTCCGGTTCCCTTTGAAGAGGTCGAAGTCGGGCGTCAGGTGTTCCGGGATGGGGGTAGTGAGTATTCGATAAACCGCTCCTCATGTCGCCTAAGAGACGTTGTCGATCTTTGCAGAGACACTGGGTTGGGTGCTAATGCGTATGCGATTATAGAGAATCGCATGGTCGATGCGATTTTGTCTGATCGGGCCGATGACCGAAGAGGCTTATTCGAGGAAGCTGCAGGAATCGGTAAGTATAAGGATCGCCGGAAGGCTGCAGCGCGGAGGCTGGAGCGAGCAGAGGCGGATTTACAGCGGCTAGAGGACGTGATTGGTGAGGTCCAGAGTAAGGTTCGCTCCCTAGCTCGGCAGAAGGGGAAAGCGGAACGTTACGAGGAATACAGGACGAGGAGACTTGATCTTGAAGTTTCTGTTGTACGTCATCAGCTAGAAGACCTCAGTGAGAAGTTGAAGCAGGTGGACAATGACCTGCAGACGGATGTCCAAAATGCAGCAGGTATGGTGGCTGAGTTATCGACAGCCGAAGCGGAATTTGAAGCACTCAGGTTGAGGGAAGTGGAGGCAGAGAAAGAGCGATCGTCCTCTGTGGCCAACCTTGATTCGATTCGCGAACAGCTAATTGGATGGGAGCGTGACTTAGCTGTTGCTGACGAGCGTGCGACATATGCTGAGAGGCGTCTGGCCCAGATTGGGAAAGAGCAAGGTGATGCACAGGGTGTGGTCACGTCCCTGCAGGACGAGGAGAGTGAGCAGGGAGAGGAGTGGGATACCGTAGTTGTGGGCCTGGATGAAGTTAGGAAGGTTGCTGATGAATTCGATGAAGAAGTCCGCAGGGTTCGCTCGGATCTTATGGAGTCAAGGGAAAATCTTGATTCTGTGGAGATTCGGGGTCATGAGCTTGTTAGGCGGGGTGCTCAGCTCGAAGGAGATGCTGAGGCTTGTGAGGGGCAAGCAGAGGAGCTCCAGCTTAGGCTGGAAAAGGCATTGGAAGAGCTCAAGTCGACCTCCGAAGTAGTTACGAAACTAGAGTCGCAGGGCGATCTCTTTTCAAGTCAGGTGGATGAACTTTCGGATTCCCTGACGTCTGCTCAAACCCATTTCAAAGCATGCCAGACAGAGTTGAGTGAGGCTCGTAAGGCGTTCGATAATGCCCGAGCGGCAGAGCGGGAGTTTTTTGATGCAGAGGCTGAACTCGGGGCTCGAAAATCTGCGCTGGAGGCGCTTGAAAGAGATCGACAAAGCTCAGAGCCCGTGCTACGCGCAGTACTTTCCTTGGACGACCCAGGTGTTTTGGGTGCACTAGTAGACTTCATGGATGTATCACCTGCTGCCGCTGCCGCTGCCGAGGCATATCTTGGACCAGTGACAAATGCCCTGATAGTGCGAGATCAGGCCACACTACAACGAGTCCTGGATTGGTTCGGCTCGACTTGGGATGGAGGCGGGGGGCTCATCCTACTCCCTCTAGACCGGGTCCCAGAGTCCAGTAGTAGTGCGAGTGGAGATTTGTTGGGTTCAGTATCACCCGTGGGAGATGGGGTGCCGTGGGTTAGAGCGCTCCTTGCCGGAGTGGATCTTTTTAAAGGTTCAGATGAAGTCGTGCCAGTAACAGTGCATGAGGGAGTCGTTCGTGTTGGTGACCCATCATTAAGCTCCGGGGTCCTGGAGCGTCGAGAAGAGCTTAGGAGGGTGAAAAAGCTTCATAAAGAAGCAAAAGTTCAGAGCGAAAGTGCTGCCGCACGGTTGGAGAATAGCACCTACGCTTTGACGAGAACTGAGGTTGCCTTGGAAGATGCTCGCGCCGTTCTCCAAAAAACTGAGGATGAACATCGTCGTGCGCTTGGAGAGCTTAATGCTCAGAGTGACAGACATGGTGTCATGGATCGACTGCGAAATGAACTGGCTCGGCAGGTGGAGGGGGCTAGAGTAGCTCGAACTCGCGTACTCGACCGGGCAAAAGAAGCTCGAGAAGATCGAGCAATCCTGCTTCAGCAGGAGTCTGCTCTAAAAGATGAGCGACAAGCGGCTGCGTCAGGTGTCGAAATTGTGCAGGAAAACTGGGAGGAAGTTCGTGCTAAAGAAGCGCGTTTGGCCATCGACGTTGCCAGATTTGAAGGAGATTTGGCCCGAGCTACTGAGCGGCTTCAATCCACCAAGTCAACTCTGGTGCTGGCTGAAGAGCGTGTGCAGGAGTTGGACCAGGAGCAGGCTGGCCTCAGAGAAGAACTGGCTGAGACAAGGCGCCTGAAGTCTGAGGGAAATGACGCGACTGAGCGACTCTTCCTGGAGCGGACTGAAGCAGAAGAACAACTCAGGCAACGGAACGACGCACTCGAGAAGGTTGGAGAGGGGCTCACTGCATCTGAAAGTCGCGTCCGCCAAGCTAGAACAGCAGAGAGGACAGTCTCGGACCGCCGACATGTCTTGGAACTAGAGAGCCAGGAGCTAGGCGGACGTATAGGACGCATTCAAGAGCGACTTGAAGGAGAGTGGGGACGCCCGTTGAATTACCTTCTGGAGGAGGCTGGACTTGTCGACGGTGATCCTGAGGATCTCCAGGATGAACTTGACGATTTGCTAGTAGCCATTGAAAGACTCGGCCCCGTGAACATGTTGGCTCTGGAAGAGCACGCGGAGGAGAAAGAGCGATTGGTTTTCCTTACCGGACAACGCGAAGACTTGATCGGAGCTCGGAATGATCTTCGATCTGCGATCCGTGAAATCAATAAGACTGCAACTGAACTGTTTGTGGGGACCTTTGAGGATATCAGAAAATATTTTCGCGAGACGTTCTTGAGATTGTTCGAGGGCGGTGAAGCTGATATTTGGCTTCAGGAAGCAGAGGACCCTCTTGAGTCTCCTATTGAGATTCACGTGTCACCGAGAGGAAAGCGAACCCAGCGTATTGACCTGCTTTCGGGGGGTGAGAGAGCGCTCACCGCTTTATCGCTTCTATTCGGCATCTACCTGGTCAAACCAAGCCCTTTTTGTGTCCTTGACGAGGTGGATGCTCCGCTTGATGAGAATAACATTGGGCGCTTTATCCGACTGCTAGAAGACTTCAAGGCAGAAACACAATTTGTGGTCATCACTCATAATCCCCGGACCATCGAGGCTGCTGATTGGATTTACGGGGTTACCATGGAAGAACCAGGCGTCAGTACTCTCGTTGGTGTAAAACTTCAGGAAGCCCTTGAGGCGGCAGGTGCTGCCTGAGCGACTCCGTCCTCACGGTCTTAGGGTCCGGGACCTTGTTGCCCGATGCGACTCGACGATCACCTGCTCACGTCGTGACCATTCATGATGCACTGGTTCTCTTTGATTGTGGGCCAGGAACCCTCCATGGTTTTGATCAGCATGGGATTGCTTGGCCAGACCTAACACACATTGTAATCAGCCACTATCACAATGATCATGTAGGAGACCTAGCAGCAGTCCTTTTCGCTTTGAAACATGGAGTCTCACCAGCAAGAACTGATCCACTTAACCTTATTGGACCGATGGGTTTTAGGGGCTTCATCAGCAGACTGGCTGACGCTTTCGGGCCCTATATTCTGGACCCTGGTTTTGAAGTTTGTGTGACCGAAGTTGCTGCAGGCTCTTCATTTGTTGATTCGGCAAACCTTTTCAGGATCCGCTCCTGCCATACCCCCCATACTGAGGAATCCCTTGCCTGGAGACTTGAAGGTGAGTCCTGGGTGCTAGGCTATACTGGAGACACGGGACCATCGGTGGAAGTCGCAAACTTTATGTTGGATTGCCAAGTCTTGATTGCCGAGTGCGCACTGAGTGATCCTCCTCAGACGAACATTCACTTGACTCCCCGCACATTAGCAGAGTTTGCGACTATAGCTACCCCTGAACTTCTGATTGTGACACACGTCTACCCGTTCCAATTCCAGGGCCCCGAGGAGGTTGCTGCACAGGTACAAGAGTGGACTCCTGTGCCTACTCTCGCTGCGGTGGACGGCTTACGGGTGACTTTGGGGTCCGAGGGGCCTGATTGGACTTACCCGCCCAACCTAGGGTAGCCTCGAGTACCTGATCTCCCGCGTTGACCTTGTTCCAGCTCCCAGGTAGGTTCGACGTGCCCCAGGTCCGTAGGGCGATGGCTCACGAATCCCGTCAGGACCCCGCAGGTAGCAGCGGTAAGTGCGGTGATTGTCGCTACGGGTCGCCTGGGGCATTTCTCATATTCAGTAACACTCGAGATCATACGTTGTAATCGATTGACACACATCGCCTTAGCAACCAAGTATCGCCCACGTTATTTTTCTGATGTAGCAACACAGGAGCATGTGTCAGAGACGCTTCGGGGTGCGGTGACAGGTGGGCGAGTAGGGCACGCTTACCTTTTTTGTGGCCCCCGTGGCGTGGGGAAGACTACCCTGGCCCGGGTACTCGCCATGGCTCTCAATTGCCCTAGCCGTCAAGACAATGGTGAGCCGTGTGGCGAGTGCGAGAGTTGCGGGAGAATCTGGGGCGGACATACTGCGATGGACGTCGTGGAAATCGACGCCGCGTCAAACCGTGGTGTGGATGATGCCCGTGAACTGAGAGAACGGGCCATGTACGCGCCCAGTGCACAGGGGCGATACAAGATATATATCCTAGATGAGGCTCATATGCTCACGAGGGAGGCATGGAATGCCCTCCTCAAGATTCTGGAAGAACCCCCCCCAAGAGTAATCTTCGTTTTTGCAACAACAGAGCCTCACAAGATCCAGCAGAGTGCTGCTCCGATTCTATCCCGATGTCAGCGGTTCGATTTCAGGAGGATAAGTGTCGGTGACATTGTTGCGCGATTGTCGTTCGTGCTCGAAAAAGAGGGTGTTGAGGCTCCCGAAGATGCACTCCGTATCGTAGCACGAAAGGCGGACGGAGGTATGCGGGATGCATTGTCTTTGATGGACCAAGTTCTTTCATTGACGGGTACTGGGGTCGATACAAAGTCGGTGCGGAGAGTGCTTGGGTTAGTCGAGGAGGAGCGTTACATGGAGGTCCTCGACATTCTAGGCGACAGACGTCATGGGGATGTATTCACACTTGTGGAGCGTCTCATCGAGGAGGGCTACGACCTCGTAGAATTCTACCATGGTTTCCTTGATGTCCTTCGCCTTCTTCTACGCCTTCACCTTTCACCGGAGGCGACTGTTGAAGTGCAGGAAGATTTGCGCATCTCTCTCGTTGACCGGAGTAGAGCATTCGATCCAGGTGACCTACTTCGTATGCTTTCTATGGCGGTAGAGCTCGAAGCTCAGGGGAGTCTTCGCGGAAGCCCTAACCCACGACTGCCGATAGAAATACTCCTGCTTAGGCTGAGCTTTCTAGACCGCACAGTCTCTTTGGAGGAACTCATAGAAGCACTTGGTGGCGGAGCGACTCTAGAGCTACCTGCGGATGAGGAAGGGGGTCCATCGGGCGGGTCCCAGACTGCGAAAGATCCCAGTGACAAGGTGCACGAAGTCGCTAAAATAACAGGCACTGTGAACGACGCACGCGGTGCTATTACGAAGCAAGAAGGTTCAGTCGAAAATAAGTCGACAGCGGCTGCCACGGCACAGGAGGCTTGGCTTCGCTGGTTGGATGCAGGAACGACGGTGCCCAAAGGCCTTGGTATGTTTCTAAGGTCGGCCACTGTCACAGAATTGCCAGACGGTGAGATCCAGCTGTCTTCCATCCCAGAGCCTATCGCTGAACGATTAGCCGAACCTGAGGTGATTAGTAAGATTCAAGATGGTCTAACTCTCTTTTTGGGAGGGCCCCCGAGGATCATCCTCGAAGGAGATCTGTCAATGTCTAGGGAGCCCGGTCGAGTTACCGAAGATGAGGTACGGGAGGGTACTATTAAGTCCCTTTTTCGCCAGGAACCCCGGCTAGAGCGGGCGGTAGAAGAACTTGACCTCGAGCTTATGGAATAGTGCCATGACTGATTTTCAGCAACTGATGCAGCTAGGTCAAAAACTTCAGTCAAAGATGACCCAAATCCAGGAATCGCTAGAGTCGACTAGCGTGTCAGCAACTTCAGGTGGCGGCATGGTCTCTGTGACAGTCGACGGTAAAGGTCAGGTTAAACAGGTGCAAATTGACCCAGGATGCGTAGACCCTCAGGATGTGGAAATGCTAGAGGACCTTGTGCTCGCGGCGATTACCGAGGCTCAGTCTAAAGCCCAGAGCGTATATGAGCAGGAGATGCGTAAGGCTACCGGAGGGTTGCCCATGAATATCCCTGGCCTACCCAAGCTATTCTGAGCCCTATAGTTCGAGGTAAATCGACTTGTCGGTGATCAAGCAACTCACTGACGAGTTGTCTCGCTTACCAGGCATTGGCTCCAAGACAGCCTTGAGACTTGTTCATCATCTCATGAAGGGGTCGAAAGAGGAGGCCGGTCAACTCTCGCGAGCGATCACGAAACTCATAGAGAACATCAAGATATGTAAGGAGTGTGGAAATTTCTCAGAAGATGAATTTTGTGAAGTTTGCACGAATCCTGCACGAGACCGATCGGTTCTTTGTGTAGTCGAGGAGGCTTATGAGGTGGGTGCGATTGAGCGAACGGGGCAGTATCGAGGTATGTTCCACGTCTTAGGCGGGCGGCTATCGCCACTTGACGGGGTCGGTCCTGAGGAGCTCAATGTAGCAGCCCTTCTTAGGAGGATTACTGAATCGCAGGGTGAAATCCAGGAAGTGATCGTGGCAACAAATGCGAGCGTTGAAGGGGAGGCGACCGCGGTCTTCCTAGAGAGAGAGATACGAAGCTTGGGGCCGTGCGTTACCCGCCTTGCTCGTGGGATTCCAGTAGGGAGCGATCTAGAATATGTCGACGGCACAACAATCGCTCAGGCGTTGGTTGGCCGAAGGGAGATGTAATGTGAAGAAGACCGTGCGAACCGCGGCCTTGACGGTCTTGGCTGCTGGAGTGGCTGGAGCTCTAGCCATGCTGATCATTCGTAGCCAAATCAGTCGGCATAAGCGCGATCTATTCAGCGTGCGACCTTTTCAAAGGCTTGCGGCTCTCGCCCATATTAATCAAGAGCCAGCTTCTGTAGACCTGATTAGGCTCTTGAGAGACTTTGTAGCATGGGAGCCCCGACGAATGCTCCGTGATCGTGCCCAGGTGATCGTTGACGAAATGTTGGCTGATATTCGTGAGGTTGCCGGCGACAATGGACTCGAGCAAGCTTGAGTTCTCCTACTTTTCTGGCGCTGGTAGTCGGGTTGAGTCAAGAGTTGTCTGATCTGGCTCGGGGGTCGTGGGGTTTCAGACTAGTTTCGGCCAGCCGCCCTTTCTTCTAGTGAACCAAATCACCCTTCCGAACCTGATCACGATCGCCCGTATTATCGCGTGCCCTATAATTGTCTTTCTTGTTGTCTCACCTGATTTGGGCGCGCGTTTTTGGGCTTTTGTACTTTTTGTTGCGGCTGGTCTATCCGACGTTTGGGACGGTTATTTAGCCCGTCGATATGACATGATCACCGACACGGGCAAATTGCTTGACCCCATCGCAGATAAGCTTCTACTAGTATCCACATTTTTCCCGTTATTCATAGTTTCCCAACGTGGTGACCTCAATCTAATCCCCTGGTGGGGTGCTCTGCCTCTGTGGGTGATTCTGCTTGTTTTTGGGCGCGAACTATTCATAACGTTCTTCCGTGTTTACGCGGCAACTCGGGGAGTGGTGATCCCAGCTGGTAGGGCTGGGAAGAGAAAGACCTTGCTGCAGAACCTCTTTATCGGGGGCATCCTGCTCTGGTACCCTTTGAGCATGTTGGCAGGCAATCTAGCCTGGAACGGATGGGTGTGGCTTACTTGGGCCCAGTTTCATGGCGCTTGGGTAGGGATCACGCTTTGGCTTGCGATAGTCCTGACCATTTATTCGATGTTTGACTACCTCTGGGCCTATCGGTCAGTGGTGGGCATCCGAAGATAGACAGGGATACTTCATAAGGATGTCCCAGGTTGGTCCGCCTCAGGCTGCATTGGTCACGGTGGGTAATGAGCTCATCCATGGAGAAACAGTCGACACCAATGCGGCGTGGCTTGCGCAGGCTTTGGGGAGCTTGGGAATTCCTGTAGTGCGGGTATTCACAGTTGGCGATGTGGAGCATGAAATTCAGGAGGCTGTCTCCGCGGCGATGGAGGTGGCTGAGTTGGTCCTAGTATCCGGAGGACTAGGTCCCACTCCTGATGACCTCACTAAAGAGGCGGTGTCGTCTTTATTGGGACTAGAGCTATGTCTTGATAAGACACTTCTCGCGGGACTTAAGGAATTCTTCCAATCCAGAGGTTATAGGCTGTCTCCCAATAACTTCTCCCAAGCAGAAGTCCCTGAAGGTGCTGTTGTGCTCCCTAACACTCGCGGCACAGCGCCAGGGTTACTGTTGGAAGAGGGTTCGACTTTGGTATTCCTTCTGCCCGGAGTTCCTCGAGAGCTCCGTGGAATATTTGAAGAACATCTGGAATTGTTGCTGAACCAGCGGTTCGACGGACGAACTGAGCCTGTGCATCACCGGATGCTCCACACAACTGGGATTCCGGAGTCACGCCTCTCAGAGCTAGTTAGCCAGCACCTTCCGCGTGACATGGGTCCACTGACCCTCGCTTTCTTACCAGACCCACGGGGTGTAGACCTGCGTATCAGCGCTAGATGTGCCAATGCTGAGGAGGCACAGGAGTGGTTAACAAAGCTGGAAAATCTTCTTGAGCCGATTATTGCTAAGTGGGGGTTTGAGGCGAGTACCGGTGATATTACTGAGGCCCTCAATCGCACTCTTTCCGAACGTGGTGATACAGTCGCTGTTGCAGAGAGCTGCACGGGTGGTCTGCTGAGCAAGCGCATTACTGACCAACCCAGATCATCTGAAGTATTTCTTGGTGGGATAATCGCGTACCAGGACGAGGTCAAAATTTCACAGCTCGGGGTGTCTCGGTTAGCTATTGCTGAAAACGGAGCAGTTTCAGAAGTCGTTGCTTGCCAGATGGCTAGTGGTGTTGCGGAAAGGCTAGGTGCATCAACAGGGATTGCAATAACTGGTGTGGCTGGTCCGGGTGGAGGCACACTGGAGAAGCCCGTTGGTACGGTCTGGGTTGCTGTCAGTCTCAAAGAAACAGTAGAAGCTCAGCTTCTGAGATTGGTCGGTGACCGCGACGCAATTCGAGTACGAGCTGCGCAGCACGCACTCGCGTTGCTCTATCGGCGCCTCGGGTATGCAGAAATGAAAGCCTGAATGAAAATGACTCATATGGTATCTTGTGCCGTCGATCCTGTGCGGATAAACCGGAGGGACTAGAAAGGAGCTGTGGAGAGACCAAGATGATGGATCCTTTAAAGGACGAAGAACTGACTGACGTGGAAGACGCGACTTCAGAGGGTAGCCTTGAGTCCGAGCTTATACCGGAAGCGGATGAACCCGTGGAAGCTGAGAAGGACGAGCAGCTTGAAGGGGTAGACGGACCTGAGCCGGATGGCGACGCCCTCAAAGAAGCAGAGGGTGAGCTTGGCAACTCTGGCGATTCGGATATTAGAGAAGAGTTCCACCAACTTAACGATCGTCATCTTCGGTTGGTGGCGGAGTTCAATAACTTCCGTAGACGAACAGAGCAGGAGCGATTAGGGGCTTGGTCAAGGGCACAAGCAGATATTGTAGGTGAGTTCTTAGATGTACTAGATGATCTGAGCCGGGTAGCTGAATTAGACCTTAACAACGCTACAGTGGAAGGGATTATGGAAGGGGTTGACCTGGTAGAGAAGAAATTCATCCGGATGTTGGAGGTTTCTGGTGTGGAGGTAATAGATCCATCAGATAGCCTTTTTGACCCAGAGGAAATGGAGGCGGTCATGCGCATCCCAACCGAATCTGAGGACCAAGATGATTTAGTCGCACAGGTCTTCCAAAAGGGTTACTCACTCAAGGGTATCCTCGTTCGTCCTGCCAGGGTGAGCGTCTACAAGAGCAGCTGAGAAGGATTAGTTATGGTGCCCGGAGGCAAGGACTTCTATGGAGTTCTCAGCGTACCCGAGAAGGCAAGCCAAGAGGAAATCAAGAAGGCTTATCGCAAATTGGCTAAGACTCACCATCCGGATGCGAACCCGAATAATGACAAGGCTGCAGAGCGATTCAAGGAAATCGGTGAGGCTTATACGGTGTTGGGCGATCCAGAGAAACGAAAACAGTATGACCAGATACGTCGGCTTGGTGGACTAGGCTTTGACCGTGGTCAAACAAGAGGTTCTGGCCCAGGGGATCTGGGGTTTTCCTTCGACGACCTACAAGGTGGTTTTGGGAACATATCCGACCTCTTTAGCTCACTTTTCGATGTGGGAAGGGGTGCCCCACATGCGGAGCATAGGTCTGGGCGTCAAAAGGGTCAGAATGTTGAGTACATAGTGGAAATCCCATTTCTTACGGCCGTCCGAGGAGGAAAGATTTCTGTGGACGTAGCCATCACGGAGGACTGCATCACTTGTGATGGTGATGGTGCGAAGCCAGGGACAAAGTTCTTACGTTGTAATGAGTGTGTCGGGACAGGGACAGTATCATTCGGACAGGGGGGCTTCAGCGTAAATCGCCCCTGCCCTGGGTGCTTTGGGCGAGGGAGAACGCCCCAGATAATTTGTGAGTCTTGCCTAGGCCAAGGCGCTGTCCAGCAACCGCGAAAAATCCAGGTCAATGTAAGGCCTGGGGTCGATTCAGGATCGAAGGTGCGTTTGTCGGGTCAAGGTGAGAGGGGTAGGGGTGGTGGCCCATCCGGTGATCTCATCATTACATACAAGGTAGGATTCCATCGGTTTTTTATCCGCAAAGGGCTAGATATTCACGTATCAGTGCCGATTAACATTGTTCAGGCTACGTTGGGCTCGAAGATCCGAGTGCGGACGGTCTCTGGAAAGAAGGTTGCTCTCAGTATTCCGAAAGGGACTCAATCAGGCACAAGGTTTCGACTCAGCGGTCAGGGAATAGAAAAGGAAGATCGTGTCGGCAATCAGTATGTTGAGATCTTGGTTCAGGTGCCTGAAGAGCTTTCCGAAGAAGAGAAGGAGGCCATGAAGGATTTTAAGGAAGCAAGTGGTCTGAGACACTAACTGGAAGCGGGGCTGCCTCAGTGATTCTTCCGCCGCCGATCATTCGATCACCGTCAAAAAGCACAGCTGACTGGCCTGGTGTCACAGCAGCTTGAGGCTCTAAAAGAGCTAGGATCAGCTTATCGTTCAGTACCTTGACTGTAGCTGATGCAGGTGCCGCCCTGTAGCGAAGCTGAACCAAAACAGCGGTCCCAATACGGGGAGGGTCGGTGAGCCAATTCAACTCCTCTACGACGACCGTATCTTGGTATAGCTCGTCTTGTGTACCAACGACCACTTCCCGGGTGTCGGGCAGAATGTCGAGCACAAACATGGGTTCTGTAAAGCCTCCTCCAAGCCCCTTTCGTTGCCCGACCGTGAAGCCAGCATATCCGGCATGCTCTCCGATTACTTGCCCGTCACGCCTGACGATCTGACCAGGATCGAGAGCTGGGTGTGACTCCAGTCGGCCTCGAAGGAGGTCGCGGTAATTGCCTGTTGGCACGAAGCAAATTTCTTGGGACTCGGGCTTTTCAGCAGTCACCAGTCCAAGTGATTGAGCATGTGCTCGAACCATGTCTTTTGTCAGTTCGCCCACTGGAAAAAGAAGGTGTGGGAGAAGGTCTACGGGAAGACCCCAGAGGAAATATGACTGGTCCTTGGTCTGATCTCTCCCCCGTAAGAGCGCGGAGCTGCGTTCCATATGTTTAATTCTCACATAATGACCGGATGCAATCCGGTCACACCCGAGTGCTTGCCCTCGTTTCATAAGATCTCGGAATTTGGTGTTACTATTACACCGGACGCACGGGTTGGGTGTTCTTCCTCGCGCGTACTCTCGCACGAAGTCATCAATTACGTCTCGAGTGAAATCCTCTTCTACGTCGAAGACGTAGTGAGGTATACCTAGGCCGGCTGCAACTCTTTTGGCGTCTGTAATACCATCGAGGCCACAGCAGGTTTTTCCGTGATTTGGGGTTTCCGAGTAGCAGAAGGTCTTCATGGTGACTCCTACCACATCGTATCCGCTCTCCACTAACATCGCTGCTGCAACTGAGGAGTCTACTCCTCCCGACATAGCGACGAGGACCTGGCTCACACAGCCACCCTTAGGCGCTCAACTACGCTGATGGTAGCGGTGACTGCATGGTCAACATCCTGGTCTGTGGTTCCATGCCCGAACGAAAAGCGCACAGTTGCATGGGGATCGTCAGTCCCATATAGCGCAGCTATGACATGGCTTGATTTTCTTGCACCACTTGAGCAGGCTGATCCACCGGAGACAGCGATGCCTTCGAGGTCGAGAGCCACTAATAGCTGGTTACCATCATCAATTCCATTAACTCCGATACTTAGGATGTGAGGGGCTCGAGCCCACTCACATCCATTAATCCGCACTCCTGTAAGCTGTTTACTAAGTGCCAATTCCATACGGTTGCGCAACCTCTTTAATCGGACTGCTTCAGGCTCCTGCTCTTTTATCGCGAGCTTCATTGCGGTAGCAAAACCGACCGCTCCGGCAACGTCTTGGGTGCCCGGACGCAGACCGCGTTCTTGCCCACCGCCGTGAATAAGAGGGGCTACCGTAACTCCATCCCTGATAAACAAGATTCCTGTTCCTTTCGGTCCGTAGATCTTGTGCCCCGTCGCTGATAGTAGGTCGACTGAAGTATCACATACATTAACGGGCACTTTGCCAATTGCCTGAGCGGCATCCGAATGCAAAATCCCTTTAGTTCCGTCAAGCGCGTTAGCTACGTTACGGACTGGGAGTATCAACCCCGTTTCATTATTTACCCACATCACCGATACGATTGCCGGGCCAGGGCTAGTACTTTTTCGAATTGTGTCCAAATCAATACCGGCTTCAACCGAAACTTCGATCCTGGTGACCAAAGCTTCTCCTAAGGCCTCTGCACTCATCGCGGCCTCAAGCACGGCTTGATGCTCCACCGCAGTGACCACAATTGAGGGGGTTTGGCCCTCTAGCTTCTGGGCCCTACACCAGCCCAGGATTGCCATATTGTCGGATTCAGTGCCACCTCGCACGAATGAAATTTCTGAGGAATGGGCTCCCAGTGCCTGAGCAACGTCATCACGGGCTTGTTCTAGAGCACCTTCTGCTACACGGCCCCAGTGGTGGATACTGGAAGGGTTTCCAAACGACTTGCTGAGATAGGCATTCATATCATCACGCACCTCGCCCCTCATAGGGGTAGTGGCTGCGTAATCTAGGTAGGTAGGATCCATGGTGACGTTGCCCGTGCTTAACCAGTCCATAACTTAACCGGCCTTGTTTCCAGGCCCTACTAATTTGGTCTTTCGTTCGCCAGTCATGAAACACACACCTCCGCCGTTCCCTGAAGGACAGCCACCACAGTTCCGTTCAACTGTTCATGGCACTGTGTTCGCAGGTCGAGATAGATTCGTGGAGATGCTCCAGGCTGGTGACACTGTAAGGTTGATAGCCGACCCTCCAGTGCAGATTGATCCGGAAGTCTGGGTGCACATGGAGTCAGGGGAGCCAATTGGCCATCTTCCCGTGGAGATAGGACGCTGGCTTTGGCCTTGGTTATCCCGCGGGGGAGTCGCGGAAGCTCGAGCTCTCCGAGTACGTGGCTCAGATGTGCCATCTTGGCGCCGGCTGCTGCTTGAGGTCTCCTGCAGGGTGGCCTGATAAATTTTCTCAGAAGGTCGATACAGCCAAGGATGATACGTCCTCAACCAAGAAAGGCTCATCAACCCGGAACGGCTCACCGTAAGACACCCCGATCAATGACCCATAGTGGGCCATCTTTGTACGGACCTGCTCGTAGAAAGGTCGTTTGCCACCTGGACGTATCTCCCCAAGCCCGGTCACGCCGGTGAATTGTGAGTCATATGCGGCCATGGCCTTTTCTTTAAGCTCAATCTGATCCGTGATGTCAACGACAAAGTCCGGTGGCTCCGCGTCAGCACGGTATGCAGTTGCGTAAACGAGTTTGAATGGGCGAAAAGGCTCCCCTTCGACATCTAGTTTTTTGAGGCCGGAGAGGAAGCAAGCGTCACGTACTAGCTCTGACGATATGCGATGGTCTCGGTGTCGGCCTGTTCTCCATTGGGCGATCACCACTCTCGGATGAAGCTCCCTGAGATGTCCTGCAACGCGGTGGCGAGAGTCGTTGTCGTTCTCCAGTGCTGAGTCGAGTAATCCCGCGCAACGACGCTCGACCAGACCCATGATTTGTGCAGCGTGGCTTGCCTCACGAGCACGCATTTCAACTGTACCTGAACTTCCCATCTCTCCTGCAGTGAGGTCTAAGATGCCGACGCGCTTGCCGGCGTTTGCAGCTTTGATCAGGGTGCCACCACAGCAAAGTTCTGCATCGTCGGGATGCGCCATTATCGCGAGCAGGTCAAGTGGCTTAGTCACACGTCAATCCTTTTTTCGATCATTCGTAACGTAGAGCGTCGACTGGCTCCAGACGGCTAGCGCGATAGGCGGGCAGTAGACCGAAGAGCATACCAGTCAGCGCCGCCATTCCGAGTGCTGTTCCCACAGCCCAGAGCGGAATCTCAGCCGGAAGCGGTGTCCAATATGCGACTCCTTTTGCCATCCCGTACCCAATGGACATACCTATGCCTGCTCCCAGACAAGTCAAAACTGAAGCTTCAACCAAGAATTGCCAAAGAATCTCCCTTCGGGTGGCGCCCAAAGCCTTTCTGACTCCGATTTCGCGTGTCCTCTCAGTCACAGATATGAGCATAATGCCGATGACACCTACTCCTCCAACCAGGAGACCCACTGAAGCCAGAAGCAGGATGACAAGAAAAAAGAGAGCGGTGAGTTGGTTGAACATGTCTATCATCTGAGCAGATGTCATGACTGCAAAATTATTCTCGTCACTCGGCCCTAGTCCACGCGTCCCCCGCATTACCGCGACCACGTCGTCTTGCGCTCGACTGGTATCCACGGAGTCCCTCGGCACAACAAGAATTTGAGCTTGCCACGGATTTTGTCGGAGTCGCTTCACGGCTGCTGTCCAGGGGAAAACTGCGAAGTACTGGAACGCCGTAGAAAAAATATTTTCGGCTGGCTCCATAACCCCGATCACTGTAAAGGGCTCCTGAGTGCCGCGCCAAGAGTTTAACACTCGGATCCGTCTTCCGATCGGATCTCTCTGGCCAAAAAGCTCTTCGGCTAACGATGCAGTAATGACGACTACAGCCCGAGTTTGCTGAACCTCTGCTGGTGTGAAATCTCGACCCGCGATGAATTCACCTGGCTGATATACCGGCCATCCGGATGAGAAGCCTCTCCCAAATACATTTTCGACTTCCTGATTCTCAAAACCTAAGTCAACTTGGAAGTCGAACGCATAGAGTGCCTCTTGGACAGAGGGTATCTGGGTAATCCGTTGCATTTCTTCAGGTTCGATCGCTGGACGATTCCACCATGGCGGACGGCCCGTTCCATCACCTGCGATCTGGACAGCGGTAAAATCAATACGAGTGACGACAAAATTGTTGGGGCCAGCGGATTCAATGGACCCCATTACTTCGCTTCGAAGACCTGTTATTAGGGCTGCAATTGCAACAACGACAGAGACGCCGACTGCAACGCCTAACATTGTTAAGATCGACCGGATCTTGTTTGCTGTGATTGCGTCCCATGCGATAGCAATGCCTTCGCCGAGGGCGGACAGGCCTGAAGCTCGTGGATGCCCACGCGAGTCACTCATAACGGAGCGCGTCTACAGGATCGAGTTTCGAGGCCCTAGAAGCTGGGTAGACCCCTGCGACTACACCAACTGTGAGTCCCAGGCCGACCCCAATGGCTATCCATAGAGGGGCGACTGCTGCTGGCATCGGTGATACGGCTGCAACGATCTGTGCGATCCCAATTCCAACGCCGACACCGAAGACTGCACCGACTGTTGCCAAGGTAGCCGATTCAATGATCACCTGGGTAAGGATATCGCGCCGACGTGCTCCGATAGCTTTGCGTACGCCGATTTCACGTGTTCTTTCCATCACTGAAACCAGCATGATATTCATGATCACGATGCCCCCGACCACCAAGGCAATCGATACGAACATTGGGAGAATCGTGAAAAGCATGCGGGAGATGTTATCCCAGAAAGCGATGGCTTCATCTGCCGTTTCTAGCGCAAAGTCTGTGTTTTCCGTGGGGCGCAAGCCTCGGCGGGCTCGCATAATCCCTTCGACCTCCATTTGTGCTTCTCGGAGTCGGTCGGAGTCAAGGGTCTGAATAATGATGCTCTCTACAACGCCTCGAGGGGATGTGATCGATTGGATGGGTGAACGAGCAGGCGCGTAGACAAGATTGTCTAGTGATCGACCAAACATCGAGCCACGCTCCTCCAGGACCCCGATGACTCTATAAGGGAAGCCTCGGATGCGAAGCGTTCTCCCTATTGGAGAGACGTTCTGGAAGACCACATCTGCGGTTTCGGATCCGATGACGATGACGGGGGCACCAGCCTCTTCTTCCTGTGGCGTGAATGGTCGACCTTCGACGACTTCCAGGTCACGAAGTACGAAGACTTCCGAAGATGCACCTGTGATATTGACTCCATTCACAGCTGTTCCGTTGTCTCCAACCGCACTGGCTGAGGTGGTATTTTCCACCACGATCCGTGCTGGGACAGATAGACGCTCACGTAATGCATCCGCGTCCGCAAAGTAGAGGCGGGGACGTCGTCTGAGTGCACGACGCTCCTCGCGACTCAGGTTGATCTGAACCTGTTCCTGCCGCGTCAGGGTCACCGTATTCACCCCGAAGATTTGGGAGGTCAGGTCCTCCCGGACGTAAACATCGAGCCCTTCGATGACCGTCACGACAACAATCAAGAACATCACACCAAGGGTGACTCCCAAAAGGGAGAAGAAGCTCTTAAGCTTTTGGGTCCAGATCTGCTGGAACGCGAGTGTAATTCCTTCCCAGGCTTGCACTGTGGGTTCCTAGAATCGAATCCGCCAAGAGGCGCCAGATTCACCGTCCCAGTCTTCATCTCCGAAGTCCGTACTGCGGACAGCGTCGCCGTCGATGAGGTCACGAATCTGCTGATACGGTCCGGCCACGACGATGTCTCCTGAAGAAAGCCCTGAGAGAACCTCGAAGTACTCCTGGCCAGCTATCCCGATATTCACTGGCGTGAAGGAAACTCGTCCTTCATTGACCAGAAAGACGCCCTCAGTCTCATTGACTCCATCAAGATCTTCAGCGCCTGCTTGGCCCATATCTTCACTCCGCTCACCCTCTTCTTCTCGAACTGTCATGGCGATGATTGGAACTGCGAGCGTCTGATCACGGTTTTCGACTACGACCTCGGCAGTGGCTGAGAGGTCCGGTCGGAGTGGTGCCTTCGTTGCAACTAGAGTTAGCACAACCTCGAAATCGATTGCTGCCTGCTGTCCCGCTGCCTGCTGTGATGGCGGGTTTATGGCAGAGTTACCAATCTCGGTCACGTTGCCGATAAATTCCTGCTCAGGAAAGGCATCGATACGAATAGTGGCCCTATCCCCTAATTCAATCGAGGAGACATCTGTCTCGTCTACCTGCACCACTACCTCGATTACGGAAAGATCAGAGATGGTCAGAACGAGGCTTCCTGGGTTATTCATAGTACCGATAATTACTGTCTCACCCTCTTCAACGTTCAACCGGGTGATTTTTCCATCTATCGGGGCGGTAAAGATCGTCTTGGAAAGCAGGTCCTCTGCTTCGTCCACTGCTGCTTGTGCAGAGGCTACGCCGTGTTGTGCCGATTCGAAGGTTGCTGCGGCCACTTCGAGGTTGGTACGGGCGTCATCAATTTGTTGGCGACTGACTAGCAGCGAGTCCCTGCTACGTAAAGCAAGTTGCCGGTCGAGGTCGCGTTGAGCTCTAATAAGGTTAGCATCTTGTTGGGCGGCCTGTGCCTCTGCTTGAGCTAGCGAGGCTTCACTACGTGAGAGAGAGGCCTGATACTGATCGGGTTCTAACCTGAGCAGTGTCTGTCCACGCACAACATCATCACCTTCGTCGACGAGAAGCTCGGTGACTCGAGCGGAAACATCTGAGCTGATATCGATGGTTCTGCGTGCTCGAATGTTGCCACTGGCTGTGACAATTTCTACTAGGTTGCGGTAATCAATTGCCTCAAGACGCACCTCAATGCCCTGGTTGCGAGGCCACATCAAAGAAGACCAGCCTGCGAGTCCAAACAAGCTGGCGATAAATATTCCAATGAGAACCTTCGACTGGGTCTTCATTCGGGTACTCGCTTCATTAGTTGCGCAGAGACGTCCCGATGAGGGACTCTAGCGTTGTCACAAGGTCATGGTAGGCGAAAACTGCGGAGATCTGGTCTGCTTCTGCCTGTGCGAGGACAGTTTGCGCATCCACGAGGTCCACAAAGGTGATTTCACCCAGTTGGTAGCGCTCCCGCGCAAGCCGCAGCTGTTGGTCTGCCAGCTCACGATTGCGTTCCTCTAATAGGGCACTTTGATAGGCGGTTCTGACATTGGCGAGTCCGATAGAGATGTCCGCCTCCAAAGCGATCTCTTGCTCTCTAATCTGCTCTACAAGGTCATCACGCTGGAGCCGTGCGGCTTCAACATTACGCTGTCTTCTCAATCCCTGAAAGATTGGGATGCTCATCTGAAGCTGGACCGAAGGAGGAGAGCTCTGGAACCCGAATGGGAACTGATTATTACTGTCACTGATCGATTGGCGCTGGACGTCGGTGAATGTGAACTGTGAGCAGTTCAGTGGTGGGAGGGGGGTCGCTAAACGTGAATACAGATCATTGGTTGAAAGGCATTGGGCCATCGACCCAGCAACTCGAGCTTCGGCTTGGGCCACTTGAAAGTCAGTGTTGCTAGCCTGCCTTGCGAACCCACTTAGCCCTGTAGAAATCGAAAGTGATGGGAAGTACGAGGAGCGCGCAGAACTTACGTTGATCTCAGCAGACTCCCTTGAGCGACGACGGGTCTCGAGATTCGGGTTGCCTCCAAGTGCCATCACTCTAAGCTCTTCCTCGTTCCAAGTGGGAAGACTCAATGTGAAACCTGTTGATAGTTCGAACTCACTTCCCATCTGCAGACCAAGCTGCTGTAGGATGCGCATGCGAGCTGTCTCGAGCGCGTTACGGCTCTGCAGCACGGCGACCTCCGAGCGACCTACCTGTACTTCAGCCTGACCCACGTCGATGGCAGTCACTGTGCCAACCTCGAGTTGCCCTTGTGCAAGGCGGAGATTGAATTGGCTATTCTCGAGTTGCAGTTGGGCGATCCGGAGAGCCTCCTCCTGCCTCAGTGCCTCGACATAGGCGTTTGTTACATTTGCTTCGAGATCTGCACCTGCCAACCCGATCTGCGCCTCTGTGACGCGACGGTCTGCTTTAGCCAGGGAAGGGGCTCGTATAGTAGCCCAGTCGAGGGAATAGTTTAGACCCACAAAATAATTGGAAAAGTAATACGACGGCTGGTTAAGAAAGCCCAAATCTCCGAGTGTGAGGCTCCCAAACTGCTGTTCTCCGGCGCCTTGCCAACTACTTCCGCCGCTCGCATTTGCCGAGGGCAAAAGAGTTCCATAGGCCTGCCGGACCCCCCAGTCGGCTAGCTCTATGTCGTTACGCACTTGTCTATAGCCCGGGTTATTAGCTCGAGCAATTTCTAGGGCCTCTTCCAGCGACAAGACAGGTGGGACTTGGTCTTGCGCCTTCAGTGGCTGGCCGGCAACTAGTGAGGCTGCCGCAAAAACAACAAGTCCAGTCTTCATTCTGTTAGAAGCTTCTTCATTAATATAGTCTCAGGTTGTGGCCGACCATTAGGACGTTAATGGTTAGGGAAAGCAGCAGCCAGGCATAGAACTCAAAGGTACAGAACAGTCTTAGGTTGCTGGTCTCGATGGAGACCGCATCCGTGTCCTAGTAAAAAACATTTTTTCAAATGCTATTAAGTACTCACATCCGGAAGGCCCACCGGTACAGATTGTTATGGACGCTGGGGAGAAAGGCGCAGTTATCGGATTCCATGATCACGGCGTGGGGTATCCCGCACGACGATTTCGCCTACGTGTTTGAGCCGTTCTGCCGAGTAGACCGTTCACGGGCGAAGGAGACAGGTGTATAAGGGATTGGCCTAGGACTCGCAAAACGTTTTCCCGAAGCACATGGCGGTTCGATCGAGCTCAGTAGTCGAGTTGATCAAGGTAATTCTGTCCGAGTCCACATGCCGAAGTCTAGAGTGAACTCGTGGAGCCCTGCGCTTCAGTGATGGGTCAAAGCTTGGATCAGAATACACCCGTTCGCTCTGCTAAGTAGCCACGGAGGGGGATGGATACTCTGAGGACACGGCCAAGGCGATCGTACCAGACAACTCGGCGGTCTTCACCTGCAAAGAACTCAACCCTTCTCGTTTGGAAGAGTCTTTGGCCTAGCTGAAGTTCTTCATCCTGTGGTGCGCTAACTTGTAACAAGAACCTTGATCGGGTCCGAGGCTCGAGCACCGGTATCGTTGCACCCTCACGGGCATCTCGTAAGAAGTAGTAATGGTGAGCAACATCTTGTTCCAGAACGCGAGTGTCGGGCAGGGCCGGAAACTCTCGATGCTCTTCACCCAACGCGGAGCTTATGATTGCAACGTATCTCAGTTGGCCGGCTAGCCGGAGCTGTAAGGCTAAGGCATCTGAGCCGTCGACTTCTACTTGGTAGCTGGTGGCAATGCCGGCTGGTGGGGAGGCCCTTAGGAGAGGTCGGACTTCTTGTCCTCCTGCAGTCTCAAACCGCACCACTGCGTTTGCGAAGATTGCATCGTCTCGGCCTATCCCTGCTCTTCGGATTGTGAATTCTTCGCTACCTGATGTTCGGTTATTGATGGTGACAGAAAATTCTCCCTGATCAACTACGATTCCCTGGGTTGCCCCTTCGAAGGGCGCAATCATAGCTGTTAGGAGTAACAAGACTGGCGGAGTGCAATGATTCATAGGCCGTGCT
The DNA here is from genome assembly GCA_002347035.1 of Gemmatimonadales bacterium UBA2982. GTDB lineage: Bacteria > Gemmatimonadota > Gemmatimonadetes > Longimicrobiales > Gaopeijiaceae > UBA2982. The sequence continues at coordinate 40,472 of DEAM01000005.1, read as the reverse complement.
ACACCACGGGCAAGAAGCGGTTCGTTCAATACCCGTCAAGTGTGTTGCCATTGGATTAACACCCGCCAAACGTCAAGACGTCCTTAATCCTAAGGAGATGAGGCATCGATGGTTATAGGGGTTGGGCAGGGAGGTAGAGAACAGCTGGGTTCTGCCGACCGAAGAGTCCGTGCGATTAGTGTGGCCGCGTGGCTTGGCCCCTGGATTTCTTTGGCAGCCTTGAGCTTCTGGACTTCCTTGCCAGGTAGTACTTGGTTGCTTGCTGTTGCGGCGATTGGTGTGACTGCCCCTGCTGTAGCAACCCTTAGCCGCCCTCAGCTTACATGGGTGTTTGGCTCCTGCCTTCTAGTAGTCGGGATTCTGCTTGGATTTGTGGGTCATCAGCGGGTTGAAGCTGTTTTGACTGACTTTGAAGGGTATTGGGCGCAGCGAGATACGGCTGTCGGAACCCTCCTAGAAGAAGAGCTGGACAGACGTGTCGAGTTGGGTCTTGCGGCTACGCAGGCATTGGCCGACGAGTGGGAGGATTCGGGCAATGAAATCAGTATCGATATCCTAACAGACATCCGGAATCGATATGAGAGTTCTTCGCTTGCGCTCTACGATGCGGAGGGCCAGCTCATACTCTGGGACGGCGTCCATCGAGGGCGGGTTCCTGAGGATGTGCAGGTCGGGACGCAAGAGTTCGCCTATCATGACTCCCCGCTCTTCGGCTACTTATACGTAACATCAAAAGCGGCAGATGGTGGTGTGGCTGTGGCCGCGCATTTGATTCGTTCCGCGCTTCCAGATGGCCTTGGAGCAGATGTGGGTGACCTCGCGTCTGACTTTTACGAAGAGACTTCGGAGCGTATTAGAATCGTGGAAGCTGATTCTAGACCTTTGGGTGGTATTGGATGGGGGCTCCCAGGTGGGGATTCAAGTTCACTCACTGCGATTGTGGATCGCCCAAGTCTGGCTACCCGGGCGACGCAGGTGATGGATCTTTGGAGCAGTAGGGTCGCTCTTCTAATATTGATTACTTGGGTGCTTCTAGCTCTAGGTGGACCAAGGCATGTAGCAGGTGCGATTGTCGCTGCAAGTGTTTTGGTGTTCATCGCGGTTTGGTTACCGCTGACGGACCTACTGCCTTTCGTAAGTTTCATGAACTCGGAGGCTTTTGCTTCGATACAAGGTAGTACTTCTTCACTACCTCGGTATGCAGTCATCAGCATGACTGTCTTTGCGTTCGTGAGCGTGTTGCCCCATCCAAGAATCCGCCCAGGACCTTGGACGGTTGGCATCATTGTCGGTTTGGGTTTCCCGATTCTCCTTGGATTGGTATGGGCAGGTATAGGCCCGTCGCTAATCGCATACAGGAGGTTGGACTGGATTGTCTACGAGATGGGGACTGCCGCACTCCTGTCTCTCGTTGCAGGAAGTGCTCTAGTCCTCTCTAAATCGGAGAGAGGCTCTCCTTTTGCGGGCCTGAGCGCCCTCGGCATTACCCTCTGTTTAAGTGCTGGTGGAGCAGCCTGGGTTTGGTTTACCGCGAGTCATCCACTATGGTGGACCATTCTATGGGCTATCCCTGCTAGTGTAGCTGTACTTGGTGTACAGGCTTGGAGCGGATGGCAGCGTAATTTTGTCGCGTGGGGACTCGGGATTACGATCGGAAGCGCTGCGGCAATACCGATAACCTGGTCTCATAGCGTAGAAGCTCAAATGCAGGCTGGCGAAGAGCGCCTTGAGGGGTTAGCGGCCTTTGAAGACCCTGAGCTTGAGAATTTCCTACTTCGCTTCGGTGCTGTAGCTGATTCACTTCACAGCACTGGAAGCGATGATGTAACAGTTCTCTATAATGCCTGGCGTCTGAGCGGGTTGGCTGACTTTGGTCATCCGGTCGGGCTCCAGATATGGAGGCGAGATGGTTCGCCGGAACTCCGGATCGGTGTTGAGGGTGGAGAGCCAGAACCACTTGGTGAGGCCCTAGCAGAGAGCTGGCGGACTGGTGGGGTTAGGCTGCTTCATTTGAACCGTGATGATGCTCGGTACATTCTTACGAGCCGATTAGCCAATGAAAATGTCGTTTCGGTGGTCGCTCCTCCTTTCGTCAGAAGTGCCGAACGATCCGGTCTTGGACCTTTGCTCCTGGGCCCCCGTGCTGAAGAGGGAGATCCCCTTACCGTCATACCACTACTAGTTGGTGATTCTCACCCTGATGAAGGTTTTCAGTGGTCCCGTGTGAGTGATGGTTGGCAGGCTGACATGCTCCTCGGATTTGCGAATGATATGGACTATCACGCGCACTACCTTGTAAGCCTGCCGGGCCTAGCTCTTGCCGTCGCGAGAGCGACTTTACTTTTGGCCCTGAATCTTGTGGTATTTTTCCTGTTTTGGTTGATTGGGCAGGGGTTGGTCGGCCGTATCGGTCGCCGGGATTTCCGTCTTTCTGGACGGGTTATTTCATTCCGAGCGCGCGTCACTCTCTCGCTTTTCGGATTCTTTACACTCGCCAATGCTTTATTTGGTACCGTCGCGTACAGCACACTTTCTTCTGCTTCTCGCAGGTCAGCCATGGTTATTGCTGAGCGTGTTGGGGAGGACGCTTCGGGTTGGTACCGTGCGCTTGGTGGCCGAGTGGATGTATGGGAACGCCGACGCACCTTGCCGCTAGCCAGGCAGGTGGGAGCGGAACTCCTCGAATATCGAGGAGGAGAACTCCGGGAGGCTTCGGTAGAGGAACTTGTAGAGCTTGGCCTTTATGAGGGTTGGACGCCTTATGAGGTCTTCAGCCTTCTTGAAAGTCAGGAGGTGGTCTACGGATTCACTGAGACCTCAGTAGGGCGGTGGGAATATGTTACTGCGTACCGTCGTCTTCCGGACGGAGACATTCTTGGTGCTCAGGTGCCCCTTGAGGCAGGCACGAGTGCTCTCCAAGCTACTGACCTGATTGAACTCTTGGGCTTTTTTGTGCTGATTGGGGCCTTGTTATCACTGGGACTAGCGATGTTTGCAGGCCGAGCTCTCACTCAACCAATTCGTGCTCTACAAATCGCTTCTGAGAAGGTAGGGGCTGGGGACCTCACTCAGAGATTACCTGAGAATCGTGGTGATGAGTTCGGAGCTGTTTTTGAGGCTTTCAATCGTATGGTCGGACGGGTGCATCAAGTTCGCCGACAGCTGGTCCGCACTTCCAAGAGAACCCAGCTCATAATGGATGAAGCTGCGGTGGGAATGGTCGCTATTGACTCTAACGGTAAGGTGACCTTGGCCAATCCTCGAGCAGAAGAGCTTCTCGATGGCGAGGTGTTTGTGGGTTCTCCTTTACCCGAGACAGGTCCGTTGGCGGAGGTGCTTACGCCCTGGCTAACCAGCTTGCTCAAGGGTGCGCTGGAAGAAGGCGGTACCGAGTTCCAGGCCGGTGACCGACGGGTTCGGGTTCGGGTTCGTCGGATTGGAAGTATGGGAACGCAACCTGGCGTAGTGGTTGCTATGGATGATGTGACGGACGAGCTGCGTTCAGAACGGGTGCTCGCCTGGGGTGAGATGGCTCGGCAGGTTGCTCACGAGGTAAAGAATCCGCTTACACCGATTAAGCTTAGTATCCAACACGTCCGTCGAGCCTGGAAGGATAGCCATCCTGATTTTGAGGATATCCTGCTCAATAATGCCGATGCGATGCTCATGGAGATCGAACGCCTTGCCGGTATCGCTCAGAGCTTTTCAAGCTTTGGTGCGCCGGGTGGGCCTGTTGTTGAGCTCTCTAGGGTCTTGATCATTGATGTTGTCAATGATGTTATGGCCCTCTATCGGAGTTCAGTCGGACATATCCAGTTTGATGCAAATATTGACCCTACTCTGCCACCCGTAGTCGCACGAAGCTCTGAGCTTAAGGAGGTTTTGGTAAACCTTTTAGAAAATGCTCGTATGGCTGGCAGGGTTGAGGGCACGTTAGTGTCGATCGTGGCTAGTAGGGATGACCAAGAGAAAGTTTTGCTTCAAGTCATAGATGACGGAGTTGGAATAGCGGCAGACACTCTTCCTAGGATATTTGAGCCTCAGTTCAGTACGCGGTCTGCGGGTGCTGGCCTAGGGCTTGCCATCGTGCAGAAGTTGGTGCGTTCCTGGGGCGGTAAGGTGAGTGTGAGTAGCACACTTGGCGAAGGCACGACAGTCTCTCTGATCTTGAGGTCTTGGGAGAGCAGAGACGTCCACTGAGCTGGATCCGGAGCGGGGCTGATTAAGCATTAGAGGTCCATAAACAGCACCGTCGAACATTCGAGTTTTACATAGGCCCACGGGATGGACTGGTCTTCCTATGCTAACTCTCTTATCTCTCTGACTAGGTCTGACATGGACGCCTTAGCGTCGCCAAAGAACATGAGAGTGTTCTCCAGATAGAACAGGTCATTATCAATCCCTGCGAAGCCAGGTGACAGACTCCTTTTCATGACAATGACTCGACGGGCTCGATCGACGTCTAGGATTGGCATCCCCGTGATGACGGAATCTGGGTCACGAGCAGCTGGATTAACTACATCGTTCGCGCCGACGATTAAGACCGCATCCGTGTTCACAAAGTCATCGTTGATCTCATCAAGGTCATAGAGCTTGTCATAACTCACGTCGGCCTCAGCCAGAAGTACATTCATGTGGCCTGGCATGCGGCCGGCTACAGGGTGGATCGCATATCGCACGTCCACCCCACGGTCCTCAAGCAGGTCACCCACCTTTCTGAGTTCGTGTTGTGCTTGTGCTACTGCGAGCCCATAGCCGGGTACGACCACAACTGAATTTACGTAACCAAGCTCAGCTGCAGCACCTTCCGCGTCCGCGCTCCTTACGGGACGTTGACCGATATCCGCCCGGTCTACACTTGCGCTACCCCCGAAACCCCCGAATGCGACGTTAGCCAGCGAGCGATTCATCCCCTTACACATCAACTGCGTGAGAATGAGACCTGCTGCACCGACCAAGGCGCCAGAGATGATTAGTACCATGTTGCCGATAACAAATCCCGCTGCGCTTGCTGCAAGACCAGAGTAGGAGTTTAGGAGTGAGATGACGACAGGCATGTCTGCACCGCCGATTGGAATCACCAGTAAGATTCCCAAAAGCAGCGACAGGCCACAGAAAGCGTAGAACAGGATGAGTGGGTCCCCCTCCCCGAAGACCCCGAGAGTTGCAGCACCAAGCGTCAGCACGCTCAGCAGTAGCAGGGCGCTCAGAAGGTTTTGCCCCGGCAGGATAATTGGATTGCCGGTCATCAGCTCTTGGAGTTTGGCAAAAGCTATGAAGGAGCCCGAGAAAGTGACTCCACCGATCAGTGTCCCGATCATAATGGTAATTCCGGGAGTGCTTAGACCTACTGCGGGAGATGCCACGAACTCCGCAACAGCTACTAGGGCCGATGCGCCACCACCGAATGCGTTAAAGATACCGACCAACTGCGGCATACTTGTCATTTCTACAAAACGGGCGGCTATCCCGCCGATCGACCCACCCAACACAATTCCGATAAGGATTCCGGTCCAGGGGAGGATCTCCTGGTCAGCGAAAGTAGCCACGATCGCCAAGAGCATGGCTAGGGCTGCTAAGCCGTTCCCCGCGCGAGCCGTTGCTGGAGACTGAAGACGCTTGAGGCCGACGACGAAAAGAATCGCAGACAGTAGATAGATAGGTTCGACGAGCGCAGCAAAGTTCATTCCGCCTCCTAACGCTTGCGGAACATGCTGAGCATGCGATCCGTCACTAAAAACCCTCCGATTACATTGATAGTCGCCATAGCAATTGCAGCGACACCAAGGACGGTCTGCATGGTACCGTCAGCCCTTGCCGTTACTACGATTGCACCCACGATGGCAATTCCTGAGATGGCGTTTGCACCTGACATGAGTGGCGTGTGCAGGGTGGGTGGTACTTTGGTTATGAGTTCACGACCGGCCAGGGTCGCGAGGACGAACACGTAGAGTCCGATCATCAGCTCGCCCATTAGGCTCCCCGTGGCTTGTCTAGCAGTGTGTGTACATTACATGCGTGGTTTGCTGTCACGAGGCATTGTCCTCCAGTGCATGTCTGACGTACTCATTCTTGACCTGTCCTTCGTGCGTCACCGTAGCAGGGCCGATTACGTCATTTTCGAAGTCGAGCTGGACCTCTCCGCTCTCCCCGACAAATTCTGCTACCAGTGTAACGATATTCTTGGAGTACATCTGGCTGGCGTGAACTGGGACGCTTGCAGGAAGGTTCACGGGCCCCAGCACTTGAACTCCTTGGAAGAGCACAGTATCGCCAGTCACCGTGACTGCACAGTTCCCCCCGCTTTCAGATGCTAAGTCGACGATTACGGAGCCAGGACGCATGGACTTAACCATGTCTTCTGTAATCAGAAGGGGTGCATCCCGTCCTGGGATCTGAGCGGTCGTAATTACGATGTCGGTATCTACTATTGAACTCGAAATGAGCTCAAGCTCTTTCTGATGTTGGTCCTCGGATAGCTCCTTCGCGTAACCTCCTTCACCCTCTGCGGTTACGTCTGCTTCGGCTTCTAGGAAAGTGGCTCCGAGACTTTCTACTTGTTCCTTGACTGCAGGCCGTACATCGAAGGCTTCCACGACTGCCCCTAGACGTCGCGCTGTTGCGATAGCCTGCAACCCTGCAACACCTGCTCCAAGTATGAGAGCCTTTGCGGGTCGAATTGTACCTGCTGCGGTCGTGAACATTGGAAGAAATTTTGGCAAATGGTCCGCAGCTAAAAGCACGGCCTTGTATCCGGCGATTGTAGCCTGAGAGGAGAGTGCATCCATGGATTGAGCTCGTGTAATCCTAGGCACTAGTTCCATGGATATACTGGAGATTTGTTCTTCGGCCAGACGGCGCACGAGAGTCTGGTTCGCAAGGGGGTTTAGGAATGAGACCAAGATGGTCCCCGCTCCTATAGCACTTACCTCATCAGGATCGGAAAGAGAGGGTGGATTGATTCGTAGAACTATGCCGGCTCCGGTCAGTGCTTCAGCCGCACTTCCCACAACCTCGGCTCCCGCCTCTTTATACTCAGCATCGGAGACCCCTGATGCTGCTCCAGCTCCGGTCTCTACAACGATCTCAAGACCGGCTTTCGCGAGTGTCTCTACCCCCTGCGGTACTAGGGCAACTCTAAGCTCTCCGAGACGTGTTTCCTTCGGAACCGCGACCTTCATGCACGAGCCCCGGTGGTTTTGGAGGAGTGAAGGGCGCCAAATGGTACCTGAGGACTCCAGAGTGTCAAGGCTGACGATTCTTTATCCATTAGGCGCGCTTTCGGTGGAGGGGCTTCCCGTACATTCGAATCGAGGGGAAAAACGTGTGCCTAGGCTCTTGAACGACACAAGTGTAATGCCTGCAGGTGTGTCCTAAAAAGTGTATAAGTGAAGGGTCAAGCTCTCGCCGTGCCTCCATTCAGAAGTGAAGATTGGCCGGGTCCCTATCAGACAGTAGGGAGGAGACAATTCTGGCCATGTTATTCTCTGTTCAAGAGGCTGTTCTTTCACCACACACCTTGTTTGCGTATTGAATCTGCTACCATCATCGTTGGATCAGCGATTCTAATCACCTCCGAATTGAAGGCCAGTGCCACTAGGGATATCACATGAATAAGGGTGAAGGTGAGGCATGATAACGGCTGTTACTGAACCTCTAATATCGTCGGCCTCTTTTATGATTGTAATGCCACTTGCACAGGAATCAGGTGCGACAGGCGAGGTGATGTCGCTGATTCCAGGGGTCAGCGTGGCTATGCAGATGAATATCCTCCTCTCGGCAATTCTCATCGTCCTGCTTCTCATTGTGAGGCGTGGGATTATGGCACTTGTGAACCGGCGCATTGAGTCACAGGAACTTCGGTATCGATGGGCAAAAGCAATCGGCTACGCAGTGTTCGTAATCGGCGGTCTAATTCTGATCCAGGTTTGGTTTACTGCTGTAGCATCGCTAGGAACCTTTCTCGGTCTACTTTCAGCCGGTTTAGCTATCGCGCTAAAGGATCTAGTAGCAGATCTGGCCGGTTGGTTATTTATACTTTGGCGACGACCCTTTGATCTCGGTGACCGAATTGAAGTGGGTGGCTTCGCGGGTGATGTTGTCGACCGTCGGATTTTCCAGTTCACGATGATGGAGATCGGTAACTGGATTGATGCTGACCAGAGTACGGGTCGACTAATCCACATGCCAAATGCAATCCTATTCACGCAGCCACTGGCGAACTACGTCTCTGGCTTTCCGTATCTGTGGAATGAACTGAAAGTCACTGTAACATTTGAGAGTGACTGGAGGAGGGCAAAGTCTATACTCAGTTCGGTTGCAGGGGACCTTACCGCAGATATCACACAGGAGGCTACCGAGACACGTCGGCGCGATGAAGAGCGGTTCCTCATTCACTATCGAAGTCTGACGCCGGTGGTCTACACGTCCGTTGTGGATAGCGGCGTGCTCTTGACGCTCCGGTATCTTTGCCGTCCAAGGGAACGTAGGGGGATGGAGGGGGAGCTGTGGGAGCGCATCCTTGAAACCTTAACCGAGGTCCCAGAAGTGGCACTTGCATACCCAACACAGAGAGTCAACCTGGATGGCGAGTCGCTGGCTGAGTTGGTTCCCAAGGAACTAGAATCAGTTCCGGTCAGCAACGAGACCAAAGATTAAAGAGGGTTCAATTTAGAAATATGAGACTCTTCATTGCCCTGAACCTCCCGAAGAAAGAGCGTGAGCGTATCTATCGGGCTGCCCGCAAGCTCCGCGAAGAGGAGATGCCTGTCCAATGGCTTGAGGCTGAGCATTTCCACGTGACCTTAAAGTTTTTAGGCGAAGTTCGACAAGACGGGGTGCCGGCTATCGAAGATGCGATTGCCCGCGTGGCTGGATCGACTAAGGGCTTTACAACCGAATTAGCCGGATTTGGGGCCTTTCCGACCATCCGGAGACCGCGCACAGTTTGGTTAGGGGTTGGTGCTAACCCTGAACTTCGCTGCCTCAAGCAGGACCTCGAGTGGGCTTTAGGAGACGTCGGGTTCGACTCGGAGACGCGAGCGTTTCATCCCCACATAACCCTGGGTCGAGCTGATGATCGGGGGGGAGCTGGAGCTTTTCGTGGACTTGATGACCTAATGGCTGCGATGGATTTTAAGGGAAATCTTCGGGTCCACACGATCGACCTCATGCGGAGCCATCTATCACGTGATGGCACTTGGTATAGCGTAATTGCAAAGGCGAGAATGGCGAGCTCGTAATGGCTCGCTTATTAGTCGTCGATGATGAAAAAGGAATTCGCGACGCTCTAAGGCAGCTATTTGAGTATGAGGGCCACGATGTAGCCGTTGCGGAAGATGGTATGGAGGCCATTGAGCGAGTCGCAGATGCACCCCCAGATGTCATTTTTCTAGACGTTAAAATGCCTGGCATGGACGGGATTGATGTACTTGCCCGTTTAAGAGAGAAAGACCCCGATGCCCTAGTGATTATTATCTCAGGTCACGGGACCATCGATACAGCTGTAGAGGCAACGCGTAAGGGCGCTTACGACTTCCTTGAGAAGCCTTTGGACACGGCCCGGCTCCTAGTAACACTCAGGCGCGCGCTAGAGTTGCGGGGCCTTACTGAGAGCATAGCTCAACTTAGGAGCAAGGTAGAGAGTCGGTACGAAATCGTTGGAGACTCCTATCAGATCCGACAGGTCTTAGAGAGGGTTGAGAAAGTATCACCCACAGAGGCTCGGGTTCTGATAACAGGCGAGAATGGAACCGGTAAAGAGTTAGTTGCGCGCGCGATTCATAGACTATCCAGCCGAAGGGAGCGTCCCTTCGTTGAGGTCAACTGTGCTGCTATTCCCTCTGAGCTTATAGAATCGGCCCTGTTTGGACATGTTAAAGGATCTTTCACCGGGGCAGTGGCTGATCAGGTTGGGAAGTTTGAGCAAGCTGATGGTGGCATGCTTTTTCTAGATGAAGTTGGAGACATGTCGCTGGAGGCACAGGCTAAAGTCCTTAGAGCTCTTGAGCAGGGGACTGTCAACCGGGTAGGGGGATCCGAGCCCATCCATGTCGATGTGCGTGTCATCTCAGCGACGAATAAGGATTTGCAAGAACAGATCAAAGAGGGAGGATTCCGGGAAGACCTCTTCTATCGATTGAACGTAGTGCCTATCCGCGTGCCACCACTCCGAGAGCGTCGCGAGGACATTTCCATGCTGATCGAGCATTTTTCCGGAGTGATTGCCAGCCAGGAAGGTATGACTCCCCGTAGGTTTGATCAGGGGGCGGTAGCTCGACTACTTGAGCTGTCTTGGCCAGGGAATGTGAGAGAGCTACGCAACACGATCGAGAGGCTATTCATTCTTTCAGCCGGCGAGGTAGTTAGGTCTGAGGACGTTAATTCCCTAGTGTCGGTTGAGGGGAGTAACATAGTTGCGGGAGCTGAGTTGTTAGGGGGAGAAACTTTCGCTGCTTTCAAACGCTCATCCGAGAGAGGATACATCCTCCAGCATCTGCACGAGAACAAATGGAATGTTGCCGAGACAGCCCGTCGTATAGAGATGCCGAGGTCAAATCTCTATAAGAAGATTGAAAAGTACGGTTTGGTGCGAGAAGAGTAGAGCTAGAAGCGAGCACGCCTCAGATCATCAACTTGCCGGTTTGTTATCGAGCTGTACTTTTCTTTTCAAAAATACTACAAGGCGGGTGGATCATAAGGGAAGCCGGTGAGATTCCGGCGCGGCCCCGCCACTGTGAGGGGTCCGAGCAAAGCTCGGAACGACTACTCAAGGCCGACGAATGTCGGGATGCCAGCCACTGGAGGAGAACCTCCGGGAAGGTGAGTAGTTGGCCCTAAGCCAGGAGACCTGATCCACTCGCGCCAATATACCTCCGTGGGGAGGGGTTTGGGCTGGCCTGGTCCGGCGCACGTGATTTCTCCGCGGATTTAAGGATTAGGTCAGATGAACTACTCTTCAGGGCTTGCACTAGGGTTGGCCAGTATTCTCTTAAGCGCTCCGCATGCGCATGCACAGGAGGATGCGATATCTCTGGATAGCCTGGTCGTCACAGCGAGTCCCACGCCGAGGGCTATCGAGAGAATAGCAAACCATGTCTCGATACTGAGCGGTGAAGACTTAAGGGCGTCAGGCGTTAGCCATGTGGGAGAGGCTTTACGAACAGTTGCCGGACTTCACGTGATTCGGAGCGGCTCCATTGGTGCGGTGACCTCACTATTCCTCCGGGGTGGGGAGAGTGACTACACTTTAGTACTCGTCGATGGGATGCAGGTTAACCTACCTGGAGGGGGCTTTGATTTTGCTTCCCTCACCACTGATAACCTCGAGCGCATTGAGATCGTGCGAGGCCCCGGTAGCGCTCTATATGGCTCAGATGCAATGGCGGGCGTGGTGCACATCATCACAAGGGCCGGCGAGGGACCTCCACAGCTCACTGCTCGCCTGGGGACAGCTTCTTACTCAGAGGCAAGGAATGAGCTCGTAGACGGTTTTCGCTGGAGTACAGATCTCGTTGGTGGTAACGAGCGATTAAGGTACTCCGCCTCACTGAGTCGGGAAGAGACAGATGGCATTCTCCCATTCAACAATCGGCATAGGAGCACCAACCTTTCAGGAAACGCTCGTTTCCGAGCGGACAACGTTACACGAATGGCGATTAGTCTTCGCTTGACGGACCGCGAATACCAGTTTCCCACTGACGGTGCCGGAGCGGTTGTGGACCAGAATGCTTTCTCCTACGGAGATGATAAGCTGATCCACCTTAGGGCTACCAGAGCTCTCACAGATGCATTCGAACTAGAAGGCATGTTTGGCGTGAGCGGGACTGACGGAGGGACCGATGATGCGCAGGATAGCTCTGCGGACAGCGTGGGTTTTTACGCATTCAAGAGTCTTGACGAAGTCCAGAGGACGAAGGGAGAACTAAGGGCCAACCTGACTTTTGATCTAGGAGTGCTTACCGCTGGTGGAGAAGTTGAGCGGGAAAGTCAACGATCCTTAAGTGAGTCCATGAGTGAGTTTGGGCCTTCCGTCGGGGAGAATCGTAATGAGCGCCGTAACCACGCCGCATACGTGCATTTTTCAGGTGACTACGTCGGGGCATCATTGAATACTGGGGCCCGACTCGAGGATAACGAGCGGTTTGGAACTGCTGCGACTTGGCAGGTAGGTCTCTCTAAAGCAGTGCCGTGGAGTAACAGTGCTACTGCTCACGTCCTGGTAGGTCGAGCGATTAAGGAGCCGACGTTCTTCGAAAGTTTTGCGACTGGATTTGTCCGCGGAAATCCTAATCTAAAACCGGAACGAGCAATTTCGTGGGAATTCGGTCTAGAACAGGGCCTTTTTGCCGATGTTGCTGCCCTGCGTGCCACGTACTTTGATCAACGTTTTGAAGACCTTATTCAGTACACATTTGCACCGCCCAAACCAATGGGATCGAACTACTTCAATGTAGGTGCTGCTACTTCAAGGGGTGTGGAGTTAGGTGCTGATATTGATATTGGCTTAGCCCAGGCCAGTGCGGCCTGGACGTGGCTTGATACAGAAGTCATTGATTCCGGTTTCGAAAATGGTCCGGGCGCCAGCTTCCTAGAGGGAGACCCCCTTCTCCGTCGCCCTTCTAACGCTGTCACTGTTTCTGCATCTGCCCCGGTGGGCTCTAGTGGACGGGTATACGGTCGGTTACTAGTTGTCGGATCGCGGTCCGATCGAGATTTTTCCACATTTCCGGAGATGCGCGTCAAGCTGCCTATGTACCACTTGATGTCTTTTGGTGTGGAATGGGCTTTCATAACTCGAGCGGCGAAGAGTCCGGGCGTTTCAGTCTTCGCTCAGTTGGAAAATCTCCTTGATCAATATTACGAAGAAGCTTCGGGATTCAGGGCGCCTGGACGACAAATACATACCGGAATTTCGGTAAGATTTGGAGGTGGACTGCAATAGCAACAATTAGTTGCTATTGCAGAGACTAGCGAGGATCTTCGATCGCCGTGACGGGTCACTGCGACGTGAATGTTGATCCTGGTTGCGACCATACAGCGTATCGCTGGAACAGTTGAAGAGAGGGCACGTGAGTGAAGACCAGCAGAAGCAAGATCTTTTAGGACGTTTTCTTTACTGGGGTAACCGTCAGAGAAGATCAATATCCGGAAGGGGGATCAAGGATTGGACCCGTTCTCTAGCTTTAGCATTCGTCCTTTTCTTAGGTGTTCGGACTTTTCTCGTAGAGGCATTCAAGATTCCGACTTCCTCAATGGAGAACACCTTGCTGGTTGGTGACTTCTTACTGGTTAATAAGGCAGTCTTCGGTGCACAGATTCCTGGTACCCCCATACGCTCTATGGCTTTACAAGAGCCCAAACGCGGAGACGTGCTGGTGTTTAACCCGCCGCACGATCTGGAAAGAAACTATGTCAAGCGTCTTATCGGACTACCCCGTGACACACTTGAGATGCGTGATAAGCAACTTTATGTGAATGGTGAGTTGTTGTATGAGCCCTATATCAGGCATGAAGAGGGAGTACGTGACTTGGTTCACCCTGATATGAGATGGCAGCGTAGCCATCTTGTAGCATCTACAGGACATAAATACCGGCCCACAAGGGATACTTGGGGACCTCTCGTTGTTCCCTCTGGGCGATACTTTGTCTTGGGAGATAATAGAGAGAATAGTGAGGACTCCCGGTATTGGGGTTTCGTAGAGCGAGATCAGATTCGCGGCCAACCTTGGTTGGTCTATTACTCTTTCGTTCCTTCGTCCGCTGTCGATTTCCCACCTCTACGAAGAGTCCGGTGGGCCAGACTAGGGACGTTCGTCGATTAAATAGCTGTAGAACATTCGAATCACTCAAGCTTTAGAATACCTTCGAAGTGTTGCGCGATTTGCTTTCCTTTAAGATTCTAAACTGAGCAGTTCGCGCCGTGTTTTGTGGCGCAGCTGCTACATACGAATCTACTTCTGATCTCTAGACACGGCTGCCTACGGAGCGGATGACGTTCTTTCCTCTAAGCGGATCTGCTAAAGAAGGTTCGTTGGATCAGTATCTCGAAGAGATCAGTCAGTATCCTCTCATTGACCGGGCTGAGGAAGCAAGGCTCGCCAAGTTGATACGGAAAGGAGAGGAAGAGGCTCTGGATAAGTTGGTCCGGTCGAATTTGCGTTTCGTTGTGTCGGTTGCCAAGAAATATCAGAACCAGGGTGTTCCACTCTCCGATCTCATCAATGAGGGTAACCTGGGGTTGATCAGGGCAGCTCATAAGTTTGACGAGACGAAAGGGATTAAATTCATCAGTTATGCTGTATGGTGGATACGCCAGGCAATTCTTCAGGCGCTCGCTGAACAGAGCCGCATCGTCCGTGTCCCACTGAATCGAGCAGGTGCCTTATATCGGGTTGGGCGCCAAAAATCGAACTTACTTCAAGAGCTAGGGCGGGAACCGACGGTTGAAGAGATTGCCCAGGAACTAGATGTGACTCGAGAAGAGGTTGAGCGGACACTAGCTATTCAGCAATCGCATCTCTCGTTAGATGCCCCCATGCAGCCGGGCGACGAGAAAGGTCGACTCCTCGATTATTTGCCAGATCAGTTTTCGCCAGGCCCCGAGGACGAGGCTTACGAACATGCGCTGAAGGCCACTGTTCAGGACGCTCTGTCGAGCCTCAAGGAGCGCGAAGCAAAGATTCTTCGCCTGTACTATGGTCTTGATGGCCAGGACCCAATGACGCTCGAGGACATCGGTTCCTTACTAGGCATCACACGTGAGCGTGTGCGTCAGATCAAGGAGAAGGCACTTGTCCGCTTGCGCCACGCATCTCGTGCTCGATTCCTAGAAACCTATACGTAGGTTAAGTGTCCTAGATAAACCCCCACCTAAAGGGTTCGTCGGGTTTGATCCGTGCGTGGTCGAAAAAACTATGAGCAGGGCCAGCTTCATGGGCTTTATGAAGCTTATTGGGCCTGGCGAGGGGTTGCTGAACAAGGGCGGTGGTTCAATGGCGAGCAATGCGGAGAGTGGCTTAGCTTTGACCGCATAGTGCAGTACCCAGCGTGTCCAGGTTGAGGACCAAGGAAAGGACCCTCCAGCAGTTGTCGCTTAGTCCCAACAGCTTCCCAAAGCGTTGACACTTGGAAGGCCTGTCGGATATCATTTGTGGCTATTCTTCAAACTCTATCCCAGTCGCGGGAATGAGAACATATACACCGAAAGCCGAAGATCTTGAGAGCCATTGGTGGCTCGTGGATGCTGAGGGCAAAACCCTCGGCAGAATTGCTACGGAGATCGCTAAACTGCTTCGTGGTAAGCATAAGCCTTTATTCACACCTCATATGGACACCGGTGACCACGTGATCGTTGTCAATGCTGATAAGGTGAGACTCACTGGTAGAAAGGCTGAGCAGAAGACCTACTTTCGTCATTCGGGCTACATGGGCAACGAGCGGCACATTCCTTTCCATCGGATGATCCAAACTCATCCGGAGAGGGTGGTTGAGCTAGCGGTACGGGGCATGTTACCAAAAAACGCCCTGGGTCGGTCATTAAGAAAGAAACTAAAAGTCTACGCGGGTGCGAAGCACCCTCATCACAGCCAGCGGCCTGAGCCCTTGGACGTATAAAGAGGCAAGAGATATTCATGGCAGTAGAATCTCAAGAGACAATCCAGACAGTAGGGAGACGCAAGCGCTCAATCGCGCGAGTGTTGATCAGCCGGGGGACCGGTCAGTGGACTGTTAATGGTCGACAGATGGATGATTACTTTCCAAGACCTACGCATCAGATCCGAGTTGTCGAGCCTCTTAAGGTGACCGGCCTAGAGGCTTCACTAGATGTTACAGTGCGGGTTCGTGGCGGAGGACTTACCGGCCAATCGGACGCCGTTAGAATGGGGTTGGCTCGTGCACTTGTGCAGCATGATGAGGAACACCGGCCCGCCCTACGAGAGCGTGGTATGCTCACTAGGGATGCAAGGCAGGTAGAGCGCAAGAAGCCCGGCCAGCCAAAAGCCAGAAAGCGCTTCCAGTTTTCCAAGCGTTAGGAGCAGTAAAATAGTGCTAAATAGATGTGCATGCGCATCTTCAATCCTGACCGGGGCGTAATCGGCCCCACACAAGCGAAGACAAAACAATGTCAGAAGTAGGTCTCAACCAGTTGCTGGAGGCTGGAGTTCACTTCGGCCATCAGACTCGCCGTTGGAATCCGAAGATGAAGCCCTTCATCTTCACGGAAAGAAACGGCATCCATATCATCGATCTTCGAAAGACTCTGGATCGACTCAGGGTAGCCCAGCAGGCAGTTCGTGAGGTCTTACTCCGCGGCGACCGAGTTCTTTTTGTTTGCACCAAACGGCAGCTTCGTTCGGTTGTAGAAGAGGAAGCCCAACGCAGTGGCTCATTCTGGGTAACGGAGAGGTGGCTTGGGGGCATGCTTACGAACTTCCAGACAATTCGTAAACAGATCAGGCGTCTGAAGGAACTCGAGCGGGGACAGGAAGAGAATGCGTTCGAGTTCTTTACCAAGAAAGAGCGACTGCTGCTGGAGCGGGAGCGTGCCAAGCTCGATAAGTACTTGGCTGGGGTGAAGGACATGGGAAGGCTTCCGGGTGCGATATTTGTAGTTGACGCGCGGCGCGAGATCATCGCGGTTCGAGAGGCGGCTAGATTAGGTATCCCGATCATCGCGATCACTGACACCAATGCTGATCCGGATCTAGTAGACTATCCGATCCCTGGGAATGATGACGCGATCCGATCGGTGACCCTGATCGCGAATGCGATTGCTGGCTCAATTGAAGTTGCCGGGAAAGAAGTGCCTGAAGACGCGCGGCGGAGGGTTGATGAGTTGGAGGCGACCACTTACTCCACTGAGACGGGCGAGACCACGGAACGCGAAAAACCGCAGCGTCGTCGCCCGAGGCGTAAGCGGCGGCCTAAGCCTGAGGTAATTGCTCAACACCTCAAAGACGAGACAGTTGAGGGGGCCGAACAGGCTAACGGGGGAGTTGATGATGAGCTGGCAGATGGACCGGTGGCAGAACCGGAGGATGAAAAGAGCGCCGAAGCCGAAGGGTAGCCGACCTAAGGGCAATCGACCGACTCGAGTTTTGGGTCTAAGGCCTGGGTTCTATGGACACAGAGGCGGCAGAGGGTCGGGGTTGTTGTCCCAGGCCGCTCCGCCTCTTTTCACGAGCCGGCGAAGCCGGGTGAGATAAAACTAGAGAGAACAAGATGTCCGAAACGACTACAATAAAAGCAAAAGCCGTGAAGCAGCTCCGTGATATGACAGGAGCGGGTATGATGGATTGCAAGAGGGCCCTTGGGGAGACAGGGGGGGACCTCGAGAAAGCAGTCGACTTCCTAAGGGCTAAGGGTGCTGCCAAGGTAGCTAAGCGCGCTGAAAAAGCTGCTAATGAAGGCGCTATCGGAAGCTACGTTCATTTTGATGGGAAGACAGCCGTGATCGTCGAAGTGAACTGCGAGACTGATTTCGTAGCTAATACAGACGACTTTAAAAACTTGGCTAAAGATATTGCCATGCATGTGGCGTCAACCGCACCACTTTCGGTCTCAGCAGGAGAGATTGATGCGGCTGTGATTGAGAGAGAGCGGGGGATCTACTTGGAACAAGTGAAAGAAGAGGGCAAGCCAGACCACATAGCTGAAAAGATTGTAGAGGGTAAGCTCCAGAAGTTCTTTAAAGAAAGTGCTCTGCTAGCCCAGCCCTTTGTTAAAGACCCAGATAAAACGATCGATCAACTCATTACAGAAGTCTCCTCAAAGACAGGGGAGAAGATTGAAATAGCTCGGTTTGCTCGTTTTAAGGTCGGTGAGATCTCTTGAAGTTCTAATGGCTAGTCAGACTGAACTGCGCTATGAGCGTGTCCTATTGAAGCTTTCCGGTGAAGCTCTGGCCGGGGACCGCGGGTTTGGCATCGAACCCCGTGTGGTTGACCAACTGACGGATGAGATCAAGAGCCTCGCAGAGATGGGAGTCTCACTCGGGATAGTAATCGGTGGTGGTAATATCGTGCGTGGGGCCATGGCCTCTCAGGAAGGTATGGACCGAGTACAGGCAGACTATATGGGTATGCTTGGTACTGTTATCAATGCGCTGGCGGTGCAAGATCTGCTTGAGCATAAGGGTGTCGATAACCGTGTTATGACAGCAATCCGAATGGATGAGATCGCAGAGCCGTACATCCGGCGCAGGGCACTGCGACACATGGAGCGCGGTAGAGTTGTCCTTTTTGCAGGTGGAACGGGCAATCCCTATTTCTCGACCGATACTGCTGCAGTTCTAAGGGCCATCGAAATGGAATCGGATGTGGTGATTAAGGCGACTAAGGTAGAAGGTGTTTTCACCGCGGACCCTGAGCACGATTCATCAGCCGAGTTCATTCCTAAAATATCATTCCAAGAGGTTGTGGCTCAGGAGCTCGCTGTCATGGATGCAGCAGCGGTGTCCCTCTGTAAGGAGAATAGTCTTCCGATCATTGTGCTTGATCTTCAGGAGCAAGGTGCAGTAGCTGCAGCCATCCGTGGTGAGACGATAGGAACTCTAGTATCGTGACTGGCATGGTAGCTGCAAAGAGTGCCCACTGTCAGATGTGAAAAGCTGATACTTTGGGCCTGAATGTGATCTAATGACTCGGAGTTTAGCTATGGCAACCGTAGAGGACGCTAAGAGGCGAATGGAAGCTGCCCTCGAGGCGATTCGTCGGGATTTTGCGACGGTCAGAACTGGTAAGGCTACACCTGCCTTACTCGATACTGTGCGTGTAGACGCCTATGGCTCTAAGATGCCGATCAATCAGGTGTCGACGGTGAGCACCCCTGAATCGACACTTCTAGTGGTACAGCCATTTGACAAGACTCTCATCGGAGAGATTGAAAAGGCGATCATGAGTGCTGACCTCGGCCTAAATCCGGCCAACGATGGTAACGTGATAAGAGTACCGATTCCGCCGCTCAATGAGGAGCGTCGTAAGGAGTACGTCAAGGTGCTCCACAAGATGGCGGAAGACGGTCGTATCTCTATTCGACATGCCCGACGATTGGTACGAGATGAGATTCATGATCTCATCAAAGAACACGAAATTGGTGAAGATGAAGGCCGGCGACGTGAAGAGTCAGTAGAGAAACTTACTCATGAGTACTCTGATAAGATTGACGATCTGCTGAAGAAAAAGGAAGAAGAGGTGATGGCGATCTAGGTCGCTCGCCTGCGAGCTACAAATGTCCTCCGATAACATAGACCGGATAAGACTCTGCTCTGATGTGCCAGAGCACGTCGCGATCATTATGGATGGGAATGGTCGCTGGGCTGGAGAGCGAGGACTGCCCCGTCATCTCGGTCATCGGGAAGGTATGAATGCAGTCCGGGAGAGTGTTGAAGGGGCGATAGCAGCCGGAGTTCAGATATTGACCCTTTTCGCTTTCTCAACTGAAAACTGGAACCGACCCCCTCAAGAAGTTTCCGCATTGATGCAACTTCTCCAGCACTATGCTCGCCGGGAGGGAGAGGAACTCCGTAAGCGGGGTGTTGAAGTTCACGTGCTGGGAGAATTGGATCGCGTCGATAGTGCCACTCGGAGGGCAATCGAGACTATCACTGACAGTACCCGCGGGGGGATTACCCTTAGGCTGAATCTGATGATCTCGTACGGTGGTCGGGAGGAGCTAGTGAGAGCAGCACGGATCCTTTCAGAACGAGTGCGGGCAGGTGAACTTGACCCGGATGAGATTAACGAGGACGAGCTACAAAAGACGTTGTTCACACGTGACGTAAGGGAGCCCGACCTCCTAATTAGGACCTCAGGCGAGTTTCGCATTAGTAACTTTATGTTATGGCAGCTTGCATACACTGAGCTGCATATCACTCGGGTTTTGTGGCCGGATTTCGGACGGGAAGATTTCTTCGAAGCGATTCTGGAATACCAGAATCGCGATCGTCGTTTCGGAAGTGTTAGGTCTCAGTGAATAATTTGGCTAAGCGGTGGGTGGTAGCTGGTATTGGTATCCCTGTTGTAGTGTACGTTCTCTACCTTGGAGGTCTGACGCTTTCACTTCTGGTTGCGGTCATTGCTGTTCTCGGGTCCCGGGAGTACTGCAGCCTCGCCAGGGAGGGGGGCGCGTCTCCATTTAACTGGCTAGTTGGCATTATGGTGGTGTGTGTGGTACTCCTGGCCGCATGGCGACCTATGTTTTTAGAGTTCGGGGTATCAATGCTAGGCTTCTTGGGACTTGGAAGTGGAGTGGTTATGGCCTTCGCGTTGGCTCGTCGAAGCCCAAGAGCGAAGCCGCTATCCGCTGTAGCGACTACTCTCTTCGGGGTGCTATACGTAGGACTGCCTATGGCTGTGATCCTACTGCTTCACGAACTGCCGAACTCCCGCGGTTGGTCTGGGGCTAGCACGATACCTTCGTCTGGGTTGTTGGTGGTTGCCCTTCCACTTGCTGCGACGTGGCTGGGAGATGCAATGGCACTTTTCACTGGAACTGCGTGGGGGAAGGGTGGCCTGGCCCCTCAGATAAGCCCTAATAAGAGCTGGGCCGGTGTCTGGGGAGGAATTGGCGGGGCCGTGCTGGCTGCGACAGTTTGGTACTACGTGACCGTTCCGTGGCTGCCGGAACTTCCGGTGCATAGCCCAATTATTGCAGGTTCCATTGGAGCTGTGATTGGTGTAACGGGCATAGTCGGAGATCTTGTAGAGTCACTATTTAAGCGGGAAGCAGGGGTTAAGGACTCGGGCGGGATTCTCCCAGGACACGGGGGAATCCTCGATCGATTGGATTCCCTACTCTTCACGCTTCCAACGACATATATCGCCCTCTTGATGCTGGATTCTAGCTTGTGATAAGGCTCTGTATCTTGGGTTCTACGGGCTCCATTGGCCGGAGTACTTTGGAGGTCGTCGCACGTCATCCAGACCGTTTCCAAGTTGTAACTCTTGCCGCCAACAGACGCTCTCATGATTTGCAGGCCCAGGTGCAAAGATTTAGGCCGGAGAAGGCCGTCCTTTGTGAAGGAGATGGGTCACTTCGCCCCGATACTCCAGGGACTGAATGGGTCTTTGGGCCTGAAGCTTTATTAGAGGTAGCAGCTGACAAAAATATTGATGTGGTCGTGAATGCTCTGGTTGGTGCAGCTGGCTTGGAGCCCACTATTAGAGCTCTCGAGGCCGGCACGAGGCTCGCACTAGCGAACAAAGAGTCACTGGTCGCTGGTGGTCACCTTGTCCTGGAGGCAGCGGAACGGGGAGGGGCTGATATCATCCCAATCGACTCCGAACACAGTGCAATTATGCAGTGTTGCCGGGGCTATCCCGGCCCTGCGGTTAAGCGAGTTATGCTAACTGCTTCTGGAGGTGCCTTTAGGGGCATGAGTCTGAGGGACCTATGGAGTGTTCAGCCAGAGGATGCTCTGCGGCATCCTACTTGGGACATGGGTGCTAAGATTACAGTTGATTCGGCAACCCTGGCGAACAAAGCCTTGGAGGTAATTGAGGCGCACTACCTTTATCAACTAGATTATGACCAAGTTGAGGCCGTAATTCATCCGCAATCCGTGATCCATTCTTTCGTGGAGTTCGTGGATGGATCAGTGCTCGCGCAGCTGGGTTTTCCAACGATGGAACTGCCGATTCTCTACGCCCTCAGTTATCCTGAACGAGTAGATGACTTGGAACTTCAAACCTACGATCCTGTGAGAGCTTCTCCCTTAACGTTTGAGGATATCGACCATACTGCGTTTCCACTATTCGGGCTCGGCACTGAGGCAGGCCGACGTGGAGGTGCAGCGCCGGCGGTCTTTAACGCATCAAATGAGGTTGCTGTCCAGGCATTTCTCAATGGCCATATCCGTATGCCGGAGATTGCCGAGGTTGTATCTGAAGCTCTGGAAAAAATAGGAGCGTACGAGGTGGGAAGCCTGGAGGATGTGCTCTCTGCTGATGCGGATGCTCGAGCTGTTACCGAGGAAGCGTCACGAAGGATGAGTCAGACGAGGGTGGGAGTAACGTCATGACGATAATCGCGACGATTATTGTGCTGGGAGTGCTGATCTTTGTGCATGAGCTTGGCCATTTCGGAGCGGCGAAGGCTGTTGGCATCGAGGTGCAGCGCTTTTCGATCGGTCTCGGGCCGAAGGTGCTTGGGGTGCGTTGGGGTGAGACGGAATATGTTTTCAGTGCTATCCCCCTTGGGGGCTACGTCAAAATGGGCGGTATGGATGATGAGGTTCTTGAGCGAGTAGAGGGGGGTTCAGGAGACATTTCACCGAGAGAACCGAAGGACAGTGACTACGATGCGAAGCCAATTTGGGCACGCACGCTTGTCATCTCTGCTGGCGTGATAATGAACATGATTTTCGCGTTTGCAACCTACGCATTTGTGTTCGCACAATGGGGTATTCCCGAGCCGGTAACAACACGTATCGGTGCCGTGGCAGAGTCGCTTCTGCCGCCGGGCACAGAAGCCCTAGCCACCGTTGATCCAGGTAGTCGGATCGTGCGTATCGGCGACCGCGAAGTGACCCGCTGGAGGGATGTTCCTGAAGGACTCCTCGAAGCACCTGCTGGACCGGCCTTGATTGAGTTACTTGATCCTAGTCGTCGAATCGAGATCGATCTTCCGAGAGAACGCGCTGATCGGGTTTCATTAGCGAGTTCACTCAATGCTTGGATAGAGGCTGGTGTTGGGGCCACGATTCCTGGATCGCCAGCAGACAGGGCGCTTTTGGAGCCGGGTGATCGCATCACAGCTGTGGATGGTAGACCAGTAGGCAACTGGTTTGATCTGGTGGCTGAGATTGAGGCTCATCCGGCCGAGCGCATTGAGCTAACTCTAGAACGAGAAGGGCGAGAATTAATTCGGGCCGTGACCCCTGATGCGGAAGAAGAAGAAAGAGATGGGGTTAGTGTGGAAATAGGCAGGATAGGGGTATTCCCCCCAGCCAGTGAGATGGCCTTCTCTGAGGCCTCCCTTGGGCAGGCGGTCCGCGCAGGCTACGGCGAAACCGTGGCCGTCACAAGTATGATACTTGGCTTTCTTCGTGATTTAGTCACAGGAAACATCTCACCCCGTTCAATGGGAAGCATCGTAACGATCGGTGAAGCCTCTGGTCAGGCTGCAGAAGCAGGTTTCGACCAATTTCTCCGCTTCATGGCGCTATTCAGTATCAATCTCGCAGTGCTGAACCTATTGCCGATTCCAGTACTCGATGGTGGCCACTTGGTTTTCCTAGGAATTGAGGCAATTAGGGGTGGACGGGGACTCACGATCGAGCAGCGGATGCGCTGGAGTCAGGTGGGTTTTGTAGTGCTTTTAGGGATAATGCTTTGGGCTCTGGGGAACGACTTCCTTCGGTTGTTTGGGCTGTAGGAGTAAATTTAGAACAAGCTGAGTTGCGACGGAGTTTCTCCAGAGCGCAGTCCTTCGATATCCAAGAGAGCGGTGGGTCGATCTTGACTGGCCACCTCCAGGTGTCCTTCCCATCCATTTTCTCGCAGAGCCTCTCGCACTACGCTTGCGGCTAGTGCTGGGCGATTACATTCCTTGGAAAGATGGGCCAGGATAACTCCGGCAAGTCGTGGATGCAGTAGTTCAGTAGCAAGCCTGGCAGCAGCCTGGTTTGACAGATGCCCGTGGCTCGAAGCGATCCGTTGCTTTACAGAGGCAGGATAAGGGCCTCCACGAAGCATTACTTCGTCATGATTCGCTTCGAGGATCAGCAGATCACAACCGGAGAGGGCATGCCTAATATGAGCAGTGGGACGCCCTAAGTCAGTTGCAATTCCTACACGTAAGCCAGTGCGCTCGTCAACTAATGCTACTCCAACGGGATCAGCAGCATCATGCACCGTTAGAAAAGGATCAATTTTCAAGCTGCCTATTAAAAACGGTGTTCTAGGGTCGTACTCTACCACCTGTTCGTCCCCCCGGAGTAATTGGGTACAGGCCAAGTGCGTGCGACTCGTCATGTGGATGGGGGTTAGGTATTTTCGCGAAAATACACCTATTCCACGAGTGTGGTCTCTGTGGTCGTGCGTTACCACGATCCCTTTGATGGAACTTGGGTTGATTCCTAAAAACTCTAAGCGTTGTCCGAGCGCACGTGCGCTGAACCCTGCATCTACCAAAAGGCGAGTCTCTCCAGAGCAAACAAGTACTGAGTTCCCAGCACTTCCACTTCCGAGGACTGCTACCTTCACGGTTCTTTACCCACGGGAAATCTAGTTACTCTGCCGGTCGGCCTGTCGTAGCCTTGTTCCAGGCCTCTAAAAGGATTCGGCGGACCCCAGGTGTGAGGGCCTGCTGGCGCCGTGCCACAACCTGCACAGCCGTATTCAGGAAGTCAGGCCATCGGTAGTCTTGTAGGTCCGGCCCGGAGCCCCAGCTGAAAGGTGGGACCACGCTCGGAGGCATAATGCCTCCGAACAAGTTGCTCCCGGCTCCGACTAATGTACCTGTACCAAATATGGTACCTATTCCCGTCTTCACATGGTCTCCTAGAAAGCAACCGATCTTAAGCATTCCAGTGTCGGCCGCGCCTTCTGGAGTCCAGATTCGGACTGGCTGATAGTTATTTTTCAGATCTGAGTTCGTGGTGAGTGCTCCAAGATTGACCCACTTACCAAGCATGGAGCAACCGATGTATCCGTCATGAGCCTTATTCATGCAACCTAGAAACACACTATCCGAGACCTCACCTCTTACTACGGATACTGGGCCGATAGAAGATGATCCTATATGGCCTCCTAGGATGTGAGTTGAGGCGCCAACGAAGAGTGGCCCCGTTAAGCGAGCGGGTCCCTCGACACAAACGCCATCCTCGAGACGTACAGGGCCTTTTCGCGTATCGACGTAAACACCGGGCTCAACTTGAACATTGTTGCCGATGGACAATTGCTTGTCACCGGTCTGTAACAAGCCTGGTACATGATCACTTTTCTCAGGCCAGAGAGCTTGCACGTCTCGCGTGACCTGCCCTGGATTCTCTGCGACTAGATCCCAAGGCCTTCCAAGGACAGTTCCCTCAAGATCTAGGATGTCCGATTGTCCTGCTGCGGCACTTGGATCTCGCACCCACAGTTCAGAAGGAAGAGGCTCTCCGTCAGGAATAATCCAACCTGCCGGCTGGCCAGCCACGTTGAGACGGACTGGTGCCTCAGGAATTTTCAGTGTTTTGAGTTCTGGAGCACACCGGCTAGAGAGTAAGATGCGGACGCCCTCTGTACCGATTCCCTCGAAAGCTACGCTTGGGGCACCTCCTGGTTCGTCAAAGCCCCTGAGTGCACTCCGTGTGATATGCCCTTCACACCGTGTTCCAAAAACATACTCGGCGCGCTCACGCAATGTGAGACAGCCAAATAGTAACTCTCCTACAGGCCGGGTAAGTGTGAAGGGTGCCCAGCGGCGGGCTCTACGATCATCAAAGATGAACAGTCGTGGCTTGCTCATGCTTCTGAATCCAGTTCCTTCAGTAGTTCCTTCAGGTCTGCAGCGCGTTCACGAGGAAGCACCAAAGTCCTGTCCCGTGTCCGAATGACCACCAGATTTTTGATTCCGAATAAGACGACGGATCCCTGATCAGTGAATACCACATTGTCGCTAGACGCCACTGTCTGACCTGCGCCCACAATTACATTTCCTTGAGAATCCGACAGGTGAAGGCGCGTTAAGGCTTCCCAGTTCCCTACATCATCCCAAGTGAAAGTGGCGCCGAGCACGGCAAACCGTTCACTTTGTTCTACCACCGCGCGGTCGATGACGCTTGTAGGGACGGCGTCGAAGAAAGCCTCCGTGTTTTTCTCAAGTAGGGGCATGCAGCGGTGGATTTCAGGCGCGTGCTGTTCGATTTCTTCAAGTAGTATTCGGGCTTTCCAAGCGAAGATCCCTGTATTCCAAAAATGACCGGCCTCCACATAGCGGTGCGCGGTCTGTCTATCGGGCTTCTCGTGGAAAGCGCGCACTCGATAAGCTTTCAGCCCTCCATCTGCATCCAGTTGCTCTCCTGGTTCGACATGTCCGTATCCCACTTCGATTCGGTTTGGAACAGTACCAATACAGACTAGAAGGTCATGTCTGAGGACCACGTCAACTGCTGCGGCCACTGTCTCTCGAAATGCCTCGTGAGGACGGATGATATGGTCGGCATGTAGGGATACCATTACAGCATCGGGATCGATCTGGGCTATATGCCAGGCGGCCCATGCAAGGGCAGGCGCGGTTCCCCGGGCTAAGGGTTCACATAGGTAGCTGTCATCCGGAAAGTTTGGTAGGCTTGAACGAAACCGCTCGACAAGGTGCTCTCCCGCTAGGATACGGATGCGTTCATCAGGCACGAGATTTCGTGCTCGGTCTATCGTGTCGGTTATAAGTGGACCATCGTCAACGAGCGGAAGGAGCTGTTTAGGCCGCTCGAGGGTACTCACTGGCCAGAATCTTGACCCGACCCCTCCCGCTAGGACGATGACCCAAGGTCGGCCGTTAGCTAGCACGGGCCGCCAGTATCACAAGGGTGAATGTGATGAGTTTCCCTGGAGAGGATGTGCCCGCCTGGGAGATAGGAAGCTTCGTAGGGCACCACACCACCTCGCTAGAAGGTCCTTCGTGCGACCAGACGAAACGGTGGGTGTGCCGGCCAGCAACGCGGGCGGAACCTACCCGGCACAGGGGGTAAAGTCAAGCAAATACAAGGTTTGTTGAGGTTGACCCTCGTGCTGGCTCCAGGCAACTTTCCATCCGTTCTCGACTCTTCATCGAGGGTCTTTCGGAGTGTGAAGAATAAAGCAATTCATAAGCGAATGAGCGCCCCTCGGGCAGCTGTGGCAGCGGGTTTAGTCGTAGCCATTTTCAGCGCGTGCGGTGATGATCCATTCGCATTTCACTGGAATGATATCCCCGATACAGTTCAGCTCTATTCATTAGCCAGACCTGAACTAAATCTGCTCTCGGGTTATAGCTTTTTTGATGGGGTGGCTTACCGGGTAGAGCAAGCAAACTCAGGGGGAAAGTGGGATATTGCGGTGGACACGCGTGGTCAGAATCTTGTGCTTTTACCGCCTGGCGCTTTGGGGGTCTCCGGGAGAGCTCGGATTGGAGTTATCGAGGGAGTGCCGTTTGCTGATCTTGTAGAAGCTCCAGAGGATACTGCAGCGTACGAAGGAGCCCTGCCGGTTCCTGTGCGGACGGGTTCGGTGTATGTCATCAAGACCAACTCACGTCGAGGCTCATTCGGATCCACATGCGTTTACTATGCGAAACTCGAACCAGTTTTAGTAGATGTCTCTCAGGGTAGTCTGATGTTCCATTATGTATCTAGTCCAATCTGCAATAGTCGTGACCTCACACCTCCGGATTGATGCTTGATATTCGGCGGCTACGCCAAGAGCCAGAAGCGGTGCGAAAAGCCCTCGTCAAGAGGGACCGGAACCTGTCTGCGGCGATTGATGGGGTCTTGGAGAGAGACGTAGAACGGCGAGCAGCGCTTACGCTAGTGAACGACTTGAAGGCTCAAAGAAATGAGGCATCCAGACAAGTTGGCGAGTTAAAGCGCGCTGGAAAGGATGCGACGAAACTCATCCAAGAGACAAAGAAGATCAGTGCGCAGATTGCCGAATTGGATGACGCGGTACGAAAGGCAGAAGATGATATCCGTGGGGCTCTTCTGGCCATTCCTAACACCCCGCTTGAGGATGTGCCTGCAGGAGGGGAAGATTCGAATCAAGTCATCACCCAATGGGGCGAGCCTCAGGAGTTCAGCTTTGATCCATTGCCCCACTGGGACTTGGGTGAAAACCTTGGCATCCTCGATCTTGCAGCTGGATCCAGAATCACTGGGTCTGGCTTTCCTGTTTTACAGGGCTGGGGTGCTCGACTGCAGCGCGGTTTGATCAACTTTTTCTTAGATATCCACAGTACCGAGCATGGATACATTGAGCTCCGAGTTCCGTATTTGGTTAACGAAGGTTCGATGATTGGCACCGGTCAACTTCCCAAGTTTGCGGATGACTCATACCAGTCAGAGCAAGACGGACTTTGGCTCATCCCCACTGCAGAGGTGCCGGTTACAAATATGCGTAGCGGTGAGGTTCTAGCACTGGATGAGTTGCCATTACGTTACGCGGCCTATTCCCCATGTTTCCGCCGGGAAGCAGGGGCCGCTGGAAAGGATACCCGGGGTTTGTTACGCGTCCACCAATTTGATAAGGTGGAACTCGTGCGTTATGAGGTTCCTGAATGTGCTCTTGAAGCCCTGGAAGATCTTACCCGCGAGGCGGAAACTATTCTAGAGCGCTTAGGACTCCACTATCGACGTGTACTATTGGCTACCGGTGACCTCGGAAGTAGCGGAGCTAAGACATATGATTTGGAGGTGTGGGCTCCCGGCGTGGGACAGTGGCTGGAAGTGTCTAGCTGCAGCACTTTCACAGATTATCAGGCTCGGCGAGCGAATCTAAGATTTAAAAGGAAACAATCGGAAAAGCCTGAATATGTGCACACATTGAACGGTTCAGCTCTAGCGTTACCCAGGGTGGTCGCTGCTCTATTGGAAACCTATCAGGAGGAGGATGGGAGCATCGCACTTCCAGAACCGCTTCACTCTTATGTGGGGACGAAGCGACTCACTCCACCTGAATGATTCATGATCCGCATCAAGTGGTCTCTCGCACTCGCGACGCTTTTTCTGATGCTCCTTGGTTGGTGGCTTTTTTACACACAGGAGGTAGTGCAGCGGGTCGAGGAGAATTCCGCGCTCATGGCCCAGATGTTTGCGGAACTACAGGAAGGGGTTCTTTCTGAAGACTTGATGAGTAGGACGCGCGCCCTGGTTAACGTTCAGGAGATCGTCAGAAGAACTGGTCTTCCACTGATCGTTATGGGGCCTAGTGATACTCTGATTTCCTATGCCAACCTGCCGTTTGAGGTCGACGTAGAGTCACCTGAAAGCATCGAGGAGGTCCGAGCGTATGTTGAAGTTCTCGATGCCACACATCTACCTATTGGTGACCCAAACTTTCTACATATCCACTATGGGGACGCACCCGCCCATAGGTCGGTAGTGATTCCTTGGCTGCAAGCTGGTGGGCTGCTGCTCACCGTGGTGGTTTGGTTGATGGTTATGCATACTCATCGCCGTGCAGAGGGTGAGAGGGCGTGGACCGCGATGGCTCGCGAGCTAGCTCATCAGCTCGGTACGCCTCTCTCCTCGCTACAGGGGTGGCTTGAGCTTCTAAAGCTCCCTGGACCTGACCGCCCAGCTGATCTTGCAGACTCAGATATCGCAACCTCGATCGGGGAGGATCTGAATCGCCTTGAGCGCATCAGCCACCGATTTGAGCTCATCGGGCGTGAACCTGATATGGAGTCTCTTTCAGTTCGGGGGGTGGTGCTCGATTTGAAGCACTACTTGGCTATTCGGATTCCTAGGCTGGCCAAGAAGAGCGTAGATCTAGTCGTGGATGTTCCTAGGGGTATGCCTAAAGTGCAGGGTAACCGCGTACTTCTTATGTGGGCTTTGGAGAACGTGGTGAAGAACGCCCTAGATGCACTTGCTGGCAGAGGGGGGGAGATAAGCATCTACGCTCGGGCAATAGGAGAGAAATGGGTCAGCCTCAGGATCCACGATACTGGAACAGGTGTGGATCCAGATGTGAGGGATAAGATTTTTGAGCCTGGGGTCAGTTCCAAGACTTCAGGTTGGGGTGTGGGGCTAGCACTTTCTCGGCGCATCATCGAGGGGGTGCACGGTGGTCGTATTGAGCTACTCGAAGCGTCGGAGGGCACGACGTTTGAGATCAACCTCCCCACGGCCGATGCCTGAGGCTTCCTCGCCCCCACATCTCGAGAGCCTCAATCCGGAGCAGCGACAGGCGACAGAGCACTTTGAGGGTCCCCTGTTGGTGTTGGCTGGAGCTGGCTCTGGTAAGACGCGAGTCCTGACAGCCAGGGTTTGTAACCTCATCCATGAGCAAGGGATCTTACCGAATCAAATTCTGGCGGTGACATTTACAAATAAGGCTGCCGGCGAAATGCGCGATCGGATCTCAGGACTTCTAGGGCGTGAACCTGCCGGGATGTGGATAGGGACCTTCCATGCGGTTGGAGCGAGGCTGTTGCGACGTCATGCTAATCATATTGGGTGGGAGAAGAGCTTCAGCATCTTCGACGCTGATCAATCACTCCGGCTCGTTAAGAATGTCCAGGAGTCAGTCGGCGTGGACCCAAAGCAATGGAATCCGAAGGCAATCCGTGCAGAGATCAGTAATGCTAAGAACGACCTGATTAATCCTGGTATGTTCGAGGATAACACGACCGGATTCGACTTAGTTCAAAAGAACGTCGCACGTGTCTATCCTGAGTACCAGAGGTTATTAGAGCAACAAAGCGCCTTTGACTTCGATGATCTCCTCATGAAGCCAGTGGAATTGCTCGAAAAGAACAAAGACCTTCTTACTCGCTATCGGGAACAGTTCTCTTTCGTACTCGTGGACGAGTACCAGGACACCAATAAGGCCCAGTTCAGATTTGTTGAACTTATTGCCGGAGGTCATGGCAACTTGATGGTGGTAGGAGATGACGACCAGTCGATCTACGGATGGCGAGGGGCTGACATCCGCAACATTCTCGACTTCGAACAAGCCTTCCCTGGAGCACGGGTGGTTAGGCTTGAGCAGAACTACCGCTCCACCAAAACGATTCTCGATGCTGCGAACCACGTCATTGCTCAGAATGTGAACCGAAAGGGTAAGACACTTCTCACTGAGCGGATCGGCGGGGAAGCGATAACCCTCATGGAATCATTGGACGAGAATGATGAAGCCCGTTGGATCACGAATGATATAGAGCGGCGCTTGGGTGGTGCTTCTTTGAGTTCATATCGGTCGGTTGCAGTTCTATACCGCACAAATGCTCAAGCGCGCGCACTTGAGGATGGTTTTCGCAGCAAAAGAATACCTTACCAAGTAGTGGGTGCTGTCCGGTTCTACGAGCGACGGGAGATCCAAGATGTCCTGGCCTACCTTCGACTTATTTCAAATCCTCGTGATCAGATTGCTTTCGAGAGGGTCGTAAATTACCCGCGGCGCGGTGTTGGATTAACGACTCTTGAGCATCTTCGCCAGTGGGCTAGGAAGCAGGGTCTGTCATTGCTTGAGGCCGCAGAGCAAGCCGATCAAATTTCGGATCTACGAGCCAGTGGAGCCCGCGGCCTTCGCCAATTTGCAAAGTTGGTACGCGACTTCAGTATACGTGCAAGCCAGGCACGAGTTGGTGAGCTTTTAAAGGAGTTGATTGAGGATATGGGCCTAATAAGACACTTGTGCGATGAAGGCCCAGAAGGGGAAGACCGTGGCAGGAACGTCTCTGAGTTGATAGCTGGAGCTGTTGATTTTGAGGCAGAACGTGCAGTGGGTTTTGAAGACGATGTTGACAGTTTTACGGACTTGGATTTGTTCCTACAAGTAGTTGCTCTAGACGCTGATGTTGATCGACTAGACCCCGGCGCAGATGCCGTTACTCTGATGACGCTTCATAATGCAAAGGGCCTCGAGTTCCCAGTGGTATTTATCGCTGGTATGGAGGAGGGCCTTTTTCCCTTAGGTCGCGCTTATGATGAACCTGGTGCGCTAGAGGAAGAACGACGTTTGTTCTACGTTGGGATCACGAGGGCAGTAGAGACGCTCTCAATCTCGTGGGCACGTCAGCGACGCCGAGCAGGTGATTTTACTCATAACGGCTTGTCGTCGTTCATGGAGGCTGTTCCAAGCAACCTCTTAGAAGAGCAAA
Organism: Gemmatimonadales bacterium UBA2982; assembly: GCA_002347035.1. Lineage (GTDB taxonomy): Bacteria > Gemmatimonadota > Gemmatimonadetes > Longimicrobiales > Gaopeijiaceae > UBA2982. The sequence goes on along the minus strand of DEAM01000005.1, from coordinate 8,687 downwards.
AGACTGAGCGAGCAGGATTTCTTTCCCGAGCCAATCTGCACGGCCGCCGTCCAGGGCGTTACGAAGTGCGTGACAGCTACTCGGAAGCAGGTTCCGAATATGGAATGGATCAGGACGCCCCTAGATTCGTACAGGGTGAACGGGTGCTACACGAGACTTTTGGATCGGGAGCAATTGTGGAGGTGTCTGGGTTCGGTAGGGATGTAAGGGTCACTGTCGACTTCGAAGAAGTCGGTCGGAAAAGGCTGCTTTTGCGCTATGCCTCCCTTGAGAAGGATTGGCCATGAGTGTTGGGCAAAAGCAGGCAGAACGCATAGCTATATTGGCTCGTCTGCATTTTGGAGCTGAAGAAATCGAGCGCCTCACAGAAGAGCTGAACCACATTCTCCAACATGTAGAGGCTCTCAGGAATCTCGAGGATGGTCCGGCCGTAGTTCATAGTGAAGAGGGTGCGCCTCAGGCTTGGCAGCGAGGATCGACCCGAGGCAGTGAGGCAGAAGTGCCTGACACTCTAGATCAAGGGCTGAACAAAGTTAGCCCCGATTGGGCAGAGGGTTTCTTTGTAGTACCCCCGCTGCCTGGACTACATAAAGACGAGGGCGCTTGACTACGCTAGCAAAGGCCGCCCATGCGGTGGGAGCTATCCAAGAGTTGGAGAATGGCGGGGCTCCCCTCAATGCCTTTTTGGCTGTGGCCCATCCCGAGTCGTTGGCGGTAGCCAATTCGGAAGGTCTTTTAGCAGGAATTCCTTTGGCTGTTAAGGATAATCTTGCCACGACCGGCTTCGACACTACGTGTGGTTCAAAGGTTCTTGAAGGTTACCGATCTCCCTATGAATCAACGGTGGTCCGTAGAGCCAAAGCGGCAGGGGCCGTCGTGGTGGGTAAGACGAATCTCGACGAATTTGCTATGGGCTCCTCAACGGAGAACTCAGCCTACGGTCCCACACTGAACCCTCACGATCGGAGTCGGGTCCCCGGTGGCAGTTCAGGTGGTTCAGCTGCAGCGGTAGCAGCCGGATTAGTGCCTATGGCACTTGGGTCGGATACCGGTGGCTCGGTTCGTCAGCCTGCTGCCTTTTGTGGTATCGTAGGAATCAAGCCAACATACGGTAGAGTGAGCCGCTATGGTCTGGTGGCGTACGCTTCTTCGTTGGACCAGGTTGGCACCTTGGGCAGGACCGTTACAGACGCGGCCCGTTTGCTACAAGTGGTCTCGGGGTACGATGAGCGGGATGCGACATCAGACGAACGGCCGGTCCCTGATTTGTTGGGTGCTGTAGGCCGTGGGGTTGAAGGGCTCGTAATCGGTGTACCCAACGAGTACTTGCCTGATGGTCTTGATCCTGCGTTGAGGGATCTTGTCAATACTGCTTTAAGAGAGCTTGAAGAGGCGGGTGCCAAAATACGACGAGTCTCGTTACCCCACACGCGTTATGCGATCCCGTGCTACTACGTGCTGGCTCCGGCAGAGGCATCAAGTAATCTTTCTCGCTATGACGGTGTTAGGTACGGAGTCAGATGTGCGGAAGCTGACTTGATTTCTATGTACCAAGGAACTCGGTCCACAGGCCTAGGAATCGAGGTAAAGAGGCGAATCATGCTTGGTACGTACGCTCTTTCAGCTGGGTATTACGATGAGTACTATGGTACTGCTCAGCGGGCCCGCCGGATGATTACTGAGGACTTCAGGTCAGTCTTCGATGATGGCGTAGATGCCCTTTTCACGCCGACTAGTCCGACTCCGGCCTTCAAGATCGGTGAACGCATGGATGATCCGATGGAGATGTATCTTTCCGATGTATTCACCGTCACGGCGAACCTGGCTGGCATTCCAGGGATCTCAGTTCCTATCGGGTCCATTAGGGGGCTGCCAGTCGGCGGTCAAGTACTTGCTCCTTGGTGGCAGGAGGATCAAATGCTTGCAATTGCGGGAGAGCTAGAGACAAGGATCCAGGGAGCAGAGGCTTGAGCTGGGAGCCCGTGATTGGATTAGAGGTTCATGTTCAAATGCGAACTGAACGAAAACTCTTCTGCGGAAATCAAGTAGTCTTCGGTGATGAGCCTAATTCTCATGTCTGCCCAGTTTGTTTGGGGCTCCCTGGTGCATTACCTACCACGAATCCGGAGGCGGTCAAATTAGCTGTTCGTACAGCGCTAGCCCTCGACTGCACTATTCATCTGACGAGCGTTTGGGAGCGTAAGAATTATTTCTACCCTGACCTTCCAAAAGGTTATCAAATCACGCAGTTCGAGATGCCATTGGCGACTGATGGGGTCGTGATATATGACGGACCAGAAGGTGAGGGGCTGGTGCGTATCCGCCGCGCACATATGGAAGAGGACGCTGGAAAGTCGATTCATGATCGCATTCCAAGAGGAACGGTGGTTGACCTTAACCGCGCGGGAACGCCATTGGTTGAGATTGTTACGGAGCCGGATCTGTGCTCACCAGCCGACGCTAGGGCTTTCCTAGTTGCGCTTAAACATATTCTCGAGTACGCAGACGTTAGCGATTGTAATATGGAGGAAGGTAGTCTTAGGGTGGATGCAAATGTATCTCTGCGTTCGGTCGGCGCCTCGGAACTCGGAGCCAAGACAGAGATCAAGAATGTGAATTCATTTTCCGGGGTAGAGCGGGCACTTGAGATTGAGATCGCTCGGCAGGCTGAGGTGCTAGATCATGGTGGCACCGTGGACCAGGAGACGCTGCTGTGGGACGACCATATGGGTCAGTTAAGGTCGATGAGATCCAAGGAAGACAGCCATGACTACCGGTACTTCCCCGATCCTGATCTGCCACCGCTAGTACTTGAGCCCAGCCTAGTAGAGGTGACTCGGCAGTGTCTGCCTGAGCTCCCAAGGTTACGTCGTGATCGATTTATCCAAGACTATGGGCTTTCGTCCTATGATGCCGGAGTTCTTACACATACCGTTGCGAGTGCGAACTACTTTGAGGCTGTCGTAGGAGCTAGCGCTGAGGCTAAGTCAGCTGCGAACTGGGTCATGGGGCCACTACAAGCGCTAATGAATGAGAGGGGAGAAGACCTTGAAACATTTCGCGTCAGAGCACGGGCACTGGCTGAGCTGATTGAGTTGGTCACTGACGGTACCGTATCAGATACCGCTGCAAAGAAGGTGCTTGCAATAGTTGCAGAGGATGGAGGGAGCCCACGCGCCGTCATTGAAGAGCAGGGGCTCGCACAAGTCCGTGACGATGTACAGCTAGAGCAGTGGGTTCAGGCAGTGATCGAGGCACAGCCGGATGAGGTTAGTCGCTACCAGGGAGGTGAGAAGCGGCTTATTGGGTTTTTAGTAGGACAGGTTATGCGGCGCTCAAGTGGTACAGCAGACCCTCGTCGGGTTAACGCCATCCTCACAAAAGAACTGATCTAGATAGTCATCTAGAACGCAATGATTGGGTTAGGTTTGGTCCACTCCTGTTGCAGTTTCTTCATCAACCATCCTCTCAGTCGCCTCAAAAACTTCTTCGTCTGGCAGACTGGGGTCAGTGAACGAACGAGCACCTTGCTGCATGCCGCGCATTGTTGACGCCGTGTCTAGAAAGATGCCCTCAGCTTCATCTTGAACCACCCTCATTAGCGCATTGAATTCTTCGATACGCTCTTCCATGCGGTCCGAGGCAAGCTGGAGTCGATCACTCAATGATTTGACTGAATCGTTCAATCGCTCAACGTCTGTCCGGACTGCTTGAGTGATGAATTCTACATTATCAGAGATACTACGAGCCCTATCCGACACCGGTCCAAGGTTTTGCCTTAAGCTGAGGCGCAGTTCCCTTAACATTCCTACGATGCGCAGGATTAGGAAGCCACTGAAGAGGGCGACCACAACAAGTGCTAGGCTAACCACTATGACTGCTAGATCTGCTGCCACTGAAATACCGTCTCGAGAAATTGGTGCCTGAACAAGAAGGGTGCCGAGTGGGCTCAACATCATTTCAGTCTAGCGGTCTGAGTTTTCAGGCATCCTGATTGACCTTCCCGGTGAGCGCAGTTTCTGCCTCTCTAGAGGTGGGCGCCAAGAGTAGGAAAGCTCCCAGGCAAGAGCAAGACTTTCTTGGCACGGGTCGTGCTCTTCTCTGCTAGTAATCGAGTCTCAGGCATGGTTGTTTCTACCAGAGGATCATCAAACAGGAGTGATAGATTCAATTAGCGAGTTGCTGGCGTGTAATGGAGGGGGGTATCTTCGCCATAACTCTCCCACTTGCTTTCCGGAGTCCATGGGGACGTTCGTGGTCGAAGGCGGGCACCGGCTCGATGGCCGGATCCGACCCGCCGGCAACAAGAACGCAGCATTACCGTGCCTAGCGGCGACGGTTCTCACATCTGATCCTGTCCACCTTGCGAACATACCAAGGATTCGGGATGTCGAGACGTTTCTAGACATTATCCGTTCACTTGGCGCAGAGGTGACTTGGCAGGGTGATAACGAAGTAACCGTGGATGCAGCTGGGATACGCCGAGACTCAATCGATGGAGATTTGGCCAAGCTCATCCGGGCGTCGGTCCTGCTCGCTGGACCATTACTGACACGCTTCGGTCAAGTGCATCTTCCACCCCCAGGTGGTGATATAATCGGGCGTCGACGCATGGATACGCATTTCTTGGCTTTTGAAGCCCTTGGCGCTGAGGTGTCGCTCAATGAGGGTTTCACTATTGAAGCTGTGCAACTTAAGGGCACGGATTTCTTTCTTGATGAGCCGTCCGTGACTGGTACTGAAAACGCTATCATGGCAGCGGTTAGGGCTCGTGGGCTCACTAGACTTAGAAACGCTGCGGCTGAGCCGCATGTGCAGGACTTGTGTCACTTGCTTAACACTATGGGCGCCAGGATTAAGGGCATCGGAACCCACATATTAGAGATTGAGGGTGTGAAAGAACTGTCCGGCGCGACGTTTGGCATCGGATCTGACCATATCGAAACGGGTTCATTCATCGGTCTCGCAGCTGTGACAGGAAGTGACCTTGTCATAGAGGGTGCTCCATTAGAGCACCTGGATTCTACCTTGATGGGTTTCGGACGCCTTGGTATCGACTGCCGTGTAGATGGCACTGACCTGGTAGTAACAGGCTCGGGAGAGCATCACATTAAGAAAGACGCGTTTGGTCAGGTGCCCAAGATTGATGATGGTCCGTGGCCCGCGTTTCCGGCGGACCTTACATCGATCGCTCTCGTAGCAGCAACACAGTGTCACGGGACTGTCTTAATCCATGAGAAGATGTTCGAGTCTCGTATGTATTTCACCGACAAGCTCGTAGCTATGGGGGCCTCGATTATCTTATGCGACCCCCATAGAGCAGTGGTCGTAGGCCCTACGTCTCTCCAAGGGAGTGTCCTAGAAAGCCCAGATATCCGAGCGGGCATGGCGCTTTTGATCGCCGCCTTAGGGGCTGAAGGCAGTAGTACTATCCGTAACATCAGGCAGATAGAAAGGGGATACGAAGCTATTGATGCACGCCTCTCAGCCCTCGGAGCGCGCATTTATCGAACGGATCTGACATGAGAGAGGAAGGTGGGGCGGGTCACACTGAGAATAAGAGTGCTCGAGAACAAATAGAAGACGGTATCCGCCAGGGAATTGGGATACTGTCAGCTTATAAAGATGCGTTCGATATCACTATCCAGGAGGCTCTAGAACATAGAGATGTCCCGACTGATCGCGCGAAGCAAGTGATGAAGGATGCTATAAAAAAGGCACAAGCTGCTGCATCAAATGCCTGGAAGGGCTGCGAGGGGGTGAATCGGTCAGAGTTGGATGTGCTCAGAAAATGGGTACTAGCTCTGGAGGAAAGAGTCCTGGGTCATCATATGCTCGATAAAGAGCCAGAAGGAGACTGAATAGGATTAGGTGGTCATTCGGGAGAGACTCTGGCGAGTTTAAGTAACCGCAGAGCTAGTCTTCCATCGTTGTGGGGCCTGCCTTGAGCCAGTTCCTAGGCGCCTCTATATTGGTGGGTCGTTAAGGGGCCGCCAATGGCGGTGTTTTTCGAAGTGGGGGAGTGGTTTGCCCCCGCTTTTTTGTTCAGTGTGGACTGGGGGTTCGTCGCTTCAGCGGCGTACCCCCGAATGTTGTGGGGTGTGCACTATGCGTGCTGTGCCAGAAATCGAAGATGAGTTGGTGAACCGAGTTGAGGACTTGGGATATGAACTGGTCGATGTGTATTGGGCCGGCAGTGGACGACGTCCTCTGCTCAAGCTCAGGATTGATCGTCCCCACTCAACTCCGGGTCAGGGCATTACAGTTGACGACTGTGCATCTGTAAGCCGCGCACTTGAGGGTTGGTTAGATGATCATGAAGCGCTATCTGAGCGTTACGTGCTCGAGGTTTCATCACCGGGTGTAGACAGACCCTTATTACGGCAAGCGGACTTTGATCGTTTCCAGGGTGATGGCGTAGCGGTTATCGGTCGTGAACTTCTTCTCGGCCGAGTTACGCGGATGGAAGGGAAGCTTCTCGGGTTACGAGGTGAAGGATCGGAAGAAGTAGTGGCACTCCAACTTATGAGTGGAGAAGAAGTAGAGATTCCGAGAGCAGAGATTCGGAAGGTAAACCTAGTCTTCGAATGGAAATGATGGCGGGATGCAGCGCACGAGGATGAGGATATAGACATGGCGAACGCGGCCCAGATTGTAGCGGCACTTCGGGATGTTGCAGCTACTAAAAGCATCTCTGATGATCAGATGAGTGATCTGATTAGAGACGGAATTCTGGCGGGCTTAGCCCGTATCTACGGAATCACGGTGCAGGCTGAGATCGATATCGATGAGGACACCGGAGAATTTGATATTGTTGTATTGCGTCGTGTAGTTGAAGAGGTCGAGGACCGCGCTACTGAGATCTCCCTTGAGGAAGCTCGCTGGGATGATGACACATTTGAGGTTGGGGATGTTATGGAGATCCCCGTCGCGTTTTCGGAGTTTGGTAGAAATGCAGTTATGGCAGTCAAGCAGCGCATTGTCCAACGTGTCAGAGAGAACGAGAGGGACCGGATTCGGGATGAGTTTGCCCATGAGGTTGGCGAACTGCTGTCGGGGGAAGTTCAGCAGACTGAGCGAGGAAAACTTGTCGTAATGTTGAACCGGGCGCGCGACGCGGAAGCGATTATTCCGTGGAAGGACCAGAATCCGCGAGAGCGTTTTCGACAAGGGGATCCAATTCGGGCTGTCTTGAAGAAGGTTGAGGAAACCCCGAAGGGGCCACGACTAATTCTTTCAAGAGGGGACCCTCTGTTCGTGGCTGCCCTCTTTAAGCTTGAGGTGCCTGAGATACATCAGGGGATAGTTGAGATCAGGGAGATCGCAAGAGAGGTCGGGGGACGCACGAAGATCGCCGTTTATAGTAAGGATGAGTCTATCGATCCCGTAGGAGCCTGTGTCGGCCTCAAGGGCTCTCGGGTGCAGGCTGTAGTTTCGGAGCTTGGTGGCGAGCGGATCGACATCGTTCCATGGCATCCGGATACTGAGGTCTTTGCTCGTCGAGCACTCGCCCCCGCTCGGGTCTCAAAGGTTGTGAGTGATACTGAGCGTCAAGTGATAACAGCGATTGTAGACGAGGACCAACTATCTCTCGCGATCGGACGAAATGGACAAAACGTGCGTCTTGCATCGCAGCTTATCGGATGGCAGATCGATCTATACGGCTCGCGGGAGTGGTTAGAGCGTGGCGCTGATATGTCCGTATTTTCCAGTCCGACAGAAGATCAATATGAGACGGCGGACTTTCCACTTTCAGAGTTGAGCTTGCCCGCATCAACGCTCGGAGCACTATCGACAGTTGGCTATGAAACGTTCTTGCAGATTATAGATCTTGAACGCCGTGATTTCTTGGGGGTTGAAGGCATAGGCGAAGAGGATGCTGATCGCCTCCTACAGCTGATCGACGAGCTCACCGTTGTAGAAAGTGATGTTGTGGTAGCAGAGACGGCAGAAGACGGCACTCTCGGCGATGACCAGGAAAGTGACCAAGATCAAACTGATGAGCAGACAGTAGAAAATGACCAAGTGCCTGCAACAACATCGGAAAAAGAGGATGGAGAAGTTGAGTAGGACGCGTAGTATATACCAGCTTTTGGGTCTGGCTCGTCGAGCAGGCGCGGTTGCACCAGGAACGGAGGCTGTTCGCGGTGCTATACGGATCGGCAAGGCTTATGTGGTTTTGATGGCCAAGGATGCTTCTCAAAGCCAAATGCAGAAGATACAAAGGACCTTGAGAGGTCGAACGGTACCACAAGCGAACTTAGGGGATCGCTGCACTCTGGGTGCAGCTGTCGGTTTGTCAGCTCTTTCAGCGCTTGCTGTGACCAGTGAGTCGCTCGCAGAGCAGGTACTTGCTGAGCTTGCTTGCTCGGGTACAGCAGAGGGATAGGCGTATGCAGGTTTTCGAGCTAGCAGACGACCTCAAGGTTGACTCTGATGTACTGATCACCCTTTTGAGGCAGATGGGCATCCCCGTTTCTGATGAAGATGCAACAATCAGCGATGGCGATGTGGCCAAGGTCCTGTCCAAGATGGAGCGCGAGCGCAGAGCAGGACGTACAGACCCGACCGAGGCGATCCAATCAGCGCTTGAAGAAGCGGCTCCTTCTACTGGGCGCCGTCGCCGGAGGAGGCGCCAGGAGGAAGAGCCTGCCGTAGAGATTGTTGCGGACGAAGTCGACGCTGTA
>DEAM01000025.1 GCA_002347035.1 Gemmatimonadales bacterium UBA2982 | reverse complement strand
ATCTGGCGCACCACGTCGTAACCGAAGTACCCTACTGCCCCTCCCCAGAATCGAGGCAGACCCTCGACGTCAGCGGGAGTGCGAGACCGGAGCCGCCTGTCCAAGTCTGCTAGAGGATCGTCGGTTTCGACCTCGCTCCATCCCTCACTAGAGGACCACCAGTTAACAACACCATCCTGCAGCCTCCACGCACCACTCGGTTCGGTGCCCAAGAAAGAGAAGCGAGCCCACTGTTCTCCACCCACGACAGACTCCAGCAAGAATCCGAAGGGAGGTTCTGCCAGCTTCGCGTACGCGGTAACTGCCGTATCAACATCGAAGAGAAACTCCCGCCACACCGGAACCAAGCCCGAGCCAGCGGCAAGGGTTTTAAACTCTTGGAAGGATGGTTTAAGCTGCATAGCAACTTCGGGAACGTGGTATTCGGCCTGCAACGATGAGCGCTCCAATGTCCCAAGGCCCAACCGGACCGTCAACGCCAGTCCTCGCCGTAGACACAGGCGGGACGTTCACAGATCTAGTTCTTCTTGCTGAAGGAGTGATTGCCACCCTCAAGCTGCCGTCTACAAAAGAAGACCCGTCTCAGGCCGTGCTCGATGGCATCCGGCAGATCCTTGATCCTGGAATCGACTTCGCACTTTTGCACGGATCAACGGTGGCTACAAATGCTCTTCTCGAGCGGCAGGGGGCTCGGGTAGCGCTCATCACCAACGAGGGCTTCGAAGATATTATCGAGATTGGTAGACAGAATCGACCACAACTGTATGCCCTCGTAGGACATAGGCCTCCTCCACTCGTTCAGCGTACGGATCGGCTTGGTGTTACCGGGAGAATCGGGCCGACTGGTGATGAGATTGAACCACTAGACCAGCAGCAGGTGGAAGGGTTGCCAAAAGCCCTGAGCGAGCTAGGTGTAGACTCGATCGCAATCTCCCTTCTGCACGCATACGCAAACGACGCACACGAACGCTCGCTCGCCAAGGCCGTCGAAGCTCTTGGTATACCACTGTCAGTTTCTAGCGTGCTCGTGCCGGAGTTTCGGGAGTATGAACGAACTTCCACTGCCGTCGTGAACGCGTACGTAGCACCTTTGATGGATCACTACCTCGGAAGGCTATTCGATGAATCCGGAGCCTCCCGAGTAACGATCATGGGGTCTAATGGAGGAGCACTCCCAGTCGCTCGGGCGCGACGTGAGCCAGTTCGAACTGTGCTTTCAGGCCCCGCTGGCGGAGTTGTGGGAGCGCTCACATGGGCACGGAGAGCCGGACAAGAATCCGTTATCTCATTTGATATGGGAGGAACCTCAACTGATGTGTCCCTTTGCCCAGGTCAGCCCCTAAGGACACGAGAGTTCGAAATTGCCGGTCAACCAGTTGCGATTCCTGTTATTGATATCCACACGGTAGGCGCAGGTGGTGGCTCAATCGCAAGAATGGATCCAGGCGGTGCGCTCCGCGTTGGCCCTGAAAGTGCTGGTGCTGATCCTGGTCCTATCTGTTACGGACTGGGCGGAACTGCAGTCACCGTTACTGACGCTCACGTATGGCTAGGCCGGCTTCCTCATAATGCATTCCCCGTAGGTGATAGCGCGCTAGATCGAGATTCGATTCGAGAGCCGCTGCAACAGCTCGCCGACGAACTTGGCTCGACCATTTCAGAAGCAGCCGAGGGAGTACTCGCAGTCGCAAATACAGCCATGGAGCGAGCTCTCCGAGTCATCTCAGTCGAGCGTGGATTCGATCCGCTAGATTTTGCACTTGTAGCTTTCGGAGGAGCAGGCGGTCTCCATGTCGCTGAACTACTTAACAGGTTAGGGGCTTCGCGGGCTATCATACCTCCTGATCCCGGCTTGCTTTCTGCCTATGGCATGCTGGCCTCAGCTGTGACCACAGAACGCTCACGGACGGTCCTGGTCAGCAGCGCTACCTCAGGATTCGAGCAGATCTTAGTTAGCGAGCTAGAAGATCTTGAGGGAGATGCCAGAGAGGCTATGCTCGCAGAGGGATCTGACCCCAGTATGCTTACAGCAGAGTTTTGGGTGGATGCACGCTACCAAGGACAAAGTTTCGAACTCACTGTCCCCGCTCAGGATTGGATCAGTCGATTTCACAGATCACACTTCGAACGCTACGGTTACGAGCGACCAGAAACCCCTGTAGAAGCGGTGACCCTCAGAGTCACGGTCAGCGCGCCATCACCTGATTTTACTCCCGTCTCGCTAGACGCAGCATCAGGTCCTCCGCCAAGTACTTCCACCGATACGTTTATATCAGGAGATTTGGTTCAGGTCGAAAGTGTGCGACGAGAGGACCTCCTGGCGGGTCACGAACTCAGAGGCCCGGCTATCATTCAGGAATACAGCTCAACGACATGGGTACCACCTGAGTTTTACGTTCAAGTTGATCAATGGGGCTGCCTGCACTTGCTAGCGACGGATTGAAAGTCGCTGCGCGCTGGAGGCTTGAAGTTATCTTACCGACTTATCTCGATGCTCTAACACGGCCTAAACACCCCACAAGCAGATGACAAACAAAGCCGTGAATGACACTACAAATGCCTCGCCAGATCCTCATATCGAGGAACTAGACGACCTCCGGCCTCCATACAAGGAAGCGGCTATAGCAGGATTGCTCGTATTCATCCTGTACGCCATAACACTCGCACGCACCACTGCGTTCTGGGACACGAGCGAGTACATCGCGACGGGGCACATTATGGGCATCCCGCACCCGCCCGGTAATCCCCTCTTCGTCGTACTAGCCCGTGCCTGGTCGGTGCTGCTATCGCCACTTCAACTATCTGTCGCGATAAGGATTAATCTTTTCAGCGCCGTCATGAGTGCATCGGCACATGCACTCTGGTTCTTGGTTGTGCACCACATCCTCAGGTACTTCTCCAGGGAGCATTATTTCCGCTTGATCGGCGCTGCTGCAGCAGTGTTGGTAAGTGCGACTGCTTTCACAGTGTGGAACCAGTCTAATGTTAATGAGAAGGTCTACACGGTCTCTCTGCTGACCATCGCACTACTTACATGGCTTGCTGTGAGGTGGCAGGAAAATTTGGGTAAGGGCAAGGACGATCATTTGCTCGTCTTAATGGTGTTTATCCTTGCCTTGAGCGTAGGCAACCACCTCATGGCCTTTCTGGCCGCACCTGCAATTGCGCTCTTCGTCTTGTATGTACATCCCCAGGCGCTGCTCAACTGGAGACTTTATCTGGGCGGTGCCGCAGCCCTGATTCTCGGACTTTCAATCCACCTCTTCTTGCCCATCCGGGCTGGACTAGGGCCCATAATAAACGAGGCAGCACCGACCTGCCCCGATATCAGTTCTGCCCTTGGAGCAGTAGTAACCTACGGTCGAGCAGGCTGTGAGGCGCTCGCAGAAGCCCTAAACCGGACGCAATATGACAAGCCACCTTGGTTAGGACTGGAACGAGAATCTCAGGCTCCGCTCTTTGCGCAGTTGCAGAATTACCTGCAGTACTTCGATTGGCAGTGGGCGCGAAGCATTGAGGGCACCAACACCCTCTTTGCATTTTGGCGACTCCCGTTCACCATGCTTTTTACAGGATTAGGTGTTTGGGGAGCGATCGAGCATGCTCGGCGTGACCGCGCCAGCTTCGCTTATCTTTTCACTCTATTCGCACTCGTCTCCGTTGCGCTGGTCTATTACCTGAACTTCCGCTACGGATATTCGATGCGGGCTCCCATCGAGGACAGAAGCCTTCACGAGGTGAGGGAGCGAGACTATTTCTTCATAGTGAGCTTCTCACTCTGGGGGCTCTGGGTAGGGATGGGTATCGTAACCCTCTGGCGTGAAGCTGCTTTCGAACTAAAAACCTCGCTCCGCCGGGCAAGCCCTATACTCGGTTTGGCAGTCCTTCCACTCTTCCTTAACTGGGGTTGGGCTAGCCGTGCAAATGACTACGCTGCGCGCGACTGGGCTCATAACCTCCTAATGAGTGTGGAGCCGTACGCTGTGTTATTCACTAACGGGGATAACGACACTTTTCCCCTTTGGTACCTGCAGGAAGTCGAAGGGATCAGGCGAGACGTCACAGTGATCGTGACGTCATATCTCAACACTGACTGGTACGCGACCCAACTCAAGGACCTGACAAGCCCGTGCCCTCAGGGTGTGGATCCGTCGATCGATCCATCGCGTATCCAATGCCAGAGACCTTATACAGCAGAAAACACCGAAGCGGCCTACGTCTCAGCTGCCATTGAGGCCGGTGACAAGTTCCCACTCATCATAGACAGATCGATAGAGATCCCCAGCAAATCGGTTATTCCATTTACCAATGAGGAAATCCAGGAGATCGCTCTTCGATATGCACCTGTAGACGAAGACGTACGTCTTCCTATCGGAAATGTGGTTGCCACTATCGCAGGTGGGCGTTTCCTCTCCCCATGGGAGCAGTTTGCGTTGAACCTCATTAACGAATCCATCGATGAGCGGCCTATCTATTTTGCGTCTAGTGGTAACGCAGCCACGTCCTTGGGCCTACAACCCTACCTATACAGGCAGGGCTTGGCTTTCCGGCTCAACAATGGCCCTCTCGAGGAAGTTGAGGATCTGGGAATCGTGCGAATGGACCCGTCAGCTTATTCGGCTGTTATCGGCGGATGGACAGACGTCCCCAGAACCCAGCAACTGCTCGATGAAGTCTTCATCCACCGCACTGGTATCCCAGACGAGTGGTCGCACTGGCCGGACATCGCCACTATCGGCATCCCCAGTTACTACGCATGGGCATACCTCGCACTTACCCAAGCCGCTATGCAGGCCGAGGATGAACCCGCATTGGAACAGTACCAGGAACGAGCGGAGGCCTGGTCACTACTTGGAGTGTAAGCTGAGCGAAGTCTGAGCCTTGTTTTATAGTCCGACAGTCATACCCAGTCCAGCCATTTCAGCTTGCTCAAGCACCAATGCCGCCACTGTCACGTCCTGAACCGCGTTCCCCACCGACTTGAAAAACGTAATTTCCTCTGCTGAAGTCCTACCCTGAGCCGAACCCAGTACTACCTCACCAATCTCGGCCGATATAGCAGATTCATCGAGGTCACGGTCGGTAATGGGACCAATTATGTCACCCGCTTCCTCAAGCACGGCCTCCCTCTGGTCTACAATGATGCGGGCTCTCGAGACGAGTGCGGTATCGACCTCTCTCATTTTAGGCGTGAAGGACCCCACCCCGGTAACGTGTGTCCCCGGAGCGATCTGCGACCCATCAAACACGGGTGTACTGCTGCTTGTCGAAGCGATCACTATATCAGCTCCGTTGATCGCCTGGCCTGGATCGTCGAACCTGGTAGCCTGAACTCCCACTAGCTCTTTCACCAACTGGTCCGCAGAAGTCCCAGATTTAGAGACGATCCTGACCTCTGTCACAGGTCGTACACATCGGACCGCCTCTAGTTGAGTTCTTGCCTGGATTCCAGCCCCAAACAACGCAACAACCGACGCATCTTCACGAGCGAGTAGTTTTGCAGCCAAACCACCGACTGCACCCGTCCTGAGTGCTGTTAACCAAGTACCATCCATAAGCGCCAGGACACTGCCAGTCACAGGATCTAAGGCTAGGACCACTGCCTGGATCACCGGCAGTTTCAACTTGGTGTTCCCCGGATTTACGGATGCGACCTTAACCCCAGCTAACCCTTCTTTCCTTAAATGGGCAGGCATAAAAAGGGTGGCCCCATGCTCAGTCTCAAGGCTGAGTCGCACAGGCACAGTCGCCTCCCCTGACGAAAGAGCCGCGAAAGCTGTCTCCATTGCACCGATTGCAGCCGGCATATCGACTGCTTTTCGAACGTCGTCGCCAGAAAGAATCCTTAGTTGCATGAGCGCCCCTATACCGACAGAGTTACAGTGCCGGGCGAACAGATAGACTCGGCATTCTATTCAAGACTTTCGATCTACGCCTCCGTGACTACGTCTCCTGGGCACGCACTCGTCGTCGGTGCCGGAATCTTCGGACTGGCCACATCTCTAGAACTACGTACACGGGGATGGGCGGTTACCCTGCTCGACCCAGGCCCGCTTCCCCACAAAAGCGCCTCCTCGACAGACGTAAGCAAAATGGTCCGGATGGATTATGGATCAGACCTTTTTTATCACGAATTTGCAGAGGCCGCGTTGGAAGGCTGGGACCGTTGGAATGCCGACTGGCCATACCCACCATACCACGAGACAGGGCTACTAGTCTTTTCTGGTGAAGAAATAAAACCCGGCAGCTTCGAGTACGAGAGCGCGCAGGCACTCCAGGAACGCGGGTACGAACCGGAATGGCTAGTTCTAAAACCCAACCAAAACCGATTCCCTACCTGGGAGGAAGGTCAGTATTCACATGGATACCTGAGTCCACGAGCGGGCTGGGTCGAGAGTGGTTTCGTCGTGTCCCACCTTCTCACGCTCGCTCAGAAGGTGGGTGTCGATCTTCGAATCGGTACTGCTCAAGCTTTGGCTGAGGAAGAATCACAAGTTACCGGAGTGCTGCTCAAGGAGAGTGGTGAAAATCTTGCAGCGGACACCGTAGTTGTCTGCGCTGGAGCATGGACACCGTCCCTGCTCCCATGGCTTTCCGACAGGATGTGGTCCGTTGGGCAGCCCGTTGTCCATCTGGGCACCGACCAGCCTGAAATCCACACAGGGAAACCATTCCCTCCATGGTTTGCTGACACCTCCAGCAGCGGATGGTATGGATTTCCCGCTTTACCGGATGGGCATGTCAAGATTGGCTGCCACGGGCCAGGGCTGACCGCCCATCCAGATACTAGAGGTGCTGTTGCCCGAGAACATTTGGAAACCCTCCGGGCTTTCCTCGAAAAAGCCATGCCTTCACTAGCAAAGGCACCTGTCCTTGAACAACGCGTGTGCATGTACTGCGATACGTTTGATGGCGACTTTCTGATCGACCAGGATCCAAACCGGGAAGGGCTCATCGTAGCCGGTGGTGGGAGCGGGCATGGCTTCAAGTTCGCGCCTGTGATCGGTGGAGTCGTAGCTGATGTCGTGGAAGGCCGCGACAATCGATGGGCCAAGCGCTTCAAATGGCGAGACCCACCCACCCAACTTGCCACGGGAGTTCGGTACACGATCAACTATCGGAAGTAGGAAAGGGC
>DEAM01000009.1:666-162151 GCA_002347035.1 Gemmatimonadales bacterium UBA2982 | reverse complement strand
TGACCCTGCTGACCCTGCTGACCTGGCTCGTTCAGCCGGCGTTCCATCGCTTCCAGGCCGCGAACAAGGTCGCGCGCTTGGTCAAGAGCCTCTTCCTGGGGATCAGGTTCGACGTCACTGGCGACCTCGCGTGCTTGCTCTAGCTGATCCTGTAGATCTTGGAGGTATCCTTCAATATTTAGCTCCATAGTCACTGCAGATTGAGAATCCCATTGTTCAATCGTGCCCCGTGAGTACTGTAGGGCCTCCTTCAGTTTCGATTCCCTGATCAGGTTCGAAGCCTCTTGAAGATTACGGGCTGCTTCGGGGTTGTCCGCTCGGCCACTGCTAGCTGCTCGGTCCAACTCTCGCTCGAGGTTCTGGACAGCCTCGTGCATCTGGTCTTTCTGCTCGCGCAGTTGCTCGATTTCTTGAGTTCGCTGAAGCCCTCTCTCAGTTGGCAAGCTTCTAACATCGCCGACCATCTCTCGCTGTTGACGCTGGAGCTCGGCCACCTGCTCCATGGCGGCTTCAGCGTCGCGTTGTGCCCTCTCAGACCTAGCTTCTTCCAGTTGCCGCTGCGCCTCTTCAAGCCGTTGGAGGGCTGACGACGCCTGGGAAGATCCTAAGCTCCCTGACTGAGCTGCTGACTGCCTCATAGCTTCCGCAGCTTGCTGGAGGTCTCGCGCGGTTTCCTCGAGCTGTTGATTATTCATCTCTCGTGCCAGCCGCTGAAGTTGGCGGGCCGCCTCCTCAGTCTCATCAGCTAATGTTCGCTGACCCTGCCCACCGCCTTGAGACCCTTGCTGCGACTGCATTGCACGTCGGCGCTGCCTTTCAGCTTCCTGTTCCTGACGCCTAGCGAGCTCCTGAAGCTGTTCCAGTAACTCGTCAACTTGGTTGTCAGCTTGCTCACGCTGGCCGCGCTGAACGGTCTCGTACTGATTCTGTAGTTTGTCTAATTCAAGCTCAAAAAGATCTGCTAAATCTTCAGCTGCTTGCTGGCTTCCGCCGCCGCCGCCACCACCACCTTGCTGCTGTTGTGTGACGTAGCGTTCGTAGGTTTCCTCGGCTTGTTGGAGGTACCTGAGAGCTTCTTGCTCATCCGGCAGTGCATCCCGCAGTTCCTCATCTCCAAGGTCTGACTCAGCTTTTGTCATGGCTTCGACCGCCAGAGGAAGTACTGCTGAGACGTCACGAAATCCTGGGTCGGTCTGCGTGAGCCCGCGGTTCGCCATCCTTTGAAGCAGTGTGCCTACCTTTTCCCTGAGCCGCGCCTGACTCAGTTGGACGCTGACGACGTTCTCGCTAAACTCGCCTGGTTCGTAACTGTCCCTTTGGCGAATCAAGTTGAAGGTGGCCGAAATAACCTGTCGCTGCAGCTCTGAAAGGACTTCTTCAGGTTGCTGCCCACCGCCGCCGCCACCACCACCCTGTTCACCCTGACGGTATGCGCGCTCAAAGGGTCGGATATTCAGGAAGAAAATATCACTCGTGACCGGACGGTTAGCAGCTCCCGTGCGGTTGTCCTGAGCTATTGCGTAATAAGAGACGAGGTCACCCGGCTCAAGTTGCCATTCCTCCAGATAGAGCGTATGGCCGGCAGATATCTCGGGGAGTGGAGGGCCTCCGGTATCGAAGATCGCGACCGTGTCCTCTGGTCCCGCGTTGACTGAGTATACCAGTCGCACGTCACGGATTCCGTAGTCATCCGTCGCGTTGACCTCAACGTAGACCTCTTCGATCGGGGATGCGGACTCATCCCGTCCGGGTTGAGAGAATCGAAGCGAGGGATCTTGGTCGGTCAGCACGTCTATTGTGTATTCAGGAGAAGCCGGCACGAATTCTCCGTTCTCACGCGCGAGTTCGATTGAGTAGAAGTCGTTAGTTCCGACAGTAAAACGTGTGACAAAACTGCCATCGTCCTGCCGCGTTAGCTCACCAGCCGGCTTATTGTCCAGCAGTAGCTGACCCAATGGTGTCGGCATCGTTGGGTCAATACGGAGTTCAACGACCGTACCTGGTAGGGCCACGACGTCACCGCCGTCCTCAATTGTGCGTTCAGGTAGGCCCGTGTAGGACGGGTAGTAGTAAGTGAGGCCCATACGACCAACATATGGCAGGTCCGCCACCTCAATGGTGAACGTTGCTGAGCGCACACCCGTCGACTCGATGAAGTACTCCGTTTCCTCGGCGACCGCGACCAGCATGACCTCATAACCGCCTTCCAGTCCAGGTAACATGCTCAGCCGACGGAAGGATTGCTCAGATGTGCTCCGCATAAAAATGGAGGCCTCAGGAGCATCGAACCCCGCAAGCTTTGCTTCTACAATTTGGTCTGAGTTCCGGGGTATGGTCACATCTCCCGGCATCACTGAGATCGCATAGGGATTGACTTCGGCAGCATCAACTGCTGGAAGCAGTAACGCAGACAGACCGTGTCTCAGGTGCTCCGGTCCCAGTAACGCACTGGATAATGCGAGAAGCACGATTCCGGTAAGTGCTCCTGCAAAGCGGTATAGCTTACTTTGCTCTACCCTTCGACCATACGCGACCTTTTTTGTCCGCTCTAGAGCAACTTGAACGACGCGCTGTGCAAGGTCAGGTGATGCATCTTTACCTTGATCGAGTGCGCTGACAACGGAGTGTTCTAGAGATGGCTCATTTTCTTCTAGGTAGAGCGCAACCTGATTGTTGGTTACGCGTCGGAGGAGAGGCCTAATGAGGAAGAAATAGGTTGAGAGCGCTAGCGTTACCCAGGTGAGGATGCGCAGTCCCATAACCCACTGAGGGGAAAACCGCATCTGCTCGAGAGCCAGAGCCGAGAGGAAGACCACCAAGCCGGTTAGACCCAGGGCCCAAAGCGAGCCCCTGAGGATCAAGCGAGTTCTCCATCGCCACCGGACGGCTCGAACTACATTAGAAATCCGATTGTGAGCGAGCCTTTTGTCGGAGTCCCTCATTCACGTCTCCAAATTGCACTAGTACCGCAACCTACTGCCCCTAGGTGACAACACGCCATGCCCCCAACAAGGTCACCCTTCAATTAACCCACTAGGGCGCCTTGTGCTCCAGCGGTTTTTCTTGAGACGAAGTTCGAGAGCACGGTCTCGCCCATAAAGAGGGCTAGTGCGAGTATAAGCATCCAGCGCCAGATTGATTGTCGTCTCTCTTGGTCTTGCCTTTGCATTGCAGCTGACTCACCGATGTTGAAGCCACCGGCATCGGCGCTGGGTGGTGCCATTATCTGAAGCTCGAGTTGCTCCGGATCCATCCTTGCTAGGTTGGATTCATCGAGTTCTACATTGACTGCCATTACGAACGGTCGTTCTGGTTCGCTGCCCGGAGGGCGGACCGTATAGAAGCCATGCTCCTCTAGAGGCAGGTAGCGCGCGCCTTCTTCAGCCGGCATCTCTATGGTCGTGCCCGTTGGAGTTAGTGCAACCTGATCATCACCTTCCGCCAAGCCCGCGGCCTCGGATGACACTAGGCCCGCTGTGAGCAGAGCTTCTGGGTTTGCAAGGTTTACCACCTGTCCGATTGTGAACCATGGCACTGCTTCGGCTCTGCCGCCAAGGTACTCTGCGAGCCGATGAACGAACGGGAGGTACACGGGCTGGAGTGCCAGGTCACTCCAGTAGGAGTTCAAGGTGTTCGTCCACACGAGCACACGGCCACGACCTAAGCGAAGCTCGGCGAGCGCAACTGATCCATCATCGAACCGCGCTAGAACAGCGCCTTCTTCGGATGGTTGGAATCCCCGGGCTCGGAAGAACCGCGCACCCGTAAAGTCACCGCTACGGGGACCAGAGAAGACCTCAAACACAGAGTGGCCATATTCAAGAAAGCCAAGGCGCCCTCCTCGGCCCTGAAGGCGGTCCTGCACCGGCCCGATAGTGCCCGGCAACATGTCCGCCGCCGAAGCTGGCCAACCCCCCTGCTCACCCAATGCAATCAACAACCCACCACCTTCGTCTACAAAAGTGCGCAGGCGCTCGGCAGATGCACCATCGATCTGGACATCGTTGAGGAATACGGCATCCGTATTCTCTAGATCGACGGGGCGAACATTGCTAGCTCTCCGCACACTGACTCTAAACCGTCCATCGTCTGTGATGTCGAGTGCCTGTCTTAGATATAGGCTCACGTCCGTCTCTGCACCTGCACCTTCCAAAATAAGAACGGAGAGCGCTGTGCCAGGAGACACGACGAAGTGATGGGAGTTGTCGGCTGAGAGATCGTCCTCAGGAAGTCTGACTGTGCCGCGTGTGTGTGGTCGCGAAATCGTGAGGGCCGGGAATTCGACTGCACCAGCAGCATCCGGTGCCAAGGCAATTGATTGACTCTGGAGTTCTTGTCCATCTATGTCGAGACTGACCACGACCTCCCGTGGAGTGGTACCACCCCGGCGAACAACTCGTGCAGTAGGTGTCACACGTTCGCGGCCTGCTACCGATTGACGAGGAAGAGAGATGTCAGTGACGAGGATGTTTTCCTCGATTTCCTCGTCTCCGAGAGCTATAGGGGTGAAGGTCGAACCAGCAGGGAGCCGAACTCCTTCATCACCCACCCACCCATTCCGCTGAAAGTCGCTGAGCAAAAAGACTTCACCACCAGGAAGGTTGGATTCTTCGAGTATCGTTTGCGCTACTTTGAGTGCGGGTCCAAAGCTCGTGGAGCCAGAGCTGAGCCGCACTGTATCCAATGCAGCTCGAAGCCGTGTACGGTCAGCGGTAGAGCGTGCCAGCACACTGGCCCCCTGCGAGAAGGCTACCAGAGACGCGCGATCAAGTGGACCCAGACCATTGAATACTTGCTGGGCTTCGTCTCTGGCCTGTTCGAGTTGGTTGCCAATCTCCATGCTGTAAGACTGGTCGATCAGAACCACGACCTCGCGCGGCCCCCCTGAAGCTCCTAGCCCAAGTTCATCATCTTGAAAGAATGGGCGGGCAAATGCCATGGCCAGGACTGCTAGAGCCAGCGCTCGTAGCAAGAGGAGGAACCAGTGTTGGACGCGACGCCTGCGCTGTTCCTGGTAGGGGATCTTTTCTAGGAACATGAGCGACGGGAAGCGAACTACATTCCGCCGCTGCCGGCGTGTGAGGTGAATAAGAATTGGCACCACCACGCCTGCTATTCCAAGTAGGAAGAGCGGCACAAGAAACGCGAGACTCATCGGGTTCTCATCAATTGCTCACGTGCTAGAAGGTACTGGAATAGAGCCAAATCCAGGGGTTTTGACGTGTCTAGGAGTGTGTAATCAATCCGCGAACCTGTGAACTGCTCTTGAAGTGTCTCCAAGTGCTGTCCGACCATGCGCTTGTAGTCCTCACGTAGTCTGGCAGGGATCACCGGGATCTGCTCACTGGTCTCTAAGTCTTCGAATCCGGACGCTTCCTCAAATGGAAACTCGAGTTCGTTGGGATCCATGACATGGAAGACGATCACGTCATGTCCGCGAGCTCTTAGTGGTCCAATCGCCGACAGTACTTCTCCAGGTTCTTCATAGAAGTCTGAGATGATGACAAGAATGCCCTTTCTGCTCAAAAGTTCATTCACCTGGAGCAGCGGTTCGGCCAAGCTTCCCGGCCGGCCCGCCTTTGCTTGATCTAGTAGGTGAAGGATTGTATCCAGGTGCTTCATCGACGGAGGTACGTACTCCACGATTTCATGGTCAAACGTGACTAAGCCGACACGGTCTCGTTGTTGGCTCGAAAAAAAAGAGAGACAGGCCGCGAGGTACCGCGCGTAATCCAACTTGCTCAGCGAATGGCTCCCGTAACTCATCGATGCAGATACGTCGAGTACGACCACAAAGTTCGCGTTGGTATCGGCTTCAAACAGCTTGATGTAGTGACGATCTGTCCTGGCGAAAAGCCTCCAGTCGATCCGCCGAATATCGTCCCCCGGCATGTATGCTCGGTGCTCAGCGAAGTCGATGCTGAAGCCAAGATGCGGTGAGCGATGTAGGCCCGTCAGAAAGCCATCTACGACAATGCGTGCCAGCAGCTGTAGGTTGCCTATCCGCCCGAGTACGGTTGGATCTAGGAACTGGGTTCCCGATGTTGCCGATCGGGTTCTAGACTCTGCCAATGTCTGTCGTCCCTACATTCCCGAGGAGGGCACTGCTACAGCGTCGAGCAACATATCTACGAGCTGACCTGAAGTCTTACCTTCCGATTCTGCGTGGAAGTTAGTTAGTACACGGTGGCGCAGTACTGGGTGTGCTAGGGCGCTGATATCCTCAAAGCTCACATTGTAACGGCCCTTGGTAAGAGCCCGCGCCTTTGCTCCGAGTACGAGATACTGTGCCGCTCGAGGGGAGGCTCCGTAGGCAATCCATTTCTTCACGAAATCGGGGCTTTCACCATTCGGACTCGGGCGGCTCATTCGTGTAAGCGCCACCGCATAACGCAGCACCGATTCTGAGACGGGCACGCGCCTAACTAACTCTTGGAACGCTACCAGATCCTTACCAGTGACTGTATGGCTGAACTCTGGAGCCAAGATCCCAGTGGTTGTCCGGATGACCTCTAACTCCTCTTCTTCGCTTAGGTGATCAATGACGATCTCAAACATGAAGCGATCAAGCTGGGCTTCAGGGAGGGGGTAAGTGCCCTCGAGTTCGATAGGGTTTTGGGTAGCAAAAACGTAGAAGGGCTCCTCAAGATCGTACGTTCGTCCTTGCACGGTGACGCGGTGTTCTTGCATCGCCTCAAGCAATGCTGCTTGAGTTTTGGGAGGAGTTCGGTTGATCTCGTCAGCCAGGACTATATTTGCGAACACTGGTCCGGCCGCAAACACCATGTCACGCCGTCCTGTCTCCACATCTTCTTGGATGATATCAGTGCCGGTAATGTCTGAGGGCATCAGATCGGGCGTGAATTGGATCCGAGAAAAGTTTAGATCTAGCACCTGTGCGACCGTATGAACCAGGAGCGTCTTCGCTAGGCCTGGAACACCAACAAGAAGGCTGTTGCCGCCGACGAAGAGCGTTAGGAGTACCTGCTCGATCACCTCGTCCTGTCCGATAATGAGCTTGCGGAGTTCTGAGATAATCTGCTCACGACCGTTCTTAAGTCGGTCAGCTAGTGCGACGTCATCTGCGTCGTCCAGGCTTATTGTGCCGATTGTGTCATCAGCCAAGGTCGTTCTCCGTTTCTCAATTTGGTGGGCGGAAAGCCCGGGTTATTGCCGACGTAGTAATCCCTAACAAAAGGGGTAGCCCCGTCACGACTTGGGGGGCGGATAATAAGGTGTTTTGAGAGTCCGGCCACCTAGAGGCTGTCTGTTGAGATTATGAGCTGACTCAATTGGCCTCTTGTAGTGTCAGAAGAAGCTCAAGTGCACTTTCGTAATTAGGTGCGATCTCGAGGGCCCTAAGGACGGATCGGCGGGCTGATTGGGAGTCCCCATTGTCCTGCTGGGCCAGAGCTAAAAGGTATAGGGCTTCAGCTCTGTCAACGGGACCTAGTGCCACTACAGCTTCCCGCTCTCGCACGGCCTCAGGATGATTTCCAACCGTAGTATTGAGTTCGGCTAGTCGCTCATGCAAATCCATCTCATAAGGCCAAACGAGGACAGCCTTATTGAGCACATTCGCAGCTTCAAATGAACGGCCCAGATCCTCTAGTAACTCGGCTTCCATCAGGAGCGCTTGGTAGTTTGATTCTGATAAGGCATTAAGGCGCGCTAGCGCTGCTGCTGCTAGATCTAGGTCACCACGCTCATGATGAATCTGTGCAAGATACCAATATGGGCTGTCCGGTCCGCCATATTCGGGGAAGAGCCTAAGAGCTGCTTCAAAGTGGTTTTCAGCCTCATCGAATTCGCTCTCTTGGATTAGTAAAACGCCTAGCCTCAGTCGCGTCAGCAAGTCGCCGGGATGAGCTCGAACGTATTGCTCCACCTCCTGTAGCTCAGCGGTTGCTCCCGGTCGGTCCTCAAGCTGAATTACGGCGCTCAACGGCTGCTTGAAGCGATCTTCCAAGTAGCTATCAAAGTCTTCATCAAACTCCTCGAGTGGTGTTTTAAGCACCGTGTCGAAAAGGGATTCCGTGGTTTCACCACGACGATAGCCATCAAGCATTTCCCGAATGGCACCGAAGCCCCAGCGCTCTTCTATGACTTGGAAAACGAGAGATGCCTGGTAGTAGGAGTGAATGACTTGTTCTGGGTAGTCTGGGCGCATGAAGCCGTCGTTCAGCTCACTCACTTGTTTCAGGCGCTTCTGGCCTAGCGCTTGCAAAAAAGAAAGGGACGGTTGATGCCCCCAGCCCTCCCGTGCTTGCCGCTGCTCGTGCACGGCAAGGCCCTCAGAAAACCAGCGTGGCACACGGTTGTCGGTAGCGGCCAGATGAAAGGTATGAGCTAGTTCGTGCCAGAAAACAGAAGCCCAATTGTAATCCCCCAATTGTCGTGCCGTTGGCGAGTCCATGACTAAAACACGCCCGAAACTGACGCCAAGTGCACCCAGCCCTACTTCACCCAAAGTCCGGACTGAGAAATCTCCAGAGCTTGGATATAGTTCAGCCCTTACGGGGAGGTCAGGCTCCACACCATAACGCCTCGAAAGGCTGTCATATGCTTCTTCGGCGATCGGGGCCAGGTATGTGGCGAGCAACTCGTCTTCGGTTTCGTGCAAGAAGAGCTCGAAATGTTCGGTGGTGTGCGTTTGAAAACGTTCGAAGGTATCCAAGAGGTCCAAGCTGTTCTTGAACCATGGATTGTAGGGGTCCCCTTCAAATGCTCGTTCTAGGTTGGCTCGTCCTGGATCGATTTCTCCCAGTCTCAGTTCATTCATCCCAAGTAGCCCCCAGGATGTCCAGGAAGATGGATCAATCTCGACGGCTGCATTCGCACGCTCTACCGCCTGCTGATAGCGACGTGTCTGCACGGATAGTTCAGCTAGAGACGCGTCCATCTCAGCGTAGCGGGGATTAATAGCAAGAACCTGATTCCGCACGTCCGAAAACGCTTCCATGTCTCCGGCAACCATATGTGATCCGGCAAGGGCGGTGAGCGCTGGGAGTGATACAGGGTTGACCGCAAGTGCCATTTCCGCGTGCTCACGCCCCTCTGCATGGCCTTCTCTGGTCAGGTAGCGCCGCGCAAGCAGAACATGGGCTTCGACATTATTTGGGTTAATCTTGAGAAGCTGTTGTAGCACACCGGTAGCATCACCTGTCCCATCAAACTCGAGAGCTTTGGCTAATCCTAGCAAAGCCTGCGGATGATTTGGGTTGGCTGCTAGTGCTACGGAGTACTCTTCTTGGGCGGAAGGGCTGTCGTACTTCTTGAGAAACAAATTACCAAGTCGCACACGGGCCTCTAGCCAACTGGGGTCTAAGCTTATCGCTTCATCGAAAGCTCTTAGTGCATCCTGGAATAAGTCAGGGTTGTTACGTCCTAGTGCTTCTACCGCCCGTGCAACCGCCACTAAATCCCGAGGACCTAGGCGGCCATTTGCCTGGTTATAAAGGTCGATGAATTCATCAAACCTTTGCATAGCCTCATCGATCCGGCCCTGGTCAAACATGAGCTGGGCAAGATTTACTCGGGCGGTCAGGCTCCAATTGTCACCGGCTTGGGCTGCCTCAAGGAAAGCCACTTCCGCTTCATCAACGCGGCCCAATCGCAGGAGGGCTTCTCCTGTCGAGTTCGCTACTGCTGCCGTATTAGGGGCCCGCTGACCGACTTGAACTGCCTCTTCGTACTCACCGGTCGCAAGTAGGGCCTGGATGAGTCCAATACGGGCTTGAGCGCTTGTGGCATCCTCGTCGAGAACGTCAAGGTAGATGTTGATCGCCTCTTCGTACTCACCGGCCATATATGCGGCACGCGCTTCGTCAGTGCTTTGTGCTGAAAGTTCATAGCCTCCAAGTGCCACTATGAATATCACGACTAGGCTACGTCTCATGCGCCACCGCCACCGCGTGTACGGATCTCTCGCGTTTTGAGAGCTAGCTCAACCAGGAGGGGCTCCATTCGGTCCAAGTACGCATCTTCTGACAATGAGTCTCGGATAATCCTCAGGGCATCAATACGACCCTGTATTTCGTCCCGGTCCTCATAGAGCTGAGCAAGCACGGCATCTTCGGTCGTTTGCGCCGCTTCACCTTCAGATCCGCCTAGCGTGAAGGTCGCTGCGAACAGGCCGTCTGGACCGTCTAGGCTCGCTTCGTAATTACCCTCACCGTCCCCGTTATCATCGAGCACAGCATGCTCGGTCAGGATTTCGTTCTGCTCCTGATAATGTCGTTCGACCTCTTGCCGGGCGTAGACGTAGGCCTCGAGCAGGGAGATGCGCTCATCGTGGTCAAGATCAGCACCTTCACCGGAAACCGCCTCAGCAAAGAACTGACCAAACTCTGTCGCGTTCCGTTCTAACTGGGTGCGCGTAGCCGCTATAACAATGCGGTTAGGAGCCGAAAGTGGCCCTACGAATCCTCCACTGGCACTGCCAGTGTGCACAAGCGCCAGTGACTGTGTAGGGAACGCTACCATGCTCAACTCAAAGTCAGCCGGGGTCACATCAGGTCCGGGTACGTTGAACTGTGCCGTACCGTTCTCGTCCGTACCGTGACCGATCAAAATGACGAGAACCCGGTCTGTAGGGCCGGATCGCTGGGATATTTCACCTAGCACTCGCATTAGGTTGTCTCGAGTCGAGCGGTCCGAAATCATATCCGGAGAGACATCCACACGTTCTCCCAGGTAGACGACGTCCTCTTCCGGGATTCCGTGGTCTTCTACCAGTGCTGTGTAGATCTGAGCCGCTTCGCTGTGGAAGCTCTCGCGGAACTCCGTGGTGCCTCCAAGGCCAACAACGATCACGACGTGTGTTCTTGTCTGGCTGCTTACCTGTCCTGCTGTTACGGCGGCTAAGAATAGGACGTAGGGCGTGATTCGGAAAAGTTTCCTCAAACTAGCCCCCGGATCCTTCGGAACCCCCACTCAGCACCCATAAGGAAAAGCATGAGCAGGAATAGGACGGGCATGTCCCATAGGTCGTGCTCTTCTACAAGGGTCACACCCGCACCAGTGACCGTGATATCCTCTGGCAGTGATTCGATTGTTTCCGGTGTATAGAACTGCCCTCCCGTATCTTCGGCTATACGCTGCAGCACTTGAGTACGCCGAGCAGAGCTGAAGTATTCCCGGTCGCTGGGGGTCGCATGGATGTACGTTACGTCAGATCCAAGCTCACGCTCTCCACGCAATACCTCGAGGTCGATCTCGAAGTCACCAAGTTCGGTAGGTCGGAATTCGGCTGTATATTCGCCGTCCTCCTCGACGGTCCACTCTAATGGGACCTCTTCGACCATCCCGCTAGGACTGGTAATCCGAGCAGTCACACTAGCGTCATTGACTTCGATGAAGGTGGAGTCTTGAACTGTTGCAACAAGTCGGACCGACTCTCCGGGTTCGACCTGCTCTTGGTCGGTGGCGGCTGATACTGCGTCCGGCACGCCATCGACAAGCCAGCGGAGCATCTGCTTCCAGAAAGCCTCATGGCCCTGATCCTCAAGAGGTACATCCGAGTGCATTTGCCACAGCCAAGAATCCTGAATTGTTAGAGCGATAGAGGTGCCTCGTCCGTAACGCTGAAATGCTAAGACGACCTGGTTGCCTCCGCCGCTGCGCTCACCTTCTAGGAGAGTTGTTGCACCGGGCCGGATCTCGTTTAGTGGATTAACTGTGGTTACCGCCGGGAGCGCTTCCCAGCGGGCTGCGACTTCTTCTTGTTCAACGTCGAGCTGCACAGCTGGATGTGCTTGCCCAGCTGGCGTTGGTCCCACCTTCACTTCTGAGAAATACCCCTCAGGGTCGTCGTCAGTCGGCCCTAGGATGACCGGCATGACCTCCTCCACGGGTGTGCCGGCCCACCCGCCTTCTGCAAAGGCACTTTGGCCACCCAAGAAAAGAAGACCACCGCCTCGGTCAGACACAAAGTCTGCGATCATCTGAAGCTGGTCGTGTGTGAAGAACGAGGCTTCAACACTCCCAAGAATCAGACCACGGTAGCGATAAAGTTCCTGGCGTGTGGTTGGAAAGCCGAACTGGAGTTCTGTACTGTCGGAGACGTCGAGTCGAAGGAACTTGCTATCAGCAGTGCGCTGCAGGAGCACTAGCTGGAGGTTGTCGTCGTCAGCAACGGCTCGCCGCATAAACTTCACTTCCCATCGCGGCTCACCTTCGAAATAGAGGACCTTGTCACTTTCCGCTCGCACCTCGACCCAGGCGTTCCGTGCGTTGTTACGTTCTACGCGCTCGGTTTGCTGGGTAGGGATCCGAAATTGGATACGTCTGGCGCCTGACTCTTCAAGCTCAAACCCTATGCGTTGGACTACAGGCTCTCCATCCGGACCCAGTTCGACCGTCTCTTCTGCAAGAATCTGGTCGTCATCCTCGACCAGAATAGGAACCACTGCTCCTTGGTCGAACCCGCTCTGGGTCACAACCACATCGACCATAAGTGTCGATCCCTCAAGGACTGTTCTGGGGAGTTCGACCCTGCCGAGTTCAATGTCAGGCTCTACTAACTCATCCCCGAGACCCACAGTGAAAACGGGCACTCCGGCGGCTTGCAGTGGCACGATCGCCTCAGTGAGTGGCCGTTCCCCTGTATCGGCTCCGTCTGTGACCATAACGAGTCCGGATAACGGAACACCTGAAAGTTCTTCACGTGCAACCGTGAGAGCGTTCGCAAGATTTGTGTGTGTTCCGTCAAAGGTCATCTCACCCAAACCATCGATCCGGCGTGCTACATCCGAAAAGCGGAAGAACCGCAGCACAAATCGATCCGAGAGTGCTTCTAGAAGGTCGCTTTCGTCTGGCGTTAAGGCCTCCGGGATGAAAGCATTTCGCGGTGTGCCGTCCTCGTTCTCTAGACTCATGCTGCGCGAGTCGTCAATTAAGACGCCAACGAAATTCTGTTGTGGCACGACGGTGGAAAGCGTCAGGATAGGTTGCAACAGGCAGAAAACTAGCAGTGCCAGCAGTGCTACCCGGAAGCCGGCCATGACGCCTCGATCGGCAACAGTGCTTTTTCCGCGGGCGACGGTATAGGTCGCAACTGTACTAGCAGCGATTAACCCTGCAAGGAGAAGCCAGGTGCGAACCGAGGCGGGCGCGCCAAAGCCGAACTCGCCCTGCTCGAAGACTAGCGGACGATACTTAAATAGAAATTCAAAGATGCCCTCCATGGTCGCCTCAATGGCTCATTGCGTAGACGATCATATTGGCGCCCATTTCATAGGCATAAGTCGATAGCTCGAGCGGATATTGGGGGCTTTCTGCCCATTCCCAAGCGTCGCCCAAGTCCGTGTTGAAGTTAATGATGACCATTAGACGGCCGTCGTCATCGTAGATCCCCTTTACCTGGGGATAACAGCCATAGCATTCGGTACGCTGGTAAGTGTTACCGATGGCCGGAACCTGCTCAACACGATCGATGGTGTAGTAGGACGTATATAGTGGGTGATCAAGTCCGACGTCGACGATCGAGCGATCTGGAAATACACGTCGCATGTTGTACTCGAAGACATCCCACTCACGTTGTCCCCAGAAGTCATCGACTATCATGAAACCACCAGCATCCAGATAGCCGCGGAGCCCTTCAACCTCAGTCTCCGTCATATTCATGCCCCCGACTTCAAGCATATAGATGAGTGGAAACTTCCGGAGGATTGGATCAGCGAGGCTAACTGGGTTCTCCCAATCGTAGGCATTCAAGCGCACAAGTCGCTTGAGAACAATGAGGAACTGGCGGTCACTCTTAGGAAAGTCAACTGACCAAGATCCGCCGCCGTACCACCCCCGCCCATAGCCTGAATAGATTGCTCGCGTCCAATAAAAAGGGTACTTGCCTGCTGTTTGAATCCGGCGTTCGTTAGAAAGCAGCGGGCCGCGAGGGTCAACAAACATGGAGCGATCGAAGCTCGAAGGTGCCTGCTGTGCCATAAACTCTGCGCCTATGGAAGTTGCTGCGCTTGGCGGCACCTCTTCGGTCCCGCTAACACAAGCGGACATCACGAAAACCAGTAAAGCAAATGCCGGCAGGCGGCTGGCTCGGTTATGATGCCTCATTGGCGAAACACTAGTGAGTGTGAACCTTCAAACCAGAGATCTCTGGTATGGTACGCTGGAGGAAAGGGTCCTGGCCACCCGTCCATGATAAATAATCGATATATCACATACTTGGATTCACTTGACTGCTCCGTTACAAAGTTCCTAGAAGCCTTTGCTTTAGTAGGGCCTTGATGTGGGAAACTCAGCATAATAGGTAGGTCGGTGTTCAAGGCCTCCCCCTCCATTTCTGTGCCATACTTAGGCTTCGGTGAAAGCTTCCGCCGACCCGACCAAAATGACCGAGGCGTTGCCGGTCGTAAAAGTCGCCAGCAACTTTCCACCTCTCCGTAACTATCTAATCGAGGGACCGATATGCAGCGTTCGACCGTCCTGCTTGCACTGGCCCTTATAGCAGCTCCGGCGGCAGCTCAGCAAGAGCCTCGGCAGTTGACCACAGAAGACTACGAGAGGGCAGAGGAGCGTCTTTTCGCAAATACAAGCCCGCTGGTTTATGGGGGCTCCGTGATTCCGCGCTGGGTGGACTCAGTGAGGTTTTGGTATCCCAACATGATCGAGGGCGGCACGGAGTACATTCTCGTCAACGCAGAGAGTCGCACGCAGGAGCGTGTTTTTGATCAACTCCTCATAGCAGAGGCACTTTCCGCTGCATCTTCGAGTACGGTCGGGCCACTCACCTTGGGGTTGCTAGCACTCGACGTCAATCGTTCGCTTGCGCTGTTCCAGTTAGAAGACGAAACCCAATATCTTTGCGACTTCATTCAGTTTGCTTGTCGTGGAACCCCCTCAGGTGCTGAGCCTGTAAATCGGTCGGAGGTGTACTCTCCAGACGGCCGCGCCGCTGCTTTTATTCGTGATCACAATCTCTGGGTTCGTGACATAGATTCTGGTGACGAGCGACGGGTTTCACATGACGGTATTGAAGACTTCGGGTATGCAACTAACAACGCAGGTTGGATGCGCAGTGACCGTCCCGTTCTTAAGTGGTCACCGAACTCAAGAAAGATTGCCACATTCCAGCATGATGCCCGTGGTGTCGGCATGATGTACACCGTAAGCACAAATGTAGGGCACTCCGATTTGGACGCATGGCGGTATCCCCTCCCGGAGGATTCGGTAATCTTTCGCATCAGTCGGGTCGTGATCGATCTTGATCGGCCGGAGGGTCAGGAAGTCGTACGGTTTGACATGCCGCCCGACCAGCATCGATCCACGTGTAGCGATCATGTCGAATGCAATGGGACGTTCGGAGACGTGTACTGGAGCGACGATGCCTCCCAGGTGGTTTTCGTCTCTAGCTCCCGAGACCATAAGCGTGCCCACGTCCGAGTGGCAGATGCTCAGACAGGCGAAGTGCGAGACCTCTTCGAGGAAATAGAAGACACCTTCTTCGATTCAGGTCACGAAGCTGGTGGCAACTGGCGTTTCTTGTCCTCATCAAACGAAGTGCTCTGGTATTCGCAGAGGGACGACTGGGGTCATCTATATCTCTACGACGCCGAGACGGGAGGCCTGAAGGGCAGAGTGACCGAAGGTGAGTGGCAGGTGGCCGAGATAGTCCGAGTCGACGAGGGCGAGCGAAAGCTCTGGTTCATTGGTAATGGCCGCGAACCCGGTGATCCCTATTTTCGGTACCTGTACCGTGTGGGTTTGGATGATGGGGAACTTGAGTTGCTGACCCCGGACAGCGCGAATCACACCATTTCTTTTTCTCCATCTCGTGAATACTTCTTGGACTCCTACTCGACTCCAGCAGACCCACCTACCACAGTACTCCGTGATCTTGATGGGGCCGAAATCATGACTGTTCAGGAGGCTGATATTTCAGCGCTTCTCGCGTCCGGATGGCAGCCTCCGATGCCATTTAGCGTTAAGGCGCGCGACGGAGTTACAGATTTGCATGGCCTGCTTTTTCGCCCCAGTGACTTCGATTCAGATAGGGAATACCCAGTTATCAACTATCTCTACCCTGGCCCAATGGGGAGCAGTGTTGGAACTCGTAGTTTTATCCCCTCACGCTCGGACCTTCAGTCTATTGCAGAGCTTGGATTTGTCGTTGTCGAACTTGACGCTATGGGAACAGCAGGGCGGTCCAAGAGCTTCCATGAAGTCTACTATGGCAACATGGGGGACAATGGGTTGCCAGATCAGATGACAGGCATCCGTCAACTCGCTGAGCGCCATGGGTGGATCGATATAGATCGGGTCGGGATCTTCGGCCATTCCGGCGGTGGGTATGCTGCAGCTGATGCGATACTTCGCCATCCTGACTTTTATGATGTTGCTGTCGCTCAGGCGGGCAATCACGACAATCGGAATTATGAAGACGATTGGGGCGAAAAATGGCAGGGGCTCTTAGTTGAGAATCCCGACGGGTCGACCAATTACGATAATCAGGCGAATCAACTTCTCGCCGAGAACTTGGTAGGCAAGCTACTTATCGCCCACGGAACCACCGATACAAACGTTCCTCTATCTAATACGATGCTGCTCGTCGACGCGCTGATCGATGCAAACAAGGATTTCGACCTACTACTTCTGCCAAATCGCGGGCACGGCTTTGGAAATGAGCCTTACATGATGCGGCGGAGGTGGGATTACTTCGTCAGGCACCTGCTCCGAGCAGAACCTCCGGCAGACTACGAGATCGGGCATCTACAAAGGCCGATGTCATAGCCGGAGTTGTCATATCTGATGCAGGTACGATCAAGAAAGAAGTGCTAGGGTCCAGTATTTGCAGGTTTCTGGTTTAGCCTCCCACCGAAACTGTAAGTCTTAACTGACGAGGCTCGACAGGATGGAAGTGGACGCCGTCAAAAGCTGCCGTGTCTCCGGGTAGCCGCGAACCGTACCAGTACGCGATGTCAGAGCCAACAGTGTCTAGGAGGTTGAGTATGCTCAGTCCAACTCTGACACCTCCTAGGCGGTAGCCAGCATTTAAGTTCAGCAGGGAACTTGAATCAGCGCGCTTCGAGTTGTCCTCAATTATTGGATAGCCACCTAGATGACGAAGGCGCAACGCAGCGAATGGGCCATCACTTTGTTCCGAAGGATCCCAGGTAAGGCCAGACGCTATGACCCGTTCCATCGAACCGAGCACGTGGTCTCTCCCCCTAGGAAGGCCCAAGTGTCGGGAGCGAGTGAGAGAGACGTCTATATCAGCTGTTACTGTGGATAGGAGACGATAGAAGTTTGCAAGCGTGACCCCATATCGACGGCTAGCATCTCCTGGCTCAGTCGACCCAGTATCACCTATAAAGATTAGCTCGCTGTCGAGGCCCACTGTCCAGATAGCGAGCGTCGATCTCCAGCCTTGTAGTGGTGTAGATCGGACACCGAATTCTGCGCCAATTGAGCGTACTAGAGGACTGACCGGACTGACCGGTTCCCCACTGGATGGGTCAACGGTGAGAACAGTTCCTCGGCCGTCATTACTATGAAAGCCGAAACCGCCGCTAACATAAACATCCGTGGTTACAGAAGGAGCCAAGATTAGAGACAGCTTAGGGCTAACCAGGCCGTCCGTGCTTATGCCTGAATTCGCCGCGATGTTACTGGAAATGTCGGAGCGTAGAAGATCTCCCCTAAGCCCAGCAACTGTGCGGAAGTAGGAACTCCAGGGCGATTCAATCTCGGTGTATACCGACATGCTCCCTTGGTCGACATCGTCTGACCGGACCGTTGCATAATTGAGCCTTTCCCGGGCCCTGTAGAGACTGACATTGGCACGGTCAACCCTCAATTGGACGCCGTTTGTGATGCTATGGTTCTTGCCCAGAAAGCTGAAAGATCGCAGGTCAGCCAAGTTCAGTCCGGTGACCCTGCGATTGCGGTCCCGCTGTCGGAGTTGGTCTCCCTTGATGGGATTGTCCAAGAAATAGGTGAAGTTCATCAAGAGGTCGAGATTGTAGCGTATGCCATAGATATCTAGACGCTGGCTCGAGTTGGCGGACGAGCGCGTCCAGTTGCCTGATATGCTGTAGCGTGAGGTCTCGCCAACGAGTGTTGTGTCGATCTGCCCGAAGCGAGAGATCAACCCAAGGTCCACTGCGCGTTGCGGAATCTGGTCTGAGGGGTTCCAGCCATTGGCGTAGCCAAGCGTAGTCAGCGAGAAGGTATTTTGGCCCGTCTGCCATGTATAACGCAGCATGCCCGAGTGTTTCTTGAGATTCTGATCCACTGTCCAAGGGCCGTTGTACTCTTTCCATTCACCACCGGCGAGGAGCGTGCCAGATCCCAGATCCTTTGATCCCGCTGCTGCGGTTCTCTGGAACCCGTTATCACCCACTCCTACGCTGAAAATCGGACGATCGAACCGTCTACGGAGTCGGAAATGGGCTCCTCCAGCACTGCCAAAGTCGCCGATATCTGCGTAATAATTGCCGAGTTTATACTCGACATGGTCCACCAACTCAGGCACGATAAAATTGAGGTCAGTATAGCCATGTGAATGGGCATGGGAGCGAAGGTTCACGGGCATGCCCTCGACCTGCGTGAAGAAATCTGTCCCATGATCAAGATTGAATCCGCGCACGAAGAATTGATTTGCCTTACCGTCCCCACTGTGTTGGGCTAGGATCATGCCTGGCACCGTCTCCAGCAGTTCACCCTCACGGACTAGAGGGCGCAGGCGGAGATCTTGGTGCCCTACAAAACCAGTTGATGCAGTGGAGGTCAGGCCGCTAAGGTCATCTACCCGTCCAGACACTACTATTGGGTCAAGTGTGTAGACCGTTAGCGTATCGCCCTC
The DNA here is from genome assembly GCA_002347035.1 of Gemmatimonadales bacterium UBA2982. Taxonomy (GTDB): domain Bacteria; phylum Gemmatimonadota; class Gemmatimonadetes; order Longimicrobiales; family Gaopeijiaceae; genus UBA2982. The sequence goes on along the minus strand of DEAM01000009.1, from coordinate 143,331 downwards.
GGGTGTATTTTGTGCCTCAACAGACCCTGCTGGCAGCAGGATTACAATCGCGATTATCCACCCGAGAGAAATGGATTGTTTAGTGATAGATTCCATAATCTGGAGTTCTCGGGTGCTCAGCTTGTGATTAAGGCTGTGCAAGGACAGTAAGTTGTAATATTAAGGGGCCAGGAATTTGGTTGACACCTACTGGCCTTCGGTTTTACCGTGATTTGTCATGAATGAGAAAGGTAAGGTGATTCGCCAGGCCGTGGCACTCGGCCTCTCCGCGGCAATGCTCGTCCTCTGGATCTCAGTTCCGCTTTTGGAGCATGCTGATCTAGTAGATGAACCTGTTGTGGAGAGCGAACACAACCCATCGACCTGCCCAACTGCTCATGACCACACGGTTTGCGCGCAAGTCATGGCAAACCTAGCTGCACCTGGGGCTGGACTAGAAAAACAGCAGCAGGATGTAGTCGTTCGGCATCTCAGCCCAAGTGAAGTCGAAATTGTGGGCTACTCTGCACTTGCTGAAGGACATCCCTCAAGAGCTCCACCTCTGGCCTAACGGCGTGGTGCCCGGCCGCTCTCTAGCGGCTGTTCTTAGCAGGCCTTTCTCAAGGCCCTGTTTCCCTGCGTACACTAAGGAGAAGCCAAAATATTGTGAGACTTTTCTATACGTTGCTGTTTGCCTTTGAATCCGGCGTTCAACCCCTTTAAGTCACCATGACTTGCTCTCCTCCACATTCCGGACTTTGCGTCCTCACGGGCCTACTCGGATTCGGGTTCGCACCCGTGGCGTCCGCGGGTCAGGAACATTCGGGAGAGATTGAGGGGCTTGTCCGAGCTGAGCAAAGTGGTCAGCTGCTCGCAGGAGCTCGGGTCACGAGCGTTGGAACCCCTCAGTTCGTGATCACCTCCTCAGATGGATCCTTCCATCTGAGGGTTTCTGATGGCCAGCACACTGTTCGTGTGGAACGCCTAGGCTACGCCGCGTTAGATACGACCATTTCTGTGAGAGCCCAGGCAGATCCATTAGTGATCGAACTTCAGGAGTCAGCTCTTGAGTTGGAGGGCCTAGTTATCACAGGTTCTCTTTCCGAACGAGGGTCGGACCAGGTTTTGCGGCCGGTGAACGTGATCAGCTCAGATGAGCTTCAGCGTCGCCTGCAGCCGACAGTAGCCGCCACTCTGGGTTCCGAGCCGGGCCTCACCGTCGCAAGCATGGGCCCCGCAACTGCTCGCCCTGTCATTCGAGGCATGAGTGGGGATCGCCTTCTTGTTCTAGAGGACGGCGCCCGGGTTATGGACGTATCGAATGCCGGGCCGGATCACGCGACAGCACTCGATCCGACGTCCGCACGGCGCATCGAAGTGGTGAGGGGGCCTGGAGCGATTCTCTATGGGAGTAACGCGATTGGAGGCGTGATAAACGTGATCCGTGACGAGATTCCTATCACTGTTCCACACGACGTGACGGGCTCAGTGACTCTACAGGGCCAGTCAGTGACGTCTGGATCAGGTGGAGCAGCCAACGTTCTCGTTCCGCTGACAGAACAGATTCCGTTCCGGGTCGAACTCGCTCGCCGAAGCTCAGGTGATTTGGCAACCCCAGTCGGAGATCTGGCAAACACGGGGTCCGACTCCTGGACTCTTGGGGCCGGGACGTCCTGGGTGGGAGACCGTGGACACATCGGAGTGTCTGCCCTCGGGCACGCCAACGACTATGGAATCCCTGGAGGCTTTGTGGGAGGACATGATAAAGGTGTGGCCATCGAATCCGATCGTGTCTCACTTAAGGCCGCGGGGGAGCACCGTCCCTTGGGTGGACCATTTTCGTCCATTTCTGCCAACGGGTCGTACTCTTACTACGAGCTCGTTGAGATTGAGCCGCCCGATATCCTCGGGACCCGCTACGAGCGACAGGCCGCGATGTCCAACCTCCTCGCACATCATGAGGAACTCGGACCGTTTTCGTTGGGTGCATTCGGAGCCCGCGCCTCATGGGAGTCATTCCAATTCGGTGGAAGTCTCTTCACCCCGGACGCCGAGCGATTCAGTATGGGTGTCTTTTCTTTTGAGGAGATCGATCTGGATCCAATCCGTGTGGAGACCGGCATCCGTTACGATTGGACGAGGACCGAGCCCGCGTATGAAGATGTGGACTCAGACATAGGTCATGTGCGACAGCGCGAGTTCGGGTCCTTATCTGGCTCCTTTGGACTTCTCTACGACACCAGAGCAGGGGTGACACTGGGAGCGAGCGTATCGCGTGCCTTCCGCACACCCGATGTGAATGAGTTGTTTTCGGAAGGGCCGCACTTAGCCGCCTACGCTTTCGAGGTAGGGAATCCATCGCTCGAAGAGGAGATCGGAACTGGAATCGACGTCTTTTCCCGATTTCACGGCGAGAGCTTTCACGCCGAACTTACTGGCTTCACGAACTTGATCAACGGATATGTGTTCGCAAGAGATACGGGCAAACTCAGCCGAACGCTCTTGCCGATATACCAGTTTTTCGGAGAGGATGCTCGTTTCGTCGGATTTGAGGTCGCGATCGACTGGGTTCTTTCTGGCCCGCTGAAGTTGGAGGGGGTAGGGTCCTACGTGCGGGGCGAAATCCGAGCGACTGGCGAACCGCTACCGTTCGTTCCGCCGCTGCAGGCAGGTGCGACAATTGCCTACGAGCCCGCGGACTGGTTCGTCAGAGCGGAATCACACTTTGCGGCCAAGCAGAGTCGTGTCGGAGAGTTCGAGATTGCGACCGATGGCTATGCTCGTTTCGACCTTTTAGGGGGCCTGAGTCGAACGATCGGAGGGCGCCTGAACGTTCTCACTGTCGGACTCGAAAACGTCACGGATGAGGAGTACCGTAATCATCTCTCTCGGGTGAAGGAGATCATGCCCGAAGCTGGGAGGGGCATCACGCTTACCTATCGGGTTGTGTTCTGATGTCGGTCGCGAACGCACCCCTGAATACTGATAAGCCGACATTTCAGGAGGAATACCACGCTTAATCATCGTCCGGGTTCGAGTTGTGTTCTGATATCGGCCAGAAACACACTCTAAATAATGATGAGCCGATATTTAGGAGAGTTAAGATGGGAAACGCCACGCTAAGACTTCGATCTCTGGCTATGGTGCTAGTCGTTCCTTTAGCACTGTCAGCTTGTGATGACGCGACGGGAGTTGAAGAAGGCGACCATGGGGAAGAGGTCGAGGGTGTCAAAATTGTGCTTAGCGGTGCAGTGATTGCGTCGTACGACGGGGACACACAATCCTGGACAGGTGAGCTCGATGTCGAAGTCGGTGAAGAAACGGCTCACATGGAGGTCCGATTTGTCGACCATGATGGTGATCAGGTCACGCTCGATTCTGATTTTTATCTGGAGGTGGAAGTCGAGAATGAGGCGATCGCTGAGTTCGAGCAGGACACACCTGGAGAGTTCGGCGGTCATCTACATGGCGTCTCGGAAGGCGAGACGGATGTTGTCTTTAAGCTGATGCACGGGACCGTTGGCTCTGGACACGCGGACTTCGTAACCACTGGGGTTCACGCCCACGTTGGACACGACCATTAGAACAGCAGCTTAATCATTGGCACTGGGGCGGCGCTTCCGGTCCGTTTGCTGTCGTGGACTGGAAGCGCCGCCTTTAGCCCATAAAACCATTGGCTGACAACTGAACGGAGGTCCCGTCGGGATCTCGGAAGTAGAGCTGGTCCCCTCCGCTTGTTCGGCTATTGGGATTCGTGTTGATCGAAGCCTGGATCCCCGCTGTTTCTAGGCGTTCCGCTATCCGCTCTGGGTCATAGTTGTCGACCCCCAAACAGAAGTGGTTCACACTTCCAGGATTAGAGAGTTGATACAGCCCCAGGAAACCGTCTCGAAGGCCGAGATTGATCCCTCCATTTCCTGGTCGACTAACAACCTCGAGATCGAGGAGTCTTCCGTACCAGTCAGCGGACTGCTCGACATCAGTGACAGCTAAGGATACGTGATTGAGCGTCCGCGCTTGTGCCACAGCACTCGTTTGACCGGACGCTTTAGTGGTGGCCGCGCCAGCCGCTAAGCCCGCAATAGCTGCGACTAACTGCCGCCGTGTCAGCTTGCGTTCCTCAAACTCCTGAACGAGGTCCTCGATTGCTTCCCGCATAGACCGAATCCTCCCTTAGAGTGTCGAAGCTCACCGTCTAATCGAGCCCGACTTCAACAAGAATCTAGTCGGCACGGATAGGGCTTGGCTTTCCGATGCCGAATTGTATCTATGATGAGATTGGTCTTCTTTTACTCAGTTTGAGTTACTTGGGGATTTGGGGCGAGTAAGAGCAGCACTATACCGACGACAATGAGTACCGGTACATCTCCGATCAGGTGGCCGCGCTCCGCTGTGTCACGTATCGCTTGAACCAGCATGATCCCGCCATGTACTAGGCTTGACCAGGCAGTGAAGAGGATCAGGCTTCGGTGCTGACTTGGATTATGGCGAGCACGCACAAGGAATACGCCTAGTGTCGCGTAGACGCCGAGTATCATCTGCTGGTACTCGGGCTGAGCGGGGTTCCAACGCCAACCAGAAGGCCAGAACAGCATCAGTGGATAAACTCCCAAGATGAACACTAGGCCGAATACCAGCAGCAGTGTTTTCAGTAGCCGATCAGAATCGTTGGACATAGTGCGTGCTCCTTAGTTGTTCTTCACCAGGGGCGGCGAAGTTGAGCATATGTTGGCTTCGACACATGCGGCCTGGATCCTGTTTGGTCAAGTGAGTTACCCTGGGTTCCACCGGTGCTTCTGTTTGGCTGTCGAGTATTATCCTCTTGCCTTTAACAGCCAATCTGCGGCAGCCAAGCCGACGACGAGTGCCAGCAGGCCTCCGATCATACTTGCACTGAGGTAACCTACTGCTGCGGTCCAGTCGCGATCACGTAGGAGCTGGACCGCTTCATAAGAGAACGTGCTGAAGGTCGTGTAAGAGCCGCAAAAGCCAATGGCTAAGAAGAGGCGCCATTGTGCAGAGTCCGCAACATCACCGAGCCAGCGAACAAGTATGCCGAGGACCAGGCATCCGGTCAGGTTGACTACCAAGGTGCCCCAGGGAAATGCATGGGTCCCGTTTTGGGCCCAACTGCCAATTAAGTACCGTGCTACCCCACCGAGCGCACTTCCGGCTGCTACCGTGGCGATCACACCCACCTTGGCTCCGGCGCAGTAGAGATTAGCTGATGCGATTGGGTCAGTTGGATACCCACTTCCAGACAGTGCGGTCTCCGACGGAAGCACCCCAGATGGTGCCGTCATCCGCCACTGATATCCCTTCTGGATGGCTCGTCGCTCCGTGGGGGTTCGGGTCTGGTATGAAAACCCTGACCACGCCATCCGTCACGCTGCCGATACGAATGCCACGGTGCCATCCAGGGTTATACCCGTACTGCCCTTCGGCTGCTCTCGACTCGGAGTCAACAACGTACAGGACGTCGTTGAGGATCCGAACGCCGCTAGGTCTACCAAACTGAGCCCACTCGTCGATGAATTCGCCATCAGGCGAAAAGATCTGTAGCCGGTTATTGGACCTGTCACCCACATATACACGACCCTGGGAATCGAGCGCGATCGAGTGTGGGCAATCGAGTTCGCCAGGGCCATCACCCCTCATACCCCACGCAGTGATAAACTGACCATTCCCATCAAAGCGAACGATTCTGGCGTTGGATTCCTGAGAGATATGACCATCTGCGACGTAGATGTCCCCGTTAGGGGCGATTGCTAGATCCGACGGTTCATTGAGCAGGGTTTCCGTCTCGCCGCGAACGCCGGGCTGGCCGATTGTCATCAAGACTTCGCCTTCAGGGCTGAACTTGAAAATCTGGCTGCCCTTTCCTGGAGCGACTCCTGCATCCACGATCCAGATGTTGTCGTCATCATCAACCACAACTCCGTGCGGGAAGACAAACATCCCCGCGCCGAAACTCTCGAGCAAATGTCCATTCGGATCAAACTTGAGGATCGGATCCACATCAGAATCGATACAGCTGTTAGCTCCGCAGCGTTCGAAAAGCCAGATATTTCCGTCGGAGTCGACGTCTACCGCGTTCGAAGAGCCCATCACCCGCCCGTCGGGCATCTGCACCACATCCGAGATCGTTTGGTAGGGATTCGGAAGTGGATCGCGACGTGTGTTCTGCTGGGCGTCTAGCGCTCCACCGATCGGTGGAGCAAGCATGGCCGCAGCAATTGTCAGCAGGCTTAGCCGTGATCTCATAAACCCCGCTCCCTGTTCGCATTAATCGTTCACTGGTTTCGTGATTCTCTATTACTATCGACTTTTTAGGAAACTAACCCGTTATGGTTGAGCAGCCTCCTTCATGTCCCTCTTTAGTGAGCGATAGTGGCGTTGACAGCGTCTGTCAGGCAAGGAGGCTTAATCAGCTCTTTCTCACTGAGTCAAAACCTCTGCGACCACTCCATAGGGCCCTGTCTTGTGCGTCCTTCCAAGAAAGAACGTCTCGCCTAATCGGAGATCCTCGCTCTCGATAAAATCAGCAAGCACGCGTTCGAAGTCTTTCTCAAGGGGAAGACCAAAGCGCAAGCCCTCGTTCGTGTATTCTAGCAGATACTCTACCAGACGTTGGGCACGTCTACCTACTAGCTTGATAAATTTTTCAGCGTAGATATCCAGCACGAGTGTGCTTCCAGGTGCGGCACGCTCCGTTACGGCACGAAGGGTGGTCCGCACGGTTTCCTCTTCGAGATAGAGTGTGACGCCCTCCATGAGGAAGAGCGTCTTCCGATTTGGCTCCCAGCCTGCTTCTGAGAGCTTATCAAACGCATTCTCACATTCGAAATCCACCGGTATAAAGGTCACGTGGCTTGAGTCTATGCCGGCCTTAGTCAGGGTGTCTGTCTTCAGTTGCTGTGTCCCGGCCCGATCCAGTTCGAAGCACTTCATACGGTGCTTCTCAGAGTAGAGGTAGGCCCGTGAGTCATAGCCGGCACCCATGAGGACGAATTGCTCCATATCGGGCGCAGCCCTATTGAGAATCTGGTCGATGTAGAGAGTTCGGGCTGGGACCAGGTCGAGCAGAGTCTCACTGCCTTTTTGGGGCACAAGCGGATATAGTGCGAGCGTTCCGCTGATCTTGTACTTCACCCATAACGGAATTAGAAAAAAGCTGAGCCCGAACACGGAGGTGTTTGGGGTCACTTCGGCCAGCCGTGTTGAGGGGATGTCCTTTCGCATACCGAATACGTGCATAATCCAGCGGCCATTGAGTACTTCGATGCCAGTTTGTGAAGCGTCCAAACGTTTCGATACGAAAATTTGCTTATACGCCACCACCACGAATCCCACGACGGCTAGTGGCATGAGCGCGATCTGCAATGGGACGAAGATTACCCAGGAAAGGAAGTTCAATATAAAGACTTCTTAAAAGTTCGAGAGCCGCTTTCTGCTACACGTCCCCTTCTTGAACGGCATCGTCACTAACTGTGACCTTCTGCATGGACACTTCTTCGACTGGCCTGTCCCCTGGCCCGGTCTGCACCTGTCCGATGGCCTGCACGACCTCCAAGCCTTCCGTCACTTTGCCGAAGATTGCGTGCTTTCCATCAAGCCATGGTGTTGCTGCCAAGGTGATAAAGAACTGTGAGCCGCCTGTATTGGGGCCCGCGTTCGCCATTGAAAAGATGCCCGGTTCTGCGTGGGTGAGGCCTTCTCCGAATTCATCATCGATTGTGTGTCCGGGGCCCCCACGACCCGTACCTGTCGGGTCACCGCCCTGGATCATGAAACCCTCGATGACGCGGTGAAAAATGATGCCGTCGTAATAGCCGTTCTTTGCTAACTCGATAAAGTTTTCTGCTGTGTTTGGTGCGAGATCTGCGAAAAGTTCAGCTGTGATCCTTCCGAGATTTGTATCGATCGTGATAGTGGGGTTTGCCATTTGTTGCTCGAATGTGGGAGTCGCAGGGACGCCAAGCTCGTCTATTTGGGCTAATAGCGTCAATCCGGAAGGGTATCACTCGGCTAGTGGGAGTCACTATCCAGTACGATGCTACGTTGGCACGAAGGGCAAACAAACCAAATTCGGTCGCGCACGTACGACACGTCTCTGCGTGGCCGAACAGCCCGTTGGTCCATTGTAATTGCGCACGCCGGACAGGCGAGTCGCCTCTTCGCACTGAATGCTTCTGCGAGAGCTTTTTCCTGTTTAGGGGTGAATGCTTTGGGGATCAATGGTGCAGACATGGCTAGGGTGTTTGCCCAGGGCGTCGGGTGAGATTAAGGTACGCGCCGACACAACTCGAAAAAGGAAGCGCAACGGCCTGTGGCCAAAGACGCGATCGAGATCGAAGGTACAGTTTCTGAGGTCTTACCCAACGCAACCTTCAGGGTGAAGCTCGAGAACGACCACGAAGTGCTGGCATATCTGTCGGGGAAGATGCGGCAGAACTATATCCGTGTACTAGAAGGTGACCGCGTTAAAGTTGAGATGTCGCCGTACGATTTGACGCGCGGCCGTGTAACGTACCGCTACAAGTAACTTCGTTCGTCGGTGGAAATCCAGTTACTGTGAGGTCGTTCCCAGGCCTGGGTGAACATCTAATGAGCTGGTAGACGGAGTAAGTCACTCAGCGTGCCAAGCACCTACCTTATCTGGTTAGTGAGCCGTACCCAGCCGTTGCCGATTTTTTGGAGGGAAGCTCTCGAATCTAGTAGGTAGTTCATGAGCTATTTGAAGCCTCCGACAAAGCTGAACAAGAGTAGCTCGAAAAATGCTCACAGTGTCTATATTGCGAAAATCGTTATGAGACGTGGCTTTTATAGCTACGTGCAAGATTGATCTCAGGGGCTTCTGAGTGGAGCTAGATCTACTAGGAAGCCAGAAAACAAGCGGGTTTTTGAGCATTTTTTCCCTTGACGCCCTAGACCGGGTCATATACCGTTGATCATTACGTGACTTGTAGCGCCTAGAAACACTTGTTTTACGGGGCTTTTCGAGGGTTTGGGGGCTCTTCGGAGACCGCTCACCAGGCCTCGCACAAGGGGCGGCTTTGTCCGACCTCACACATCATCCAGCTTTAGGAGTTGCCAGATGAACAAGTCCGATCTCGTGGACGCCCTTGCCAGTGGTGCCGGAATGACTAAGGCCGATGCGTCACGGGCAGTGGATGCACTGTTCTCGCCGGACGGTGGCATTATCGCTAGCGCTCTAAAGGGTGGCGCGCGCGTGCAGATCACCGGTTTCGGCACCTTCGAAGCGAAGGACCGTAAAGCCCGTATGGGGCGGAACCCACGCACGGGCCAGGCGATTTACATTGCGGCCACCAAGACCCCCGGTTTCCGCGCTGGTAAGGGTCTTAAGGGGGCTATTCAGTAGCACCTCGTAAATAGATCGGACGGGGTACAGGCTGAGAACTGTTCCCCGCTGGGAAGTTTGGCCTAGCTACCTTCCCTGAGCCGTGAAAGGGGGGCGTGTCGCCAGGAGCGACCGCCCCCTTTTGTTATTGGGGGTCTTGAACCCTTGGCTTGCCCTTTCGTGGCCGGTCAAAATCGGCACGTACTGCGCGGCCACGGATAGATGTTCCGTTGAGAGCCTTAATCACCTTGTGGGCAACTGTGTCATGAACCTCGACTACAGAGTGACTTTCCCGGATGTCGATCTTTCCGACTGAGCTGCCCTCCACTCCAGACTCGCCGATAATTGCGCCTAACATGTCACCCGGGGTGAGCCCATCTCTCTCACCTACACTGAGAAAGAGTTTCGCCCAGACGGGGGTCATAATCGGCTCATAGTTGCTTTGCCGGGTAGCCGGTGATTCTGGTTTAGTTTGAGGAGAACGCTGACGAAATAGGGCGAGCGCGGCAGACGCCACTTCCGTTGGATCGTAACGCTCAAAGAGTGGTTCGAGAACGGAGAGGTAAGCTTCGTTATCGACCTCCTTAATTGCAGACTCTATTGAGTCTCTGAGCTGCTGGAGCGAGTTGGGTGTTGCGGCGGGTGGTGGGAAGGGCACAGTCTCATAACCTGTCGTCTTACCAATGCTCTTAAGGTGTGCAAGCTCACGTGGTCTCACGATAACAACACCGTCTGGACTAATGCCGTGACGACGATCTAATGCATCAGGATCCACCGGGACGTCGCAGCTGACCACGAAAACCCCATCGATCCCGTCAGCTGAGGTTCTGGCCGTGAGGGCATCGATGCCGAGCCATATGGGGACTGAAGTATCTCCCGGAGCCCCGGCTGTGTAACCATGAAGTGTCAAGTAGTCCCCCAAATCAGCTGCTCGATCCTCACTCCTACAGAAGAGGAGCAAGTGCCTGATTGTTTGATCGGCGAGCATCTCTGCAGCTATTGCTAGCGCAGCCTCTTCTTTTTGTGCTGAAGACACCCGAAAACGCACCTGCCCCCGGTTGGGAGCTGGAGCTGAGTCTGCGGAAGGGATTTTCACTGCGCGACGGAAGTGCCGGCTGATGAAGTCGCTAACGCTCGCTGAAGTAGGTAGTGAGCTTATGACTCGTTGGGCTTCGGCAGGGATGAAGTCCATCACCTGCTCGACTTGATCTAGAGTTCCTAACCGCTCCAGCACTTGGGCTTGGTCCAATACGAACGATTTCACTGAGGAGAGATTTAGGTTTCCCTCGGCGACTTCTTTAAGTACAGCCTCAGGAGTGCCTAAAATGATCCGAGCATGGTGAAGGAGGCTCCATGGAGAGCCGAGGGCTGCGACAGAATGCCCACTGACCATGGAAAGACGAGCAATGGACTCTCCTAAGCGGTCAGCGGCTTCAGGAGTAGCAGTGAGCACGAGTGCTCCCACAGTGTCACCTTCCGGGTCAAGCCGCTCAAGGATCGGTACGGCCCAGGACACCATCAGCCCGCTGCCCGGTGCTGCTGCTATCGCAAGGTTATTGCCCTTGCTTAAAATGGGGATGACTGTTTCCTGAAGCTGGGTGGGTTGTTCAATCCCCTCTGAAGCAAGGGCCTCAGTCAGCTCCGGCGCGACGTTAAGTTCTTCGAAAGTTTCCACAAGCTTGCTAGGACGGCTCGCCAGAGCCAGGTCCCCCCATATCGCCAGGCTCATACGGGAGCCGATTCAAGAAGCGCTGGACTTCGTAGTCTATCCGTGATGTGCGAAGTCCGTCGGTATTCGCCACGACGCTAGTGTAGGGGCCATGACGATGCGCGGTGATAGTTACTGAACCTTCCTCGCCACCGTAGGATGTGCTGTGTGACGAAGTCTCGGATCGTGTGAGCCCAATAAACTCCAGTAATACTTCGTCAGCGCACTCCAGCACCTCGCCTGGGGAAAGAGCAGTTTTTCTTTGATAGCCGGCCATGTTCAACTCATTTAAGTCAATAAAGCAAATGCCCGTGTCACGGGCTGCCGAGTAAAGTGCTGAGGTCCCTGTCGTTGTGGAACCCCTGAATATGCTGATTTCCCGGAGTCACAATGGTTGGCACCTCAGCAATTTGCTTGCTTTCTGCTTCCGTGCGTGCCAAAACGACTGCCTTCGCGAACCGATCCACATCTAAAACGGCCTTGGTTTCAGTAGGATCGAGGCCCCAAGTTTGGGCCATCGTAACCAGCTCGTCGATACGTCCGATATCCACTCCCTGCAAAAAATACGCCTTGAATATAGAGCTACGAGCTTCGGTACCCACCCCATTTTCTGAAGCCCAAAGGTAAAGCTCATGAGCCTTGCGGCTCCACGGGATCAGTGGCGGCGGGTCGAGTGTCAAATCAATGTCAGCAGCGAGTTTTCCGGCTGTAACTATACGGGGAGACCATGTCGGATCCTCCCACGTGGTGACCGAAAGAGGTGGGGGGCGCAATTCGAATCCAATCCGCTCGAAATTCCAGGATAACCTACTTTCAACCTTTCGAACCTCAACTTCCATGAGGTACGAGATGGGGTCGACAAAGTCGAAATACAATTGGGGTGGTTGCTTGCTCATTAGTCGATCAAGGTGTCCACTGACACGCTGAGTTGCCAGCCCGCTCTTCGGCTTCCTAGCAGAGGCTGCAAACGCCATATTTTGGACTGTGCGTAACTAAGGAGAGGTTCAATGCAGTTCAGTCAGAATATCAGCAAGCTTAAGCCATCGGCGACTATGGCCGTGAGTTCTCTAGCGAAGCGCTTGGCGAGTGAGGGTAGAGATATTCTAAACCTAAGCGCCGGGGAGCCCGATTTTGACACCCCTGAATTCATTAGGAATGCGGGAATCGAAGGGATACAGGGTGGGGGCACTCGCTACACTCCTCCAGCCGGCATGCCAGACCTACGAAAGGCAATCGCCGCCTCTCTCGCGGAGAGCACGGGCAGGCACACTGACTGGGAGGGTGTGGTAGTGACCGCTGGGGCTAAGCAGGCACTCTTCAATGCAGCCTTCACTCTATTTGGACCGGGCGATGAGGTCCTTATCGTGGAGCCCTACTGGACGACCTATCCTGCTCAGGTAGAACTCGCGCGCGCGGAGCCGGTTGTTGTAAGAGGTGAAGAGGCCACAGACTTCAAAATTAACCCGAGTGACCTGGAGGCGGTGACGAACGACCGGACACGGGGCCTCATACTTAACACTCCATCTAATCCTACAGGCGCTGTGTATTCGATGTCCGAGCTCCAGGCAATTGCAGAGTGGGCGCGCGACCGGGACGTCTGTCTAGTGAGTGATGAAATTTACCGGTCTATCTACTACGGAGACGAAGGAAAGACAGCTCCAGGCATACTTGATCTTCCAGAATCGAGTCTCGGTCCATATGTGCTCATCGACGGGGCCTCCAAGTGCTGGGCAATGACTGGCTGGCGCATTGGCTTTTCATATGCAGATCCTGATCTGTCAAAGAAATTCACGGCTCTCCAAAGTCAGATTACATCTAACCCGGCAACACCTTCTCAGCTGGCAGCTTTGGAAGCGTTCTCTGATATCGAAGCATCAAAGTCCGCTGTAGACCATATGAACACTGCATTCCGGAGGCGCCGGAATCTCGTGACTACACAGATTGAGAATCTTCTTCCTGGGGTTCCTTACGTTCAACCAGAGGGTGCTTTTTACCTTTATTTTCGGGTGGACGGGTTCTTCAATCATGAGGTGCAGAACGCAACGCAGTGGTGCTCGCATATCTTGGAGGATCAAGGTGTGGCTCTGGTGCCCGGAGCTGCGTTTGGCAATGACAATTGGGTCCGTATGAGCTTCGCTTCATCGGACGAGGTGTTAGAAGATGCTTTTGCCCGGCTTGCGGCCGGGGCAGGAGCTGGGTCTGCGACCTAGTAGCCTAGTTCGGCCAAGATTCGCTTTGCCGCCTCTATTGATCGGGCCTCATAGGAGGATCCGAATAGGTTGACGTGAACTAAAAGGTAGTAGAGTTGATAGAGGTCTCTTCGGAAGGCTGAGTAGGCATTGGAGATTCCATGCCTCTCTTTATACGCATCGTAGAAGTCAGGGCCAAATCCTCCAAAAAGCTCAGACATCGCTAGATCGACCTCACCGTGACCATAGTATACAGCGGGGTCGATCAGGGTGGGTTCGCCTGAATCGCTTGTGAACCAATTGCCGCCCCACAGATCCCCATGCAGAAGGTCAGCTTTCTTTATGTCCTGAAGAGCTTTAGGTGTGACTTCCAAGACCCGGTCGAATAGAGCACTGCCAAGGCGGCCCCGTGAACGTGCCATTTCCAGCTGTGTTCCGATCCGTTGGTCGCGCCAGAAATGACCCCAATGGCCCTTCCTTCCATTGTCTTGAGGAAGTGAACCGATCCAGTTGTCCCGGTGCCATCCAAATCCTTTCTCCGAGTCGTGCGAATGAATTGCGACGAGTCCGTGCCCAAGTTGGGCGTCAGTTTCCCGAGAGGCTGAGCCTCGGGACACATGTTCTAGGAGGAGCCAAGATTCTCCCGAGCTGTGGTCATGCCAATCAATAGGTTCTGGAACTCGTAGAGCGTCTGCGCGACGGAGAGCTCTTAGCCCGTCAGCTTCGGCTTCAAACATCCCAGGCGGCCCAGAGAGATTCCATTTAAGGAAAAGAGTAGCACCTGTGTCGGTCTGAATACGTGATCCATTATTGATGCAGCCTCCACCCACCGGAGTTGCTTCTGTTATGCAGGTGCCCATACCCGCCTCTGTCAGTGCCCTTGATACGCTTCGGGTGATCTGGCCCCCCGGTAGGGTCGTCAGGTCAGAAGTCCTGCCAAAAGGGCCTCGCACGATTGGCTTACGATCTTGAAGACCTTTTCAAAGCCACTAGCGCCCCCATAGTAGGGATCAGGGACCTCGTCCCCCGTATGCTCCGAATCGAATTCACGAAGCAAGTGGATTTGAACGTCTGTTCTGCTTGATTCTGCCATTTTTTCCAAATTACGGACGTTTTCAAGGTCCATAGCTATGACATAATCAAAGTGATCTAAGTCTTCAGGGGTTACCTGACGCGCTCGACTTGGGAGAGTAATCCCATGTGCCCCTGCGACTGCTATTGCCCGCGTGTCTGGGCGTTCGCCCACGTGCCAAGACCCTGTCCCGGCAGAGTCGATCTCAAACTCGTCTGAGACGCCAGCTTCTTCGACGAGATGCTGGAAGACTCCCTCGGCTAGAGGGGACCGACAAATGTTACCAAGGCAAACGAAGAGAACCCCAGTCGTGTCGGAGTTAGATTTTTTAGTGTCCATGGAGAAGTGACGAATTCCGGTGGCGCGGCAACTTGTCCGCCACCTACACCTCTGGCAAGTAAGCTAGTTACCTTTCTCATAGCCAACCTAGGCACATTAGTAAGACAGGCCTCCCACCTAAAGACGAACACGAGTGGACCCCGCAGGATTCAACGAGTTGGGCATCTCTGAGCTGAGCCTTGCCGCAATCGAGGCTCTAGGTTGGGAGACCCCGACTCCTATTCAGGCCAAAGCAATTCCTTCGGGACTTGAGGGTGTTGATGTCGTAGGAATCGCACAGACTGGCACCGGGAAGACAGCTGCATTCATGATTCCTGCGCTTGAGCGGATCCGCTCACGTAAAGGTTTACAGGTTTTGGTACTTTGCCCAACAAGAGAGCTGGCACAACAAGTGTCAGATGATACTCAAGGTCTTGCTAAGGGGACTGAGATTCGTGCAGAGGCGATTTTTGGTGGAGTTGGCTATGGTCCACAGATTGAGGCGCTAGAGCAGGGATTTGAAGTGATTGTTGCAACTCCCGGCCGTTTTATAGATCACATGCAGTCAAAGCGGGTAGACCTTAGCGGCGTTGGGTACCTAGTTCTCGATGAGGCGGACCGGATGCTCGACATGGGTTTTCGTCCTCAGATTGAGCAGGTCCTGAAGGGGATGCCCCGTGAACGGCAAACCATGCTGTTCAGCGCAACCATGCCCCACGGAGTGCACGACCTCGCGCTGAGAATCACCCAGGAGGCTATTTGGATAGAGGCTACACCTCCAGGGACTACCGCTGAGGGGATCGAAGAGGTGTTCTACTCTGTGAAGCCAGACAAGAAGCCCGACTTACTGCTGGAACTCGTGTCTGCACCAGACTGGGACCAGGTACTCGTATTCACGCGGACAAAGGCCGGAGCCGACATGCTTGAATCACGGCTACAGCGGGAGGGGGTTGCAACAGACGTGATGCATTCGAATCGCCACATGAAGCAGCGGACGCGCGCGCTCGACCGCTTTGCAACGGGCAAGGTACGTGTACTAGTCGCTACGGATGTAGCCCAGAGGGGCCTAGATGTGGAAGGCATCAGTCATGTGGTGAACTACGATGTGCCGCTCGATCCAGAAGACTATGTGCACCGGATCGGACGCACAGGGCGGGCTGGAGCTAAGGGGACTGCAGTGACCTTTGTTACTGCGGCTGATCTCGGAGCTATGAAAAGCCTGGAGCATCGTTTGGGTCGCACTATTGAGCGACTACATCTTCCGGATTTTGACTATGCAGGGGCCCCTCAATCCGAGGGCGGAACTACTGCTTCCCGAGGAAAGAAAGCTCGTTCACCTCATGGGATCGGTTCACGGTCCGCAAGTGACCTCTCTCCGGAGGAACTTGAGGCACTGCTTGATCCAGGTCCTTGAGCAGAGGGGCTTGTGACAATCTTCCGTAGGTATGGCAAAATGTACCAGAGCGTTGATGTTAATTTTGACGCGCTTGCCTTAAACGAAGTTGGTTTCAGGCGTAACCGCGAGGAATCGCTACCCCTTGAAGTCTTTGATGAAGGCTTCCGAAAGATCAAGTGTCACGAACTAGTTGCTGAAGCAGAAGGCGACGTCCAAAGTGAGACTGAGCAGCGACTACTCGAGCAGCTGAAGGTGCAGGTTCACCAGTTGTCAGTGGATTTAGGGGAGTCGGATGTGCTAGTCGTAGAGAACGAGCAAGGACACGATTGGCCGAAGACCAAGCAGAAAACGTCAAATGTGATCGTTAACGGCGAGAATCGCCTACATTTTCACTACTCCATCGACCCCCCGCTTCGTATCTCCATGTTCAGGCGGCTTGACTGAGTGCGCCTTGTCCGCGGATTGTCGCATTCTTGCTTTGACTAGGTTTTGCGGTTTGGCCGATGTCGCTTCAATTTTCCAGTGAAATTTCAGCAGGAGCTGACGAATGTCTGTTCGAAATGTTGACACGTTGGATGCCGAGGTTGTAAGCGCGGGTACTGGTACAACGCGTCAAATACTCATAGGTGCGGACGAGGGACCCAACTTTGCCATGCGGCGTTTCATTATGGAGCCTGGGGGTGGAATGCCGATGCATACCAATGAGGTCGAGCATGAGCAGTACGTGCTCCGAGGAAGCGCTCGGGTCCGTATTGGGGATGAGGAGCACAACGTGAAGGAAGGCGACGTTGTCTTTATTCCTGGGGGTGTCCCACACAGTTACGAGGCCGACCAGGGTGAAGAGCCATTCGAGTTTTTATGTGTCGTACCCAACAGTCCTGACCAGATTAAACTGGTGGATTGCTGAGAAACTCGGCTTGGGAGCGTTAACTTTACTGTGGTTCTGTAGTTAGATACCGAAGTTAAGGTTCGCTCCAGGCTTCAACTCACAGAGCAAGAGCTAGCGCAACCAGTTCAGAAGCCTGGCCGCCCGAAGAGACCGCGACCAGAATATATTGTCGGCCGTCGTGCATGTAGGTCATAGGCAGGCCGACCTGCGAACCAGGAAGGTCAATTCTCGCTATTTCTTCTCCGGTCGCCTTATTCACGGCGTGCAGGAGGGGGTCTCCCCGACCACCTTCGCCATGAAACACTAAGGTTCGTGTGACGAGCACACCGGAACGCGTTGGTTTCCCTGTCCGAGGAATGAGCGAGGGATCAATGTCGAGGCGTTGTGCGACGTAGTCAGGTGTGTCCCCATTTGCGATGGTCCAAGCGTGCTCACCAGTCGATAAATCCAGAGCTGTGATACGACCCCATGGTGGTTTCACAATGGAGATCCCAGGAGCGATAGAAGCTCTACCACCACCAGCGAAGTAGCGCATGTCAGACCGGTCACCACCGGGTACTAGAGAAAGGACCGAAGGATTGGTAGCGGAGCCTATGTAGATCATTCCCGTTTCGGGGTCGATTGCACCTGACTCCCAGTTCGCTCCGCCAGTGGAACTCGGAAGGGATAGAGTTCCCTGAGTGCCGTCGGGTGCGTCCCTTAGAGATGGGGGGGTATAGATGGGTCCCATACGGTACTGACTAGCAGCCTCCAACGCGGCTGCCTTGATCTCCGGAGTAAGGTCGATCAGGTCGTCTTCACTGAACCCCTGGCGATCAAATGGCGGTGGTTTAGTCGGGAATGGTTGGGTAGGTGAGTACCACTCACCGGGCACATCTCCGACTGGTACGGGTCGTTCTTCAATAGGCCAGATCGGTTCGCCTGTTATGCGGTCGAAAACATATACCCAGCCTTGCTTACTGATTTGGGCTACGATCTTCCTCTCCTGGCCATCGATCGGAATATCAGCGAGGAGAGGAGCAGAAGGATTATCCCAGTCCCAGATATCGTGGTGAATTGTTTGGAAGTGCCAGACGACTTCGCCTGTCCTG
Organism: Gemmatimonadales bacterium UBA2982; assembly: GCA_002347035.1. Taxonomy (GTDB): domain Bacteria; phylum Gemmatimonadota; class Gemmatimonadetes; order Longimicrobiales; family Gaopeijiaceae; genus UBA2982. The sequence continues at coordinate 125,328 of DEAM01000009.1, read as the reverse complement.
GAATCGAGGCAGACGACACTGGTGGAGTAGAGATTATTTCCTGGCCGGTGACCACCGTAGTAATCGCCTGTTGCTGCCTCGGTAGGGAGATATAGGTAGCCTGTTTCTGGATCGTATGAGATCGCCCCCCACACCGAGGCATTACCGGTGTACGCCCAAGATTCTTCTAGCCAGGTCTCATGCCCAGGCTCTCCTGGTTCTGGAATTGTGTGGAAAGTCCAGAGCAAGTTGCCCGTGCGGGTATCGAAGCCTCGCACATCACCTGGGGTGTTAACCATCGAAGGCGGCCGCATACCGATGTGGTGAGCCGACCCGACAACAACGACATCTCCGACTACGGTAGCTGGCGAACTGGCTCCAATCGACCCGATGAGCGGGATGCCCTCTCGGGACCGATGATTTTCATTCAGATCAAGGACGCCGTCGCTTCCAAAGACCGGGACCGGATAGCCAGTGTGGGCGTTAAGCGCAACCAGTTGATATCCTGGGGTCACAACAAAAATGCGGTCGTCACCCGCCCCATCACTCCAGTAGGCGACACCTCGACCTGAGTTGACGCGAGGAGCGTTCTCGATACGCATCCCCTCGTCGATTGTCCACGTCCAAAGGGTTTCGCCAGTTGTGGGATCAATCGCGACTACAGCTCTCCTCATACCGACGGTGGCGTATAGTACTCCGTCGATCATGAGCGGAGTGGTTTGGTTCTGGGCGAAAGGGTTAGGACCAAAGTTTCGGCCACTCCAACGCCAGGCGACCTCAAGGTTGCCTACGTTAGTGGCATTGATCTGACTCAGTGCGGAGTAACGCGTGTGGCCCGCGTCTCCGCCGTACACTCTCCACTCACCTTCAGTGGCTCCGGACTGGCTATGAACCTGAAGTGGAAGTGCCATGGTACTAGCCAACACCACTGGTCCAGCCCAGATCGAGAAGAGTCGTCGCATCATACCCCACCATCCGCTTGAGAATCTGATCGACCGCTGCGACAACCTGGTCGGGAGTGTGGTGATTCGCTAGGGACCCTGGGGGTTTACCGTCTCATGGGTGGTTAGATAATCTAGAGCTTCTATAGCACTATACGTTAATAGGCTAGCCAGCCGTTTGTTTTCAAGTCGAAACCACCGCTTCTTGGTCGTAATTACGATCGTGACAGTCATTGGGCTCTTAGGTCCGCGCCCCAGTGTCGAGTCAGAGTGGGTTGAGCCCAGCCTGGGTCCTGACCTTGATGCATATATCGCTGCAAGTGAACGGAATGTGCCCTCTCTGCGCCCTGGGGATTCGAAGGCGGTTGTCTGGCGAGATCCAGGTGCTCGAGAGAGAACGGAGGTCTCAATTGTGTATTTACACGGTTTCTCCGCGGACCGGCATGAGGTAGAGCCTCTCATCACGGACTTGGCGCATGACCTGCAGGCGAACATTTATTTTGCGCGGCTACGGGGTCACGGTCGAGATGGAGCCGCGATGTTAGAGCCTTCAGCTGCGGACTGGCTGGCTGATACAGCAGAGGCTATTGCTATTGGTGGTAGGATTGGAGAAAAAGTTGTCCTTGTTGCAACCTCCACCGGCGGCACACTCGCATTGTGGGCGGCAGCGCAGGAACAGGCGCGCGGTCGTCTCTCAGCTTTGGTGCTTATCTCACCGAACTTGGGGCTTCGAGATAGGTTGGCTCCTTTACTCCTCTGGCCATGGGGTGGTGCGCTTGCCCGGCTTGTTCTAGGTCCTGAGCGCTGCTTCGAGCCGAGGAATGCGGATCAGGCAACCCACTGGACTACGTGCTACCCGCCGGGCGCGCTACTTCCGATGATGGCCCTCGTTGAGCACGTTAAGATGATAGACCTTCAGGTTATCGAAGTCCCCACCCTAGTGATTTACTCGCGAGAGGATAAAATCGTCGATCCCATGGAGACTGAGCGTATAATTCCCACCCTGCGCCCCGGTCTTGTAAGCACCTATCTGGTCGAAGATTCTGGAGACCCTGAGAATCATGTGCTTGCGGGTGATGCCGTATCGGCGGGCACGACGGACCAGGTGCGAGCGCACATTCTGGACACACTGGAGTCCCGACTGCGCTAGAAGAATTGCTGGCGGTATACGAATTGGGCCTAAACACCACATCCCTTACTGGGCGAGCGTCACTACCCGCGTCTGTGTGAACTGACGATGTCCATCTTTTGATTTATGGAAACCGAAGCCACTCTCTCTTGCGCCTACCCACGGCGTACCACTGGCTCCGCCTACACCACGGTTGATACCAATCATCCCCGCCGTTAGGCGTCTGGCTACTGACGCAGTCGCTTCTTCGTCGCCACCAAAGACGACAGCCCCGAGGCCGAAGGCTGTGTCATTAGCCATTTCAACTGCCTCATCGACCGAAGCAACCCGAGTCACGCACGCCACTGGGCCGAATGTTTCCGCCCGAGCAATTTCCATGTCTCCTGTGACATCTGCGAGCACCGTGGGGGTCACAAAGTTATCGTGGTGGCCCTTTCCTCCAGCCAGTACAGTCGCACCCTCGGCTACGGCGGCCTCTACCTGACCCAGCACGTGGTCGCGCTGCGTAGCGTTCACCATCGGGCCGACGTCAGCACCTTCGATCCCGCTTCCAACGGTCATTACGGATGCCAACTCAGCCAGAGTCTGTTCGAATTCTTCAGCGACAGAATCAAGCACAAAGATGCGTTCTGTCGAAACGCAGACCTGACCAGCGTTTCTGAACGAGTTCGAGGCTGCAAACTGTGCAGCCTTATCTAGGTTTGCGTCCTCGAGAACGATCATTGGATCTTTTCCTCCGAGTTCTAGCACCACCCGAGTGAGTGTCCCGCTGGCTTCACGCAGAATGTGCTTACCGACAGCCCGTGAACCAGTAAAGGCGATCATGTCCACGCCCGATGCAACGACCGCCTTTCCCTGGTCATCCGCGCCGTGTGCGACGATCAGCACATCTTCGGGCAGCACCTCATTCAGCACGTCTGCGTAGGCCTGTCCACATAAAGGCGTCTCTTCGGACGGCTTGAAGACCACCGTATTACCTGCAGCTAGTGCTGGCATGAGCATCCAGCTTGGCATCGACATTGGAAAGTTCCAGGGTGTGATTGCACCGACCACTCCGAGTGGATCGTGGTACACGGTTGAGCGCACACCCCTATCCTCGATTACGTCGGGCTGCAGAGCTTCGACGATTTCATCCAATTCTCGGTCGAGACCAACTCCGAGGAACTTAGCTTCGAAAAGGGCCTCCTTAATCGGCTTACCCATTTCGTTCGTGATCAGTTCTCCATGCTCCTGCATTCGTTCATCAAAAATGACCTCTGACTTCTTTAGCATTGCCGCTCGTTCTTCCAACCCAAGTGCGTTCCAGTGCGACTGGGCTGCTCGGGCGCGACTAATAATATCCGGGATCTCAACGAGGGGCGTGACCCGTACTTCTCCGACAATTTCTTGGTTAGCAGGGTTGAACGACTTTAGGATCCCCATGACGTTCTCGCTTGATCAGGGCCGACTGGGTCGATCGCATATTACGCCAAGATGTTGAGACTGTGGCATACACAGCAAGCGAAGGGGCCTGAGCGGTCGTCTAGGTTGCCAGTCACGAACCGGGTCTAATTGAAACGAACCAGCTGTTTTTGGGTCGCTCCACTCGATTCGGAATTTCACCAGCATTTGTTCTTATTGGATACCTGGCCTATTGCGGCTCTCGGTTTTGGAGTGGCGTGTTATGGGCCAGCACCGAAATACTCTACGAGCACTAGGTATAGGATGCTCGCTATCGCCACGATTACTGCCATCTTGATCAACCTCTTTAGAATGGCAAAGAGCAAAATGGCTACCAGTAACAGAATCGGTATCAGAAAGATCGGGTTTGCCAGCAGCCACTGGACGATGCCGGTCATCAGCGCCTCTCGCGTGGGGAGCGTATCAACACTCAATTGAAGAAAGGTCTTGTTGGAATGTCCACTACTTTTTCAGGAGTCCTCAGTTAGTGATGATGACTGCCGAATCCGGCCCGACACGAGATAACACATTTTTTGGTCATCCCCGCGGTCTCGCTACGCTTTTCTTCACAGAGATGTGGGAAAGGTTCTCTTACTACGGGATGCGGGCCCTTCTGATCCTCTTCATGGTTACTGCGACAGATGCAGCGAACCCTGGGTTAGAACTCGATGTTGCTACCGCAGGTGCAATCTACGGTCTGTACACCAGCCTTGTGTATATCCTAGCCCTTCCTGGAGGTTGGGTCGCGGATAACCTATGGGGTCAGCAAAAGGCTATCTGGGTTGGAGGTTGGATTATCGCCCTGGGTCATTTCACAATGGCGATCCCGACAACGTCTGCCTTCTTCTTGGGCATGGTATTCATCATCTGTGGAACGGGGCTTCTCAAGCCGAATGTCAGCACGGTTGTGGGCGATCTGTACCCGGAGGGCGGTGCTCGCCGGGACGCTGGATTTTCAATCTTCTATATGGGGATCAATATCGGGGCTTTTTTTGGACCACTAGTTACCGGGGCGCTCGGCGAAGGTGGCAACTGGCATTGGGGCTTCGGAGCAGCGGGGGTAGGGATGGTTCTGGGTCTGATCCAGTACAAGATCGGTGCTGAGCACCTTGGAGAAGCTGGCAAGCTCAAGACAGATGACAGTCCGGTCGAGCTTGCGGCCAAGTCCCGTCGTTTTTTTGGAAGCTTTTTCGCGATCGTCGCAGTGCTATTTGTGTTTGGGTTGCTCGTATCCATGGATGTGATTCCATTATCTCTTGCACAAATCGCGACTATGCTGGGTTATGGGGTCCTTGGGATTGTAGGGCTCTACTTTGTGTATCTCTGGACGGCCGGCCAGCACACGGTAGAAGAGAACAAGAGGATGGGAGTCATTTTTTGGCTCTTTCTGTTGATTGCGATCTTTTGGTCTGGCTTCGAGCAGGCGGGTTCCTCCTTAAATCTCTTCGCCCGTGACTTGACGGATCGTATGATTTTTGGCTGGGAAGTACCTGCTTCCTGGCTCCAGTCAGTGAACCCGATATTCATCATCATTGGTGCGCCGATCTTCGGTTCGCTTTGGGTTGCGCTCGAGCGACGGAACTCGGATCCGTCGATTCCCATGAAGGCGGGCTTAGGGCTCGTTGGACTTTGCGCTGGTTTCTTGGTGATTGCATGGGGAGCCGCGAATGCCTCAGTAGACAATGTGGTATCCCCTGCGTGGTTGGTTGTGACGTATTTCCTTCATACCACTGGGGAGCTTTGCATCTCGCCAATAGGTTTGTCCGCAATCACAAAGCTTTCACCTGAGAAGCGGGTCGGTCAGATGATGGGTATCTGGTTCGTGGGAGCCGCGCTCGGCAACCTTTTTGCCGGCCTGGTTGCTGGCCAACTGGAAACCATGATTCCAGCTGACCTTTTCAGAACGGTTGCAATGATTACCGGAGGCGCGGGCATTGTAGCAATCGGCCTCGCGCCACAAGTGAAGAAATTAACCATGGGAGCACGTTGAGTTGAGTTCTTTGGCCAGAGAGTTTAGGCGCGATTATCAGAACCAACTGATCGTGTCATGCGAGTGGTTCACCGCACCTCGGGCAGTATAAAGCCTTAGGGTCGTTTTCCTTGTGCATGCATGACTTACAAGTGCGGCTGGTGTTTGCGGAAACTCTGACTTGCGAAGTCAGTTCAGCAGTAACAATACCCGTTGGTACCGCAATAATACCGTAGCCCATGATCATGATGATCGAAGCGAGTGCCTGACCTATCGGAGTCAGTGGGACAACATCTCCGTAACCGACTGTGGTTAAGGTCACAATCGCCCAGTAAACACCTACGGGGATACTAGTAAATCCCGCCACAGGCCCCTCGATGATATACATCACAGATCCGACTACGACTACGATTGATAGCACGGAAACAAGAAAGACAGACACCTTGTATCGAGAGGCACGGAGCGCGGCACCCAACACGCCAGCTTCGCCTACGTATCGTGTTAGCTTGAGGATTCGGAAGATGCGGAGGATTCGGAGTACTCTGATAACTGCCAGAAACTGACTCCCGGGCAAAAACAAACTGATGTAGGTGGGAATCACTGAGAGCAGGTCGATGATGCCGAAGAAACTGAAGGCGTATGCTCTGGGCCGACGCACGGACCAGAGGCGAAGGACATATTCGATCGTGAAGATGAGTGTAAAAAACCATTCTATGAGTCCCAGCAGGGGACCATAGTTGTCATTCAAGTCTGCAACTGAGTCGATCATCACCACGCTGACACTCGCCAGGATTGCCAGGAGCAGCCCGATGTCAAACCACTTCGCCCACCCTGAGTCATGGTCGAAGATGATGTGGTGGACTAGGGCGCGACGTGATCCGGGCAGGCCAACTGGGCCAAGAGGGGCCATTGTGTCAGAGCCTATGAGTCACAAGGGGAGGATGGAACTGTTCGTAAAAGCTAGTTAGTTGCGCTTCACTTTTACATTGATCGGCACGTGAGTTCTGGCTTATGCATGAGGGGAGCTTAACCGCTATAAAGCACGATAAGTTTGTTCGGAAACATTGGTATACAGCACCTGGGTTTGCTTCAAACGGAAGACTCCTGGTTTCTGTGTTACAAGCCGAAGTGTCTGCAAAAAATGGAAGTAATGCGGCTTAGCCATTTTGCTTGTGAATATTTTTAATACCGGCAACCGTATGGGTTGGGGTAATTCTTCAAAGGATGATTTCTGGGCGGCTAACTTAGTTGAATTGCCCGGTACTCCAGGATGGGGGAGGAGCGATATAATCCTGAAGCCTTCGACGCGGGTTCGAAGTAGACGATGGTGGGCAGTTACAGGATTTTGGACGTTCGTCTTGCTTCAGTTGGTCCCAATGCAACTGGATGCGCAAGACGCGACGATTCAAGGTCAGGTGCGAGACGTTGAAGGTGCAGCGGTCTACGGGGCCACAGTGACCCTTCTTCTTGACGAGAGCGTTACTGCGGGAACGGAGACTGATCGGCTCGGCCTATTCCGTCTCTACTCCGTCCCATCAGCCACTTACACGGTTCGTGTCGTGGCTTTGGGCTACGCAGAGCAGATTGAAGAGATTGTGCTCGGGCCTAGTGAGACGTTGGATCTCGAGATAGAGATGGAAAGGAGTGCGCTAGAACTCCAGGGACTTTCCGTTGAGGCTATCGCGAGTCGTCAACGGGCTCGCTTCGAAGAACTTGGTGGAGTCACGGTTCGCGAGTTGAATCTAGCCGAACTCAGAGCCATTCCAGGATTAGCGGAGGCGGATCCGGTTCGTGCTGTAGAAGTTCTGCCGGGTGTTGTATCCACTTCTGATTTCTCCGCTGGGTTCCATGTCCGGGGAGGATCACAGGACCAGAACCTTATTCTCCTCGACGGTGTCCCTGTGTTTAGTCCGTTCCACCTTGGCGGTCTTTTCTCTGTTTTCAACGTAGATATGCTCGACCGTGTAGAACTACAGTCCGGGGGGTTTCCTGCCGAGCACGGTGGACGAGTCTCGTCTGTCCTCGAGATCGAATCTAGTCCGGGCGACTCTGATTTCGGTGCAGATGTTGGTCTTTCGCTTCTAGCGACGCGCGCTGCAGTCGACGGTCGGATTCCGACTGGTGCCGCAAATGCATTGGGCCTCAGTAGCTTGCGCTATCGGGGGTCCGCTCGACGGTCCTATTTCGATGTCCTACTGAAACCGGCTTTCGAATTTCCATACCACCTTGAAGACTTCCAGACCTTTTTTGAAGGTTGGACACATTCTGGCGATCGGATCACGCTGACAGCGTATTCAGGTCAAGATGTTCTTGCACTGACGAACTTAGATGACGGTTTTCCGCTTCTACTCGACTGGGATTGGGGAAATGATCTAGTCGGCCTTCGGTGGACTCATCCGAGGTCTGGGGGAGGCTCTCTCGATGTGCGGGCCAACTATAGCCGATATGGAACTGGCCTTTCCTTCCCGGACTTCAACGACACTGAATTCAGTAGTCGAATTCAGCAAGGGCAGTTTCGAGTAGATTTAGATACTAGACCGACGGAGCATCTGTCACTACAACTCGGTTCGAGCGTCGAGCGTCTGTCTTACCTGAACCGCTTTGCAACGGGCGGGACAGAGTTTCTAGATACTGATGGAATCGGAGTGCTTCTCGGGACATACGCGCAGACTCGCTGGGCGGTGCCCTCTGAGTGGCTCATAGAACTTGGTGTAAGGTTTGACGCATGGGGTCCTGATCCGGGTTCTTGGGCAGGCGAGCCTGCGCCCCGATTAGCGATCAAGCGTTTCTTTGCAGGTGGTAACGCCGCTATTAAGGGGGCAGTCGGGCGTTATACCCAGTTTGTCCATTCAATCAGAGACGAAGAGCTACCACTAGGGCTTGATGTTTGGACGCTCGCTGGGGAAACCACGCCGTACATCATTTCCGATCAAGTACAGATGGGACTTGAGGGCTATCTGGGGGCAGACTGGTTCTGGTCTTTAGAGGGGTACGTCCGCTCATTTGATGGTGTTGTCGGACTTAATACAGCGGATGATCCTAATGATGAGGGCGACGATCTTTTGGTCGGTGACGGATTCTCGCGCGGTGCCGATTTACTTATCCGGAAAGAGACAGGTGACGTAAGGGGTTGGGTTGCGGCCTCCTTGCTCAAGGCCGAGCGCACATTCCCTGACCCTCTCTTCCCACTGCAGCAGAACCAAGAATTCACATATCCCCCGATCTTCGATCGTAGGTTGGATCTGGATTTTGTCCTTAGCTATCCGCTCCCATGGGGATGGGAAGGAGGGCTGCGATTCAATCTTGGTACCGGCGTGCCGTACACGCGTGCGGTGGGGTCCTACACGTTCTATAGGCCACACTTCGTGCAGGACAGAACACTTTGGTGGAACGGAGGTGGAAGTCCTGAATATGGTGGAGCTTATGCAGTTGCTTTGGCTGATCGCAACAGCTCCCGGTTCCCCGCGTACCATCGGCTCGACTTCAGCATGAGAAGGAGCTTCGAAAAGTCATGGGGCACACTCACCCCTTTTCTCAACGTCCTGAACATCTACAATCAGCGCAATCCGCTCTTCTACTTCTATGAGTACGAACAAGAGCCACCTGTAAGGTCTGGAATATCGATGTTTCCGGTGCTACCTACTTTTGGGCTAGAGGTAGCCTTCTGATGAGCCAGGCGCTGAAGCGATTCTTGTTTCTTTGTATTCTGACGACTACTGGCTGTGAACTTACTGAAGTCACGGTTGTCGATGTTGAAGATCTCGTCGTTGCTGAAGTTTACGTGGTCGTTGCTGAAGATCTTAACAACAACCAGGTCAAAGCTTTCTTACATGGTACGGGAGCAGGTGGGGTGCCGAGCGGACGCACTTTTGAAAATGCGGTGGTGACTGTGACTCGTTCTGATGGCCTTGTTCTGGACTTCACTCAAGGAACCACAGCTGATTGTATCAAGACAAGGCCAAGGGGTGCTCAGGGCACCTGCTTCCTTGGAAATTCCGCACTTACACCGCATCTCGGATCTGGAGATGAGCTTGAGGTCAGTATTGTTTTAGGAAACGGTGGCACACTTTATGGCGCCACTACGGTCCCCGGTGACTTTCAATTAAACGGTGTCAGTGCGAGTTGTAGGAGCGAGCCTAATACGCTGTTACCACTCAGCTGGTCTAGGTCGCAGGGGGCGTGGGCCTACATCAATGAGACCGTTATCAGCGGACTGAGTTATGCTCTCGCACCGGAAGGCATTGATGCGGATGAGGAACCTCTCTATCTGCTTGGACTTTCGATTTCTGCTGCAGATACGACAGTCGTCTTCCCAAGCGAGTTTGGCATCTTCCAGCGCGGTGATCTGAGCAATGAACTGACAGTTCGGTTACAGGCCGGTCTTCCAGCTGGGACCGATGCACAAGTGTCCATTGGGGCAGCTGACCGCAACTTGGTGAACTGGTTAAGGGGGGGGAACTTCAATCCTTCCGGTGGGGTGCGTGTTTCTAGCCTAACAGGGGACGGATTAGGCGTACTAGGAGCGACGCTTGTCAGGGAGTTTGAGGTGATTAGCGCCGGTCAAGGAAGCATCCCGCTCTGCCCTTCAGTGTGATGCTCTAATGCCCTGCCGTAGCTAGCTTCTTAACCCTCATCAGGAACCACGTATATCTGTTGGGCAAGTTCGTCTTCAACTTCAACAGATCTGGACCTGTCATCAGCGTTCTGCAACTTGAGCTGCACCGACCCTGTCACTGTCTGTGCAGCCGCGACTATGACATGGGCGCCGGGAACGAGCCCTTCAGCCGCCATTGATCGGAGATCAGCTGAGTCTTCGTCCCGAACTGCTCGAATCCGCAGATGCTTCCCGGGCTGTGCATCAGCTAGTGTTAAGAGATTTGTGTCCTCGATGTGTCCAGAACTAGTTGGGATAGGTGCGCCATGGGGATCATGAAGAGGGAATTCAAGGGCCGCTGCCATTTTCTCGATGAGCTCGTCGGATGCTGCGTGTTCCAATCGTTCTGCTTCGCCGTGTACGTCATCCCAACTAAAACCGAGGCGCTTGCATAGGTACGTCTCCAGAACCCGGTGTCGGCGTACAACGCGTAGTGCTTCCCGCACTCCTGATTTTGTTAGCCGAACCCCCCTATAGGGTAAATACTCCAGCAACCCGGATTCAGCTAACTTCTTGACCATTCCGGTTACGGAAGCTGGTTGTATATCGAGTGTCTCAGCTATGGCACTGGTTGAAGCCGCGTCACCTGCCTCCGAAAGGCTGTAGATCGCCTTGAGGTAATCTTCGACTGATCGGGAGTAGGGGCCGGTCATTGTCATTAATCGAAAATATCAAGCGTTTTATATAGAGTCGACAGCATGTAGATAAGTAACTTTTGATTACACATCTTGAAGCTAGTTTTCCAGAAGTGTGATCTTGTGCCCAGGCAGGTGTGTGAGTCAGGGCTATTATGATAAATTGTAGATTGGATAAGCCATGGAATACGAGAAAGCCACAGAGGGTATAAGGATAAGCGTCCAGCCACGCTTCTCACTGGCGGATTCTGATCCGTCGGACGGCACTTTTGTGTTCTCCTATCACGTCAACATGGCGAACGAAGGTGACGCGGCCGCACAATTGCTCTTCCGCCATTGGCGGATCCACGATTTTGTGGACGGCGACTCGATGGTGGACGGTGAGGGCGTAGTCGGTGAACAGCCATTCCTCAAGCCTGGAGACTCACACGAGTATCAGAGTTTCTGTGTCCTGCGTTCTCCGGCAGGGTATATGGAGGGTTATTACACCTTTGTTCGACCTGACGGGCGAGAGTTTCGAGTGGAAGTGCCACGTTTTCACTTCACCGGACCGCTCGTCGTACCTGGGCTTGTTCGTGACTCGCTAGATGAGGAAGGGGACTCCGGTCCCTCCGGTCCCATTCACTAGGCGGTTCCTCTAGATCACTCGCACCTATTTTTGTTATCGTTCGCTATCTTCCTACCCACCTCTCCCGGTGTATAAACTGCCTTGAGTGACTCAGTAGCGGTCGACGCTAAACGCATCCTACTCAGGTATGGTGCCCCCATCGCGATCTTAGATAAAGTGAGCGAGGTGCACCGGATCGAGTTTGCTCGCGAGATTGCGAAAACTACGCTCACTGACCGTGAGCCAAGACTAAACGAACTTCTAGTAGAGAACGGCTACATAGAAGTTGAAGAGAGCTGACTACCTTAGCCGGCGTTAATTATCGGCGAAATCTCCAGCCTTCACGATGGTCATTTTGGCCAGGTCAAGGTGATCCTGGGTGGCCTGGTTAACCTCTTCAAGAGTTACGGCTGCAACACGCTCCTCGAACTCTTGATCGAAGGTCAATGTACGCTGGAAGTAAAGGCCATTTGAGAGTAGTCCAGCTAGACTAGAATCAGATGCACGGCCTAGCTGCTGTTGTTCGACCCAGCCTTGTTTCGCGGCTCGAAGTTCCTCCTCAGTGAAGCCTTCACTGAGGATAGACTCCATCTCATCCACGAAAGCTACCTCGACTGCCTCGGTGTTTTCTGGGGCAGAGATCGCCATGGCGATGAATTGACCCACCGGGTCTATCGGGTGAGCTGAGATGTATGCCTGCGCTCCGTAGCTTAGACCTTCTTCGACCCGGATTCGGCGTGCCAGACGAGAATTGAGAAAGCCACCCCCGATCATGTCGCCTGCTAGAACTAGAGCAGGATAATCCTGGTGTGTATCACTTAATTCCAAATTCTGCTGGGCTATGAAAACCGCATTTGCTTTATCAGGTGTCTGAATGACGATGTCTTCAGGCGGTGGCTCGTAGAAAGGCGCATCAACCCGAGCGAATGCATGGGGGCTTTCCCAGTCCTGGAAAGACGCTTCAATCGTTTCCCGTACCTCATCCTCCTCGAAGTCTCCCACAATGACGATGTTTGCACGTTGTGGACCCCAGAAATCCTCATAGAACGCTCGGACGTCTTCGAGAGTGGTAGCCTCGATGGACTGGTAGGCCTCGTCTAGAGTTTTGGTGTAATTGGGATGTTCCGAAGAATAGTTCTGCATATGACGCGCTAGAGCTCGCTGTGCTAGTGGCTGAGGTTCCCCTCGTGTCTGGTCGAGCGCCGCTAAACGCTGTTCCTTGACGATATCAAACTCTGCCTCAGGAAAACTTGGCTCGCGCACGATATCTGAAAGCAGGCGGATCACATCCCCTACGTTCTGACTTTCAGTTTGAAACTGACCAGAAGCGACAACGGGTCCTCCACTGACTCCACCAGAGGATTGGAGGCGGTCGAGTTCGTCCTGGATATCCTGTCGCGTCCGGGTAGCTGTACCTCTCATAAGCATAGTGCCTGCTATCTGACCGGCCGTCACACGCCCTGCGAGTGACTCTTCATCGCTCATATGGAAACGCACTCGGACTAACGCCACATCACCACGCGTTTCTTTCTGCAAGAGCGCGACCTCGATCCCGTTGTTGAGGGTGTACCTCACAGTGCGTGACTCGACATTAGCCGGAGTAGGATCGAAGACTTCTCCTTCGGCGATGGCTTCACGTCCCACATAACCATCGACCATGGCTTCTATATCTGGAACAGCAGGCAATTCAGCCCGATCAGTTTCTTCGGTCGGGTAGAAGAGGCCAACCGTGCGATTATCCGGTTTGAGGTAGGAGAGTGCGACTCGGTTCACATCTTCTTGGGTCACAGCTTCAATCCTATCCCTATGCAGAAAAAATAGTCTCCAGTCCCCCATCGACTGCCATTCCGATAGCTGCAGGGCTATGCTCACCGATGAACTGAAAGACTGATTGATGCCGCTTAATAAAGCAGTCTTGGCTCTCTCAACCTCTTCCTGAGTGACTGGCTCGGCGACTATGCCTTGGGCAGTCCCGTTTATCACATTTAAAACCTGGAGGAGGTCATGGTCTGTATCGACCGTTGCAGAAAGTAATAGCGGGCTGGCTTCCCGCAGTTGATACGCAGTTGAACTAGCACGTGTAGCCATTTGTGTCTCGACCAGCGCCTTATAAAGTCGACCCGATGGGGTGTCACCGAGAATGAATGAGAGTATGTCGATTGCGGCGTAGTCGGGGTGAGAGCCGGGAGGGACATGGTACATCGTCGTCACGTACTGGACCTCTCCTGCTCGCCGGAGGGTCACGGTCCGCTCTCCATCTTGAGCGGGCTCGGCAGTGTAAGTGCGATACAGACGATTAACACCCGTGCGATCAGGCCGAGGAATACTCCCATACTTTTCCAGGATCAGATCAAGCGCGACTTCACGCTCGAAGTCCCCCGCTACTACAAGCATTGCATTGTCGGGTTGGTAGTACTTCCTGTAAAACGCGCGTAGGCGCTCGATCGGCACGTTCTCAACGTCGGAACGTGCTCCTATGGTCGACTTCCCATAGTTATGCCAGAGGTAGGCCGTCGATAGGGTGCGCTCGCGAAGAATTCCCTGTGGACTGTTCTCTCCGGCTTCCATCTCATTTCGGACAACTGTCATTTCTGATTCGAGGTCGTCACTCCTCACGAATGAGTTGATCATCCGATCTGCCTCTAGATCGAGTGCCCAGTCGAGGTTGTCTAGAGAGGCAGGGAAAACCTCAAAATAGTTCGTGCGGTCAAACCATGTTGTGCCGTTTGGTTGGGCCCCTCTTTCAGTTAGTTCTTGCATGATGTCAGGGTGACCGGGAGTTCCCATGAAGAGCATATGCTCGAGGAGATGTGCCATCCCAGTCTCACCGTATCCCTCGTGCCTCGACCCGACCATATACGTCATGTTGACTGTGATTTGAGGCCTACTGCGGTCGGGAAAGAGCAGCACCCTAAGGCCATTATCAAGCTGGTACTCGGTGATGCCTTCAACGGTGGTGACTGGTTCAAGGTCGAGGCTGGCCTGTTGGTCTGCGGCTAGCTTTGGAGGGACTATTAAAAGCGCTAGGGCAATAGCACCTAGTGCGCCGAAAAGTCGAGCTACCATGTCAGCTTCTCCCAGGTGTTCCAGTGCGAGCCGAGTTTCTTATGAAGAGTGGTCTATACGGCGACCATGAGGACAGTTCAGGATTGTCGCAACCCCAATGTAGCCCGAAGGTCGTATGCCAACGTCCTGTTATCCTGCCAAGCGCGGTGTCGACCTTGTGGGATATCGTATCCATCAGCCTGCTTCGGCGAAGTTGCCGTGCTTCCTTCGCCTAAGGTGGAAGTGTATTTTCGCCTTATCATAGCTAAACAATCGGAGATCGTCTTGAGTCTGCTACGCTGCTTGCTACTGGTGTTTCTGGGTATTTCTAACGTATCCCATCTCGTTGCTCAGGACCGGACAACCCTTATCCGGAACGGCCGTGTAATGGATGGATCCGGCAACCCTTGGTTCACGGCTGATGTGCTAATTCGGGGAGGCCAAATCGAAGCAGTGGGCGACCTGGGGGATGCAGTAGCCGACGAGGTTATTGATGCTACAGGCCTGTATGTGACACCCGGTTTTATCGATACGCATTCGCATTCTGGCCCCGGCCTCGCCACTCCAGGATTGAGCCACGGAGAGCCGTTACTTGCGATGGGTTTGACTACCGTGTTCGTGAATCCAGATGGAGGTGGTCCTGTAGACATGTCACAGCAGCGTGCCTCGCTGTTGGACGATGGCTTAGGAGTCAACGTGGCACAGATGGTACCGCATGGTTCATTACGCCGGTCTGTGATGGGTGAAGAGGAACGTGAGGCTACGCCGGCTGAGTTAGAGCGCATGAAGCGGATGGTAGCGGTGGGCATGGAGGCGGGTGCTTGGGGACTCTCATCGGGCACTTACTATGTGCCGGGGAGCTATGCGCCACCCGAAGAGCTCGAGGAGTTAGCTAAGGAAGTGGCCCCGTATGGTGGAGTATATCAGAGCCACCACCGGGACGAGTCTACGTACAGCGTTGGTCTCATCGCATCAGTCGAAGAGGTGATTAACGTAGGCCGAGTTGCGGGCATTCCGACAATTCTTACGCACGTGAAAGCGCTGGGGCCGGAAGTTTGGGGTTACGGTCCAGCGATTGTGCAAAGGGTCGAGCAGGCGCGAGCAGAAGGAGTTCAGGTCTACGCTGACCAATATCCCTACACGGCCTCGAGCACGGGACTTGATGCTGCATTGCTTCCGCGGTGGTCCCAGGATGGCGGAAGAACAGCGCTCTTAGAGCGTATGGGAGACCCAGAAACGATGCAGCTAATTCGGGACGGCATGATTGAGGGCCTAGCCCGAAGGGGAGGAGCGGACCGTATCCAGTTCCGCCGATATCCACCTGATCCTTCAATCGAAGGTAGACTGCTAAGTGATATTGCGACCGAGCGTGGACAGGACCCCATCGATACAGCGGCTGACCTAATCAGAGGTGGCTCAGCTGGAATCGTTTCTTTCAATATGATCGATGCTGATGTGGAGGCGCTCATGGTTCAGCCGTGGACGATGACCTCATCAGATGGGGCGCTCCCGGAATTCGGAGTTGGTGTGCCTCATCCCCGGGCGTACGGTGCATTCGCTCGCAAGCTTCGCCTCTACGTTGAGGAAAAGGGCACGGTCAACCTAGAGGAAGCAATTCGGAGTATGACCTCTCTTCCAGCTGGGGTCTTTGGTGTGTCCGATCGTGGTCTTCTCATTCCCGGTATGACTGCCGACGTTGTGGTCTTCGATCTGGATACGGTTCGAGACGTTGGCACCTTTTCCGATCCGCATCATTATGCTGAGGGAATGGTGCATGTGTTCGTGAATGGACGTGCCGCGATCCGTGATGGAGAGTTCACGGGAGACCGGGCCGGTGAGGTGCTTCGCAAAGAGCGACCGGTGAGCTAGTAGCGTGTGCTGCCCTTGCTTGATCATAAAGGGTGAAGAGTCACCCGGTACGTGGGAGAAGGATTGGAAGAACATCATGATTATGACTCCTGCTTTATCGCCAGAACATCCCTGACAGACTAGAATTTGCGCACCGCAGTGTGATGCAGGAGGCTTGGTTGGGCGAGATCCGCAACTTCATAGAGCGGCAGTACCTTCACTTCAATGCTCGCGAGCTGCTTGATGCTGCTAGGGCGTACGAGCGGCACCTTGATGAAGGCGGGAAGATGCTGGTCACTTTGGCTGGCGCGATGTCCACCGGTGAGCTTGGAATTAGTCTGGCTCGTATGATCAGGGAGCAAAAGATTCATGCCGTATCGTGCACTGGTGCCAACCTTGAGGAAGACGTATTCAATCTCGTGTCAAATAGGGATTATGAGGTTGTGCCCTCATGGAGGAGTTTGTCACCAGGTGACGAAGCAGCCTTGTTCCAGCGCGGCATGAACCGTGTTACAGACACGTGCATTCCCCAAGCGGTGATGCGACACATTGAGGCCCGTTTGCTGGAGTGTTGGCAGCTTGCATCGGGCACTGGCGAACGGCGCACACCCGCCGAGTATTTGTTTGAGATTTTAGAAGACGACTCTCTGCTAGAACATTTCCAGGTGGATCCAGAAGACTCGTGGGTGTTGGCTGCGAAAGAAGCTGGCATACCGGTCTACACGCCGGGTTGGGAGGATTCAACTACGGGCAACATGTTTGCGGCCAACGTGATACTGGGTGATCTACCGGATCACCAGTGCGTCAAGACTGGGACGGAGCAGTTCCAAGATCTTATGGAGTGGTACCAGGATCATCACACCAATGGAGTACCATCTTCTGTGGGCCTTTTCCAGATTGGCGGAGGGATTGCGGGGGACTTCGCCATTTGTGCCGTTCCATGTATCACCCAGGATCTCCGTCGTGACGTTCCAATGTGGGGTTACTTCTGCCAGATCACTGATGCAGCAACCTCGTACGGTGGCTATTCAGGCGCTTCGGCGAATGAGAAGATCACATGGGGCAAGCTCGATGTAGCGACACCACGGTTCGAGATTAATTCGGATGCATCGATCGTCGCCCCTCTAGTCTTTGCGTACGTCCTTGGAGACTAGTGTGGTCTTTTGACCTCTGAGAGTTCGAAGTGAGGGGCATGTAGTTAGGCTCCTGCCAGTTGTGTCCATCCAACTGAGGTCAGTCATCTATGGCCTTATGGAACAGGTACCCTAATTCAGGCTCCTCTTGCTTCAAAAGCATAAAGAGGAAGTAATTGTAAGAGCTCCCGGAAGGCTAGTTTTACACGGTGGGCCCTGCGCTAACATCCTCGGTCATCTTGGTTTTCGCATTAGCTTTTCCCCGTCATGAATATCCGAAATATCGCGATTATCGCGCACGTTGATCACGGCAAGACAACCTTGGTAGACCAAATGTTTGGTCAGGCCGGAGTTTTTCGTGAGAACCAGTCAGTGCAAGAGCGAGTGATGGACTCCAATCCTCTGGAGCGAGAGCGCGGCATCACGATTCTAGCAAAGAATACAGCCGTAGTATGGAACGGAGTGAAAATCAACATTGTAGACACTCCAGGTCACGCGGACTTCGGAGGTGAAGTAGAGCGCATCTTGCGCATGGTCGACGGTGTTGTGCTCCTCGTTGATGCTGCTGAGGGTCCAATGCCGCAGACACGCTTTGTCACGAGAAAGGCTCTTGAGGTCGGCCTTCCTCCACTCGTGGTTATTAATAAGGTCGATCGCCGAGACTCGAGACCTGCAGAGGTGCATGACGAGGTCTTAGAACTCTTCATGGACCTAGAGGCTTCGGATACGCAACTCGATGCGCCATTCCTATATGCAGTAGGGCGAGATGGCTGGGCCTCGGAGAGTGCAAATGCGGTTGGTGATAGCCTCGGCCCCCTCTTTGAGACAATCGTAGAGTATTTCCCTGAGCCCAGAGCTGATAAGGAAGCCCCATTCCAGATGCTCGTGTCCACGTTAGATCACTCACCATATGTGGGGCGCATCGCTATCGGACGAATAGAGCGTGGCAAAGTTCAGGTGGGAGACAGCGTCACGCTGCTCAATCTAGGTCCTGCTGGAATCGTTGATGATCCAGAAGAAGCCGAAGGTGCGAAGGTGTCAGGGCTGTTCACCTTCAGCGGACTTGAGAGAGTCGAAGTGCAGGAGGCACAGGCGGGTGACATCGTGGCACTCGCAGGCCTGGCCGCGGTTGAGATTGGCAAGACCGTTACAGATCCAGAAAACCGTGTGAGACTGCATGGGATTGCTGTCGAAGAGCCGACACTGTCGGTAGACTTCACAGTCAATAATTCCCCGTTTTCGGGACAGGCTGGGTCCTACGTCACAACACGACAACTTAGGGAGCGCCTCTTCCGCGAATTAGAACGCAACGTTGCCTTGCGCGTGGAGGAGACGGAC
This sequence comes from Gemmatimonadales bacterium UBA2982, assembly GCA_002347035.1. Classification (GTDB taxonomy): domain Bacteria; phylum Gemmatimonadota; class Gemmatimonadetes; order Longimicrobiales; family Gaopeijiaceae; genus UBA2982. The sequence goes on along the minus strand of DEAM01000009.1, from coordinate 106,610 downwards.
CAGCCGGACACATTTACGGTAAGCGGCCGAGGGGAATTACATCTAGCAATTCTCATGGAGACCATGAGGCGTGAGGGGTACGAGTTCCAGGTATCTCGGCCTCGGGTTGTTACCCGAACTACACAGGGGGGACAGCTTCAGGAGCCCTATGAGGAAGCGGTAGTGGAGGTTCCTTCTGAGATGGTCGGCACTGTCATTGAAAAGTTGGGATCCCGAAAGGGTGAAATGATCGAGATGCGGCCGATGGGGGATTCGGGGGCTACGCGCTTGCGCTTTTCCGTGCCTGCCCGCGGGCTGTTCGGATACCGTTCTGAGTTTCTCACGGACACCCGAGGCGAGGGCATCTTGCATCACAATTTTCACTCTTGGAATAACTGGGCAGGCCAACTTAAGGGGCGTTCGCGTGGAGTTATGGTGGCAGACCGTCAGGGCAAGGCAGTAGGATTTGCTCTTTTTGGGCTTCAGGAACGTGGAACTCTCTTTGTCAGCCCCGGGGAAGAGGCTTACGCGGGTATGATTGTGGGTGAAAATGCACGTCCGGGGGACATGGACGTCAATGTCTCTAAGGAGAAGAAACTCACCAACATGAGAACTACCGCATCCGATGAGAATATCAAACTGGAACCCCGGCGCTTAATCACACTCGAACTCGGGCTCGAGTTCATTGAAGATGATGAATTGATTGAGGTGACTCCGGAGGCCATTCGCGTACGAAAGCGAATTCTCGACGCGAATCAACGTAAGAAGGCTGCAAAGCAGAACCACTAGCTTGTCTATGAAGATGAAGAAAAGATTGTCGCACAGAGATCTGCGGATAAGCCTTGGATATCTATCCGACGTTAGGAATTAGAGGAGTGAATAGAGAGCGATTCGAGAGCGCTGATACATTTAAAGACTATCTCACAGGCGTCGAGAAGAACCGCCAACTATGGCACGACGTTTACGAGCGTGCTCGTGTATCTGATGAAATAGTTTTGCAGGCGCGCGAGTTGCCTGCGGACACGTACTTGCTGGCTCTATCTGAGGACTGGTGCGGTGATGCGGTCAACACTTTGCCTGTTATCGCTCGCTTCGCAGACCAACTGGGGTGGGATTTCCGGGTCTTAGGTCGGGACTTGAATCTTGACCTAATGGACGCACATCTCACGAATGGACGGAGTCGCTCCATACCCGTTGTCATGGCATATGACAAAGGCTTTCAGGAAATTGGTTGGTGGGGACCCCGACCTGAAGAGATCCAGACCTGGTTGGTGACGGAGGGGCTAGCAATGCCGTCTCGAGAACGATACAGGGTCATCCGACGGTGGTATGCTAAGGATCGAGGCCAGACAACACTCCAGGAACTTCTAGAGGTTCTCTTATCCGCCATATAGGTGTGGGGCTTTGCAGCAGAGCCACGCCCAGTTGATCTTCTCGACCTAACTAATGTCGCGGTCGGCTTGACCCTAACACGTTGAGATGTAATTGGTCTGCCATGGCAGCACTCTTAACAGACGATAATCGTTCGATTCAACCCCATCGTTCGGGCGCTCGCCGTATTGGGCTTTTCGTACTAGCGTTCGGATCTGGCTTTGCGGTTCTGACGATTGAGATCGCGGGAGCGCGTTTAATCGCTCCTGTATTTGGGTTGTCAGCTGTGCCCTGGACCGCAGTCATAGGGGTCATCCTGTCTGCTCTAGCGCTGGGCAACTATATCGGCGGGAGGCTTGCCGATGCTGGAGTAGTACCGTTGTCGACCGTTCTTGCGATCGCCGGTTTTACAGGCTTGATACCTCTGTTCGGGGAGGGCCTCCCCGGGGTGGCCCGAGACGCTTTAGGCTTTATTCCGGGAGCTGTAGTAACAGCGATGATCTTATTCGCGCCTCCGGTTCTCTGTTTAGGTGCAGTTGTTCCCTACCTCGTACAGGCAGATACGGAGAGCCTTGGTGCCGTCGGAAAACGCGCGGGAGATATGAGTGCCGCGGCAACGGCTGGTTCGATTGGCGGTACTTTTCTCACAGGCTTCGTGCTATTGCCGGCACTCCCGCTCCCGGTGCTCTTAGGTTTTACAGCTGCCAGCCTGCTCGTAATGGCTGTTCTTTCCGGACGCGTCCTCGGCCGTGGAATGCCTGAAATTCATCTTCTCCTTGCGGCTCTTATGGCTGGGGCCCTTGGGCACCTTGTTGCGCGACCTGATCCAGACACGCTGCATGCTCAACAGACGCTGTACTCTTCCGTTCAGGTGATCGAACACGAATGGGAGGGAGGTCGTTTAGTTCGAGAGATGTTTCAGAACGGGGGTTCTTCATCGGCGGAGTACTCTGATACCGGGGAGCCCGCTCACGATTACGTGCGGTTGAGTCAGGAGTTGCTGGGTCCAGTGATTCAGGACATTGAATCCATGCTTGTACTGGGAGGTGCTGCGCTCTCTTTACCTGTATCGTTTCAGCGATCTAGGCCTGATATGCGTATCGAGGTAGTGGAGATCGATCCAGTCGTAACGGAGCTAGCCAAGAGGTACTTTGCCTATGGGGAACAGCTATATCCAAATATCCACATCATCCATGACGACGCCCGCGTCTATTTGCGGAGTACAAAGCGCACATTCGATTTGGTCTACCTGGACGTTTTTGATCATCTACTGACGGTTCCTTGGACAATGGTGACCAAGGAGGCGTTGGTTGATATGAGAGAGCGGCTTTCACCACGCGGACTTTTCCTGGCGAATGTGCTTTCGCCAGTTGGTGGTCCTGGCCGGGGATTCCTAGAGCGATTTCGAGCCACACTCGACGAAGTTTTTGGAGATGTTCGAGTTTATGTTACGGATTCCGGTGCCGGACCACTCGTAACGCAGAACCTAGTCGTGCTAGCAACCCAAGACCTACATGTGCTTCCTGAGTTAGGCTGGCCACAAACGGATGTTAGGGCTGCTGGCCGCATGTTCACGGATTCTTGGGCTCCAGTGGAATACCTTCAGGCCAAAGTCTTTCTTGGTGGGCTCAGGTGGAATTGACCACCACGGGTTAGGCCTATGCCGATGATTTCTAAAGACGGTGTGCCCTCTAACACGCACCCGATGAATCTGATCGACGTTCCTGAAGATTCTCATGCATCGGTCGAAAAAGTGACACGACCACCACTTTATGAGGTCTATATGCGGATGGCCGAGGAGCTTGCCAAGCGCTCCACCTGCGTGAGGCTTCAAGTAGGAACCGTATTGACTAACGCTACCCTTGAGCATGTGGTCGCCATCGGCTATAACGGGAATGCGCGCGGTTTTCCAAACCGTTGCGACTCCACTGAAGCGGGCAAGTGTGGGTGTATCCACTCTGAGATGAATGCATTGGTCAAGTCGCCGGGTGATATGCGTGACAAGGTTGCCTTCGTGACTGCCAGCCCATGTGTCATGTGTGCCAAGTTGATGGTGCAGGCTAATGTATCTCATCTGTTTTACCGGAGCGCATATCGTGATCTATCTGGACTGAAGGTGCTCGATAAGGCTGGCGTCATTTCAGTACACTACACACGCTGGCAACGGGAGTGGCGAAGCGACTGACCTCATCTACGTCTGGAAAAGATTGTCGGTCCCGTTAGCTTGTGGCGCCCGATCAATTGCGGGCATATCCGAAAGATTAAGAACACAAGGCAGGCTCCTCCCTCTGCGGGGGGAAATGGAATCTTGACGCAAGATATATCAGGTGGCCAGGTGCCGTCCGGTCGCTTCTTCCTACCAGGACCGACCGAAGTCCATCCGGACGTTCTAGAGGCTCAGAACCGTGCCATAATCGGGCACCGTGGACCTGCGATCCAGGAACTCATGCGCGAGCTCCAGGCAGGACTCGAAGTTGTTTTCTTCACCGAGCGACCCGTTTTCATCTCCACTTCATCAGCTACCGGGTTGATGGAGGCGGCAGTGAGGAATGCTGTTAAGACGAGAGTCCTATCACTCGTTAATGGGGCATTTAGTAAACGGTTTGCAGACATTGCTAAGTCATGTGGGCTTGAGGTTGACACAATTGAAGTGCCTTGGGGTGAGGCGCACGACCCTAACGTCCTAAGAAGACAATTGGCCCAAGGCTCATATGACGCGGTGACTTTGGCGCACTCAGAAACGTCCACTGGGGTACTAAACGATGTTAGTGCCCTAGCTGCTGTTACCGCTGAGCACGAAAACGTCTTAGTTCTTGTTGATTCTGTTACTGGCTTTGGTGGCGCTGAGCTGCGTCCCGATGATTGGGGCCTAGATTTTGTCCTGACCGGTTCCCAAAAGTCTTTCGCGCTGCCCCCAGGGCTTTCTTTTGGGGTGGCTTCCGAGCGGATGATGGAGCGTTCGGCGAGTGTCCCGAATCGCGGATTTTACTTCGATCTTCAAAAATTTGCTTCAAATCAAGGGAAGTGGCAGTCACCTACCACACCTGCTATCTCAGGGCTTTATGCGCTTCAGGTCCAACTGAAACGTATGCAGTCAGAGACAATGGAGGCCCGTTGGGTCCGTCACACTGCGATGGCGGAGCGCACATGGACGTGGGTAGCTGAGATGAAGGCACAGGGAGTCGGTCTCAGGGTTTTGGCGCCCGAGGGTCAACGGTCGCCCTGCGTCACCACTATCGCAGTCGAAGATGGAGAGTCAGCTCCATTGATTGTGGACGAAGTTACTGATCGTGGCTGGGTAATTGGTGGGGGATATGGCAAGCTCAAGCCAAGCACGTTCCGGATCGGGCATATGGGAGACCACACCCTCGATCAACTCAACGATCTTCTTGAGGTCTTAACGGACGTGGTTCGATGAACAAAAATAGTTATGTGGTACTTGTGACTGACAAGGTTTCGGGGGACGCACTCGGCCCGCTATACGAGGACGAACGATTCAGAGTGGTGCAGGTCGATGATTCGGCCGATTCTGAGTTCAGCGAAGCCCTTGCCGCCGCCGACGGCCTGATTGTGCGGAGTGCCACTCAGGTTGGGGCACAATTGCTTTCCGCAGCTCCAAAATTAACGGTTGTTGGGCGGGCGGGAGTCGGAGTAGACAATATTGACCTTAGGGCTGCTGCCGAGCGTGGCATCGCCGTTCTCAACGCTCCCGCAGGTAACACGGTTTCCACCGCAGAACTCACGATGGCACTGATACTAGCGATGGTACGTCGTGTAGCAGAGGCGGACGCTTCAGTACGAAAGGGTGAATGGGATCGCGCCCGGTTTAAGGGGGCGGAGCTTCGCGGGCGAACTCTAGGGCTGGTTGGTGCCGGACGCATCGGTGGTGAGGTAGCAAAGCGGTGCCGGGCCTTCGGGATGGGGGTTATAGCGTATGATCCCTACCTAACAGACGAGCGGGCGGCTGAGCTCCAAGTAGAACGCGCCGAGCTTGATCAGGTTTTGGAGCAGGCAGACGTAGTCTCTCTCCACGTGCCGCTAACCGACTCGACCCGTGGCATCATTAACTCTGAAGCCATCGCACGAATGAAGAAGGGCTCATTTGTGGTGAACGTCTCACGGGGAGGCGTGGTTGATGAAGCTGCAGTTGGCGACGCCCTAGCATCCGGCCAATTGGCCGGAGCTGCTCTTGACGTATATGAAGTAGAGCCACTTGATGCGGACTCGCCCCTGCGAGGTGTATCCAACCTATTGCTGACTCCGCATCTAGGTGCCTCTACGCAAGAAGCTCAGGAACTTGTAGCGTCAGAGATTGCAGAAGCTGTGCGCGCGGCGCTTGTAGAAGGTGATCTGTCGCGGGCCTTAAATGCACCTGCGATTGGTAGTGAAGTATTGAGAGCTCTTGCGCCACTCCTCGAGTTGGGTAGAGGCCTGGGTCGCCTAGCCTGTGCATTATCGCCTGGGGGTGTGCGAGAGGTAGGGGTGCGTTATGCAGGCCACTCTGATGATGCTCTAAAGCCTTTGACTGCGTATGCATTGATGGGGCTTCTTGAGCCCGTGCTCGGCCCAGATCAAGTCAACTTTGTGAGTGCAGGACATCTTGCTGAGCAGCGCGGGATTGCTGTAGCTCGCACAAAGATGTCTCTCCATGCCGATTACACAGAGTTTGTAGAGCTAGTCCTTCGTACCGAAGCCGGAAGCCTGAGGCTAGCCGGTGCTCTGCTCGGTGAAGCTCACCCTCGAATTGTTCGTATTGAGGACTACCACGTGGACATTGTTCCAGCGGGTACATTGATCGTTTTGAAGAACCAGGACGTGCCGGGTGTCATAGGAAGAGTAGGCACGATTCTCGGCAGCCATGACATTAATATTGCTGAGTACCATCAGGCTCGGTTGTCAAAGGGCGGCCATGCTTTGGCTGCAATCTCTGTAGATGGTGATGTGGGTGCTACGGTACGGGAAGCATTGCTTCAGTTATCTGAGGTATCGGCCGCAGTCGTAGCCCGCCTGGGGTAAGTAGCTATTTACTAGCTGACTAAGAGGGCATAGAGAAGATCAAGCCCTCCCAAGGCTTAGGGCCTATACTCCAGCGCTTCTGCCAACACGACTGCCGTATGTACACTGGCTCGGTCAGTTCCGTCTTGGATTTGTGCACGGCAACTTGTCCCATTTGCAACGATAAGCGCATCGGGAGGCGTCTCCCGTACTGCTGGGAATAGCGACAGTTCACCCATCTGGATAGAGGTTTCATAATGCTCTGTGTGGTAGCCGAATGCTCCGGCCATCCCGCAGCAGCTAGACTCAATTAGGTTTGGAATTCTGCCTGCTCTTTCAAGCATGCTCAAGCTAGCATGCATGCCACCAAAGGCTTTCTGATGGCAGTGCCCATGCACAAATACAGATTGGTCATTATCCGACTTAGAACTGAAGGGCAGCTCTCTTCCTTCCACCCACTCACGATCAAGAAATTCATCCAGTAGAACTGCACGCTCAGCGACAACGCGCGCGTCCTCTCCTGGCAGGAGAGCCTGGAATTCGTCACGCAATGTGTAGAGACAGGAGGGCTCGAGTCCGACGATCCAAGATCCCCTTCGCGCAATTGGTGCGAGTGCTGCAAGGGTTCGTTGAGCTTCTTCTGCAGCTTCGTCCAGCATACCGGCACTCAGGTAGGTGCGCCCGCAACAATAAGGGCGTCCTCTGTCGGGTTCGACCGCGCCGACCGACCACCCTCCAGCTTCGAGTAACTGCCTTGCTGCCCGAGCATTCTCTGGTTCGAACCAGCGGGTGAATGTGTCGACTAGAAGTACGACGTCTGGAGCTTCCTGCTTAGGTAGCTCACGAGGACTCCAGGCATCTGAACTCCAACGGGGCAGCCGTCTTTTAGGTGCCAACCCTAGGATGCGAGTAGCAGGAGTGCGGGAGCCGAAGTTCAGGAAGCTGGCTACGCGCTGAAGCTGCGGCGCCATCCGCGGGATACTTGCGAGCATCCGCTCACGAAGGGGCACCCCACGCAATTTATTTTGACGATGCTGCCACTCTAATTTCATACGCGCCATGTCGACACCTGTCGGACATTCGCGCCGGCAGCCTTTGCAAGAGATGCAGAGAGACATTGCCTCTGCCATATCCGGGCTATCCAAGCCATCGTCACCTAACTGACCAGTCAAGGCTAACCTTAGAGCGTTTGCCCGCCCTCGCGTAGTATGTCGTTCGTCCTTAGTGACTCGAAATGACGGGCACATAACGTCGGGCTTCGACTTACGGCAGGCACCATTGTTGTCGCATCTCTCTACTGCTCGAAGAAGTCCACCTTGGCTTGACCAGTCGAGAACCACAGGAAGTTCTCGCTCAGTATAGCCTGGTTTGAAACGGAAAAGGGACCGGTCATCCATTAACGGAGGGTCGACGATTTTCCCTGGGTTCATTATTCCGTGAGGGTCGAATGTCCGTTTCACTTCTTCGAACGCTGCGACCATCCGATCTCCAAGCATAGAGCGCAGGAACTCTGATCGAAGAATGCCATCACCGTGTTCTCCGGAATGTGTCCCTTGCAGTTCGCTTACGACCTCGTGTACTGATTCAGCAATCAATCGAACCCGAGCTACATCCTCCGGATCCTTAAGGTTTAGCGCTGGTCGCACATGTAAGCAGCCTACGGATGCGTGCGCGTACCACGTTCCCTTCGAGTCATGTTGTGCGAAGATGTCATCAACTCGTCGGGCGTATTCGGCTAGGTGTTCTAGCGGGACAGCGCAGTCCTCGATAAAAGAGATAGGCCTCCTGGGACCAGCCATTGACATAACTAGACTGAGGCCGGTTTTGCGTACCCTCCATACTTCTGCTTGGCCAGCGGTGTTTTCGACACGGACCAGGCTGTCGGGGTACCCCAGGTCACCCAGTAGGTCGTCAAGATGATCAAGACGTTCATGTAGGTCAGACGTCTCGGAATTACCTGAAAATTCGACAAGCAGGAGCGCGCCTGGCACACCTCGGACAAAGCGGTCAATTGAGGCTTTAAAGTCAGGTCTTTGTGACGCTAACTCTAAGACAGAACGATCGACGAGTTCCACCGCACTCGGTTCTAGTTTGACGATCTGCTGCACTGAGTCGAGTGCCTCGTGAAGACCTGCGAAGTGGCACACCCCTAGGACGCGCCGGCTTGGTAGTGGGGCAAGTTCTAAACGGAGTCTCGAAAAAAATGCTAATGTGCCCTCGGAACCTACGAAAAGTCGTGCAAGGCTTTCCTGATCAGGGCGGAGTCGGTCGAGGTTGTAGCCAGCCACGTTACGCATCGTTTGCGGAGTAGTGCGTTGTATCTCTGACGCTTCTCGAGCGTAAAGGGCCCGCAGTGCCGTGAGTTCGTCCGGAATGATTTCTGCTTCCGTACCACCCTCGCCAAGCCAGAGGCGCCGCCCATCCGGGAGTACGACCTCGACCGCTGCTACGTTATCAACCATCATCCCGTATTTAAGCGAGCGGGACCCGGCGGTGTTGTTGCCAGCCATCCCGCCTAAGGTGGCGCGGCTACTCGTAGACGGATCTACAGGGAACCAACTGCCGGACCTCCCGAGGCGAGCGTTTAGGTTATCGAGGACCACGCCTGGCTCAACCTCGACGTGGCCGTTTCTGTCTGGATCTCCAATACCTGTAAGGTGACGGCTCGTATCTAGGATCACTGCTCGACCGATTGTCTGTCCACATTGTGAGGTCCCGCCACCACGTGGCAGAATCGGCACCCCTTCACCTCGGGCAATCCCGATAACAGCTTCTACGTCACTTACTGATCGCGGAAAGACTACACCGAGTGGTTCTATCTGATAATGGGATGCGTCTGTCGAGTAGAGTCCCCTTGTGAAGGGGTCAAAGCAAACCTCGCCCTCAATCTCCTGGTCAAAGCGAGTTGCGAGCGTTGAATCGCCTGGGGCGAGATGGGTTTCGGCCATGATAAGGGTGTCGAGGTGTGGCTGACGGAGTAAGTTGGCCTTCCTGCAGGCGCATTCTACCAGTAGTCGACTTCGGTCGCACCTGAAGGAAGCTAGTCGTGACGTATCACAGCGGACGCCATTTTCTCCAACTCCCTGGACCTACTAACACGCCAGAGCGCGTGCTGCGGGCCCTATCTAAGCCTACCATCGACCACAGAGGCCCTGAGTTCAAGGAACTAACACCCAGGCTTCTCGAAGGTATGCGGTGGCTTTTTAGGACCGAGCAGGCGGTGTTCATCTATCCGGCTTCGGGGAGCGGTGCGTGGGAGTGTGCACTCGTTAATACTCTCTCTCCAGGTGATAAGGTGCTCTCTTTCCAGCAGGGCTTCTTTGCCTCCGGATGGACTAATGTAGCGCGAAGCTATGGACTCGAGGTTCAGGTGGAACCGTGGGATCCACGTCGAGGACTCACGCCAGAAGCTATCCTGAATGTGCTAGAAGAAGGTGAGCGTGGAGATGAAATCAAGGCCATTCTTCTCGTCCACAACGAGACGTCTACAGGTGTCACTACCGATATTAAGGCAATTGGAAGAGCGCTAAGAGAATCAGGGCATCCAGCACTTCTTCTCGTCGACAGTGTGTCATCTTTGGCGGCTATGGACTATTTCCATGATGATTGGGGTATCGACGTTACGATCTCTGGCTCCCAGAAAGGCATCACGCTTCCACCTGGACTATGTGTTGTGGCAGCCAGTGCTCGTGCCCTCCAAGCTCACGATAGTGCTCGGCTTCCGCGGTCCTACTGGGACTGGAGCGCTCAGCTCGAGTTCAACGAGCAGGGTGTGTTTCCTTATACCCCTGCTACCAACCTGCTCTACGGTCTCGACGAAGCTCTTTCTATGCTGCGCGAAGAAGGCCTGAGTAATGTATTTGCGCGACATGCTGAATTCGGTGAGGCGACGCGTGCTGCCGTCCAAGCGTGGGACCTAGAGTTATTTGCCCTGAATCTTCGGGAGGCTAGCAATGCTCTAACTGCAGTGTTGGTACCGGAGGGGTACAATGCTGACGACCTTCGTGCAGTGATACTAAATCGTTTCGATATGTCACTGGGGACCGGTCTTGGAGACTTCAAGGGTGATCTTTTCCGGATCGGTCACCTCGGTGACCTTAACAGACTCACGCTGATGGGCACCCTCGCCGGTGTAGAGATGGGGCTTGCCCTTACGGGTGTGCCGCACTCGCAGGGTGGGGTGGCAGCAGCCATGAAGCATATGATGAAAGGAGTGATATTGTGAGCCGCTACATCAGGAGATTGATGGCCTGTGCGATCCTTGCAGGAGCTCTCTCAAATTGTGTAGGTGATGGGACTGGTCCACGGGAGCTTCGCTTTGGACATGTCGGAGAGCCAGGCTCATTATTCGCACTCTCCGCAGACGAATTCGCAAGGCGGGCAAATGCACAACTTCCGGAGGGTTGGGAAGTTGTGACTTACGGTTCCAGCCAGCTCGGAGGTGACGAGCTGTTACTCCAAAAGATCAAGCTTGGCACCGTAGAATTCGCTCTTCCATCCACAGTTATGTCTTCTCAGATCGACGAATTTGGCCTGTTTGAGATGCCTTATCTTGTGAGGGATCGTGCACACATGCGGGCAATTGAAGAAGCCGTGGTGTGGCCTGAGTTGGCACCTCAGGCCGAAGCAGAAGGATACCGAGTATTAGCCGTTTGGGAGAACGGCTTCAGACATGTGACTAATAATATTAGACCTATTGAGAGTCCTTCCCACCTTGGGGGTGTCAAGCTCCGAACTCCTCGTGGTGTCTGGCGTGTACGACTCTTTCAAGCTCTGGGAGCGAATCCGACACCTATGGCTCTTTCTGAAGTCTTCGTGGGGCTTCAGACTGGTGTGATCGACGGTCAAGAGAACCCGTTAGCTCAGATCTGGGGTTCTAGGTTGTATGAGGTGCAGGACTACCTATCCCTAACAGGGCATGTGTACACACCGGCGTATGTAGTTGTCTCACCATCCCGCTGGGACGCGCTCCCCAATGATGTTCGTTCTATCCTTGAGGATGAAGTGAGAGGGGTGCAATCCTTCGTGCACGAAACAGCCGCTCGTCTAGACCAAGAACTGCTTGAGCAGATGCGGGAGACCGGGGTTGTCGTGAATGAACCTGAGTCTACCGATTTCTTAGCTGCGAGTCGCGAAGTCTATGACGAGTACGAGGAAAGTGTACCTTCGGGCAGCACCCTCGTAGAGCGGGCAACACTCGCTGGCTCGCGCTGACTCAGTGATGGTGACCCGCGCGCGGGAGATTTTCCGAAAGAGTCTTGAGGGCATTGTACTTTCATTGATGGCTTCGCTTGCGATTGTGGTCGTTGTGGGGGTCATTTTTCGGAAGGCGGGTGCTTCACTCGTATGGTACGACGAGGTCGCTTCTATCTTATTGGCCTGGCTCACTTATTACGGTGCTGCTCTTGCTGCACTGCACCGCGCTCATATCGGAATGCCGACCTTGGTCCAGCGTTTGTCCGGGCGGGTGCGTTTTACCGTCGTCTTAGTAGCCGAGGCCTTTGTATTGATGTTTTTCGTAGCGCTGACTTGGGCAGGAATCCGAGTACTGTCCGTTCTTGGAGGTACGGCGCTTGTCTCGCTGCCATGGGTGCCCATGGCAGTGGCACAATCGGTGATCCCCATCGGGGCCGTTCTCTTTATTGTGGCGCAGCTCATGTCTTTGCCGGATGCACTGCTTGATACGACTGAAGTACAGGATGAGTCGATTAAGTTTGAGCAGGAGGCAGCCGAAGGATGAGCTTAATGGCGATCGGTGCAGTTTTGTTGGTACTTGTGCTCATCGGGGTACCCATTGCCATCTCACTTGGTATAGTCGCTGTTGTGGCAATGATCACTGGGCCGAGTGGGGTTGCCTCTCTTCCGAATGCTGGGCTCGTTATGTTTTCGGGTGCGACGTCGTTTCCGCTCATTGCTATACCGCTTTTTATCTTGGCAGGGGCGATCATGAATGCGACTGGGATCAGTCGTCGCTTGATCGCTCTGGCATCAGCCCTCGTGGGGTTCATTCGGGGTGGCCTGTCAATGGTTACGATCAGTGCATCTCTCTTTTTCGCAGAGATCAGTGGTTCCGCAGTAGCCGATGTGGCAGCTCTTGGATCCATTTTGATTCCAGCGATGAAAAAAAAGGGATACAGTCGGTCTTTTGCAGCAGCGGTTACCTCCTCCTCTGCAACCCTGGCAGTGATCATCCCTCCATCTATTCCGATGATCATCTATGGTGTGATGTCAGGGAGCTCCATCGTTGAACTTTTCGTGGCTGGGATTGTCCCTGGTGTGCTCGGTGGGCTTTTAATGATGTTTATGGCTTACCTTTTGGCTCGCCGACACGACTTTCCCCGTGAGCAGGCATTTCAACTAGACCGAGTTTGGTCTACGCTAAAGGATGCCGGGTGGGCACTTCTGCTGCCCCTCATCATCCTTGGTGGCATTTTCACCGGGTGGGTCACGGCAACGGAGGGTGCCGGTCTGGCCGTGGTCGCTTCCGTCCTAATTGGTGGCGTAGTATATCGAGAACTCGATTTGAGTCAGTTGAGGAAGGCCATGCTGGAGGGCGGTAGTCAGACTGCTGTTGTCATGCTACTCGTGGCCGCTTCGGCACTTTTGGGGGACTATCTCACCGAGGTGCGTGTCCCTCAGCAGGTGGCAGAGGGGATCATGGGGCTGACCCAGGAAAGATGGACTATTCTCCTGCTGTTGAACGCTTTTTTCCTCGTAATTGGCCTCTTCCTCCATTCTGCAGCCGCAATCATCCTTGTTGTCCCGATTGTGATGCCCTTAGTCCAGGCAGCAGGCATCGATCCGGTCCATTTTGGTCTGATTGTAACACTGAATTTGGGGATCGGTCAGCAGACGCCACCGGTGGCGTCTGTTCTTGTAACTGCGTGCTCGGTAGCAAAAGCTGACATCTGGGAGGTGAGCAAGGTCAACCTGTACTTCATATCGGTTTTGGTCACCATGCTACTTCTCGTGACGTACATTCCGATCGTACCGATGGCCCTTGTGGAAATGTTTTACCGATGAGCTCTCAGGTCCAAGTTGAGATCGAGTTACACATCGCGACCGTACGACTTAACGGTCCTGAGCGGCATAACGTGCTGGATGTTGATGGGTGGTATGCTCTTGAGGAGGCCGTGAACTCCATTTCTAAAGGGGATGAGGTCCGGAGTGTTGTGTTGCGTGGAACCGGAGGACGAGCATTCTCGGCCGGATCTGACATTGCGTGCTTCAAAGAGCAGAGAAATACGCCGGAGCAGGTTCGCGCCTACTCTGACGCGATTGGTTCTGCCTTGAGGGCTATACGAGGTTGCCGCCATCCAACTGTTGCTGCCATTGAAGGACTCTGCGTTGGTGGTGGGTTGGAGATCGCATCTTGCTGTGACCTGCGGCTGTGTGGTGAGTCGAGCCGCTTTGGTGCTCCTATTAACCGTCTTGGGTTAACGATGTCCTACGATGAGCTTGAACCTCTGATCCAGCTACTAGGACCTAGTTCGGTCATGGAGCTACTGTTGAGTGGGGACCTAATTGACGCTGAATCGGCCATGATGGTTGGATTGGTGAACCGCGTGTGCCCGGACCCAACCGTGATTGAGCGTGCGTATGAGTTGGCTGCCAGGATTGCTGCTGGGGCACCCCTTGTGAATCGTTGGCACAAGAAGTTCATCCGAAGGATGCAAGAGCCTCGGCCTCTCTCTTCTGAAGAGAGGGAGGAGGTGCACGCTGCCTTTGAGACTGATGATTATCGCGAAGGTCGCACGGCTTTTCTTGAGAAGCGCCTTCCCAATTTCCGCGGGAGCTAGGAACGCTTGTCCGGCCCGCTGAGCGGTGTCCGTGTGGTGGAGCTAGCCCACATAATGGCCGGACCGGTTTGCGGGCTCATGCTCGCCGACATGGGTGCGGATGTCCTAAAGGTCGAACGACTGCCTTCAGGTGATGCCACTAGAGGTTTTCTGCCGCCAGATATAAACGGCGAGTCAGCTGCTTTTATGATGCTCAATCGAGGCAAGCGGGGTGTGGCCGTCGATTTACGAACACAGGCTGGCGTAGAAGTTGTGCGTAGACTTGTCTCAGAAGCGGATGTTCTGCTGGAGAACTTTCGGGTGGGTACGATGGACCGTATCGGGCTTGGCTGGAAGGCGCTTTCTGAGTTGAACCCGCGACTCGTGTACTGTCAGATCACAGGATTCGGACGAAATGGTCCTCTCTCTGAGCAGGGCGGGTTTGACCTGATTGCACAAGGGTATTCTGGACTAATGAGTGTTACCGGGGAAGGCCCGGGCCGTGAGCCCGTGAAAGTCGGTGCTCCTGTAACCGACATTACCGCCGGAATCCTGGCTGCCTTTGGGGTAACCGCGGCCTTACTTGAGCGAGAACGAACCGGGCGGGGCCAGCTTGTCGACACTTCTCTCTTTGAAGCTGGCGTTGTTCAGACATATTGGCAGAGTGCAATAACGCTTGCTTCAGGTGTCTCACCGGGACCGATGGGTTCCGCGCACCCTCTAGCGGCTCCCTACCAAGCGCTGAGTACTTCAGACGGATGGATCAATGTGGGCGCCTCAAACGAGGGCACGTGGTTGCGACTCACGGAAGCTCTGGGTCGGCCCGACCTCAGAGAAGATATACGTTTCAAAACGAATCAAGCTCGTATGGGCCACTTGCAAGAATTAGTCGATACGCTGGCCCCTTCATTTGCCAAGCTGACGACGGATGAGTGGCTTGAACGATTGCAGCAGGCCGGTGTCCCTGTTGGTCCTGTCGCTTCGGTAGGAGAGATGCTAGAGCACCCTCATTCGTTGGCCCGGGATATGGTAATCGAAGTTGACCATGCACGACTTGGGTCTGTGCGGTCCTTGGGTATGCCTGTAAAGCTGAGTTCATTAGAGAAATCAGAACTTAAGACTGGTGCACCGGTTCTAGGGCAGCACACTGGTGAGGTGCTAAGCGAATTTGGTTATTCCCAGGAAGAGATCTCTGAGTTTGTGAAGGACAACGTCGTCTTCAGCTCTCCTTGACGTTGATTTAGCGGATGATTCCGTACCTCCTCAGCACTTCTAGGGTAGCTTCGAGAGGAAGCGCCTCTACGGTCCTTCCGTTGCTGCTGGCGGTCTCCGCCTTAAAGAGCGAGTTGTATATTGCCTCTTCGGTAGCCTCGACAGTGGCAGCGAAAAGACTGCTCATACTTGTATTGGCTAGGTCTTCATAGGTGCTGACACCACCATTTGTGGATCGACGAACGCCGGGCGCAGTTGAAAAGGCGATGACGTAGTCGCCAGACCCGTTGCTAGCAAATGAGCCAGTACGTGCAAGTCCCATAATGGCACGTTTCGCAATCCGTTCGAGATTGCGGGATAAAAGAGGTGCATTAGTAGCTACGACGATCATGATTGAGCCATCACCATCTGAGCTAGTAGGGCCTGAAAAGGAATATTGTTCGAGTTCGACACCGACCGGGGCTCCACCAATCTGCAGTACCCCGCCGAAGTTGCTTTGCACAATGACTCCAATTGTGTAGCCACCCAGTTCTTGGGGCAGCACCCGACTACTCGTGCCAATTCCACCCTTCCAGCCAAAAGCGATCGTGCCTGCTCCTGCGCCCACAGCTCCTTCGTCAACTGCGTCCGTGCTTGCTTCTTCCAAGGCAGCAACAACGTCTGCCGGACTGATTGGTCGTGATCGGATATCATTTAACGTGCCGTCATTAGTCTCTCCCACCACCGGATTGATGGAACGGACTTCATCCATCCCACGTTGCTGGAGCATCCACTCAACCATCGCATCAGCAGCTTGCCAAACACAAAGTGTGCAGGTGAGCAAGATTGGAGTTTCGATCTCGCCCAGTTCACGAACCTGTGTGACGCCTAGCAGCTTTCCAAATCCATTTCCCACATGGATAGCTGCGGGCACTCGTGAGCTGTAGAGGTTGTCACTATGAGGCAGGATGGCCGTAATGCCTGTCAGCACATTGGGTGGTGAGATGATAGTTCTATGGCCAACTTTTACACCCTCAACGTCAGTTATCGCATTCAAGCGACCAGGCTCAAATATTCCAATTTCCAGCCCAACTTCACGTGCCCTTGGACGCTCTGCTTGGCTAAGAGCCATGTTCGGTAGACAGCCAAATAGGATGGCAGCTACGGCTACGCGACCTGCCATGTGATTCATACGCTCACCGTGTCAAATACCATAAGGCTGAGCAAAAGTGGGTGGTATAGTAGTGAGCTGAAGAAAACTCCGCGGGCTGCATTATCTGTCATATTCCAACCCGCTGTAGCAGACACCAAAAGGAATCCTGTAGAAAGAATGAAGGCACCGGTAGCGTACCAGGTACCTGTGTAACCCAAGAAGGTTGGAGACAGCGACGCTGGAAGGAGGACAGCCGTTGCTAGCACCATGTGCAAGCCAATCACGTGCCCGCCACCTTCCGGAATAAGCTTGAACCCAACTTTGGCATAGTCGTCTCTGAGCATCCACGCTAAACCAAGTACGTGCGGCAACTGCCAGAGGTAAGCAATCCCAAAAAGAGCTAGTCCGGCTGGTTCGAAAGCTCGAGTTGCCGCGGTCCAGCCAATTAAGGTTGGAAGGGCTCCTGGGACTGCCCCAGCTAATGTTGCGATGTAGGACTGTCTCTTGAGTGGCGTGTAGATTGTGAGGTATGCGATTGCTGAAGCTGCAGCGATGGCGGCTGGACGTAAGCCACTGCTAAGGGCCAGATAGATAATCCCTCCTACAAGCAGCACAGTCGCGGCTGCTAGACCTTGAACCGGACTGAGGCGGCCGGAGGGGAGTGGCCGACCCTTAGTACGCGTCATTAATGCGTCAAAGTCCCGCTCCACGTACTGGTTCAAGGCAAGTGCGCCAGCTGTTGCGATTCCCGTGCCTAGGACGATATGGAGAATTGCAGCGAAGTCGATGCTGCCCCGAGAGCCTACGAATGCGCTCGTGCCTGCGGTGATCATCACATATCCAGTGATGCCTGGCTTAGTGAGCTCGTACAAGGGCTTCAGGAGGGCGAACCAGGAGGGTAGGGTCACTGCTAGAGATTGCAAAGGATGCATGGAGTCCACTCGAAGCATCCCTCTTCTCCATGGGAGTACAATTCCAACTTGAGTAGTGGAGCCTTAGCTAAGGGTGAAACCCAAGTCCGTGAGACACAGTACGTCATTACCCCTCGGCACTACAACCAGCTAGCTTGGCTTGAGTTCCTATCACCATGGCATCTGTTCGGGTTAGTAGGAGTGGAGCCACGGACTCTGCAAGGCAGCGGACTATAGCAGTGGCGCTGGACCAGCGGTACTGGTTCAGTGCTAGCCCCTGATACGGCAGAGTGGTTTGCCGAAACACACCGGACCAACGTCTGGTAGTAATAGGGTGAAGAGAGGGGCGATGGCTGAGATTCGAGAATCTACTGCAGAGGAAAGGCGACACCGGGACCAAAAGTTCTGGGTTAGCGGCGCACTCATTTCCCTTATCATCCACGGATCACTCTTTTTCCTGTGGTCTGGGAGCGTGATCCCTGACTCTCCATTCTCAGCTCCGGGGCCAAGAGCAGGTGACAATCTTGCGACTACCGGCTCGATACAAGCGATTAATGTGAGTGTCCTACAGCCTGTGCCGATAGTGCCTCCGCCTGTCCCAACGCCGTTAGCCGTTGAACTCGACAACGTCAATTTTGAAGATCGGCTGCTAGTTGATCAATTTTCCATGCTAGGTGAAAGGCCTGGACTCACAGGTATCCCAGGGCTTGATTTGGGACTCGGCCAAGGGGACGCTGGTACTGCTGACAACGGATTGTTTACGCTCCAGCCAGCTTCTCCTCGTAATATGATCATTCCACCTAGAAACCGTGATCTGCGGGATACAGAGGTTCAGGTCTGGGTATTCGTTGATGAAAACGGTCTGGTAGTTTCGGATTCCACCCGTCTCGATCCACCTACAAGAGATAGTAGCTTTAATCAGCGCTTGATCCGAGAAGCATCGGATTGGGTCTTCCAGCCCGCCCAGCAAGAGGGCAAGGCGGTATCCTCTTGGTTCCCGTACCGAATTCGCATGTGAGTGATGCCGACCAAAGCTGATCAACAGGTATGGTACAAGGAGGCTATGAAACTCCGTGCCGCCAAACCCGAACACGTGCTCTTCTTGTGTGTAGCCAATTCTGCTCGCAGCCAGTTAGCTGAGAGTATCGCGAGGAGCCTTGCACCTTCGACAGTACGTATTTCTTCAGCAGGGTCATCACCAGAGTCACTGCGGACTCAAGCAGTCGAAGTGATGCAGGAGATTGGGTTTGATATCTCAGAGTACCGATCTAAATCGGTAGATGAAGTTGAGCGGCCTGTCGATGCGGTGATTACCCTTTGCGCGGAGGAGGCTTGTCCGGTTTGGCTAGAGGAGGCTGTTCGCCTCCATTGGCCTATACCAGACCCAGCGATGGTAGGCGGATCTAGAAAAGAGCAGATGGATGCTTTCCGCGATGCCCGCGACGAACTTTCTAGGCGACTCAGCGTACTCTTTGGAGTTTGATTTTCCCGAAATGACTAAGATGGTCGCCGCGATTAAGCGTATCCTTTGGGTTGATGATGAGGTTGATTTACTTAGGCCGCATTTGCTTTTCCTGCAGGATCGTGGCTATCACGTGGACGCGACTACGAACGGTGACGATGCCTTAGCACTCCTTAGGGAACACCCCTATGACCTAGTCCTGCTCGATGAGCAGATGCCAGGCCGGTCTGGGCTAGAGGTTCTCGAGATTCTTGGTCGGGAGGACCCTCTCCAGCCGGTCATCATGATCTCCAAATCAGAAGAAGACCGCACCATGACAGAGGCGATCGGCCGGCACGTTCGTGACTACTTGGTCAAGCCAACCAGCCCTCGTCAAGTGCTTTCAGTCGTAACACGCGTCCTCGAAGGTTCGTCGATCCAACAACAGCAAGCCGCTCAAGACTTTTCGGCTTGCTTCAATGAGTTGTCACGGAGTTGTCGTGAGGCAGACACACCAGAAGAATTTGCCGAAGCCTACATAGAGACTGTCGACTGGCAGCTTAGGCTAGAGGACGCGGGTGAGGGAGGCCTGCTTGAGTCTGTTACAGGTCTTGCCGTTGATCTGCGCCGCGACTTTGGCAAGTGGGTCAGGACAGAGTACTCTGGCTGGGTATCGGATTCTAAAGATCGTCCACGGCTATCGGTAGATCTGGTGCGTGAGTTTTTATTACCATGCCTAGGGACCGACCCGACCTACTTTGTGGTGCTTGATTGCATGAGGCTGGATCAATGGCGGGCGATAGTTCCGGTTCTATCGAGGTACTTCGAGATAGAAAGTAGTTGGCACTACTCAATTCTTCCGACGGCAACGCCGTATGCGCGTAATGCCATTTTCAGTGGACTTTATCCCGACGAAATCGCTGAACAGCATCCGGATTGGTGGAATGCTTCAGATGACGAAAAGAGCCTCAATGCTTTCGAGGACGAGTTACTTCGTAACCAACTGAAACGACTTACAGGTCACGATGTACCGGTCCACTATGAGAAAATTTTTTCTGATCGCCAGGGAGACCAAGTACATGCGCGAGTGAATTCAGCACTCCACGAGCCAGGCTCGGTCATCGCCCTAGTCTTCAATTTCGTGGATTTAATGACGCACGGGAGGTCGGAATCACCAATCCTCATGGAGGTGGCACGCGATGAGTCTGCATTGCGAGATCTCACGCGCTCATGGTTCGAGCGGTCGACCGCGTTAGAGGTCCTTAAAGTGGCTGCAGATAAGGGACACAGAGTCATTTTGACCACGGATCATGGATCCATCCTCTGCCATAACCCAGCGACGGTCTATGCTCAGCGTGGCACAACGAGCAACCTGAGGTACAAGTTTGGAAAGAATCTTAAGGCTGAGTCGCCTAGGACGGCCTTAAGCACGCTTAACGAGAAGGACTTGCGCCTACCTGCAGCAGGGATGGGAACGAATTATCTGGTGGCACTTGAGGATTATTTTTTCGTCTATCCGACAAAGTTGCGGGAGTACCAAGCCCGCTACCGGAATTCTTTTCTTCATGGTGGGATTAGCCCTGAGGAGATGATTGTTCCTGTAGCAAGACTGAATCCTAAGCGGTAGGCGCAGGCCGTGGTGCCTCTCTACAAAAGGATCCTCTCTTACCTGGCGCCGCACTCGAGACTCATTTTTGTTGCTATTGTCGCAACTGCGATCTTCGCGGTCCTCGATGCGACAGTCTATGTGCTCCTTATCCCATTCATGGAGACACTATTTGTCCGTGGTTTGACGGCGAGCACACCTGTGGATAGCGGAATGGCCCGGCTTCTGGATGCAACGGTTTACCGTTGGGTGGATGTCGGCGGAAATCCCCTCTCCGCAATTGGGAGCATAATCGTCTTAATTCTCCTCGTCTTTGCGGCAAAAAACCTATTTCACTTTTTACGAGTCTATCTCTTGGCTCGTGCTGAACAGGGGTTCAATCGCGATGTGCGAAATTCGGTCTACTCCCGCCTTGTAGATCTAGATTTAGGATTTTTTGGCCGTGTTCGGACTGGACAGATAGTTAGTCGACTGACCACGGAAGTAGAGCAGGTGAGGACTCTAGTGATTTCTGAGTTCTCAAGCGTAGTGTCGGCTATGCTTGAATTCTCCGCGGCCCTCGTAGCGATGCTACTGATCTCTTGGAAACTTACGACAGCTGCTTTTCTAGTGATTCCTGCAGCTATGGTCTTCTGGGGGCCACTCGTCAAAGTGCTGCGTAGAAGGGATCGTAGGGTTCAGCACCTGGGAGGTGAGGTTAACGCGCACATATTAGAGACACTTTCAGGGATACGACTTGTAAAGTCTGCATCTGCCGAGTCCCGAGAGCGCGAGCGATTTGAGAAACTCACCGGAGACTATTTTTATCAATTCATGCGCGCGGAATTTACACGGGCCTTAGCTGCACCGGTTACTGAGATGCTAGCCGCGACTGGCACCGTCGTTCTCCTATGGTATGGGGCTCGCCTCGTTATTGAGGGTGACGTTACTGGGGCTCAATTCGTTGGCTTCTTAGGGCTTTCTATGAAATTGTACTCGCCCGTAAAGAGGATCGCTAAGTTTCCCGCGACGGCGCAGCCAGGGCTAGTAGCTGCGGAGCGGATATTCGAGTTCTTAGACGCGCCAGTTGAAATTCGTGACTCTCCGGAGGCAGCAAGTCTGAAGAGTATCGAGCGCGAGATCTCCTTTGAAAACGTATCCTTCTCTTACCGTGACGGTGACCCTGCCATTGACCGTGTATCATTCTGCGTGCCCAAGGCTTCGATGCTCGCGCTCGTGGGCCCAAGCGGTTCGGGTAAGAGCACGATTGTTGACCTTTTGGGTCGTTTTTTTGAGGTGGCGGATGGCAGGATTACCATCGACGGGATTGATATCCGGTCAATTCGACTCGCTGACCTCAGAGCGCTGATAGGCATTGTTTCCCAGGAAACGGTGCTATTTCATGACACGGTCTTTGCAAATATCGCTTATGGGAGTACCGACACGGAGCAGAGATCCATAGAGGCGGCTGCCAGGGCAGCACACGCGCATGAGTTCATATGTGGGCTCCCAAATGGGTACAAAACATTCGTTGGAGAGCGAGGATTTCAGCTGTCTGGTGGACAGCGCCAGCGTATTGCCATCGCGCGCGCGCTGCTACGCGACCCACCGATACTCATCCTCGACGAGGCCACCAGCGCCCTAGACACTGGGTCGGAACGAGTCATTCAAGGTGCTATCAAGAAACTTGTTGACGGGCGAACAGTGTTTGTCATAGCCCATCGACTATCAACGGTACAGAGCGCAGATCAGATCTTGGTAATGGATAAGGGTCGGATCGTCGGACGAGGTACGCATGCATCCCTTGTCGCCGAAAGTGGTTTATATCGGCAGCTATATGAGCTGCAGTTTCAAGACACTGGAATATCTGGAAACCTTTGAATCTCTTGGCGCTCAAACAGCAGTTCGAATATCTGGGGTTCCGTTTGGTACGTGCAGTTTGCACTCTCCTTCCTGAGCCACTTGCTACTCGAATGGGGGCTACTCTCGGTCTCCTAGCCGGCAGCCTCCTTCGATTCCGTCGCGTTGATGTAGACCGGCATCTAGAGTGGTGTTTCCCGGAGCGAACATTGGCATGGCGTAGACAGGTCGCACGGGCAAGCTACGCGCACCTAGGGCGTGAAGGAGTGGTATTGTTTCGTTCTAGGGGGTGGTCTGCCAATCAGATTCTAGAGCGCACTCGAGTCGTTGGATTTGAACTCTTTCAGCGAGCTGCAGACTCTGGAGATGGTGTAGTTCTTCTGACAGGACATCTTGGTAGTTGGGATATTGGTGGGGCATCAATCGCAGCTCGTGGCGTGCCGTTAGATGTTGTAGCTAAGGGCATGACAAATCGACGGTTTGAAAAGGACTTATTTCAAGCGCGTGAGCGTATAGGAATGCACGTGATTGAGGCGGGCAACGCGTCGGCCCAGGCCTTTCGGTCACTTAGGAGAGGTCGCGTGGTTGCCTTATTGGGAGACCAGAGTGCACACCGGGGAGGAGTTCCGGTCTCCTTCTTTGGCAGACTGGCCTCTACGCATCGGGGTCCAGCTCTATTTCCCATTCGTTCTGGAGCATCAGTTTTTGTTGCCTTTGCGGTTCGTGATCAGGGCTGGAAGCATCGATATACAGTCACATTCCACCATCTTCCATTTGTTTCTACAGGCGACCTAAATCAAGACGTGCCGTTGCTGCTCAGCGAGTATAGTACACTTTTGGAGGCAGCTGTTCGGGCGACCCCAGAGCAATACTTGTGGCAGCACCGGCGTTGGAAGGTGCCGATACAAGAGGAACAGGGGTCCGAGCAGTAGGTTATTAAGGGCCTGATGCCGAGTAATTAGATGGGCGAAAGCCGGCAACTCACTTGGAGAATACTCTTCTTACGCCGTGATCTACATCTGCATACCAACCCATAATGAAGCCTCCACAATCGGTGTGCTTCTTTGGAAGGTGCGTAAGGTTCTTAGCGACTTTGGTCGACCATTTTACGTTGTGGTCTACGATGACGCCTCTACCGACGACACTGCAGAGGTGCTTCAGCGCTATAAGTGGGCGCTTCCACTTACAACCTTACGATCTGAAAAGCAGATTGGATATGGCCGATCTGTCGAAACACTCTTACGGCATGTGCAGAATCAATCACCTTACCCTAAGAGAGACTGTGCTGTCATCATGCAGGCAGACTTCACAGAGAATCCCGAGGGTGTAGTGTCGCTCGTGAAGGCATTAGAAGGTGGTGCAGATATAGTGGCAGGCAAGGTGCATAACGACGGGGGAGTTCAGCCTCGGGTCATCCACACGGTTCGTCGCGTTGCAGCTAGAATTCTAAGAAGTATCTCCAGCGGAATTCAGATATCAGACCCAGCGTACGGGTTGCGAGCCTACCGTGTGATCGTGCTCAAGAAAGCGTTTCGTGATCGGCCGCCCAACAAGCCATTAATACACTCTGATGGTTGGGCCGCTAATGTTGAACTGATCAAGCAGCTTGCCCCTCACGCTCGCCGTATAACTGAGGTTCCTGTTGAGCTTCGCTATGATTTACAGGTACGTCCATCACGGTTTCGCCCGCTGAAGACTCTCTTGTCGTTGATCAGGCAGCGTGGTGTTAGCACAGCTACCACTGCTGAAAAGGAATCATGATCAGGTTTGGGTGCATGGTGCTCAGCATTCTAGTGCTCACAGCGCCCTTGTTAGGGCAGAATTCAGGATGGATCCCTGAAATGGTTCCGACGGATCCAACGGCTGCCCCGGCCCCTTGGGGGCCTGGAGAGCACCTCGTCTACAACGTCAAGTTAGGGTGGTTTGGTGTAGGATCAGGTGCACTATCTGTTGAAGGGCTTGACGATGTCCGAGGGAATCGAACCTACCGCGCTGTCATGGCCATCAATGGTGGCTTTATGGGTTTCAGCCTAAACGATCGGTACACCACTTGGTTTGACGTCCAGACGTTGCAGAGTTGGAGATTCGTCCGGAAGTACGGCGGCACATACACGAGTCAAAGGCACTACGAGTTCTACCCTGAGCGTGATATGTGGGATCGTGAGGACAACGATGAGACTGGACCTATGCCGACGAAGAGCCCGTTTGATGATATCTCCTTTTTGTATTTTATCCGCACGCTCCCTCTTGAGGTTGGTGATACTTATACATTCGATCGCTACTTCAAGGATACAGGCAATCCTGTCATAATCGAGGTGGTTCGGAGGGACTCCCTAGAGACCGAGGCTGGAGTATTCGGCACTATAGTTGTGCGACCGTCATTCCAGAGTGAGGGGTTGTTCTCCGAAGACGGTGAGGCGGAATTGCATTTTTCAGATGACGAGCGCCGTGTCCTAGTCTACATGAAGGTCGACTTGCCCCTATTCCCTGGGGGGATCTCACTGCATCTGAATTCGATCCAAGAAGGGTTCCCTGTTAATCCAGACTCGCGGGCCAAGGTTTTAGCAACACAAGAGCTATATGGTCTGGCTGGTTCGCCTGGACGTTGAGATCGAACCAACCTGACAGAGACCTTTATCAGAGGCTAATTGTCTTGGGTCAGTTGGAATCTGGCCTGAACTTCAGAGACGATCTTGTCGTTCCTGGTTAGTAACTGGCTTACTCATCGTGAAGTCAGAAGAAAGACTGCGTGGCTTCTTGTCATCCCATTTCTGGTCTTTGCTCGCCCAGTGACAGTATTTTTTTTGGTCGGTTCATTCTTGACGCTATTAGGGTTGGTTCTGAGGGGGTGGTCAGCGGGCACTATTAATAAGGCAGAGACTCTCACAACTACCGGACCATACGCCTACACCCAAAACCCACTTTACTTGGGAAGCTTCTTGATAGGGACGGGGTTATCGCTTGCGGGGGGCAACCTTATATGGCTGTTGCTATTCCTCATCTACTTCGTAGCCACGCACACAGTTGCGATTTTCAGGGAACAAGCCGAACTAACCGAGCGTTTTTGCCAGAAGTATCTGGAATACCAGAATCAAGTGCCCGTTTTCCTACCTATGCTCTCACCCTACGGCTCTCATTCGCCGGATGACGATTCTGGGTTTGAGTGGGCTCGGTACCTTAGGAACCGGGAGTGGGAGGCCCTGCTAGGAGCGACAGCTGCCGTAGCGGTACTTCTTATGAAACTCATTTAGGGTCGTACTTGCTCAGTGAGAGTGACACCTTGTCCATCACCTGTTCAACAGTGATGCGCTTCATGCCGTCTCGATAGGTTGGAGTGGGTGGGTAGTTCTCACCTTCGTATTCTGCATAGCCATCTACGATGAGGTCCTCGAAGGCGCGGTATGGTCCCGAGCGTTTTGGATTCGTGTACCCAAACAGGCTCACAACCGGGGTTCCCAGTGCGCGAGCGATATGGAGTGGTCCCGTATCCGGCGTGATTAAGAGGGTGCTGGCTTCGATGATCCAAGTAAGTCGGCGTAAATCATCACCTAGGGCAGTTATTATGTTGGCGCTTGATCTGGAAACAACTTCTTTTGCAAGGTTGTTCTCGGCCACAGACGGGCCACCGACTATAACCGGCTGAAGGGCATGCTCGCGTTCAACGAGCTCCAGAACGCGCGCATATCCAGCGGGTGACCAATTCTTTTTCAACTTGCTGGTCGAGACGACTACTGAGCAGATTGGTTTTCCAGTCTGGGTTAGGAATCTTTTCTGTTCCTGACGCTCAGTTTCAGTCAGGGTCAACCCCCAATTAATAGGTTCAGGATCGATGCCCAGATACTCTAGGAACTCGAAGTATTGGTCTTGAACATGTTGCGGTCGGTGACCAGGAATTTTCTGGTTTGTGAAAAGCCACTGCCCATCTCGAGCCCGCTGTCGGTCAAAGCCCAGCTTTATGGACGCTGGGATCATCCATGTGATCAAACCAGCCTTTAGATAAACTTGGAGCCCTAAGAGCAAGTCAAAGCTTCGCCCTTTAATAGCTGATGCGAGTTCTGCGTAGCTACACCATGCCTGGATGCCATGCCGACGGCGGAAAACTATGAAGTCTTCGATTCCTGGGTGGTTTGCTACAAGGGTATGTGGCACTGATTGAATGACCCAGGTGATCCGGCAGTCCGGCCACTGTCTTTTGAGCGCATTAACTAACGGTAAAACGTGAACCGTATCACCAATCGCAGAGAGCATAACAATGCATATGTTCTTCGGTGTGGGACCCTGTGAGCAGCGAGATCTAGGATGACTCACAACGGTGTCTGAAATCCCATGCGCAAGGTTGCCCACTCTAGTTCTGTGAGAGGCCGTTTGCTTTCCACCCCGAGTTTCTTAAGCGAACGTTCAAGTCTGCGCCACATTCGTTTATCCGTCTTTGGTTGTGCATTTGAACTGATTCGGCAACGGTCGAGGTCGACTACGTGAGCTTCTTCAGCTTGTTGGTCTAGGGGAAGTAAAATGTTGTGCGCATTCAGATCGGCATGAGTTACCTGGGCCTCGTCGAGAGACTTTATAACATGCCTTGTTAGAATCAGTGCCTTGATGCGATCAGTCTCCTGGCTCCCAAATAGAACTTGGGCCAACGTACGTACGTTCGGGACTTGCTCTGTGACTAAGTCCGCTCGGTAAAATAATCCAGACGGGTAAATCGCACCTGCCACAACGGCTGGCGTATGGATCCCCCTGGCTCGGGCCTCTACGCTGGCCTTTAGCTCTTTCAGCGGACGAGGAGTGCCTAGTCGGAGGTAGCGATCACCAAGGATGGGGCCGACCCTACCTCCCCTCTGGTAGTGTCGCACGACCCATCGGGACGCACCTTCTGAACCTGATACGACAGCTGGAATCAGATATGCAGAAGCCCTTCCCATTAGGGCCTTTGAGCCTTCTTGGACAGAAGCCCAGTCGTGTACGCTTCCTGTCTCAAGGACATCTCTAAGCCATTTTTCGGCTCCCCACTGAACAAACGCCAGGGCCCTATTAATCCTTAACCACTCGTACCCTTCGGGAAGTTTCACTAACCAGAGAAGTTGTTCTTGATCAGGGCAGTGCACCCTCTTCATCCGTCTCCATCAGATAAAGGCTCGGGCCTTGAAGTGTCTGTCCTTTAACCCTAATGACAAAGGCGTACTGGCCTGATTTTGGGAACACAATGTTCTCTAAGGGCATTATGAGCTGACTCCGGGCCGGTGGGTGGTTCGGTCCTGGAAGATGCACTTCCGTCTCTCCTTCAACAGTGATGGAGACGTTGCCCTCCTGGTCTTCCAGGTCAGCTTTGAAGAGATAGCGGCCGTGGTCTTCTCTCTCCCATTCGATGACGATAACTAGGACGATTCGGTCCTGCCGGGCAGGGAACCCTGGTGCTGCTAGGTCATGATAGACTCCCTGAATATCAAGCTTACCATCGGGTGTCGAGCGAGCGTCGTCACAAATAGTTGAAAAGCGAAGTTCCATGATTAGGAGGTTCAGTCAGGTAGAGGGCCCCAGCCACCGCCACCCGGCGACCGGATACTAACCACATCACCGGATCTTACAGTAAAAGTGGTTTTTGCGGGCAGAGTTTGCTCCACCCCGTCACGAATTAGGACATTTTCTCCAGGCGTTCCTTCTAGCCCACCATGAGCACCATGTGGTCCTAATTTCCTGCGCTCACAGAGGAGAGTAACCCGCGCAGGAGATAGGATCATAAGATCTCTTCTGAGGCCATCGCCACCTTGATGTAGTCCAACACCCCCTGATCCACGTCTTATACCATAACTCGTTACCCGAAAGGGGTAGGCGTGCTCTAGCGCCTCAATCGGCGTGTTTAGCGAGTTGGACATATGCACGTGTACTCCACTCAATCCTCCGCCTGAAGGCCCGGCACCCATGCCTCCCCCTACAGTTTCGTAGTAAGCAAAGAGCTTGCCAGTGCGGGGATCCCTGCCGCCCACGGTAGTGTTATTCATGGTGCCCTGCGACATGGCAGGGATCAACTCAGGTAGTGCTGTGCCCAAGGCTTGCAAGAGGACGTCCGTGATTCGCTGACTTGTTTCCACGTTTCCAGCTGCCACAGCAGCAGGGGGGCTTGCATTAACAACGCTTGCTTCGGGCAATATGAGCTTTACCGTGGACATTGATCCCCCACCTGCCGGAAGGGCTTCTTCTAGTAGGGCGCTGACGACACAGCGCACCACATAGCGAGTTGCTGATGATGTAATAGCAGCGACAGCATTCACTCCACCGGGAACCTGAGAAGAAGTTCCTCCGAAATTTACCGTCAGGGTCGCCCCCTGCACGAAGAGTTCGACGCATATTTTGATCGGTCCAGATCCAAAGCCATCATCCTCGATGATGTCTTCAGCTTGGTAGCGTCCATCTGGAATTAACTCTAGGCCCGCTTTAACAAGACGATCAGCATATGTGATTAGCCCATCCATAGCGGACACGGTTTGCTCGATCCCTCGTTTCTGTGTGATTTCTAGAAGTCGTTTGGCACCAGTGTTCAATGCAGCCATCTGAGCATCTAGGTCCCCTGCTCGCTCAACCGGAGTTCGGACATTTGCTAGCAAAGTGCGCCACAGATCATCATTCCGCTGTCCTCCAGTGTAGAGAAGGACAGGAGGAATTCGTAATCCTTCCTCAAAAACTTCACGAGCCAGGGGCATCGATCCGGGAGTTGAGCCACCAACATCGCTATGGTGTGCCCTCGAAGCGACGTAACCGAAGAGTTCCCCATTTGTCCAATGGACAGGTGAGATCAGAGTGATGTCGGGAAGGTGGGTACCGCCTCTGAATGGGTCATTAACGCAAGCCACATCTCCAGGGCCCAGTGTTCCAAGTTCGTCTAGCGCAGCCTCGACGCTCATCGGCATTGCGCCCAAATGGACCGGCATGTGGTCACCGAGTGATACTGCCAACCCTTTCGAATCAAAGAGTGCACATGAGTAGTCTCTACGCTCTTTGATGTTGGGTGAGAAAGCTGCCCGTTTCAGGGCAGCTCCCATTTCTTCGGCCAAAGCTGCAAAGAGATGGCGGAAAACCTCAAGCTCTATAGCCGTTAGGGGTCCCTGCTGTGACAAAGAATTTCCTAGTTCTCTAGTGAGTTCACGGTTACGTTATAAGGCTAGCAGTGATAGCAAGATATGACGGACTGCAGGCAAGCTAGAGCATTTATGATAATGGAGAGCGACTTTGTCCAAGGAAAAACTCTTAGATCGGGCGCGTGATGAGTTGTTTAGCCACATTAATAGATGTGGCGTTCTTACCGCGGCTGAAGACGACCAGCTTCACTGGTTGGGTGAGACGATTGAATACATAGGCGAGCGTTATCCTGACCTGACAGATGCTGATCTAAAGGGGCTTCACGAGATCGGCATCTGTTTCTGTAAACCCGCTATAGCGCATGGTTCGCGTAATACTGCCAAGAAGCTGGAGGATGCCCCTGTCGCTTGAGTAAAAGCCGACAGTGTGTTTGCGCGCTTTCGAGGCGGCGGCCCCTGAGTTGGCTGTCGCCTTTTTTAACTCTCATTGGCTTGACGAGCTAGTAGGTGGCGAGGAAGCGTCGGCCTCCCTATACTTCCGCCCGCTTTTTTGGCCTTCCCGTAGGATTTCTGCTGTTGTGACCCGAAGGGAAAGGGGGGCATTTTGGGTGATGTACTGCAGGTGGACAACAAAAAGCAGCTACTTAAGCAGTACTATGCCGCGCAGCGGATGGATTCTCCGAATGGTGGCTACTTGATGCTGCTAGGAATCCGATCAGGTGAAGACGGGAATGCTGTAGGCATATTTGAGTGTAGCTCCTCATCTCTCAGGTATGAGTTGGTGATCCCCAAGGCAACGAGGACGGAGCGCAAGAAAGTGCGTGATGTCATCGGTGCAGGTGACGATCCGGATTGCCCCAGGCATGGGCCTAGTGCGCGACTCATTCGAGTCGGCCGCAATCTCGTTTGCACCGACTGTGGGGTGGCTTACGCCCGTACTTAGCGTGTGGCGCTTTTGTTTGGTAGAGACCTTTATTTCCGGCCTAATTCCAGGGTGGTAAGGCCTGAGCTACAGCGTTATAGTTGGCCTGGTTCTACCCGCTGTGGTCGATAAGGAGCTTGCTACATGCCTGAACGGTTCCTCAGCTCGGAGGAATACGACGAACAGGCGCATAAGCTCTACAACGACGGTGATTATGATGGGGCCC
Source organism: Gemmatimonadales bacterium UBA2982 (assembly GCA_002347035.1). Classification (GTDB taxonomy): domain Bacteria; phylum Gemmatimonadota; class Gemmatimonadetes; order Longimicrobiales; family Gaopeijiaceae; genus UBA2982. Next base: position 76,125 of record DEAM01000009.1, on the reverse strand, counting down.
TCAAGATTCTCAAAGAGGGCCTCGCTTTATACCCCAATGCTTTAGATCTCTATGTAGGCTTGGGCTACGCGCAACTCGCTCGCGAGGAGTACGCGTGGGCCAGAAGGGCATTTGAGGCCGCAGTGGTCCTAGATCCTACTCATGAGGACGCAAACGTTGGGTTAGGGGAGGTACTGCTGCGGTTCGGTGAGCAAGGCCGTGCATTAGCACTCTTCAAAGAGGTGGTTTCGAACGGGCACGAGAACGATATCCACCTTATGCTGACGATCGGTAGAGCACTCTATAAGGCTGAGATGTATACCAACTGCCGCGACATCTTCGCACAGGTCGCGTTAGCCCAACCAACTAGCGCAGACGCAGCTGCCTCGCTCGGCTATGCTCTGCATCGCCTTGGGGATGAGGTTGGTGCTGCGCGTCAGGTAAGACGCGCACTCAAGCTTGATCCTGATCTTTACGAAGCTCGAGTCTATCTCGGCCACCTACTGTACGATCGGGGGGACTGGGAGGCAGCTCTTCGTGAATTCGAGCAGGTTCCGCCGCTAGAGCATTGGGATGCTTTAGGAGTATGGCGTCTAATTGAACTGAAGAGAACACTCTGGCACATGAACGAAGGGGACCCCCGTTTGAGCCCCTGGGCGGAGCGCCTTCATAAGTTAGAGGACTCCCATGACCCGATTGATCGTCTACTTTCTGAGGTGGAGATTCAGCTGGGTGTGGGTGATGTGAGCGTCGATGATTCAAGCCAACTTGAACTTTTTGAGCGCTCTCCCAGCTCTACAGACAGAGACTCGCTCACTGTCCGTTTGACCGACGGACACCTTGTGAGCGGTAACTCGCAGGCGATTGTTTGTCAGATGAGAGATCGCTCAGGCTTCTCTCATGAGCCTCTATTACAGTACATGCGTCGTTTCGCAGAACGTTGGCATGAGCAGAGGGGCGTGGAGATTCCATTCACAGATCCTGAAGTATTTGTGCGCGCCGCCATTCAGGTTGGGCTGATAACTTTAGAGGTTGAAGGATAGGGGTGAATACGCCCGGATTAGCTAAATGAGCCAATTAGAGACGCTTCAAGTCCTGAGGAACTTCTGTCACGCGTTGATCGAAGAGATTCAGGTGCGGCGCCCTGAATACTTGACGTCCGCATTTACAGTTGCCGAGATCTATCAGAATCTTCTCCCGTATGGGTCGAATCGAGAGCGGATTGGCATTGAGCTCAACGGGGATTACGAAGACGCTCTGCTGAGGCTGCTAGCCGGCGAAGGCGGCTTTCTAATTCTCGAGTCAGAGCCAGCGCTCAGGGACCTTCAGGCGGAACTCGAAACACCAAATCCAAACGTGGCCCTCTATCGCGACTATGCTGCTGTGGACGTCCGGCTTAGTAAGGCCTGTCTCGATATGACTTCTTCAGCTGTCTCGGGAAAGCTTGACCCTATGCCCCAGACAGAAGTGCGCAAGTCTGAACCAGACTCACTAAGTCTCCCTTTAGAGCAAATCCAGCTTACTCCCGGCGAACTCCTTGACCACCCTCAAGGGGGGCAGCTCGCTGAGGAACAGTTTGATGGCGAGTCAGAAGGCTCGCGTTACGACTTCGGTGAGCCGCGGTCATCCGGAAGCCCTCTGGCTGAGGGGGACCAAATCACGTGCTACTCATGTGAAGTTGACCTACCCGTTAGGCGTGACCTGAACTTCTGTCCATTCTGTGGGATGGATTTAAAGGTTGTTCGATGCCGTGCATGCAGTAAAAAGCTTAAGGTCGATTGGCGCTTTTGTGTCTCGTGCGGCAGCGAAGTAGGCGTTTGAAATCGGGCTACTTTTGGGCTTTGCTTTCTCGGCCCTTTAGCTGGGTTTCAGTTCTCTTTTCGGGCGCCCTCATATTTCAAACTGTTTCGTGCACACCCGAAAATGAGTACCCGCCAGACGAGTTGCTGCAAGCTGAACTCGGGCTCACCTTTGAAGACCGAGTTTACCGTGTGGCTCTCACGGGCGGTGCTGCTGAGCAGGCAGACCCGGTGGTTTTGTCGATCAAGCAGGGTGCCTTCGTCGAATTCATCACTGCTGATGGCTTTATCCACGAGGTGATCTTTGACGAGGACAGCCTGAGTTCTGATCAATGGTCCTTTCTCGAAAAGACCGATCAGACAGCTTCCCCGCCGCTGATTGAGTTAGAGAGTCGCTATATCTTGGCGTTCGAAGGTGCGCCCTTGGGTCGCTATCCATACCAGATAGAGGGTAACGGAAATCCAGGGAGAGGCGTCATCGTGCTTCTGAAGCCTGATGATCAGCAATGATGTGAACTGAGAGGCTGAAGGAAACCTGAGAAAAGCTTCTTAGAAAGTCTCTACTTAGTGGGTCTGTTGCTCGGGTTAGCGTCGGTGTCTGCGCTGCCGCCGCCGCTCCCGCCGTATCGCTGCCTCTCGCTTCCTCTTACGCTGGGCGCTGGGTTTCTCGTAATAACGGCGCTTACGCAGTTCCGAATACAGTCCAGAGCGCTGAACTTTCCGCTTGAAGCGGCGAAGCGCTCGGTCCAGACTCTCGTTTTCTTGAACGACGACTTCCAAGGCAGAACTTCCACCACAGGGTTACCTGATATCGAACGGGCAAACCTATATACGGTGCGCGGAGCGGGCAACGCCCTTGGGTCTGGTATGCTCTAGGGCAGTTGTCGCTTCCTGTGGAGGGTATGTGCGTAGCTTCGGTAAGCTTCAGCATGTTCTAGAAAGTCCCGCGTCCAGCTCTCAAAATCAGGTAGCGGAAGAAGGTGCTCGATGTGATCAACAACCATCATTGCAAATTGCATCCTGTCCCTGCTCCGAAAATCAATGCTTTGTCCCCCTAAGATCTCGTCTACGGCCTCTTCAAACGCAGAAGGATCTAAAAGGCAGATAAAGTGTGCGACCTGATCTAGCCGATATGATGAGTACAATGAGTGGAGTGTTTCTAGGCTTTTTTCCTGAGGTTCAGGCTTCCCACTCCAATCTCCGCCGATCTGAAGCGAATTTTCTACTAAGAGTGAGCGGAATCGGCCACTCAGTTGTGGCACTGTTTCTGCGATCATTTGACTGGAGGTATAGAGAGCCGATTCTAGCAGTGCTATTAACAGTGGCCTCCCTAATCCGCGCGCTTTCTGGTGGATCTCCGTTTCAGAATTCTCTAGAAAAATGTCTGCAGTGCGTACTTGGGTGGCGTCTGCCTCATTACCGCTCTGCCGAAAAGAAAGATGGCCACGCCAAGTACCAGTGGAGTCAGAGTAAGTGACGAGAAAACATGCCCAGCGGTCTTCATTTCTCTGAAGAAAAGTGACAGATCGGTAGCGTGCATGTGGAATGTTAATCAAGTGGCCAAGTATCCACCTGGTAATTTGTTAGCGGCGAATCGCAGTCGGTGCATCTTCAAAGATGGCTCCACTATCATGGGAGCTGCAAGAAAAAAGGATTGGTCATCTATACCTAGGGAGTGAGTTTTTTCTTGCGGTTGATGCGAGTGGTTGATTATCGTTGCCCTCTTAAAACATTCTGTGAGGGCACAATTTTTCCTCGGCAGGCTAATGAACCCGGCTTTGGCCGGGTTTCTTGTCGGGGGAAGGGTCGAAATGGTATGCAGGTAATCACCAGTACGGGTATACGTCCTGAGGCAATGAGTGATGTGCCTGGGATTTGTGAGCTTCCCTTGACTCGAGCTGTAGTGCAGTACCGAGACCTTCATGAAATGGATCATCCTGGGGGGCGAATCGAAGATGTGGGACTCGCTCTTGTGGTTGAGGGCCAATATGCGGCAACCTCTGAGGTGATCGATTTGGGGAGTGGCCATGTTAAGATGCTTGATCTTAGCACAGAGTTAGTCGTCTTGGACTGGGTCTACGAGCCAACCCTTAGTCACGTTGCTGAGCTTATCACAGCGGCAGCTGCGACCAAAGATTCGCATCCACTAAAGCAGTACGTTTTTCAGTTAGGCCTTCGTGTTCTTGAGAGGGTTGGCTTTGGTCCTCTCACACGACCTACCTTGCTACGAATTGGGTTCCGGGACATATGCCGCGACTTGGATTTGCATGAGGGAACATCCATTCGTTTCGTGCTTGGTCCCGGGCGTCTTACACGTGCCCACTTAGACTACGATGCATGCGCCCTAGTCTTCCGCACCGCATTCCATGAGCCTGACGCTCAGTTGGAGTATGCCCTTTCAGATGGATTTCCTGAAGCAGAATTGAGGCGTATGGAGCCAGTTACTGCTGCTGATTCGATCGAGTATCAGGTGAGATTCTCTCTCCCGACGACCCTGGGAGAAGGGCGCGCTGTATTGGCGCTTATGCGGCGGGGGCTCGGTTCTCTTCTCGCGAGATTTGAACCTGATCGGTTCACTCCTCTGGCTCATGTATTAGAGACCTTTGGTGAACGTGAAACGCTCAGTGGTCTTCGCATCCATGATCCTGTTATGCATATGGTTCCGGTGCCATCTGCCCTAACCGGGTCGGAAGTCGTCCACTAATCGCTACGGTGGGCCAAGAAGGACTCGCCCTGTTAACAAAAAAGAGTGGGGGCTTGTTACCTGAAGAGCTAGGAGCGCAGTAGAGGTCATATCGAAAGCGGGAGGCGCGTGGTTTGGCAAGGATACTAGCTCCAGGGGTGGTGCGCCCCCTTTACCGTCCGGGGCTTCCAATGATTTGGAGCTGAATGGCTCGGATCCACTAGAAGTTCTCGTGCAGTAGGGTGAGTTCATCCTACCACTCCCACTTTTCGAAGTGTGACCTGTGGATCGAGCCAGCTACTAAGCTGGGGGCACATCCTAGACCTAGCTAAAACACGGCAGAGGCTCCAACCGCTAAGTCTCCAGCGACGCTAGAAGTGTGCGCTTTGTTATATGAGGACACCCTGTGAGTGGTAGGCCTCCGGTCATGTCGTGACGGAACAACCTGGAAGGGTTTCATGGTGTTCGAAGGTGAGTACTCCACAGCGGTTTATCGAATAGCCCTTGTTTTCAGTGGATCTGATCTGGTGGACGCTCGAGGACACTTTTAGGGGCTCAAAATGAGTGCCTTGGGTGCGTTTCTTCGCTCAACACTTCCGTGAGTCCTTTTTTTTAAAAAATGGCATAACGTATCTGTGTGGCGCACTGCTTCATCGCGACCACCAAAGCCCGTGAGCCACTTACACTTCCGCCTCAGGGCACTCTTCGCGCATAAGCTGATGCCCAGCTCAGGAACACATGGTTTACCTAAATTAGCTAGAATCATAAAGTGTTGTAGGACAACACTTTATGTGTGTGGGAATTTCATATAATTAGACAAACATAGGGGTTGCGCGCATGGAATCGCCCGCTTAACATTGTGGCCATTCCAAGGGAGTCCGCTAGCACCTCCCCAGCCGGCCAACATGGTTTTCCACTGCGACGGTCGGAGTCTCGAAATCGTGACTTTTTCCTCCACTTGCGTGGGCGAGGTGTATCTATGTGGGAGACGCAGTCTGTTCAGATCTCAGTTAGCTTGCCGCGCGATGTAGCTCGGCAAGCTGAAGAGGTTCAGGAGACTGACCCGGAGTTCCTTAGCAGGGTCATTCTGTATGGGCTAACGCGTCGCTCTATCTACCGGCACCTCAGGGCCCAAGGAGGTAGTTCCGACTCGGAGTCTGAGGTAGTAACGCCCGGAGCCACTCCTTAAAGTCTTGCGCTCTTAAGCCCTACGGTTGCATACCTTCGCTTAGCTGAACCATAGGTTCAGCAGCATCCTGGGAAGACCGGGGGCTTCTTCACGTCCAGCGGGAGGACCGCAGTGGACGTAGGTAAGAAGGGCTCTAAAGAGTCACTCGAAGTTCTGCGCGCCAAGTATCATGACTACTGTTCGGCGCAAGTAGCTGACCTTTTAGTGTACATGAGCCCCGACGAGATTTACCTGCTAGCCCACAGGGCGTATAGGGAGGAGGGTGGAGAGGGTGAGATTTCTTATGTGGAGATGGTCCGAGTAGCTACGGACTGGCTGGCACGCCGTATTGCACTGCCGCCATTTGATATCTGGCTCAAAGACTACCGCGAGCACCCAGACAGGTACGAAGAGTATTTCCTGGGGCTTTGGGAAACTGACACGGATGCGGACTCAAAGAGTTGAGTTCTAATACGTCTAATTAGAACGGCAGGTCGTCATCAGGCTTAGTTAGAGATGACTCCCGGTTCCCCTCATTGATCTGGGTTTCGGGGAGACTTTCCGTCTTGGAGGTAAAGTTGCCGGCTTCCTCGCCACCCACCCCACGACCGAGCATCACCATGTCTCGCACATTAATATCAGTCCAGTAACGGGTGCCGCCCTCACCCTCTGTTTGGGAGTACTTGATGCTTCCCTCGATGAAGAGCCGGTCACCTTTCTTGACGTACTGTTCTACGACATCCACTAGCCTGCCCCAGATGGTGAGTCGATGCCACTCGGTCTTTTCTTGCTGTTGCCCAGAATTATCCGTCCACCTTTCGTTGGTTGCTAGAGAGACGTTTGCTAAACGGCGCCCTGAACTCGTCGACCTAATCTCTGGATCGTTACCGACGTTTCCGATCAGCATAACTTTGTTGAGGGACCGACTCATGGTATCGGAGCTCCTAATACTGGTCAGCGAGACCTGTTTTGGTGGAGGGGGGCAAAAGGTAAGGGTTATACACTCCTTTATCCATTCTTATCCAGGGTACCAATAAAGATCAGGTTAGGAGGACTGGAGAGCGATATTCAGAGGTGGAGATAAAACTAGTTGAGGACTTTTTTCCTCCACCGACAAAGCCATTTCTTGTCCACTTAGCAGGGAGTATGATATCAAGGCCTGAAAAATCCTGAAAACCGTTACGACACAAGCGCTTTGGTGGGTTTTATCGGGGTGGTATAGATCCTTGCTTAGGGTTAAATTCCTCTATGCTATCTGGGTCCCTCCCAAGCACCAGCCTATGCGGTTGAGCGGGCTTGTGCTGCGTCATTTCCGGAATCTCGGAAGTCAGGATCTGGAGTTTCCCCCTGAGGGGGTCGCGTTGATCGGGGATAATGCTCAGGGTAAGTCAAACTTTCTTGAGGCTATCTACTATCTCGAGACCTTTCGTTCATTCAGGGGAGCTCGTGATGAGCAGCTCGTTGGTTTCGGCCAGGAGGTCTTTCGGGTTGCCGGAATAGCGTCTTCTAGCTCGCCGGATCATAGACGTGTAGCGGAAGTAACAGCAGCGTTTGAGAGGAAGGATGGTCGGAAGAAGGTTTCGGTGGATGGTACTGAGCCCGAACGTCTTGGTGAAGCACTCGGAAGGCTGGCGGCTGTGGTCTTTTCGCCAACTGATGTCGACCTAGTAAGTGGGGGACCTAAAGAGCGACGACGCTTTCTAGATATGGTTCTGTCCCTAAACGAACCAGGCTATCTCTCCGCGCTCCAGGAATACAAGAAGATTCTTTCCCGCCGAAATGCATCCCTGAAGGAGGGGTACTCGGGATCGGTTGTAATGGCCTGGAACCAGGGTCTGATCAGCTCTGGTTCCAAAGTGATGTGGGCACGCAAGAACTGGATTGAGGGGGGTACGCAGACGTTTGGGGATTATTACGTCCGAGTATCGGAGAATGCGCGAGCCCGAATGACTTACCGGCCTAGCGTCCCCTCGGTTGGTGCTAACTCAGTCGATGAAATCGGTGAGGCGATTAGAGGTGCGTTGGCGGATTCATCTGACCGTGAACGCAGAATGGGTACGACACTTGTTGGCCCTCATCGGGATGAGGTAAGACTGCATTTAGAGCGAGCAGATGATGATTTGGATCTCCGGGATTACGGATCGGGTGGCCAGCGGCGCACCGCTGCATTGGCGCTTCGACTGGTAGAAGCGTGGACCATCCGCAAGCGACGAAACGAGACGCCGCTCATCCTGCTTGATGATGTATTTGCTGAGCTTGATCAGGGTCGCAGCGAACGAGTCCTTGAGCTGATGGAGGAGGAAGAGCCGGGTCAGGTTGTGCTCACTGCCCCTAAGGAGGCGGACGTCAAGATCAAAAAGGACAAGCTGGCTCTTTGGAGGATCAGTGCAGGCAGGATCACAACATGAGGTCGCTCCAGGGACCCACGCGCGTTGATACAGTGCTCACACAAGTGTTGGAAAAGTATGGGGTACGAGAAAGTGTTGAGCGGTTGGAAGTCCTTCAGGAGTGGTCTGATATCGTGGGTGATCCGCTTTCAGGGGTCACAAGGGTTCGTGGAGTTGACAACAAAACTCTGCTCATTGAGGTGAGAAGCAGTGCTTGGATGACGGAGTTGCAGGTGCTGAAGAATGACGTCCTCAACCGGGTTAACGAGCGGTTTGAGGCTGTCGTCTTCGAAAAAATTGTCTTCGTTCTGGCGGAGACGGTCTAGTAGCGCGGCCCTGCTGCGCTCTCATGCTTCGGAGTGGACATGGCGAACAAGAAGCAAGAAAAACAGAAGGGCAGTGATTACACTGCCGGGCAAATCCAAGTTCTTAAGGGGCTTGAGGCCGTCAGAAAGCGTCCCGGCATGTACATTGGGTCTACTTCGGCTCGGGGTTTACATCACCTGGTATATGAGGTGGTGGACAACTCTATCGACGAGGCGATGGCGGGTCACTGTTCTCAGGTGACGGTTGCTGTCCACGATGACAATTCAGTGACCGTAGCCGACGATGGGAGAGGTATCCCTGTCGATATCCATCCTACTGAGAAAGTTCCGGGTGTCGAGCTTGCTATGACCACTCTTCATGCGGGTGGAAAGTTCGATAAAAGCACCTACAAAGTCTCTGGGGGGCTTCACGGGGTGGGTGTCAGCGTTGTGAATGCCCTTTCAGAGTACTTGGAGGTCGAGATTCGTCGAGGAGGGTCTGAATACCGCCAACGTTACGAACGCGGCATCAAAGCGATAGAACTAGAGACTGTCGGTAAGGCGAAGGGAAGCGGTACGAGTGTCACCTTCAAGCCGGACCACGAAATCTTTGACGATTTGGAGTATTCATTCGAGGTCCTATCGGATCGACTTCGAGAACTCGCATTCCTCAACAAGGGTCTTCGTATCATCCTAGAAGACGAGCGAAATGGGAAGGTGAGAGAGGAGTACCGATACGAGGGTGGCATCGCCGAATACGTGGAGTTCCTGCGCGGGGGACGTACTGCCCTCCACGATAATGTCTGCTATTTCGATACCTCCAAGCCCGAAGCGGAGATTGAGCTTGCCCTCCAGTACGATCAAGGATTCGGTGAGCACACCCATACCTTCGTAAATAACATCAACACCCACGAAGGCGGGATGCACCTTACTGGCCTCAAGGCCGCAATGACGCGAACGATCAACGATTACGCTCGGCGTAACAAGATCTTCAAGAAAGACGAGAGTCTGTCGGGAGAGGACGTCCGTGAGGGTCTCACCTGCATTCTCAGTGTGCGGGTCATGGAGCCCCAATTTGAGGGCCAGACTAAGACGAAGCTAGGAAATTCTGAGGTTCGCGGGGCGGTCGAGGCAGCGGTCAACGAGCACCTGTCGATATTTCTCGACGAGAATCCTAAGGCAGCGAAGGTGATCATTGAAAAGTCACTCTCGGCGTCCCGTGCTAGGGAGGCCGCGCGTAAGGCACGGGACCTCGCACGTAAGAAGAGTGCGCTCGAGGGTGGTGTTCTTCCAGGCAAGCTGGCGGACTGCTCTATCTCAGACCCTTCTATGTGCGAGCTCTACCTGGTAGAGGGAGACTCTGCAGGGGGCTCGGCGAAACAGGGACGAGACCGGGGATATCAGGCGATTCTTCCATTGAGAGGGAAGATCTTGAATGTCCAGAGGGCTCGGATCGACAGAACTCTCTCGAATGAGGAGATCCGGGCGATGATCACTGCTATTGGCACGGGCATTAGGGATGAATTTGACATAGAAAAAGCGCGGTACCACAAGATCCTCGTCATGACTGATGCGGATGTTGATGGTGCGCACATCCGGACACTTCTTTTAACCTTTTTCTTCAAAGAGATGCGTCAATTGATCGACGCAGGTTACGTATACATCGCACAACCACCACTCTATCGCGTCCACAAGGGGAAGCAGGACTTCTACGCGTACTCGGAAAGAGAGAGGGAGGAGTACGTGAAGCGCTTGGGTGGTAACGGAGGCGATACCAAAGGAGTCCGGATTCAGCGCTATAAGGGTCTCGGTGAGATGAATCCAGACCAGCTTTGGAAGACTACAATGGACCCTGAGACGCGGACAATCCACCAGGTGCAATTTGACAGCGAGATAAGTGCAGACCGCCTTTTTGAGGAGCTAATGGGCGAGGAAGTCGAGCCGCGAAGGAAGTTCATTGAAAAGAACGCGAAGTATGTGAAGAATCTGGACGTCTAGCGGGGCAAGCCGAGTAGCCCCGGCGCCTCGGGATAAATCTTGGTCTACCAATCAACTCGTGATCTCTAGAGCATGACTTCCGGGTCACCTGGGGCAGGACCACGCCTGGTAGAGTCTTTGGCTCACGTGGCCAGGAAACATCCAGTCGACAAGAAGTTAGTCGTTTCTTCAACCATTTCTTCGGGACGCGAGCTGTTGCGCAGGGTCGCCCTGGATGGGAATGGATGGGTTGGGTTCGACGTTACAGCGCCAAGGCCGCTTGCCCTTAGGCTGGCCAGAGTCGAGATGGATCGGTCAGGTGTGGGTATCCTAGATGCATTCGACACACAGGCACTAGTGGATGACGCTATTGATCGTGTGCGGATGTCCGAACACTTCGACTCGAGAAGGCTACGGGACGGCGTAGGCTTTCGTGAGCGTATTTACTGGGCCGTTAGAGCTCTTAGAATGGCCGATGTCTCGTCAGGGGATATGTACCACCGACGGTCAGCTTTGTCAGACCTCACACGAGACCTAACCTCCAAGGTATTGCAGGAGTATGAAAAGCTCCTCACAGAGCGTCGGAAGGTTGATACTGCAGGGGTGCTCTCTCTAGCTCTACAGGCGCTAGAAGCGGAGGGTTCAGTAGTACCTGAGTCTTTAGATGTAGATCTCGTGTTTATGCTCCCTGGGCTTGGCACACGAGGCCTGGTGGGTCAACTGATCAAGAGTCTGGAGGCACGAGGTGGGAAGGTGCTCGAAACTGATCCAGTGCTAGGACGCAAAACTCCAAAGGATATACTATGGAAGTCAGCTAAAGAGCCGGCCCCTCGTTCCTGCCTTGGGTTTCGGGAACAGCTTTCTGATTCGAGTGAAGTTGGAAAGGCGGAGTTTTTCCGGGCTGCATCAATCTACGATGAACTGAGGGAGGTGATCCGACGGGTTCTAAGGGAGAAGATTCCCTGGGACATGGTTGAGATCGTTACGCCAGATCCAAGAGCGTATGGTTCCATCCTTCACGAACTCGCAATCCGCCTAAGCATTCCGGTAACCTATGCGGTGGGGCTTCCGATAGAGCGGACCCGGACAGGGCGTGTACTACGGACTTATCTCGACTGGGTCGAAGGGGGCTTCCAGTCAGACCCCATAAGGAGGCTTCTTGAAGCAGGTGACCTGATTCCTCCGAGGTCTCGCGGGCGCCACGCTGCCGCCGCACTTGCAAGGCGTTTTCGTAGTCTCAGAATCGGGTGGGGTCGCAAGCGCTACCGTACCCAGATTCGTGATGCACTTGAAGGTGTTGCGCATTGGACTCGTCGCCTGACTGAGTCCGAAAGTGATTTCTTAAAACGTCGCGATCGAGGTCGGAGGGAGCTAGAAGCTCTCAGATCGATTTTGTTTCCTGCGCTTCGGGTAACCCCCGCTGTTCCTGACCGCATGAACCAAGAGGACACGCGTGTGTCTCCTGCAGAAATTGCTCGTGGTTTACGGATGTTCTTACGAAGGGTGCCGAGAGGCAGGGGATTAGACCTGAACGCCCGTGAGCAGGCGGAGAGAATCCTCAAAAGAGTGGAGGCCACCCTTGGTCGCCGACTACATTTTGCAGGAGCGCTAACGGTTCTACGTCGCCATCTTAACCTACAAGTCCGCACTAGCCGAGCCACCCAAGAGGCTGATACGGGTATGGCTCCATGGTTGTCTGACGGAGGCCGTCTCCATTTCTCTGATCTCGAAAATGGGGGATTCACAGGTCGACCAGTAATATTCATTGTGGGACTGGACGACGATCGGATTCCGGGTTTTTCAGGTCAGGACCCGGTGCTTCCAGATATCGATCGGCGGATTCTTAGTAAGGATCTTCCGACCTCGACTGAGGTTCTAGATGAGAAAGGTTTCGACTTCAGTGCGCTATTCGCGCGGCTGCACGGTGACGTCACCCTCAGCTATAGCGCTTGGGACCCATCCTCTGGGCGTTCAGTTGGAGCGTCCTCCCTCTTACTGTCTGCGCTGCGCATGGAGTGCAATGATCCTGGGTTAACCTTTGACGATCTCGATAAGGTCCTTGGAAGATTGGCATGCGCAGTGCCGGAGTTCGAAACTGGGGCCTTGGATATCGACGACAGGTGGATGTTTGAGTTAGGTCACCGCAGCAGCGTGATGCTTTTTGGGCCCGATGCTGTTGCCGCAGCATTTCCAAGGTTGAGAGACGGGTTAAGGGCTCGACAACTTCTCCGCGAGGGCGATCCGGGGTCGGTACACGGGGTAATCCAACCTCGTAAGGACGAACTTGATCCTCGCAGCAACATGGACCTAGCGTTATCAGCTAGCGCATTAGAACACCTTGGGACCTGCCCATTGCGGTATCTTCACCGGTCAATTCTCAAGCTTTACCCGCCGGATGACCCAGAACTGGATCCTGAGCGATGGCTTGATCAGCGACAGCGAGGCGTTTTACTACATCAGGTATTCGAGCGGATTCTGAGTCGTGCTCGTGATCAAGGTCTTGAGTTTGAGAATTCCGTTTTTGAGAAGCTGGCTTTCGAAACGCTGGAAGAAGCTGTGTTGCAGATGCGCACCGAAGTACCAGTTCCGGGAAAAGGGGCCCTGAAGCGGGATACTTCTAGTCTGGTGAGCGATGTCCGCTCTTTCGTGCATATGGTACGAAAGTTTGGGGTGAGATGGATCGCGCTTGAGAAAACCTTTGGGCTTGATGGCAGTGACCCGGTTGTGATGAACCTGCCTGGTGGGCAGCTGCGTTTACGCGGAAAAATCGATCGTGTCGACGAAGATCTCGAGGGGATGAGGGTGATCGACTATAAAACAGGGAAAGCGTATGGATTCGCTGAAACAGGGACCTTTAGTGGGGGGCGTCGCTTGCAGATTGCTCTTTACGCCTATGCTGCCGAATCGCTCTTCAATAGCAACATAGTCTCAGGCGAGTACCATTTTTCGACTACAAGGGGGCAGAATCAGGTCTTCGATTTCGATCGACAGACTCTTGCTCCGGTGAATGAGCTTGTGGATATGATGTTGAATGGGGTAGGCGAGGGGAATTTCATTCCTACGGAGGATGCGGACGACTGCAAGTTTTGTGACTCCCGTGACATTTGCAGGGTAACAGAAGGCAGGTACAACAAGGTGGTATCGCCGCTGACAGAATGGTCGAAGGAGCAGATGAGCACTGGTTCCTCCGCAGCGTTCGATAGCTTCAAGCGAGTACGAGCGCTGTAGAATGAAGCTTTTGATTGTAGATGAAGCGGTAGCGTCGCAGGAGTGACACTAGCAGGTTGTTGGCCTCCAGAAACCCAAAGGGAGTATTCATTTTGAAGTCGAATATCTTAGGTGTTGTCGTAGTAGCCGGGACGCTCGGCATCCTACCGATCACTACAGAGGCTCAGAGCAGCCAAAGTTACGTTCGTTACGAGCAGGCGGGGGATATCTCGTGGGGCGAGCTATCAGGGACAATGATTCATCAGCTTTCTGATGCACCTTATTTAGGTGGTCGTCGAACGGGGCGGAGTGTTGCTAGTTCTAACGTGGTGCTCAAGGCGCCGGTGGCACCAAGTCAGATATTTATGACGGCCTTCAATTTCCGCAGCCACATTACAGGCGAACCCGCGATTGCAGGCAATACTGGGAGGCCAGCAGAATATCCTGGGGTCTTTCTAGTTCCGGCCTCGTCTGTCATTGGCCCCGAAGAGAACATCGTTCGACCACGTGAGTCACTAAATTTACACTACGAGGCTGAATTAGTAGCAGTTGTAGGTCGCGAGGCGACTAATGTCTCTCTAGAGGATGCTCCTGATTACATTTTTGGTGTTTCCGCCGGGAATGATGTGAGCGAGCGAGACTGGCAGGCTGAAGACCTGCAGTGGAGCAGGGCAAAGGGTAGCCGCACATTCAATGCCGTAGGACCTCATCTCGTTACCGGCCTCGACTACGGGAATTTAGATATAGAGGGCCGACACAATGGAGTGCGAACTCAGGGCCAGAACTCTTCGGACATGCTCTTCAACATCAACTACATGCTTCACTATATCTCACAGTATTTTACGCTTTACCCGGGCGATCTCATCTGGAGCGGGACAATGGGTACCACCCAGGCCATGGAGCCAGGTGATACTTACGAGGTGGAAGTGAAAGGAGTGGGGGTTCTTCACAATAGAGTCGTGCAGGGCATGTAGGTCTTACGGAATACGCCTATAGTCCTTTTGATTGTGGTTCTGATTTTGACTTTCCCCTGAGCATATCCACCTTCAAATTGGCCACGTGACTGACACTGAAAGAAGTTCACTGTGGCCACCCGATCAAGGCGCTCGTGCTAAGATCGCTAATGATCTCGACGACAATATCCTGGTGGATGCTGGTCCTGGTTCAGGGAAGACCACCGAGCTTGTTAGTCGGATGGTGGCCCTTATTGAGTCGGGTAAAGCAAGACCTGAAGATATTGCCGCGGTCACGTTTACGAAGAAGGCTGCCAGGGAGCTTCGGGAGCGGTTCCAAGCAAGGATTGATGAGCGTCTAGCCCAAGAAAGGAAAGCTGATAAGCCGGATTATGATTCGCAGGAAAGGCTTGAGGATGCCTTGGCCACACAACAGCCAATCTTCATCGGCACCATCCATGGATTCTGCGCGAGAATTCTCCGTGAAGCAGGGGTTGGAGTTGGCTTAGATCCCTCTTTCGAGGTGCTTCCAGAGTCAGAACTTTTATCCTCTCGCGAACGTTTCTTTACTGCCTACCTTGAACGACTAACCCGGGAGAACGACTCCGGCCTCGAGTCTCTTGTCCATCTGGGTGTGCGACCCCTAGACCTCTTCGAGTTGTTCGGGAAGGTCGTGGAGTATCCAGACGTGGAACTCCCAGCAGACGATGCAGAGTTGCCGTCACGGTCAGATTTTACGGCCATCCGGAAGGAGTTGGGTGCAATCATTGACCAGGCTTGGGAGTTGATGCCGGAATTAGAGCCAGATAGGGGTTGGGACCCCCTGCAGAACGCTATCCGCAAGCTTCATTACATCCGTGAAGTTGAAGATTGGGATGATCCACACCTCTCCTTCCAGGCGCTCTCGATTTTGTGTAAGCCAGACGGGAGTGCCCCTGGGGTAACTCAGAACCGTTGGAAGGAAAAGAAGGAGGCGAAGAATCTTCATGAGCGGGTCGAATACTTCGGTAGAGAGAGTGGCCCAGCCCGCGAGCTTGTGAACCTTTGGTATCAACGTATGTATGCCTTGGTACTTCAGTTCGTCCTCGACGCGCGCGATGAGTTTTCGGAATACAGGACACAAAATGGCAAACTAGAGTTTCAGGACCTTCTTTTTCTCTCGGCTCGGCTGCTGCGGTCCAATCCGAAGATGCGTCGGTATTTTGGAGAGCGTTACCGTAGACTCCTCGTAGACGAATTTCAGGATACGGATCCGCTGCAGGCTGAAATCGTTCTATTGCTAGCTTCTGAGCCTCCTGCTGAATCAGAGGGCGAAAACACTGGAGTCTACCGGAATGGATGGGGCGGGTGGTCGATGGATGTGGAGTGGCGGGGTGTGGAACCGCGCCCTGGGGCCCTCTTCGTTGTCGGGGATTCAAAGCAGAGTATTTATCGCTTCCGCCGAGCCGATATTCAGCTCTACGATTTCGTAAAGGAGCGATTCCAGGATTTCGGTTCGGTAATCCAACTGACAGCCAACTTCCGCTCGAGCCCTGCGATTGGTGATTTTGTTAACAAAACCTTCAGCTTGGAAGGTCTGTTTCCTCCTTCTGCTACTCTTGAACAGGCGGGCTTCGAGCCACTTAATACGAAGCCATCAAAGACTGAGCCTGGTGGTGTCTTCATGTACGAAGTCCAGCCACCCCAAAATACTCCAGATGCCAGGGCGCTAGACGATGCGGGGCGAATCGCTGCGTGGATCAGAGAGCGCATCGACAATGGAGAGCGGAAGGCGGAAGATTTCTTGATCCTGACGATTTATAAGGGACGACTAAGCAAGTACGCTCGTGCCCTCGAAGAGCAGAACCTGCCAGCCCAGGTAACAGGTGCCCGAGTCGAAGACTGGGAAGAGATCCAAGAGCTCAGGGTTGTCTTGGAGTGCATGGTAGATCCAACTAACCCAGTCAAGGTCACTGCGGCCCTCGTGGGTCTTTTCTTTGGAATAGACTATGATCGTCTAGTCGCACACCGTCTCGACGGAGGCAGTTTCGATGTTATGCGCCTTTCGGACCAAGGACATTCTGAGGTGCTGGAGGCACTTGACCACCTCCATAAATGGTGGGTGCAAGCGAGGTCGCAACCCGCGGATGTCTTCATTTCGGGACTCACGAGCGAGTTAGGACTCATACCGTATGCTTCAGCGAGCGAACTGGGCTCGCTTCGTGCTGGGACTCTGGTTTACATCTTGAACGAGATTCGGGCAGCTGCCCTTGCCGGT
Source organism: Gemmatimonadales bacterium UBA2982 (assembly GCA_002347035.1). Taxonomy (GTDB): domain Bacteria; phylum Gemmatimonadota; class Gemmatimonadetes; order Longimicrobiales; family Gaopeijiaceae; genus UBA2982. Next base: position 59,410 of record DEAM01000009.1, on the reverse strand, counting down.
AACACGTCCCTGCCAGCAGCACTTGAGGCGCTAAAGGCTGCTCTAGATTCGGGAGACGCAGAGGTACCACTTGAGCCAGGGAAGCGAGACGTAATTCGCGTCATGAATGTCCATCAAGCTAAGGGGCTCGAAGCTCCTGTGGTTGTCCTCGCTGAGCCATCGGGTCGACGACCGAACCCAATTAAACAGTCTGTCTCCCGTCCCAAAGACGGACCTCCGGTGGGCTTTTTTCGGGTCGATGATCTTTGGGGTCGGAGGTTGGTCCAGCCGCGCAATTGGGAGAATCTGGAGCGGTACGAGAAAACACTTCAGGACGCCGAGGAGGTTCGGCTTGTGTACGTCGCTGCAACCCGAGCGAAGGAGGAGTTGTTAGTGGCGCGAAGGGAGGGAGGTAAGGACACCTCTGTATGGAAAGTACTACACCCGGGGCTAGATAAGTGGGCGACAAGACTAAACTTAGGGTTAGGATCTCCACTTGCTCGTGATAGTGTGGATTTCACTCCAGACCAGACTCGCCAGGCAGGAGCGACGGCAACCGAAAGACTAGCGGAGCTTGCGGCGCCATCCTTCACCTACTCTACAGTTACAGAGGTAGCAAAGGATAACCCCCACCTAGAATCTCCAAAGCCGATTTTGAAGGAAGCGGATACGGACCAGGTATTCCGTGGCTTTGCATGGGGAAACGTCGTACATGCCGCTCTGGCTGCAGCAGCTTCTGAGCCTTCTGCGGATGCTCTTTACGCCACCTGCCGTGACCTTCTAATCGAATACGACAGGCCACTTGATGATCATGGAGATCCAGTCGAATTGGATGAGCTCCTAGAGTTAGTCAACAGGATCCGTGCGTCTGATCTATGGATCCGTGCCCAAGGAGCGGAACGAGTCCTTGCAGAAGTTTCGTTTGCCGCGCCCGGATTTGTGAAGCAGACCCAGGACTCTGCTGAGGAGAGTGACATTCCAGGAAAGCCTGGGCTGTCCCAGTCCAATCTCTTCGAAGATGAGATGGAGTCATCTGATGAGCAGGATGATTCAGCTGAAGAGGATACTCCGAGTTCTACTAGCCACGTTTTGGAAGGAGTAATCGACCTGGCTTTTCTTGAGCATGACGGTTGGGTGATCGCAGACTATAAAACCGACGTAGGGACGGACCCAGATTTTGCTATGCGCAGTCGCGCGTACCGACAGCAGGTCGATCTGTATGCCGACGCGTGGACGCAACTGACAGGCGAGGCGGTGAAAGAGCGCGTGTTATTCTTCACCGCACAGGACAGGATCGAAAGCTGGTAGCTGTCGTTAGCACAAGAACTAAACGGGAGAGCCCGTATCCGGACTCTCCCGTTTCCTCAATCGGCTATTTATGAGCTGATTGCTTAATTCCTGATGTGTCGGACAAAGGATCTTGGCCCAACTTCAGCCCCGTAAACGATCGCTCCTCCCCCGATTGCAGCTACACCCTCTGATGTGCTGCTGCCGCCCTGAGGGTTCGGATCCGGTATGAAGTAACTTACTGATCCGTCTATGGCGCTACCGATCCGTATGCCGCGCTGCCATCCGGGGTGGGATAGGTCCATACCGTTGTCTGGGCCGTCCCTTGATTCAGAGTCGGTGACAAACATGTTGTCGTCCGCATCAATATAGATTCCTGCTGGCCGGCTGAACTGGTACCAACAATCGAGGTAATTACCGTCCTGATCGTAGATTTGGATACGGTTGTTATCACGGTCTCCGATAAATAGACGGCCCTGTGAGTCGATATCTATGGCATGGAGACTGGAGAATTCGTGAACTCCGCACGGGCCGTTGCCGGGGCTTCCCCACTGCATAATGAAATTCCCGTCACTATCGAACTTCATGACGCGTTCATTCGTGCCCTCGCCGTGGCCGTCGATCACGAAGATGTCTCCATTCCTACCCACGACGACATCAGAAGGTGAACTGAACTGATCAGGGCCGTCACCAGTCACCATGCGCGTTCCAAGTTGCAGGAGAATCCTGCCGTCGGGGCTGAGCTTCGTGACCTGTTGTCCAACGTTCCCGCCCGATCCACGCCCGTCGGGCGGCAGTGGGTCCGTCACCCAGACGTTACCTTCTTGGTCCACGTGTATACCGTGTGGGAAAGCAAATAACCCTGCTCCCATCTGACCGATTAGGTTCCCCTCTGCATCGTAGTGCATCAGAGGGTCGTCATCGTTTCCCACGCAATTATTGCTTCCACACCGGTCGATCGCCCAGATGTCGTCACGTCCTTTCGCTGCATCGACACCTGCCGTGGAACCCCAAGAACGCCCATCCGGCAAGGGCATCACCTCCCTCGGTGCGTAGGGATTCGGGAGATCGTTGAGTGGGGTCATGTTCGGGTCGCTGTAGTTGCTCTCTCCGGGTGCACACCCCGTCCATGCGATCAAGAGCGGGAGTACCACCCAAGCCATTCTTGCTTGCCTCATCATTTTCTCCAGTCCTTGTAATATCCGGGAATATCCGGGCGAACAAAAAGCTCTTCCCAGGAAATATCGCTGGGGCTTTCTGTGTCCGTTGTCACCTGTTGGTGGCGTAAAGGCCTACATCACTACTTCCTGTCCCACTGCAGCTTTCTGATCCGTATCTGAGAAACTTCTGGATCCTTTGTCCACTGTCCACTTCACCCGTATATACGTTGCCTTGCGAATCGACAGCCAAGGCATGGAGCCAATGGAATTCACCGGCCTGCCGACCCGGCCGTCCGATCCGGTCTAATTCGGTCAGATTCTCACGGTCGATAGCATACAGGGTCCCGTTGGCCAGGTCCCCCACATAGACGCAAGTCTGTCCAGGGTCAGTTGAGAGTGCGGCCGTGCCTGCAGTCCCACTGGCGGTTTGGGGTGCCACATGGACCTCATCAACAAAGCCGCACACCTGAGACTCTGCATTCGGGTTCGCGCATGGCCTGCCTAGGTCTTCGGCTCCCAGGTCAAAGATCTGGACACGATTGTTGCCACGGTCACAGGCGTAGAGGAATCCATCGCCGCTGACACTGGCACAGTGCAAGGGACTCCGAAAGAACAGCGGCGTCATGTTTCCGGCTTGGTAGTCGCTCATCCAAGGGCCCACGTCGGTATCAGAGACGCCCGCACTCGGGTCGTCGAGGACAGGGTTCTGCCCGTACGCGCCGAAGTGACCGATGTACTGTCCTGTCTCTGCATCCGCGATAAGAATGCGTCGATTCCCATACCCATCGGCGACGTAGAGGCGGTTCGTCGTCTCGTCGACGCTCATGTCCGCTACAAGATAGGGCTGCGGCGTTCCATTGGGTCCACCGTCGATGTTCTCACTGTCCGGCCCCTCCATTCCCGCGTAGCCAATCTGGTATATGAACTCTCCCTCTGCGGTGAATTTCAGGATGTGAGAATCGTCCCCGAAAGATGGTGCCCATGGGTACGTCTCTACGCCTTGTTGCTGCCGGGAACCTCCGTCCTGCCCGTTACCAGAGACGTATACAAAGTCGTTGTGGTCCACAAAGATGCCGTGCTCACGAGCGGGCCAGAAACACCCGTCTTCCGTTCGACAATTCTCCTCCAAGAAGCCCGGGTCAGATGGCCCACCCCAGGCGTCCAGTAGGTTCCCTGCAGGATCGAACTTGAGCAAGGATGGAGCAGGCACACAGCAACCCGTGTTCCGGTCGGCGTACGGCCGCGGATGTCCGATAGCACTAATGGGAACTCCCTCGTCATTAGTGCCGGCCCTTGGCATAGCTCCGGCTGAACTAGATCCAAGAGCTCTTGGCCGATGGTAGACCCAGATATTGTCGTGCGAATCCACCGAGATTCCACCGATCTGGCTGATCCTCCAGTTGTTGGGAAGGGGCTTTGGCCAACTGGGATCGACAACGAAGCTCGGCACCGCAGCTCCACTGGGAACCCTTGGTGCCCATCGGGTCTCTGCTAGTCCTTCGATCGCTCCGGTCTCACTCAGTAGCGTAGCGGCCTCTCCTCCTCCAGTAGGTCCGTTTCCCGGTGAGCCTGAGCAAGCTGCCAAACTGAGAGCAGGTCCGAGGAAAACCACCATAAAGGCAAATTGAGCCTTAGACATTAGACGCCTCCGAGAGCGATGGCCTCCTGGGCCAGATTGAGGAGGCAACAGTCTAGGCTTGCCCATGTGCACCAGCAACTTGTTGACCTAAGTGAACCTTTGTTGATGAGCATGGGGGGGGCGGAGCTACCTAGTACTGATTGCTGTCCTCCACGCACTGGAGTACTCTGACTCAGCGCAGCGGTACTAAGTGCTTGCCCCTTCACCAAGAGGAATCCTGGGCATGAAAATCTCACGACGTGACGCAATCGCAGTATCAGGATCTGCCCTGGCTGGCCTTTCGGTTACCGGTCTAGATCCGAGAAAACTGGCGGCAGAGGTTGCTAGTAGAGAACAGGAATTCCCAGATCGGCTAGAGACGGTCGATCCAAGAGATGGATTTCCTGTGGCGCTGCCGTTGAACTCGGACGGCTCAGCTCCTGAGCACCCGGAGTCAGATGCAGGTCCGATTCAAGAACGCGAGGGGCGTCTAATGTGGCGGACACCAGACCGCACCGCACCGGAGATTGAGTACGACTACCAGAGAATGGCTGTCCGTGTTGATACTCGTGGGCTGGGGACCAAGCGTGGGACACTTCGTTTTTCTGATCTGGAGCCGCTGCCACGGGTCTCTAAAACATACCTACTGCAATGTGGTGCGCCTCTTCCAAGTGGGGTCGTGAAATGGACGGGAGTACGCTTCACTGACTTTGCCGACATGTTGGGTATTGTGCCTGGAGCCCATTATTGCCGTCTCACCGCGTCTGACGGTCATTACGTGGACGAGTCCATGGTTGAACTCCGCCATCCGCAGGTAATGCTCGCCTGGCTCATGAATGACGAACCGATTACGCCGCAACACGGCGCGCCCTTAAGGCTGGTTGTTCCCTTCCGTTACGGAAACCGGAGTATCAAAGCGATAACCGACATTATCTTCGGTACGCCTGGACTGCCTAGTCCGGCCGCCTAGAAGACTAAGGTGAGCATAGGGTCAATCTGCTGCTGACCTACTGGAACCGAGCACGCTAAAACCTAAGGGATCGCGGTTGTGGTTCTCAGAGATGTATGTATCGGAGTTAAGTCAGTTCCGCTCATACAGCACGCTTCCACCAAGAATCGTCATATCAATCTCGACGTCTATGATGTCGTCAGGCTCAATCGCCAACAGGTCGTCTGATAGCACGACCATGTCAGCGAGCATGCCTGGCTCAAGTGTACCCTTGATACCCTCTTCGAAGGTGATCCATGCTCCATTTGCGGTGTAGCCGCGTATGGCTTCCTCAATTGTAATCGCCTCATCCGGACCGTAGACCTCTCCTGACATACCCTTCCTTGTTACTGCAGCATAGAGGCCAACTAGCGGATTAATCGGCAGGATATCACTACTGAGGGCCATGAAGATCCCGTGGTCCATCGGTGTTTTCACGGGGTTGTTATTCGTAAGTCGGTGGCCGTCTAGGTTTGCTGCGTAGCGTCCCTCAAGGGTGTACGTGAAGTTGGGCTGCTGCACTATAGCAATGCCGTGCTCTGCCATCAGATCGAGCGTACGCACTGGCGGTGGAACCGTGAAGTGGTTGAGGTAATAACGGTGGTCGTCTTTTGGGTTTGATTCGATCGCATCTACGAAGGCGTTGACTGCTATTTCAATGGCCGCATCACCGATCGCATGGAAACCCAACTGCCATCCCATGTCATGCCCTTGCTTCACGATGGTCCGAAGCTCCTCCTCCGGTCGCTCCAAGATGCCGCGGTACTCCGTTTCCCCCCTGTAGGGCTCGATCGTGTAGGCTGCAGGACCCGTAAAACCACCATCAACAAAGACCTTTATTGCACCTACTCGCAGCCGCTCATCGCCATCACCCGTGATCCGACCGAAATCTCTCATACGGTCGGCACCGCTCCAGCGAATCTGTACGTTAGCCCTCGGGAGTTCGTCCCCGACTTCCTCGTATATGCGTTCCCATCGCTCGAAGCCCCTAGGTGATACACCTGCCTGAACTACACTGGTGATTCCTAGTGCTAGCTGGTCACGAAGGACTTGGATGTGAGTTTCATGAAGCTCTTCCTCAGAAGCCTCCGGAATCAATCCCGCTCCGATCATCCCATGGGTTTCACGTATTACTCCATTCAGTTCTCCATCTTCATAATACTCGATCACTCCTCCCTCAGGCTGAGGGGTGTTTTGGGTGACATCCGAGAGTTCGAGAGCAAGAGAGTTGCCAACTCCACTATGACCTCCCGCCCGAGTCAGAATGACCGGATTTCTCGGGGCGGCCTCGTCTAGGTCGTATCGCAGAGGTCGACGCTGCTCGACTAGCTCGTCCTCACTCCATCCGTACCCCGTGATCCATTCGCCCTCTCCTATCTCGGCGATCTTAGCCCGCACGAGGTCCTGAATTTCTGAAATTGATTCCACTCCGGCCAAGTCGATGTAGCGTCGAGCGTTTCCGCTGAGGTGCGTATGCGTGTCGTTAAAGCCCGGAACGACGAGCCTGCCATCTAGTTCCACTGTCCGGTCAGCCGTGTAGCGGCCCTTAAGCGAAGCGTCTCCTACGGCTAGCACCTTACCGTCCCTGACCACAAGCGTCTCATACGTAGTAAACGCCTCATCCACGATTGCGATTGTTCCGCCGGTGAGGATCAAGTCAGCGGACTCCTGGCCACCGCAAGCTGTGACGAAGAGTGCAAGTAAAAAAATGCTTTGGCGAAACATAAGTGTCTCCAGAACGAGTACAGAAAAGATGCTCGTGCTAGCTCTCGATACGTGCAAGGGTAGATTGAGACTTGGCTCTATAGGCCTAGGTTTCATGACATCGGAGGCCTCCTCCCTCAATCAACCTTCTTCAAAATCCTTATGACGATTCTCGAAGCAATCTCCTCACGACGTTCGATCAAAGAATTTACCGATAGACCCATTTCTCCAGACGAGGTGGAGCAACTTATCGGAGCGGCGATTCGAGCACCGAACCACCGCAGCACTGAGCCTTGGCGTTTCTATGTATTGGGACCAGAGGCACGACGTGCGTACGGCGCCGCACTTGGGGCCCGAAAAGCAAAGAAGGTGGACGACCCCGATGCTGCAGAGGCTGTCTTAAATAAGGTGGCTGACAAACATGCCGAGCTTCCAGCTATGCTGGCTGTCAGCATGTTGATCGACGAAAATCCGGAGATCAGAGAAGAGGATTACGCTGCCACCTACATGGCAATTCAGAATCTTTCTTTGGCTGCACACGCGCTTGGACTGGGTACGCATATCAAGACTGGGGCAGTGATGGACGACCCTCGGTCTCGAACTGCTGTAGGTGTGGGGAGTGGCGAACGTATCGTTGCGACGATTGAACTTGGCGAGCCGGCCGCGATTCCAGATCCGAAGAAACGTCGGGCTGTTGGAGAGGTGACAAGCTGGGTGGCATAGTTCTAATGATGAGAGTCTAGCTGGATAAGTATTGGGAACGCTGGCCCGCTCCTGGTTGAACTAAGGTGGCGCGGTTGGGCCTACCAATACATCGTAAGAGGTCTCCAGCGATCTGCAGGCTATGCACCGATCCCTAGCACTCAGGGTGCTGACGGTCTTCGTCACAACCCTTCCCACTGCCACATCAGCTCAGAGCGTGCTCTTGAGGGTGATCCGGGCTGAGTCATCTGAGCCTCTTTTTGGAGCTCTAGCTTATCTCTTAGACGAAGAGGGACAGACCGTCCGTGCATCTCTGACAGACGAACGGGGCCGAGCGTTATTCGTAGGTGTGGATGAAGCCACTTACCGGGGTCGGGCAGAGATGATCGGGATGGCTACAGCAGAGACCTCACTTTTTGTTGTAGGAGGAGACACGACCATTCCTCAAGAACTCCGGATGGAGTCGAGCGCTATAAGCCTGGAAGGGATTGAGGTCTCTGCGGAGGCAAACCGGTGCACGTCCCGACCCAGTGGTGAGGGCATGGCGGTTGCCCGCATTTGGGAAGAGGCACGCAAGGCGCTCAGCGCAGCAGCCTACACTGATCTCAGTAGTAACTATCGCTACGTAACAGTGCGGTATGAACGTGACCTTCATCCGGCTACGAAAGCAGTTCTTCGCGAGGAAGAAGCTCGGCGTGAAGGGTACATGAGGGTTCCTTTTGAAAGCTTGCCGGCAGAGAATTTGATTACGAATGGATTTGTTCAGGAAGAGGGCGGGGACCTGGTCTATTATGCACCGGATGCGGCCGTGCTGCTGTCGGACGCTTTTTTGGACACTCATTGCTTTCGACTGGACCGCATCGATGAAGGCGCAGGACTCGTGGGCTTAGGCTTTGAACCAATCCGGGACAATCAAAATACCCCTGATATTGCAGGTACTCTATGGTTGGATCGGGCAACTGCAGAGCTTCGCTGGCTCGAGTTCAGCTATTGGAATTTGGGCCCTGATGTACCGACGAATGAGGCTGGTGGGCGTGTGGAGTTTCGTAGGATGCCAGCTGGGACATGGATTGTTCCAGAATGGTGGATTCGGATGCCGAGGGTCAGGGTTGGATTAGGGAGAAATGACACAAGGCGGCCACAGGTCACGGGCTATCATCAGACCGGAGGAAGGGTGCTGGAGGTCCGAGAAGCAGGCGGTCGTGCCCTCGAACAGCGGTCTCAGTCTGGTGGTATTGAGGGCGTTGTAGTGGATAGCCTTGGAACACTGAAGCCAGGTGTCCGTGTGGGTGTTGTCGGTTCAAACCAACAAGTTTTCACTAACGCTGAAGGTGAATTCACAATTTCTGGACTGACTGACGGTGTATACCAAGTGCAGTTTGTCGACGATAGATTGAGTGAGGTGGGGGTCGTACCTCCTCCCATTACTCGTGAAGTTATCCGTGGCGAGCTTTCTTACGTTGAATTCCACGTGCCTTCACTTAGAGAAGTGCTACTGGAAGCATGCGCCGACGAGCCGAGAGAGGACAGAGCTTATCCATTGCTTGGAGCAGTTCTCTCCGATTTTCGAGACCGGCCGGTTTCTGGAGCCACCGTCCTAGTCCAGTGGTCCGGCTTCCAGACTTCCTTAGGCTTCAGAGCAATTCGCGAAGACATGACTGGGCTTGAGACTACTAGCGGATCAGATGGAACCTTCAGGTTCTGTGGGCTACCCTCAGGTGAGGAACTGACCATCACCAGTATCGTCGATGGAGAAGAATCAGTCCCTCGAACTCTGAGGATCTCGGAACTTGACGGTGGCACGGTCCACATAATTCGTCGCTAGATAGGTTGGCATATCTGTGCGTCTTGGCGTAGAACGACTACTAGCCGGAGAGTTTCCAGACCTCCGCTCTGGGCGAATCGGCCTTATACATCACCAGGCTTCGGTGACCTCGGATCTGACCCCATCGGTAATTGCCTTGCTCGAAGACAAATTTGACGTGCGAGTGCTATTTGGCCCGCAACATGGCGCTCGCGGAGAGAAGCAGGACAATATGATCGAGTCTGGGGACTACATCGATCCTGCGACCGGCCTTCACGTGAATTCACTCTATGGAGGGGTGCGGAAACCTACACCCGCCATGCTTGAGGGCTTGGACCTCGTTCTCTTCGACCTTCAGGACGTGGGCGTGCGGATCTATACCTTTGTTTGGACTATGGCGCTAGCTATGGAGGCATGTGCAGAGGCGGGCTTACGCTTTGTCGTGTTGGACCGGCCTAATCCAATAGGCGGGATGCTGCGTGAAGGGCCTGTCTTGCGCCCAGGGTTCGAGTCGTTCGTCGGTTTGCACCCAATACCCTTGCGCCACGGGTTAACTATTGGGGAACTCGCTCAGTGGATGAATGAGACGCGATCGATCGGTTGCGATCTTCAAGTCATCCACTGTGATGGATGGCGGAGAGACATGCTTTGGCATGATACAGGGCTTCCCTGGGTCATGCCAAGTCCAAATCTACCCACTGTCGATTCCTGTATCGTGTACCCGGGAATGGTGCTACTCGAGGGAACAAACCTCTCTGAGGGTAGAGGAACAACACGACCATTTGAGCTTTTCGGTGCCCCTTATCTGAACCCCCAGGATGTGGTAGAAGAAGCTTTACCATTCCTCTCACCGGGGGTAACCATCCATCCGCGCTATTTCGAGCCCGCATTCCAAAAGTATCACAGCATGATTTGTGGAGGCGGACAGCTATACGTCAGTGATGTCAAAGCATTCCGGCCCGTGCACACTGCTCTAGTCCTATTGGTGGCTGCTCGCTCGTTGGCGGGAGAGGCACTGCAGTGGAGGTTGCCTCCATACGAGTACGAGAATGAGTTGATGCCCATCGATATACTCTGGGGGCACGATGGTCTGAGGCTAGGAGTCGATGCTGGCAAGTCCGGTGAGGAAATCTTGGAAGAAACGGCCCATGATCTGCGAGCGTTCGATGAGTCGATTGCAAACTATCTCGTATACGAGTAGGTGTTTCCCACAGCTCTGGGCTAAATAGTTTGGGTATCTTATACGCCAGCAAGACCGCGTTGCTTTAATTCTTCATCAAAGGCGACTAACTCGTACTCGTGCTCGAAGCTGACTTGATCTACTGAAGGTACCTGCTGCCGGAAGTCGATACCCCGTTCTTTTAGCCTCTCATCGAATAGCCTCAAATCTCGCTGACCTTGCTCTTCAGACGACTCTGAGGTTGAAAATACGATTTTATCCACGTCCTGTTCATCGAGTCGTAGCTTTCGACGGATTGTGTCACTGGCTAAGAACTCGTTTCTAAGTGTTGGGAAGCTGAATTGAAGCACTCCAGATTCATCGGTGGAAACATCTGCATTCAGCTCTGCGGCAATTTTGTGGAGCGCAGTCTCGACATCCACCTGCTGAATAGCCTGGTCCTTGAGTTGTGAGGAGACATGCTGATATGACTCATCCAGTCCTGTTGCGTTATCACCTTCGAGTGTCTTCCTATATACAAATCCCAGGAGGACACGCCTCACATTGCGCGCAGCTCGCCGCCGGTTCTCAAGCTTGACTCTCAGCATGCGTAGAGTAGGGACTCCAAAAAAAAGGACACTGAACACTACTGGCACCGCGACAAGCCCAATGAATGCAGCAAGCCCTTCGATGCCAAGCCTGGGGAAGATGAACCACGGTGAACTGGCAGCAGCGATCAGGGTGAAAAGGTTCATGCTCGCCACAGCCACATTTGCCCCCACAGAGTTGCCCGTAAGCTCAAGCGGGTATTCGAGTCTTAGCCAGGCAGGGCTTGGCGACCCCACCTTCTTGCGTCTGTGGGCGCTTGTCATGACATCTGGAAATACGTAAACGAGTTCACCCTCTGGCGAGGCAATGGCTTCGCCGTCGTATGTCCCGAGAATCCTTCCCATCTCTCCTGCTGCATCTGAGCGTGGGAGACCGGTATGCTCAACTAGCTCCCCAGTGGTAAGTACCCCTCTCCTAGACTTAATCAGCCGGATTATGCTTCGGTCCAACTGTGCCTGTGTAGGGCGGGGCCTGTCCGGCCCGAACACGAAGGCGAAGACCTTCTTGTAGAAGGGCACCTTATCGTCTTTGTCCAGAGTGCGTTCCCAACGACGGCCGTAGTAGGGCCTCCCGATATGCCAGCGAGGGCCCCACACCCAGTACCAGAACCAGAGGTTCGGCGTGTGGATGCGGCCACCGTGACTTTGGCGCCCCAACCCCCCTCTTGAGTTGTTTCCTCTCTGGCTGGCAAGAAGCGCTGCGATCACAAGTACTACGAACAGAATGAAATATCCTACCAGCATGATAACGATCCACGCCTTGAAACTCGCGGTTAGCAGGCGTGCCCCCATGCTCTTCATCCGTGACAGAATCGGTTCACTTCCACGTTTGATCAGTTTGGGGTCAAAGTCATACAGAAGCTCACCGGATGCTGAAACATCTAGATGACCACGATGGGACTCCAAGAGCACCTTAAGGCCCGTTCGAACAGATTGGTTAGGAAGGCCCGAGTCGGCCACGACGTCGCCCACAGTGCCACGACCTTTCAATCGTCGAAGTGACGCTAGGATTTCGGCCTGATCCTCGGCCAGGGTAATCGCACCTGTAGAACTGCTCACTATGTGGGCTCCTATCGGTGCTGTGTTAGGTGTTTTACAGCCGCTCGGTAAAGAGAAGTGGCTCCGAGTTGTACGTTCCACCATGTGAATAAGCATGCCCGCTTAAGCCAGTTGGCTTTCCAGTGCTCTTCTGTAGTTCGCCAGGCTCTGAACCAGAAGCTTGCACCCATGGGCATGAAGTATCGTAACTGACTCTGGTACCATCGTTCTGACGCCGCCTGCCAGTCATCAGTCGTCCGCTCTTCATCCGGGTCGTTTGGGATCACATCACTTCGCACGAACTGCAGAAACTTATGAGCAGCTGCGAGTTTTTCCGTCCGGTAGAGCATATGGTCCTCACTAATATTCCGGCCGCTGGCCCGCCATTTTACCCTGCCATTTTCCAGAGTTCGGATGACCTCACCATCTGAGAACTGGAACCATGTGACGTCGTCGGCGCACCAACCCGCTGGATAGCTAGCAAATCCCTTATTTTTATCAAATGCCTCACGCCGAAAGATGTACTCCACCACGTAGCTACTCCGACATCCTTTCAGGCGTTCGAAAATGAAGTCGATCCCCGACTCTTCCCGTGGGTGACGCACGTTCACCGCAGTGGTATTTCCTTCCGCATCGATAGTGTCTGTATCAAATCTGAGTAATGTTGTCTTGCCTGCGTTTTCTAGCTCTTGGTAGAAGCTTGCCACGCATTCGGGCGTCATGAGGTCATCGTCTGCGAAGAGCCACACCCAAGGCTCGCCAGACAAGGCCACGCAACGGTTCCAGTGACCAGTGAGCGACTGAGAGCCAAGGTTGTCATTGAATCGACAGTACTTCATGTCCAGATCAGGAAAGGACGAGCAGATCTCAGAAATTGCCGAGGGACCACCGTCGTCACCAACATAGAGTTGAAAGCGCCTATCTGTTTGAACTGCGATCGAGCTTAGTGACGCCCTAAAAAAGTCGGGTTTGAAAGCGGGTATGACGATCGCGAGCTGATGCATAGCGTAAAGAGGTGAGATTCCTAGAGTGGCTCAATGCGAGTCCACTAGGGGTCACAGAATGGCTGTTGGTGAGGAAACGATGGAACCTCCGCGATCTACTTGGGCACGTCAACGATCTGGGATGCGAACTACAGATTTGTGCCAATCCCGATAATAGCCGATGCTATACGGTGATTTTGATCCGCGGCGATCCGTCCGCGATTCTCGAAGCACTTCCGCTCGTCATGAGTGAAACGACACCTCAGGCAGTCCCGACCCCATGGGGCGTCCTTCGCCACTATTGGCGGGTGGCGCAGGTGAAACCATGGCATTTGGTGCTGCCTGCCCTGCTGGCCGTAATCGCGGGCGCTTTTGAGGGTGCATCCTTCTCTTTGCTCATCCCACTCACGGACGCGGTTGCTGAGAATTCGTTCGACTTTCTAGAGAGTTCGCGTGCTTTTGGTTGGATGGAAGATCTCACGCCCGAGTCTCTTGCTGAGACACCTGCACGTGACGCATTTCTGGTCATTTTGGCAGTCGGGCTCATCATATTCGGACGCATTGGGAAATTGGTATTCGAATATTTCCGCAAAATCTATTTGGTTACGCGCACAGAGAATTATCGAGTATCAGTAAGTGAAGAGACCTTTAGCCGTGTACTCTGCTTCGGTCGCCAGTATTTCGATCGGCAAGCACTCGGAAGGATCGACGCTGAGATTGGTTGGTCGAACTCCGTGTTGGGTTTACTTGTCGCTGCCGAAGAACTCTTTAGGTACATCATCGGGCTACTCGTGAAAGCGGGTGTGATGATCGCGATCTCGCTACCGCTATCCATTGCCTTCCTGATAACGCTCCCTTTCGTTCAGTGGTTTATGACAGTTATCAACCGGAGGGTTGGAAGAATTTCGGCCGAAGGGGTTGAGGTTGATCGCCTTATGAGGTCGAGAATCCTGGACATCTTGGGGTCTATTCCGCTCGTGAAAGCCTATTCCCAAGAACAGACCGCTTCACGCACCTACACTGAGGTGCTCAGACAAGCCGAAGATGTTGCTGTGCGACGGGATAGGGTGGTTAGTCTGAGGTATCCCGTCGAGGAGATGGTCATTCTCGTAGTGATGCTCCTCGTCCAGGGTGGAGTCATCTACCTTGCAGGAGACTTTCGGCCTGGAGACCTGGCCTCTTTCGGGGCATTTCTGTTGATATTACAGCAAGCACTACCGGACTATAAGTACGTTAGCATGTTCAGTATTAAGGTGGCTGAAGAACTCCCGAGGCTTGAGGCAGTCGCAGGTTTGTTCTCAGACGACGGAAAATTTATCGTCCCTTCCGGTCCCCGATCATTCTCGCGCCTAGAGCGGGGGATTTCGATTCGAGGCCTGTCATTTGGGTACCAACCAGGCCTGGATGCCGTGCACCAAATCACGACATCTATAGAGGCCGGTAAGGTGACAGCTATCGTAGGTCGAACCGGGGCGGGGAAAACCACTTTCGTTGATCTGCTAGCACGCTTCTACGACTGTGCGCCAGGTAGGATCATGCTCGACGATGTCGACATTCGCGAGTATTCACTTCCCTCACTCCACGAGAAGATGGCAATCGTGAGTCAGGGGGTTTGGCTTTTAAATAGGACGTTACGGGACAACTTGACTTTTGGGCTAAGTCGCAGGGTTGCGGATGAGGAACTTGAGGCTGCTTTGAGAGATGTCGACTTGGATGAGTTCCGTTCTGGTCTTCGTGAGGGCTTAGATACTGAAATCGGAGACCGCGGAGTCCGGCTTTCTGGCGGGCAACGGCAACGTGTTGCTTTGGCTAGAGCATTGCTACGCGATCCAGATATTCTCATCCTAGATGAGGCCACATCTGCATTGGATAGCATTGTCGAACAACGCGTTGCACATGCTATACAACGGCGATCTGCAGGGCGTACGCTCATTATGATCGCGCATCGCTTGTCCACGATTCGCGGCGCTGATCTGATAATCGTAATGGATAAAGGACGTGTAGCAGAGCAGGGTTCTTGGGATGACCTGCTGACGCAGAAGGGGATTTTCCGCCAGCTATATGAGGCTCAGTATGGCTCTGACGGCCCTGTCGCAACCTAAGCCTTAGGCCCTCCTCCTCCCATCAAACGCCCTAGCACTGTCCCGCGCCATATCTTTCGTCGCATGCTTCGGACCTCCTCGCGCCAATGAAGCTCGGCGTTTCCAGATACTGCTGCCTCGCACCGCCGCGAAGTGGTAGCAGACATGAGCTCCTCAAACACTTCTTTTTTCGGTGGCCAGATCATGTGAAGAAGTGGTTTTTCGGGGGCATTAAGGTTTAGGGTATCGAACTCTGGAGGCCAATACATAGGATCCGGCTTACGCAGCGTTCCCACCTCCTTTCGTCCCCCGACAATTCCGAACGCGATTTCGTCACCCAGCCAACGGCCGAGAAGGGTTGAATACTTCAGCTGTGGGCGCACCTCTTTTAAATAACATTCGAGACAGTCCTCCAAAATCTCCATAGCCTTTGAGCGCCTAAAGCAGAATAGGCCGCTGTTGGTTTTTAGGTAGCTTTCTAGCCTAAAGCGTCTTATTAGCGCACTAGTTGAAAATCCATGATGCCTCGTGTCATCACCAAATGTGAGGCGTTCTCCGACCATGGCCAGGTCGTTTGTGTCGAGCGCCGCAAAAAGACCATCCAGTGGGCCTAGTACAATGCAGTCGGCATCCACGAAAATTGTTTCCTCGAAAGGACTGGCCTCAGCAGCTCCGTACTTGAGGGCACGTCCTTTACAAAAACGAAGTGGCAGTAGTGTTATGTGATCGAATACCGATCTGTACTTCGTTTTGGCTAAGTCGGCGATGAATTTGTCCGCGGCCAGTCCGATGGGATATTCCGTATACTCCCTCAGTGATAGCGCCATATCTACAGCCATCTCGAGGAACTTGGACCGGCGGGCTGCTATTGTGAGGTACCCTCGATTCACGGTAGCGCTTGAAGAAGAAAAGGTATCAAGCAAGCCGTGGAGCCATTTGCAGTCGAACCACCACAGCTATGCAAGTACCAAAGAGGACTAGCGGCATGGCCCAAAGCAATTCCCCCCTAGTGGACAGTAGAACTGCTGCCACAATGCAGTAGCTGATAAGCGCCAATTCGGCAAAGAATGTCCAGTGCAACGGATTGGAGTATGCCTTGTCCGCTCCGACCGATGTGATCGAGTCGTGACCACTCTCCGCAACCCCCTTGGGGGTCCGAGCAAATTCGCCGCCGGTGACTAAAAAACCCTCAGCCTGTCCAACCGAGTTGTTGACCATCAGTCCGACCCCGACTGCTAGTCCAGCGATAATCTCCCGCAGTGAGCTAGCCCCCCTCCATGAACCATCGCGTTCTGTGATAGTGACGATGAAGCTAAGTGGTACTACAGCTGTTGCGAGACCCATAAGTGCTTGAAGTGCAAAAAAGAGCATCCGATCTACATAGAGAACGGCCCAGGGCCATAGGAGAACGTTGATGAGAAGGATTGGGTGGATCGCGTAACCAGCTAAAAGGAATGCCTCATCCCACCGATCCTTAAGGACGTCTTTGGATGCGAGCACGCGTTTTGCCAACCTCCGGAAACATTGGGCACTTCCCTTAGCCCACCGACGCTGTTGAAGCTTAAGTGCGCTCATGTGGCTGGGCAGATCGTTCGAGACCGATATTTCCTTGATGTAGTGACCCCGCCAACCCCGGAGTGCGCAGCGATAGCTCAAATCCAGATCTTCGGTGAGGGTTGCGGCTGACCAACCTCCGGCTTCATCCACAGCCTGACGTCGCCAGATGCCACCTGAACCGTTGAAAGTCGTGACGTGACCCAAGAACGCTCGGGTAGGCTTCTGAACATAAAAGTGGCGGTCGAGCGGTAGGGCTAGAGCCGAGTAAAGCAGCCCCTTCACCGGCTGGTTCCACGCCCAGCGTGCTTGCACAAACGCTACTGTAGGATCACTGAAAGCCTGCTCTTCAAGAATGAGTCGTCGGAGAAAGTCTGGTTCTGGAACAAAGTCAGCATCAAAAACAGCGATGAATTCCGCATCCGAACGTTTTAGTCCTTCGGATAGCGCTCCCGCCTTGTAGCCCTTGCGATTGTCCCGGCGGATATGTTCGATAGAGATGCCCTGATCCCGAACTTCATCTAAAACCTCGACCACAATTTCACTGGTCTCGTCAGTGGAATCGTCGAGGATCTGGATATTGAAGCGGTCTTTAGGGTAGTCCTGCGCTGCTACTGAGCGGACAATCTGAGCTGCAGTTGTGCGTTCGTTGTAGAGTGGAATCTGAATTGTGACCAAAGGAGACTGTCGATTGTGACTCTCTGGGCTCTCATTCTTGAGTGCACAGATGTCACGTATCGCTGCCCGATTCTTCATGAATCGCCAGAGCAAGCGAATTTCAATAAACGAGAATGCGGCTGCAAGAAATGCAGCCAATGCATAAAAACATGAAATCAGTAGAGACATAGATCAGACGTAGGATTCACAAGCTTGCAGCACGTGAGAGAGAAGACGGTATTTAATTAAGAGATGCTGGCAACCCTTTTTCTAGGGTCGAACGCATTGGTGCGAATACGCGGCCATTGAGACAAAGCGTGCCTTGCCCTCCATTATTTCTGGTATCTTTTGAGTTTAGGTGTCCGAGTTCACAACGAATATTCGATTTGAGAGTCTTCATTCTTAGCGATCGACTGCTTCTGATTCTTACGAGAATCTCTTCACTTCGGGCTATCTGGATGTCACTGGTCGCGGCTGCTTTTTACGCGTTTTGCGTTTCCACACTGAGTGCCCAGGACAGTCTCAATAGCCGTACCGCCGAAACGTGCCCTGACGGTGTGATTTCGTCTATTGACGTCGAAAGTCAAACGATTTACGACCCCTCGTCGACAAGTGTTGCACTCCTAGCGTGGACCTATCGGGTGCTGGATCTCATGCACATTAACACACGAGAGGCCTTTATCCGAAGTGAATTGCTATTCCAGGAGGGGGACTGCTTCGATTCATTCCTTATGTCTGAGTCTGAGCGGCTCCTTGACTCGCATGGATTTATGTACGTGGAGGAGATGTCCGCTCAAGTAGACGGTGAGGGTGGCTATAGTGTGCAGGTGGTCACCCGGGACGAGTGGTCTACAAAGATTGATGTTGGTCCCACTTTTGACGAAGGCAGTTTGAACCTTGAGAGGTTTCAGGTTACAGAAGAAAACTTCCTCGGAAATGGCATTTTCGCAGAGTTCACTCGTTACGTTCGACGAGAGACTAGCACCCAGTCCGTTGGCCTTAGGACGCCACGGTTCTTTGGCAGGTCCGATGCCGGCGTCGCCGCCGGCACTTCGCGAGCAGGCCGTTTCTTCGACCATTACTGGCGATACCCGTTTGTTGGTGAGGCTGGGCGTGTCTCAGTGAGGGAGGGATATAAACGAGGGTCAGATTTTTTTGCCTACAGTGCAGATGGAGCCGAACCATTCGACCAGGTCCTTGTCCCGGTGTCCCGTGAGGAGGTAGAGCTTTCGGGAGCCTATCGTTTCGGTAACCCCGGTGAGTCAATCATACTGGGTGGAAGCATTAGCAGGGATGTATTGGAGTTTAGGAGCAGTCCAGAAGTCACATTTGGAGATTTCGATGTTCGCGATCCACTGCCAGGGGCGCAGCCACTTGAGATGCAACGCCAGCTAAGTCCGTATGCAGCCACTCGCATAGCGCTTCACTTTGGCACGCGTCGATTCCGATACATGGACTATACTGGGTTAGACGACCTCAGACATACGCAGCTCACAGCTCTGGGGCTATTTGCCGGGGTCACCGTAGGTAAGAGCTTAAATCTATTCCATACTGATAGAGCACCGAATGAAGACGACTTCTTCACGAGGGGCCACCTGAGTTTCACTCATCCACTGGGTTTGTCTCTGGTTCATGCTTCAGGGACGGTAGAAGCCAGATACGATGAGGTCTGGCGCGACATTTTAGCTGATGCCGATGTAGCGTTTTACGGGCGCACTAGTGTACTTGCGAGCCATACCCTTTTTGTGCGGGCTACGACTTCCGGGGGCTGGAACACTCACTTGCCGTATCAGCTAGTTCTGGGCGGTCGTGCGGGAATTCGATCTCTTACAGAGGATCGTTTTCCTGGCGGGCGCATGCTACGATTTGTATTCGAGGATCGCATAATGCTTCCATGGCCTAGGGAGACAGCTGACCTCGGCATTACTCTTTTTTCAGACCTTGGGCGTATTTGGGCGGGAGATGTACCTTATGGGGTCACCACGGACTGGAAAGCTGCTTTAGGCTTTGGGCTTCGGATCGGGTTACCCAGAAATACCCGAAATATCTGGCGTACGGACATTGCTTTCCCAGTCGAGGGTGGAAGCCCAGTTTTTCGGGTTACGCTTGAACTGAACAAGCTCCGCGACGGATTTGTGACTGAGGATGTTGGTCGCAGTCGCCGATTCAACGTTGGTCCCGAGACCTTTTTCTACTAGAGATTGATCCGGATTGTGGTAGGATTTTCTTCTTTTCGCGGGAAGTTGCTGCGAGGGGGGGTAGCGCTCCCTCTTATATTCCGTACCCATGGATACGAAGAGATACACAGTTCCTGCGGCTGAGGATATCCTGGGCCAGTACTATCCGGTGCTTGACCATGGATTCGTTTCGTTAGTGGACTACATGGGATCCGATGAGTCCGTTGAACAGGCCGCGCGAGTCAGTTACGGAGCTGGAACCCGGAAAATGTCTCAGACACGGGGCCTTGTCCGTTATCTCCGTCGGCATAGACATACAACTCCGTCCGAGATGGTTGAGTTCAAGTTTCACTGTGCGATGCCGATGTTCGTGGCTCGTCAGTGGATTCGGCATCGTACGGCTTCCGTGAACGAGCTTTCGGCTCGTTACTCGCTTATGCCTCTGCTCTTTTATAGGCCAGAAGAAGAACACTTTGCACTCCAGAGCCGTTCTAATAAACAGGGCAGGGAGGGTGATGCCAGATCAGAGGTCTACCAAGAGGCGATTTCCAGGTGGGAGACAATGCGCACGATGGCAGGCGAATCTTATGCCTGGATGCTCGAAGAGGATGTGGCCCGTGAGATTGCACGCATAGACCTGCCAATCTCAACTTACACACAATGGTACTGGAAAATCGATCTGCATAATCTACTCCACTTCCTGTCGCTCCGTGTAGATCAGCGAGCGCAGTGGGAGATCCAGGAGTTTGCACGCGCGATCGCAGGAATGGTGAAACGAGTGGCGCCACTCTCATATGAGGCCTGGGTGGATTACGACCTCGAGTCTCGTCCACTTACTCGGGCAGAGCGAGAAGTGCTTTCACGGCTTGTTGAGTCAGAAGATGGAGAACTGGCGGCCCGCAGCGGGGCCACCGTTTCCGCCGATGAAATGCGTGAAGCAGGACTATCACCCCGAGAGAGCCATGAGCTTTCAGAAAAGCTCCTGGCTCCTGAGCGCCCTGACTTCGAGCTCGACCTCACGAGAATGAGGTCGGCCGAAGTCGTGGCAGCAGAAATGTATGAGGCAGTTCCAAGCGATTTTGACTAGGAGCCTTTAGGGGCAAGGGTCTTCGCCAGCGACTGGCGTTGCTCCTGAAGGAAGGAATCGACACGGGTCTGCCCCTTCGAGCGAAATACGGGCGCCGGTCCGGATCAGAGCCCCTGTTCCTGGGCCCTGGAAGAAGCCGTATCCCTCACGGTCGGTCATCCAAGCCATAGGCCCACCAACGACTTTTCCTGCACCAAGAGTTGCGTCCTTCACCCGCGTAACCAGACGCTCATATTCAGGATGTCCTTGTCGGCGACCCGTGAAGCTGCCGAGATCTGAGCTTGCTACGAACACCACATCTACGCCATCGAGGCCGGCAACTTCCTCGATAATTTCTACTCCAGATGGCTGCTCGATCATAGCGACGATCATAATGTTTTCGTTTGCTGCACGGCGGTAATCACGTCCCCAGAGCGCTCCATACTGGCCGCCACCTTGGCTGCGTTTACCCATCGGCGGGTAGTGAGCATAGGTGACTGCATCACGGACCTCATCCATGCTATCAACCATGGGTACGATGATTCCTAAGGCACCAATGTCAGTCGCCTTTTGGATGTCACCCTCAGTTGGAGCCGGAATCCGGATGAATGGGATCGCTTCTGCGTCGGGGCAAGCCCAGATCATGCGAGCCACTTCAGCATATGTGAGCGGGGAATGCTGCATCTCAATCCAGGTGAAGTCGAAACCAGAATTGGCAACTGCGCAGTAGAGGTCTTGGTCGGGCGAGCTGACCGTACCGCCGACCACTTGTTCTCCATTCTCAAGCTTGGTTTTGACGGTATTAAAGATTGGGACGCTTTGACCCTGCAGCTCAGGCGGAGCCAGGCTGACTATCAGAGCCAATGACAGGGCAGGAAAGATTACTCGTTTCATGGGTTTCACCTCAATGTGCACTCGTGATCTGTGCTGGTGGAGACCTGCAAAGTACGGATTGGATACGCCCGTGCCAGGACTGGGGTTGTGACACTGCTCCTGTTTAGTTGAGTCAGATGCTTTTAATTCATGCAAAAACCTTTAGGCAGAAGGGTGGCCACTTGGTTAATGATCAACACTATCCTCCTTGTGTCACCCATGTGAGTTAGTGGAAATTGTCGCGTTCTATGCAAATTCAATATCTCGACGGACCCAGACTACGTCGTGCCCTGCTGGCTGCATGTGATTATGCGAAGCAGCAACGCACGGAGCTGAATCGAATCAATGTGTTTCCAGTTCCCGATGGCGACACGGGTACGAACTTGGCTCTGACAGTGCAATCGATTGCCGACCATCTTCAGTCAAAAAATGATCGCGCAGTTTCCGTTGTTGCCCACGAGGCAGCTCAGGGGGCTGTACTGGGCGCTCGTGGCAACTGTGGGATGATGCTCTCTCATTTCCTGCTTGGGTTTGCCGAAGCAGTCGCGTCAAGCACGCGGATCAGCACAGGCGAATTTAGCGCAGCACTTCATTCAGGCACTGAAAGGCTTTATGCGGCTCTAGAGCGTCCGGTGGAGGGAACCATCCTCACTGTGATGAGAGATACCGCTTCGGCTGCTGCGGGTCCTGATACGCCTGACTTCGTTCCACTTCTGACGCACATCGTAGGGGAGGCTCGTCGATCTCTTGCTGGCACGCCGGAACTCCTTCCGGTCCTAAAGAAGGCAGGCGTCGTAGATGCAGGTGCGAAAGGTTTTGTCAGCCTGCTAGAGGGGGTAATGCTTTTTGTACGTGGAGACCTATCGTCGTTGATGTCCTATAGGACGGGTGACGGTTCAGTGGAGGCGGTGGCAGAGGCAGAGTACGCTCCGAATGAAGAGCAATTCCAATTCTGCACCGAGGCTCTCGTTCGTGGATCCGAGCTACCGTCGCAAGAAACGGTTCAAGAAGTACTCCGACACCATGGCGACTCACTGATTGTTATCCGTGCGGCCGAGGTTCTTAAGGTGCACTTGCACACGGACGGGCCAGAAGAGGTGTTTGAGTACCTAAAAGGGTTAGGGGTACTTGTCACACACAAGGCCGAGGACATGCGTGCACAGCATGCTGCGATTAAGAGGGCGGCTCAAGGTCACATAACACTTGCGCGACGGCCGGTCACAATTGTGACTGACTCTGCCTGTGATCTACCGGAAGAGGTGACCCGAGCCCATGGGATTCATGTGACCCCACTATCTCTAGTGGACGGTGAGCAAACCTATCGAGATGGTGTGGATATGACGGCGACAGACTTTCATCATCAACTAGAGTCTGGTGGTGATTTACTCACTACTAGTCAGCCTTCCCCGGCTGCATTCACAGATACATTCACAAATGCTGCTGACGAAGGTGAGGCTCTAGTAGGTGTCCTAGCTGCATCGACTATATCGGGAACATTCGGCTCAGCAGAGGCGGCTGCGGCAGGCTTCGACAGGGTCCCAATTCACTTGGTAGACTCGCGAGGGGCCTCGCTCCTTGAAGGTATGCTTGTGCTAAAGGCCGCTGAACTTGCAGAGTTGGGGCATGCTCCGGATGACATTGTTCTCGAGCTTCGACGCATCCGGTCACAGTCTGGCATCTTGTTTACTGTCGGGGATTATGCGCGCCTTGTAGCCTCAGGCAGAGTAAGTAGTAACCAGGCTCTTCTGGGACAATTTCTTCGGATCAACCCAATTCTGGGCCTGCGCCCTGACGGTTCTGTGACTGCCTTCGGTAAAGGTTTCGGCCGCAGAGGAGCACGTGCCCGCCTTATGCGTTTACTAAGGGACCAAATTCCCCGCCACGCAAAACAACTGAGATTTGGCGTTGTCCATGTTGGTTGTGAGCACATGGTAGGCGAGATTTCGTCGGAAATTCGTGAGGAATATGGGGACCATATTGAGATTCTCTCTGCGCCAGCGACTCCCGTGATTGCCACACATACGGGTATAGGAACGTGGGGGGTCGCCTTTCTCGTTGAAGATTAAGGGTGCTCCTGCGCACGCTGTTTGCCCTTAACTAGTACGTCATATGTCGCGCGTTGCGCACTGCTCATTGTTACAGGCAGGCTTACCAGCAGCGCGCGCGCTCCTGTTTCTTGTGGGAGATGGAGGATAAGCCCAGAGGAGTCGACTCCTTCGTAGTTGTGGGACTTACCTGTCTCGTCAATGCTCACGGTCCTTCCTGGGGCGAGTGCCTCTGCCAGGGTGCGTCCATATTCAATCCATGCATCGAGGGGGTTACCGGCACCGCCTGCAACCTCGGGGATAAGAACCTCTCTGTAATAAGTGACCGCTGCTCTGTAAGACTCTGGGTTAACCTGCTTGAGTTCTCGAAGACGCTCCCGGTAGAAGTCTCGAGGGTCACGGGCCCCCGAGGTGGCGAGGGCCGCTTCCAAAGCTTGCTCAGCTGTTGTTATGAGTGTCTCTGACATCAGTTCAAGATTCGGGACCAGACTCTTTTCGGCAACGAACCCAGAAACTCGTTTGTTACAGATTGGACGAGTTTAGAGATCAAGACTTTATATGTACCTGCTGTGAGTTTTGCTGCCGTTCGTGAGTTGACGCTACTCGCCACGTGTCATTGACTCAAGAAATTCTTGATTGTCTTCTGTCATTTCCATTCGCGTCAAGAGAAACTCGACCGCTTCCTCCGAAGTCATGTCAGCCAGAAAATTACGGAGCAGGTACACCCGATTGAGTTCAGTTTCACTGAGGAGCAATTCCTCTTTTCTGGTGCCTGATCGGTTCAAGTCGATTGCTGGGAAAATCCGGCGGTCTGCGATCTCTCTATCGAGTAAGAGCTCCATATTACCAGTGCCTTTAAACTCCTCGAAGATCACCTCGTCCATACGGCTCCCAGTTTCGATTAGCGCCGTTGCGATGATCGTCAGGGATCCGCCATCTTCGATGTTTCTGGCCGCACCCAAGAAACGTTTGGGTTTGTGCAGGGCATTCGCATCTACTCCACCGGAGAGTATACGGCCCGAGTGCGGCATGTTGGTGTTGTAGGCACGAGCCAGTCGGGTGATAGAGTCGAGCAAAATGACCACATCCTTACCGAGCTCGACTAGGCGCTTTGCCTTCTCCATGACCATTTCTGAAACCTGGATATGTCGCTCAGCTGGCTCGTCAAATGTCGATGAAATGACCTCGCCGTTGACTTGTGCTCGCATGTCCGTGACTTCTTCTGGGCGCTCATCAATCAGTAGTACGATGAGGTGCACTTCAGGCGAGTTTTTCGAGATCGAGTTCGCCATCTGCTGTAGCATCATCGTCTTACCAGCTTTGGGCGGAGACACGATCAGGCCTCGCTGTCCCTTGCCAATTGGTGCCATCAAATCGACGATGCGCATAGAAATGCTATCGCCACCTCTCTCTTCTAAGTCGAGCCTTTCCTCTGGATACGTGGGCCTCAAGTTTTCGAAATCAGGACGGCCCTGAGTTTCCTCTGGGGTTAGTCGATTAATGCTCTCCACCTTGAGTAAAGCTAAATAGCGTTCCCCGCTCTTGGGGGGACGGACCTGCCCCTTGATACTGTCTCCTGTGCGCAGATTAAAGCGCTTGATTTGTGAAGGACTGACGTATATGTCATCGGGGCTGTATAGGTAGCTCCAGTCTTGAGAGCGCAGAAAGCCGTATCCTTCAGGACGGATTTCAAGGACGCCGTCGGCACGTAAGACGACGTCAGATTCGAGCAGTTTTTGCTCGATCCGGAAGGTTAGATCTTGCTTGCGGAGACTGGTGAAGTTGCTGATGTTCAGCTCTTCAGCCAGGTCGTGAAGCTCACCAACGTTCTTACTTTTGAGCTCTGCGATGTCCACGGGGAGTTCTGTTTGGTTGCTGGCGGGATGAGCCAGTGCGGGGCCGCTTTGTGCGCGGCAAATTGAGAAACGACCTAAGTCGTCAAAAGCGGGGTTGGTGTCAGCTGAAGAACATGCCAGCACCCAGGAATGGCCTGACAAAACAAAAATACAGCATCCAGCTAACGGGGCGATAGTAATGATGGGCGAAAAGGTGGTCAAGCCTGTCAACTTAGGTCGATGGATCTCGTTACTCGATGAGTATCATGTTACGAGCCTTCAGTTCGACGCTATTCTGCGCGGCGTCCTCCGTCCCGGACTTTCACCGGCCTCTCCTGAGGTGGTGGCAGCTCTCGATGAGTGGCCAGAGGCTGCGTATTTACAGTCAGAAAATGGATCAACTGAAGTAGTGCTGGTCTACCAGGCACGTGAGGTCCCGAAGCGTGTTCCATGGCTTCAAGTAGGGCTTTTTGTGGCTACCCTGATGACAACCCTTGCGGCGGGTGCCTTGATGGCTGGCCGTGACCCCTTTGGGACAGAGGTGCTGACCTTTGGAGGGGTCGTCATTCCATATCCCTCTGGGATTGATTGGCAAGTGCTATTCCTGGGAGCGCCCTTTGCTCTGCCGTTCTTGGGTATCCTACTGGCTCATGAAATGGGACATTACGCTGCCGCTGTAGCACACCGCGTGAGGGTGACGCTCCCATACTTCATACCTTTCCCGCCGTATTTCTCGATTATTGGCACGGTAGGGGCGTTTATACGCCTGAAGAGTCCTATGGTACGGCGAGTCGTATTGTTCGATGTAGGGTCATCGGGGCCAATGGCTTCTTTCGTCTTGTCAGCTCCCCTTTTCGCAGTCGGGCTGGGCCTATCAGAACCTGTGGCAGGGGACGTGTCTTTAGCTACGCCATTCGCCATCAATTTTGTCGGACAAACAGTTTGGTTGGGTAACAGCCCTGGCACTCATCTCTTGGCTGCACTATTCGCGCCTGGCTCCGTGGGTGAGTCACTGATTCTTCTGCACCCTTTTGCACTTGTGGGATGGTTGGGCTTATTCGTTACAGCTCTAAATCTCTTGCCACTCGGCCAGCTTGATGGCGGTCATATCCTTTACGCTCTCATCCCAAAGCGTCACGGAACTGTGGCCAAGACCTTTTTATTCGTATTGATACCCTTAGGGTTCGTTTGGTGGGGATGGTGGGCCTGGGCTTTTTTGGTGCTTTTTATCAATAAAGGACAGGTGAATCATCCAAAGGTTGTTCAACCTGAGAAGACGATCGACCGTGGACGGCGGTTCCTAGGTTGGGCTATGATCGCAATGTTTTTCCTTACATTTGTGCCGGTCCCGTTAGAGTTATAATTCGCTGACGTTCTTAAGAAGGCATTAAATACATGCTTCTTGATCACAGAGTTGGTGCGGTTTGAGGTGCTCTGGGAACATTGACTTGTTACTGGCCTCCAAAAACATTCGGCGCTTGAATTGTTCTGGAAAATCTAGGCTTATGGAGGGGTGGGTTGGCACGACATAATCGTGATGGGAGCGGTGCTGATCAGAGAGGTTTTAAGTATGGTGTCAGTTACCAGCCAGATTGGTTGAAAAGGGTCAAGGTCGCGCGCCAGCTTAAGGATGGTCGTCAGTCCACTAAGACTTTATTTCGAAATCCCGCTTCGGGTCCGGAGGCTGAGCCGGGAAATCGAGCTAGGACACGGATTACCTCCACTGATCAGTCTCTTGATTTCGAGGTTGCGGTAACCGACCCGCAGGCATCAATCAAGCGGGTGCGGGTCACGTGCATGGTGGCTGGGGAGCAGGGCGAGATAGAGGAGGTCGAGTTCGTTCTAGATAGCCAGAATGTGCCAGCAGAATGATGTCAGGGCTTACTATTAGGATTTTCGGGGCCCGCGGTGAAGCCGTGGGCCTCTTTTTGTTGCAGTTTTCTGCCCTGGCAGCTTGGTGATGGTAGATTGAGTGATGCCCACATCTGTCAAAGTTGTACCACGGTGTGATCACGGCCGAGGCCTGATCTGCCGAAGTGAGCTTGAGGGCCACATAGCCTGCCTATATATGAGAAGAGGTGAAACCCATGACGGATAACGGTACCTGTGATAAGGAGATGGTTGTCATCATTGGTTCTGGGCCCGCCGGGTGGACTGCTGCGGTCTATGCAGCCCGAGCGGAGCTGAATCCTCTTGTAATTGAAGGTTCCTTTAGTCGCACGATGATCCCTGGTGGACAACTGATGTTCACAACTGAAGTGGAGAACTACCCAGGGTTCAAGGAAGGAGTGGATGGACAGGCCCTCATGATGGATATGAAGGCACAGGCCGTGCGCTTTGGCACACGAGTGTTGACCGAGAACGTCTTAGATGTGGAGGTACAACAGCATCCATTCAGGCTGGTGACGACGTCTGGCTCGGAGGTATTCGCTGACTCTGTCATCATTGCTACAGGGGCTAATGCTAGGTGGCTGGGCCTTCCTAACGAGGAACGGCTCGCAAAGTCAGGCGGTGGCGTAAGCGCGTGCGCGGTATGTGATGGGGCCTTGCCGCATTTTCGCGACAAGGTACTCGCCGTGGTTGGTGGTGGAGACACGGCCATGGAGGATGCTCTCTACCTCACGAAGTTTGCGAAGGAGGTGGTGATCGTTCACCGTCGCGACGAGTTGCGAGCCTCGAAGATTATGGCTGATCGTGCCCTCGAGGCCGAGAAGATCCGGTTTGAGTGGAACAAGGTTGTCACTGAAGTTCAAGGGGAAGATGTGATCACAGGGCTGCGGCTCCAGGATACGGTAACTGGGGAAGAAAAAGATTTGGCAGTTGGCGGCCTTTTCGTGGCGATTGGACATACGCCCAATACGGTGTTTCTCGAGGGCGCCATCTCTCTGAAGGAGAATGGCTACATTGAAACGCCGGTCGCCTGGCGAACCCAGACTTCAGTGCCGGGGGTGTTCGCCGCTGGGGATGTCATGGATGATTTTTATCGGCAGGCGGTCACGGCTGCAGGTACGGGTTGTATGGCCGCACTTGAAGCCGAGCGTTGGCTTGCACATGGTGAGGCAGAAGCATGAGTGAGGATCTGCATGAGGTTCAGCTCTAGGGACAGAGTAGCCGACCGCCATCAACGGTGAGAATCTGCCCGGTAACATAGCGAGCACCGGCAAGGTACAGGACTGCTTCCGCTACGTCTGAAGGTGAGCCAGGACCGCCGAGGGGTGCCTTGTCGGCAAGCTCCTGCCACTGGTCCTCTGGCCACTCAGGGGGGCGCATCACCGCTCCAGGGGCGATTGCATTCACTCGGACTTCAGGGGCCAAAGCTCGTGCTTGGATGCGGGTCAGTTGCGTGAGGGCTGCTTTTGAGACGGCATGATGTGGGTAGTCCAACCAAGGCTGAAATGCCGAAAGGTCTGTTATATTGATTACACTTCCCTTCGTATCTGCTAGCATTTTTGCGGCAGCCCGCACGAGTAAGTGAGGTGCCCGTACGTTCAATGACATCACCCTATCCCAGTGCTCTGCTTCGACCGTGAGCAGTGGGCGGGGCTCGAAGCTTGCAGCGGAGTTCACGAGGAGGTCCAGGCGGCTGTACGTATCTTTAGCGTATTGCACAATAGATTCAGCGGCATCGGGCTCTGTCAGGTCCGCCTTCACCAGCTCACAGCGTCTTCCGACAACTAGTGCCTTCTTTTTCAGGCTTTGTGCCAGCTCTTCTGAGGACCTGTATACGATTACCAGGTCATAACCCTCGTGCAACAAACCAAGGCTGATTGCTCGACCTAGGCGCACGGCGCCACTGGTCACTAGAGCAACACGTTGCGGTTGGCTGCCATTCATCCCCAGACTCCTAATCTGCCTTGCCTGATTCGCAGGCCTGGCTGGAAGACTTAGACAAGAGAAATGATATGCCAAATCTGATGGGCAAGGTCGCAATCGTCACGGGTAGCACCAAGGGAATTGGGTTAGCTATCGTTAAGCGCATGGTCAACGAAGGAGCATCGGTAGTTATAAACTCACGTAGCACCTCTGATGTGGACGCTGTGGCTGAGCAGCTGGGGCCGGCCGCGGTAGGTATGGCCTGCGACGTCTCAGACCCTAGGGCATGCGAGCGCCTCGTCGACCAGACTGTTGACCGTTTCGGTCGCCTGGATGTGCTCATAAATAATGCGGGCGCAGGAATTCTGAAATCGGTTACCGAAATGAGTGTCGAGGAATGGCGTCAGCAGATTGATGTGAACTTGGGCGGCGTTTTTTATTTGTCGAAGGCAGCGATCCCTCATCTGAGCGCGACCGGAGATGGTTTTATCATCAACATTGGGTCACTAGCGGGGCGCAATTTCTTCCCTGGAGGGACCGGTTACAATGCAAGTAAGGCAGGTCTTATTGGTATGACGGAAGCCATGATGCTGGACGTCCGCCATGACGACGTGCGCGTGTCCATCATCATGCCTGGGAGTGTGAATACTCGTTTTGGAGGCAAGGACCAAAGCCAAGAACGTTCCTGGCCGTTAGAGGCTGACGACTGCGCATTAGCTGTCATGCAGCTACTCGAATATCCGAAGGATGCTCACGTTAGCCGGGTTGAAATGCGCCCGAGTCAGCCACATAAGAGCTGAGCTCGTGAGGTCTCGCTAGATTTACCATGTTGGCCTCGTAAGAGGCTCCTCTTACACGATCGACTCAGGAGCTGTGTCTTGATGTCTGACGGATTTCGAATCGAAAAGGACTCGCTTGGCGAGATGAAGGTGCCGGAAGGCGCTCTATATGGTGCGCAGACACAGAGGGCCGTCGAGAACTTTCCCATTAGTGGCCAGAGGTTTGGGCGCAGGTTCATTCAAGCATTAGGCTTGATCAAGAAAGGTGCAGCAGAGGCTAACGTTGAGCTTGGTAAGCTTGATCGGACTCTAGGTAAAGCGATTGCAGCAGCTGCGGCCGAGGTAGCTGAAGGCAAGTGGGACGATCATTTCGTTCTAGACATATATCAGACAGGGTCTGGCACCTCCACGAATATGAATACGAACGAGGTGGTCGCTCATCGTGCCACGGAACTCCTTGAAGGGGTAGCATCGGTTCATCCGAACGATCATGTAAACTTTGGGCAGTCTTCTAACGACGTGATTCCGACGGCTATCCACGTGGCGGCTCTGGTTGCTATCGAGCAAGAGTTGCTTCCAGCCCTTGAATACATGCGCGTTGCCCTCTCTGAGAAGGCCCAGGAATTCGATGGGATCCTGAAGTCAGGTAGAACTCACTTGATGGATGCAACGCCAGTGCGGCTCGGGCAGGAGTTTTCTGGTTATGCTACGCAGGTAGCAAAGGGAGTAGAGCGGGTGCGGCGATCGTCTTTAGAGATGGAAGAACTCGCTCTGGGTGGCACGGCTACGGGGACAGGCATTAACACACACCCTGATTTTGCTAAGAAGACAATCGCACGGGTCGCAGCAGCTACGGGTGTGTCTCTGCGAGAGGCTGACGACCACTTCGAGGCTCAGGGGGCTAAGGATGCGGCTGTGAATATGGCCGGAGCATTGAATACCTTGGCCACAAGTTTCATGAAGATCGCGGACGACGTGCGATGGTTGGGTTCGGGGCCTACCTCAGGCATCCATGAAGTAAGGCTCCCCGCAGTCCAGCCAGGCTCTTCCATAATGCCAGGGAAGGTAAATCCTGTCATGGCAGAAGCGATGATGATGGTTGCTGCACGTGTGATGGGAAATCACACAACGGTGACTGTGGCAGGGAGCCGAGGAAATTTTGAACTCAACGTTATGATGCCAGTACTGGCCCATTCGCTCTTAGAGTCAATAACGCTGCTAACGAACATCGCCCGCGAGTTCACTGACCGGTGTATTCAAGGTATACAGCCCAATGAGGAACGCTCTCGTGAACTGCTGGAGCTTAATCCTTCCATAGCTACCGCGCTCAATCCCTACATCGGTTACGACGCCGCTGCTGAGGTTGCGAAGGAGGCGGCTAAGCGCGGGGTGAGCGTTCGCGCTGTGGTTCTAGAGAAAGGGCTTTTGCCGGAAGACAAGATTGATGAAGCCTTAGACGTAATGGGTATGACGGAACCAGGTCTCCCTGAATGATTAGAGTGAGTTTGTCGGATCTGGGGATTGAGTGGCAAGAGCTAGCTAGTTGCGCGCCTTGGCTTCGCATGACATTTCGCGTCCGTGTTAGCATCTGGAGATTCTTGCATATATGACGCTAGAGTTAAAGGACGAGTTAGGGGCTCATGTTTCCGTTGAAGGTGGAGTTGATAAGGCTCCCGCACGTGCACATAAGATTGGCGCCGTAGTCTTGCAACTGTTCACCAAGCAGCCGAATCGGTGGGCAGAGCCCAAGATCGATGATGAAACCGCAGCTATGTTCCGTGACGAACGGTCTGCGTTCGGAATAAGCGTAGCAGGCGCGCACGATTCGTACCTGATTAACCTCTCTTCTCCGGATTCGCGCTTATGGCGCATGTCGCAACGCTCTTTTGAAGCGGAACTGCGTCGTTGCGAGTTGCTAGGACTCGATTTCCTTGTGACTCACCCAGGGAATGCGACAGATAGAGAGCACGACGCTGGCCTAGAGCGGAATGCTCGAGGTGTTACAGAGGCACTTGAATCCGTAGAGGGCTCAACTCGTGTATTGCTTGAACTTACTGCCGGTTCTGGGACAAGTGTGGGGGGCACGTTTGAAGACCTTCAAGCGATTACCGAGATGATTCCCGATGCTCATCGTGATAGGGTCGGCGTATGTTTTGATACCTGCCATGCTTTCAGCGCGGGCTATAACCTTGTCGATGAATATGAGAAAGTGTGGTCTTCCTTTGACCAAACCATTGGGATCGATCGGCTGGGGCTTATTCACGTGAATGACTCCAAGCACCCGTTTGGCTCTCACAAGGATCGCCATGAGACAATCGGCGAAGGAACGCTCGGCACAGAACCATTCCGGCGTCTTATGATGGATGAGCGGTTGGCGCACGTTCCGAAGGTGCTCGAGACACCCAAGGGTGATGATGGTGTCCTTGCTGACCGAACAAATCTCGGGCTACTTCGGAGTTTCCGTGAATGAGGCTGAGAGCATTTTTACGATTACGCTGTATCTTGAGAGGGGATCAGGGTGTTCGGCCTCGTTGCAAGGACCTATATTCGTCCGGCGTATTGGAGGGCTCATTTATTGAGCCAACACTCAGAAGCCGGGACTGACTCCTGAGAACGACGTTAGACCCCGGGAGAGGGGAAAACGGCAAGTCTCGGGGAGGTTACCATAGATGGATTCCCGGGCTTCAATAATTCCCCTTCAGTGCGTGTGCGGGGGCCGACGTCTTTCCACGAGTTTAGTGGAATGGGCGCCGGCCTCTCGCTTTCTGGTAACTCCAGCCTTAGTGGATCTAAGATGCCTGTAGTTCAAATCACGCGTCTAGTCCACTTTAGTGCGGCCCATAGGCTGTACCGTCCCGACTGGTCCGAAGAGCGCAACACACAAGTTTTCGGTGATTGTGCAAATCCCAATTGGCACGGTCACAATTATGAGCTTGAGGTGACCGTTGAGGGTTCTGTCGAGGCTGAGACTGGGTTCGTTATGGATCTCTCACAACTGAAAGCGCTACTAGACCAGCGAGTCGTTTCGGAAGTAGATCACAAGAATCTCAATCTCGAGGTCTCGTGGCTACAGGGAACCAACCCATCTACCGAGAACGTTGCTGTTGGTATCTGGGAGCAAATCGTAGGAGATCTTCCCGAAGGCGTGAGACTAACAAAGGTGCTTCTGCGTGAGACCCCTCGAAATTGGGTGGAGTACACTGGGGGGTAGCAGGTGTACCATAGGTAGGGCCAGCTTCTAAAATTTACTGACGTCCGTGACTGGCTTCGCGATTCGAGGTCTGCACAGTGACTGCAAGGAGACGGTGGCGGGATGAGTGATGTAACCGTGGGTTCGGGCTCCGGAGTAGGTCTTTCGGAGGTACCGTTCCCGGATCTTGTGTCGGAGATGATCCGAAGGCTCGGAGATGACCCAGACCGGGACGGCATGATAAAGACGCCTGAGCGTGTGGCGGAATCGATGGCCTTTCTAACCAAGGGTTATGGAGAGCGCCCAGAGCAGGTGCTCGGGGACGCTCTATTCAAAGAGTCCCACGAGAACATGGTTCTAGTGAAGGACATAGAAATCTACTCACTCTGCGAGCACCACCTACTGCCCTTTTTCGGCAAGGCGCACGTGGCGTATATACCTGATGGGAAGGTTGCTGGACTCTCCAAGGTGGCCCGGGTAGTTGAGGTGTTCGCTAGACGCTTTCAGGTGCAGGAGCGCCTTACCGAACAGATAGCTCAGGCCATGTGGGATGTCACAGAGCCACAAGGAGTTGCGGTTGTCGTAGAGGCTTATCACCTGTGTATGATGATGCGTGGAGTTCAGAAGCAGAACTCAAAGACTATTACTTCGGCCATGCTGGGTTTATTCCGGGAGGACCATCGAACCCGGGACGAGTTTCTGCGATTAACCACTAGTGTGCACGAGCCTCTCTGATGGTTAAGGGCCAAAGTTTGGTCGGTCGCACTGCTTTGGTGACTGGTGCGAGTCGGGGGATCGGACGTAGTGTCTCGCAGCTTCTGGCCAGTGAGGGTGCCGTGGTTTGGGGCCTTGCTCGCTCGGAATCTGAGCTGATTGACCTCGCCGCTGAAACGTGCGGAGAAGTGCTCGTAGCAGACGTCGCAGACGACCTGGCTACATGGGAGGCAATTGATAGGATGAAGGATACCATCAAGGGTGTCCCGGACATCGTTGTCAACTCAGCGGGTGTCTTCGGAGTGGAGTCTGTATCGGAGGCGACAGTGCAGAATTTTGACGAACGGATGGGGGTCAATCTACGCGGCACTTTCATCATTAACCGAGCTGTGTTGTCAGGGATGCTCGAGCGCCGGTCTGGGACTATCATCAATGTAGGTTCGGTTGCAGGCCGAAAGGCTTATCCGGGGAACTCTCTCTATTCGGCATCCAAGTTTGGGCTTCGTGGTTACCACGAGGTGCTTTTGGAGGAGATTCGAGGGACAGGAGTCAGGGCAACGCTGATCGAACCTGCGGCTACAGATACTCCGTTATGGGACCCACTCGATCCAGATTCACACCCTCGACTTCCTAACCGGGCTGAAATGCTGCGACCAGAAGATGTTGCCCAGGCTGTGTTATTCGCTGTGAGCCGACCAGCTCTAGTTCGAATTCCGGTGCTACAGATCGAGCAAGCCTGATCCGTTTAAGGCCGTGCACCTTCTACTCACTGACCGACTGACTTGCCCCCGCTGTGGACCCACTTTCGGTCTCATTCTTCTAGCGAATCGTCTTAAGGAACGGTACGTGTATGATGGTTTGCTGGGATGTTCAAATTGTCGCGACTCCTTCCTGATTGAGCAGGGGTTTGGCGATTTACGAGCGCCGCCTCGGTCAGGCCTGCCCGCAGGATTGTCTGGACAACCGGGTGATCTTATGCTGGACCAAGGAGAGCGGTTGCTTGCCTTGACGGGGTTAATCGGGGGACCAGGTACGGTTGCCCTAGTTGGCGAGCCTGCAGGGCATGGACCGTTATTTGCGAAACATCTTGGGGAGATGCAGGTGGTAGGCATTGACCCAGACCTGCGTCACTGGGCGGAGCCGACAATGTTCAGCCGTATTGTTTCAGCACCCGGACTGCCATTTGTCGGGTCATCCATTCAGGCACTGGCGGTTGATGGACGCCTCGGCCCAGGCCTCTTCAAAGAAGCGGCGCGTGTGGTTTCTCCTCGCGGCCGCATTGTTGTCTCGAGTGCAACTGAAGAGACTCCTTCGATGCTTGAGGAGACAGGGCTCAAGATACTTGCAATGGAGCCCGGTACGGTTGTGGCGGTGCTAGCTTGAGCGTTGCGTTGCACCCTGGCGCTTGCCTACTTTGGACCACCCGCATGACATGGCCTGAATGCTCTCTTCGATAGCGGTTTCAGGCCTCAGCTAACCGACCGTATGGTGTTCTGGAAGAAACTACTTAGTAGCAGAAAAAGGAAGCCGGTCGATTATTACCAGGAGGCCAAGGAACTTTTCGACGATAAAAAGTTCCATGACGCGTTGACGTCTTTCCGGCTCGCGTTGAAGGAGGCACCAGGCGATCCCCTTGTCCTCCAAGAAATAGCGATGTGCTACACACGGGTTGGGATGAATGAAGAGGCTGTGAAGACCTACCAGCACGTGCTGCAAAAAACCCCTGGGGCAGCTGGAGCCCACTACGGTTTGGCGTTCCTGCTTCTCAAGGACGAGCGCCCTGAGGAGGCGATACAGCATCTTGAGGCGTTCTTGTCCGACCCCCCTGAAGGTGAGGAAGCTGATTACCATATCGAGCATGCCCGGTCGACCCTGGCGCAGCTTCGCGGTCAAGCGCACGACGCATCCACAGAACCATCAGCCTAAGATGACTGACACGAACGTGCGGCAGGTCCGACTGCGTTGGACTGGAGAGGGGCTTACGTTCACTGGAGGTCCAGACGGGGGACCTTTAGTTAATGTAGACAGTGACTTAGAGGCAGGTCCTTCTCCTACTCACCTCCTCCTGCTAGCCCTAGCTGGCTGCATGGCCGTGGACGTGAAGATTATCCTAGAGAAATCTCGTGTCTTAGTTGAATCCATTGAGGTTGAGGCTATCGGGGTTCGTGCTGATTCGGTACCGAGGAAGTTCACGTCGATCGAGCTGAAGTATTATGTGCAAGGTCCGGGTGAGGAGGACGCAGACCGCATCCAAAGGGCCCTGGATCTCTCTCGAGACAAATACTGTAGCGTGCTTCATTCTCTGGATCCTGAGATTGAGATCAGCCTTAGTTTTGTGTCTGATATATCCCAGTGAGTGAATTAGACCGTGATTCAGTAGTCGCGGTAATGACAACTGTGCCAGATCCGGAGGCAGCGGAAAGCATCGCTCGGACAGTGGTTGAGGAGAGGTTGGCTGCATGTGCTAATTTGCTCGGGAGTGTCGTCTCACTTTTTCGGTGGGAAGGTCGCGTGCAGCGTGAGGTTGAGGTGCTGGTCGTTATGAAAACAACGCGACAAGGCATCGACAATCTCCGTCGCCGGATCGTCGAGATCCATCCTTACGATGTACCCGAATTCATCGCCCTCCCTGTACAGGAAGGCCACGAACCATACCTTCAATGGGTGCGCTCTGAAGTGGGTTCCGTGCCATGATTCCTAGGAAGCAAAAGGAGAAGCACTAGTTGCCTCAGTCCTTCCAGGTTGAGCTACTACCGGAGGCGGCATCGCTGCCTTCCGGAGAAAAAAAGAAACGCAAGAAAAAGCGTCAGGTGCCTCGGTCCTTTCAGGTCGAGCTCCTGTTGGAGGTCGCGTCCCCAGCGACTACCGGAGACGTAGGGGTTTCCACGCAGGATGAAGGTAGGCAGGAATCTTCCGATGGCTCATCCGGGCCATTTGAGCTTCTCTCTTCAGAAGCTCTTCCGGAGCGAACTGACCCGTATACACATGAGCGAAGTCACGGTGTGCAGGACGCTTGTGATAGCAACTTGACTAGGGCCCGGCAGTTTGTTGAGAAGGGAAGAGTGCAGGAAGCTGTTGGGCTTTACATGCGGATTCTAGAGGCGAATTCATCAAATCTTACAGCCCATAACGAGCTAGGGCTGCTCTTAGACGAGCTTAAGCAGTACGATGCTGCCCTGGGACATTTCGAGGCTGCCGAGTTGCTGGCCCCCGACGACGTCGAGATTTTGACCAACTACGCGTCGACTCTAACATCGGTGGCACGGTACGAAGAAGCGGAGGTGCTGTTAAGGCGTGCACAGGAGCTTTTAGCTGAGGACATCGATGTCAGAAGAGAGATAGGCATCCTCTATTTTCGGCGCGGCCTATACCTCGAAGCTGAGCTCGAGCTGAGCTGGGTGTGTGCCCAAGATAAAGAAAATGGGCTTGCGTTCTATTACATGGGGGAAGCTCTCAACCGTTTAAGCCGGTTTGATGAAGCTATGCATGCGATGGATCAAGCAGTGAAATTGTTGCCGAATGACCCGAGGGTTTACTACACCCTCGGGCATCTCTACGACCGGAGTGAGATGCCTGTGGCCGCCGCTAATATGTATAGGCGTGCCCGCCAACTGCAGAGTTCGTAACTAGAGAGGCTGGCGACTGTTTTGCTACTATGGACATTGGGTTACTGGCATAATCTGAGAATGATTCGCTCCGCTTACAGCGTACGTATGAGCTGGCTAACTGCAGGTTTGCTTTCAGAATGACTAATCTGCAGCGCCAGAACTTTATTTGATGATCAGGGCCATAAGGAACCTATTCGGCGTAACGGCAAGTCCTCAGGTTCCGTTTGAGTCACCTCAATCTGAAAAGGACATCCGCTTTGTAGCCTGTGCTTTGCTGTTGGAAATCGCCCACGCTGATTCCGACTTCACGGATGATGAGAAGCAATACTTAGAGTCAGCTGTTAGGCGGCAGTTTGACCTTAACAAGGAAGAGGCTGGGAGGCTGCTCGACTTGGCGGAAGCTGAGCGCTCAAAGGCTGTTGATTTATGGCAGTTCACAAGTCTGATTGCTGAGGAGTACTCTGTCGGACAAAAACTTATACTTGCAGAGATGATGTGGGGCGTCGTGTACTCAGACGGAAATATTGCTGGTGAAGAAGCATATCTTATGAGAAAGATATGGAATCTTCTGAGGCTCGAGCCGGGTTACTTAGCCGAAGCTAGGAAACGCGTTGAGGATAAGGGATTGACGCTCCCCCCAAACCTTGACTAGACGTAGCTCGAACCGGTCTCAGGGGGTGACATTGCAGGCTAGTCCGGACATATTCCCGACCTACGGACCCCCAAGACTTCTGAACAACGGCGAGCAATGCGAGATTTAGTCCCAGGCGGTTATATCTTCACCCACCTGATCTTCTGGTCAGTCGTTGGACTCGTCGCTGTGGGCACCAATGCCGTTGCAATCATTCTTTCCATCGGCCTTGGATTGCTTGTGTTGGAGACGGCTACAAAGCAGAGGTAGCTGTGGGGCTCCTCATCCTGGGAATTGTCGCACTTGCAGTTGGCTTTTGGCTGGGGATGCCTGGTCGTTACACCCAGACAGCAGAAGACATCGAGCGAGCCATGGATGCCGGAGGCAACGTTAGGCGCAAGCGTGTGCAGCGTAAGTTGAACCCCTTCGCCTGGATGCACCGTCGCGGGAGCGCTAACGCTTCAAGGAGGTCTCGGGCTGCAAGAAGCTTGAGGGACTCACCTAAGAGTGGCTTCAATCTGGAGTCACCTGAAGATCGTTGATACAGCCTACTGTGTGAGTGTATCAAACAAGACTACTACGCCTCCGATGATAGCTCCAAAGGCATAACCTAGGTGAACGATTACTCGAAGCTCTCGGTGTGTCACGTTGCGGACGATCTGCTCCATGCGCTCTGTAGGGAATTCGGACACTTTGTCTTCTACACGGCGAGCTACGTCGATCCTTTCGACTATTGTGGGCACCTGAGCCTGAAGCCACTCCCAGATCGGGTCAGCCAGTGCAGCTTCTATGCGTGCAGGGCTATCTGATGGGAGCCACCTCGCCGGTGTTCCTATAGGCTTTTCCAAAATTTGTATAATGAGTCTCCGAGCGCCTGCCTTTAGCACTTTATGAGCCAGATCAGTACGGGCAACATCAACTAATACTTCGGAAATCCGTTCGTCAGGCACATGGTTGATCATCTCTCCCCACGTGCGTGAGCCGGCGTTATCAAATTCTTCATAGAGCTTCTCGACGATTAACTCGTACGTGTCTGGATCACGAGTCATTTTCACGGTCAAATCGCTTAGGGTGCTGATTGCTTTAGTTACAGTCGGGTCACTAGGCTCTCCAACGACCTCAGTCACGGCGCGACGGAGGAAGTCAACGATGGCTTCGTTCACACCACGAGCCATAGCGTCTTGCACCACCGGGTCGTTCAGAATCTCAGAGAGCTGCTCAGCTCCGTCATTTTCAATCGTATTCAGGACCTTCTCTATGGTGTCTTCCGTCATCACAAAACGGGCAAGGACCCGTTGGTGAAGTTTGAGATCCTTTAAGAAACGTTGCAGTAGGTCATGAATTATGGCTTCGAAGCGAGCCCGAGCCTTGGGATCATCAAGAAGATCAGAGAGGCGCTCTGCCGCTAGAGGCAAGTAACTAGAGATTACCTTCTCGACTGAGCCGGTCAGCCCTAATGGCAAAATATCCTCAAAAGTCCGGCCAGGCTGTAGAACTTTGAGAGCGGCTTGGTTGAGGTACCCCTCTACTACAGCCCTAAAGCCATCACTGTCGATTGCCTTGCGTATCCACCCGTCAACTGAAGCCTTGATAGCTGCCTGGCGGTCCGGAGTAATACTGGTCGCGATAGGCTCATCGCGGATAGCTTCGACCACTTCTGTCGTGCGACGAGCAGCAGCCTCATCGAAGGCCTCTGACGACACGTACTCTTCTAGCTCACCTAGGCCAACCTGGAGTGCCTGATCTATTAAGGACTCGACCTCACCCATGGCATCCTCGGGAATCATCTCCCGCAAGGACCCGCGTTTCTTGTTCAGGATCTCGCTTACAAGATCCGCCAGTTTCTGGTCAAAAGCCTCTCGGAACTCCACTTCAGCGAATGTGTGCGTGAGGTCTTCGGGAGTCAGGAGACGGTTGCCGACTGTGCGGCCGATAGCGGCCGCAAGCTTGGAATGGTTCTTGGGAACAGCTCCCTGGAAGAATCTTAGGCGCCACTTGCCCAGCACTTTCGGCGGTTCGTAGGGACGGAAGAGCATCCAGATCGCTACGGTGTTAGTGAGCCCGCCTGCGAGCGCCGCCAATCCAATTGTCACGAGTGCGCGAACTAGATTCTCAGACACGCGCTCAACGCCTCTCGTGAACCAGTAAGCCCCTCACGGGGAAAAGTCCTTCTTCAGTGTAAATATCCCCTGCAACCTCAAAAAGGGCTTGCACTGGAAGCAGGGGCCCGAGTCCAGTACCGGGCTGTATATCAGCCGAAATCGCTTCCAGTTGCCCTTCAATCGACCGGTCAGGAGACGAAATCAGCCATGAGACTGGTACATCCCTTCGGGCTGGAGGGAATGCTCGGACTTCTTCCCAGCTTACTCTTACTTCCTGCCACAGGCGCTCTTCCTGTCTGATGTTAGCCCAGGCTCTAAAGAGAGGATCAGCTTCGCCTCCGTGCTCCAAGTTTGCAGCGAACACAAGTTGCAGTGAGTCTCCTGATACCAGCATTCCCCAGTCTCCACCCAGTGGAGTAGCATTGGTCGAAGCCCTAGCTAAGTGCAGAATCAGCCCCTCAACTTCTTCATCTAAGATATATGCGGTACCCTCTACTAGATCGATCACCTCACCTCGGGGTCCGCTCCAATTCGCTGTAACGTCACCAAATGTCAGTTCGAGTCGTCGGGTGCCATCATCGAAGATGATTCCGTCAACGATATCCCCCTCCTGCAGAAGTAACCTCATGTTGCCGTAGGGAAGTATTTGGGTTGGGGCTCGGGTCGGTGGCGTTGTCCACTCTTCTGCATAGAATGCGTCCCACGCCCCACTGCGTGCGAGCCATCCACGAGCCCCCCGCACTGTCTGGTCGCGGTAGGCTGTAGCGTGAGTGAGCCACGGGACTAGGAGTACTGAGTCACCTGTAACGCTGGCGAAAACAAAGTTCTGCTCGTAGCGGGAGTCGTCAGCCGGGGAGTCGTCAGGATCGACGCTATCACCGATCGTCTGGGCTGGCGGATCTTGGGGAGCTTCGCTGCACGCGATCATTAAGAGTCCGAGTAGCGGCAAGGCCGCGCGGGATGTTTTCAAGAGGGGTCGAGCCATGCCGGTGTCCTCATGGTATCAAGGATTTGCCTAGGCTCTGCTTTAAGATGTTGGTCTAGCAGCCGAAAGAACCTCCTGATGGTGCGTCTATTCCGTCCGAAGTCTCCAAACTGGGCGTGGGATGCCGAGGTGACGTCGACGCGAGTTTGTGCGTTCTCGTCTAACCGGATCTTGATGCGTGCTCGCCCTTGCAGGCCCAGGATCCTTGTTCGGGTTAAAGCTTCGATCACACCTTCTGTATCATCCGTACTGACAAGGACCCAGCCGTGCAGACTAGCTCCCACAACCTGCATGGCTGCTTGCCACACCTTATCGAATGGAATCGCGTATGTACGACCTCGCAGATGACGATCAGCTGAAGTTGCGTCCGTCTCGGCTTGGTTATCCATGAGGCCCTGCAGAATTCCTTTCAATGTCTGACGAACTCTAGTTCATAATGTGGAAGGATCACCCAGACGATATCATTAATCTTAAGCAGTTGTTTCATTAGCTTGTTGTTCTTGTTAGCCCTGTGAGGGGGTGCCGATTGCACTCCCGCTACCACTCCGGAGCCGGTATAGTGTGGCCCCGTAATCCTCGGAAAGCCAAGAGTTTATGAAGGCTGTAATACCTCTAGCTGGGAAGGGCACACGTCTCCGACCGCAGACGCACCACGTTCCAAAGCCGTTATTGAGAGTTGCTGGAAAGCCAGTCTTGGCGTATTTGCTCGATGACCTGCGTAGAGTCGGGATCGATGAGATCGTCTTCATCGTAGGACACCTGCGTGAGACAGTGGAAACTTGGATCAAGTCTGAGTATCCGGATCTCTCCGGGCACTATGTTCTTCAAGAGGTTCAGAACGGCACTGCCGGGGCGATCGTGCTTGCGGAGCCCTATATCGAAGAGGAAGTCTTGATCGTTTTCCCAGATGCTGTGCTTGAGGTCGACTATGGACTCATAGCTACTGAGGCTTCACGGTATGATGGAATCATCTGGGCTAAGGAAGTCGAGGATTACCAGCGCTTCGGCGTAATCGTGACGAACGAAGACGGCACGATGGCTAGAATTGTGGAGAAGCCGACAGACCCTGTATCAAAGCTCGCGAACATTGGTCTCTATTATATCACGGATTATGAACTTCTCTTTGAGGGCATTCATCACACGATTGCTGCCGGTCCTAGCCCCTCGGGTGAGTTCTATCTGACCGATGCATTTCAATATATGGTTGACCACGGGAGCCGAATTATCACCGCTCCCGTTGGAGGCTGGTGGGATGCAGGGAAGCCAGAGACTCTGCTAGAGACTAATGCCCATCTCCTAACTGGGGAGAGAGGTGGTGTGGATGAGGGTGCTATAGTAGAAGGCGCCGAGCTAATTGCGCCTCTGCGAATCGAGACTGGGGTGCTTGTTCGAGGTGGTAGGATCGGGCCCAACGTTACGTTGGAAGAAGGCGCTGTTGTCGAGGATTGCTGCTTAGAGCACACCGTCGTCGGGTCCGGGGCAGCCTTGAAAAGTTCACGACTCAAGCATTCGATTGTGGGTAGGCAGGCGAGCGTTACGTTGATTGATGGAAGTATTTCCGTCACGGACCACACCGTTATTAGCGGTAGCACCTAGCTCGCCATTAAACTCTAGCAGCTTACTATGCTTGAGTTCTTCTGTTCTGAGCAGTTTGCCGATTGGGGAAGTTGCGGAACGCCTGTTTATACGCGTAGCCTTCCCACATGTGCTCGCCAAGAAAAAGCCCCTCGGAGTATGCTGGCAAGATTACACTCAGGGCGGCATGAGGACTGCTGACGTCGCATCAGTAGACCTGGAGGCAATACAGATTGCCATCGATCTCTCGCTGAAGAATGCAGGGCCTCCTCTGTTGCTACTACCTCCCTTAGCTGCTTGATAACTATGCTCCAGCAGGTAGCAGCTTCTATTGACAGACTGAATGAGAAAGTGGGCATTTTCATTCGGTGGCTTGTGCTTTTGATGGTTTTCATTGGGGCAGTGAGTGCGGTCCTTAGGTACTTCTCGAGAGGCCTTGAATTGACGTTGAATCTCACGCCTGCTACCGAAGCCCAGTGGTACTTATTCAGCGTCATCTTTTTATTGGGTGGTGCGTACGCATTGCACAAAGATGTTCATGTCAGGGTCGACGTGATGTATGAGAGGCTGGGCATGAAGACTCGTGGATGGATCGATACTTTGGGTACCATATTCTTTCTAGTTCCACTTTCCATCATGATGCTGTGGGTCACGTTCCCTGCCGTATTGACCTCATGGCAAATTCAGGAGACCTCTCCCGATCCTGGCGGACTGCCTCGATATCCGATCAAGGCTCTAATTTTAGTTTCGTTTGGCCTGCTGCTACTTCAGGCTTTCAGTCAGTTCATACGCCATATCTCAGCGATCCGGAGTTCTGACGAACGCCGTGGGACCCACGATAAGCCTGAGGGGCATTCGTGAGTCTTTGGGGCCCTGCGATGTTCTTCAGCGTGCTTGCCATGATTTTCACCGGTTATCCGGTAGCCTTCGCTCTTGGTGGCACTGCGCTTTTATTCGCGCTTGTTGGGTCCACCTTCGGTGCATTTGACTTAGTGCTCTTATTCGCCCTTCCCGAGCGGACGTTCGGGATCATGTCAAACGCCACACTGCTTGCT
Source organism: Gemmatimonadales bacterium UBA2982 (assembly GCA_002347035.1). Taxonomy (GTDB): domain Bacteria; phylum Gemmatimonadota; class Gemmatimonadetes; order Longimicrobiales; family Gaopeijiaceae; genus UBA2982. Next base: position 15,640 of record DEAM01000009.1, on the reverse strand, counting down.
GTGCCATTTTTCATTTTTATGGGTGCTGTGCTCGAGAAGAGCAAATTGGCGGAAGGCCTTCTTGAGACGATTGGTGTGCTCTTCGGACGCTTCCGGGGTGGTTTGGCGATAGGCGTGATCTTCGTGGGAGCACTTCTTGCTGCTGCGACCGGGGTAGTGGGTGCGAGTGTTACAGCGATGGGTCTGATCTCGCTACCTGTTATGCTGCGAAACGGTTACCAGCGTGAGATTAGCCTTGGTGTAATCGCAGCAGCCGGAACACTCGGCCAGATTATTCCACCGTCTATTGTACTGATTGTACTCGGCGACCAAATGGGGGTGAGTGTCGGCGATCTATTTCGTGCAGCACTAATCCCCGGCCTTATTCTTACCGGAGCGTATGCAGTTTATGTCACAGGTCTCTCACTGGTCCGAGCAGAGGTGGCACCGGCATTACCAGAAGAGATGCATTCCTCTGGATTAGAGTTAATCACACGTGTGGCTGTGTCCATGCTCCCACCTTTGGTGCTCATTACGGTTGTGTTGGGCAGCATCTTTGCTGGGGTTGCAACACCGACGGAAGCTGGAGCACTGGGAGCTGTAGGCGCAATGGTGCTGGCTGGTATCAACCGCTCGATTTCAATGGATGCTCTGAAGCGAGCTATGGAGGAGACTAGCCGACTTACCATAATGGTGGTCTTTCTACTAATCGGTTCCGGTGTATTTGCGTTGGTATTTCGAGGTTTCGACGGAGATCTGTGGATAGAAGGCATGTTAACTGGGATTCCAGGAGGGGCTCTGGGTTTCTTGGTAGTTGTGAACTTAGTTGTGTTTTGCCTAGGGTTTTTTATCGATTTTTTCGAGATTGCATTTATTATCGTTCCTCTGATAGTCCCTGCGGCAAGCATTCTCGGGATAGACATCACCTGGCTGGGGATTGTCCTGGCCGTAAACCTGCAGACATCCTTCCTGACACCCCCTTTCGGATTCAGCCTGTTCTATCTGCGGGGAGTTACGCCCAATGAGATCCGGACTACCTCGATCTACAAGGGGGTGATCCCTTTCATCGTGATTCAGCTCGTGGTATTAGCAGGGCTTATTTGGGTTGCCGTTCCTCGCTAAATCATGCGACGTAGATCTGGTGTGAAGTTTCAGGCGATATGGACGGGGGGAAGTAGGCAACTGAAGGGTGACCCGGTCTTCGGCCCCTGGGTCAGCAAGATTGGGTTGATCCGAGTGCCAGAGATTTCAAGTGAACCGTTCTTCTATCTCGCTCGAACAATCATCTATCAGCAGCTAGCAGGGCCAGCAGCTCGTACTATCCATGAGCGATTTATCGAGGCTCTCCGGGGTGAGGTCACTCCTAAGAGGGTTACCCAGGCGAGTGACGATACCATCCGAAATGCAGGCCTGTCTGCGAATAAGCTTACTGCACTCCGGGACCTCACGAACAAGGTGAGCTCTGGTGAGGTGTGTATTCATGATCTGGACAAACAGACAGACGAAGAAGTGACGAGACGTCTCACGCTTGTCAGAGGGATTGGACCATGGACTGCTCATATGTATATGATGTTCCAACTGCATCGGCCGGACATATGGCCGGTTGGCGATTTAGGGGTCCGTTCCGGCTTTGCTAAGGTCCACGGCCTTGATTCCGCTCCTAGCCAGAAGCTTCTTGAACGACTGGGTGACCTGTACCGTCCTTGGAGGAGCGCGGCAGCATTTTATTGCTGGCGCGCACTAGAACACGAGCTGTCATGAGCCGCCAGACAGAAAAACTAACGGACGAGCTTTACGACTACTTATTAAGTGTCTCCCTACGAGAGCCGGATGTACTGCGGCGTCTTCGGGAAGAGACGGGTAAGCTCGAAGATGGGCGTATGCAGATTAGCCCAGATCAAGGCCAGTTCATGGCTGTGCTGATTGAGCTTATGGGGGTAAGGAAAGTTCTTGAAATCGGGACTTTTACAGGGTATAGCGCCCTAGTGATGGCTCTAGCGCTCCCCGACGATGGACATGTCTTAACATGTGACGTAAGTCGAGAACGTACAGAGATGGCCCGGAAGTACTGGGACGAATCTGGCGTGGGCCGCAAGATTAACCTAAGGCTAGGTCCAGCTATCGAGACACTAGAGATGCTCCTGGACAGCGGCCAGGCCGAGGCTTTCGACTTTGTATTTATCGATGCGGACAAGACGACCCTAGATTCATACTATGAATTGTCTTTGAGACTTGTCAGGCCCGGCGGGCTTATTGCCGTAGACAACACACTTTGGCACGGAAAAGTTATCGACCCTCAGGCCATTGATCCGGATACGGAAGCGATCCGTGCGATCAATGCTAAGCTCAAAGTCGATCAACGTGTGTCTTTGAGTGTCATCCCAGTCGGCGACGGACTTGCTCTAGTCAGGAAGCGATAAACTGAAGATCCCGCCGCTCGTATGGGACTCTCGATACGAGATTGATCTCGGGGCGCATGTCTTTGCTACAGCAAAGTATCGAAAAACCCGAGAACAAATCCTGGCTAATAAGACTGTTACTGAGGACCACTTTGTCTCGTCGACCCCGATCACATACGAGGATCTGGCACGCGTTCATACGGATGAATATCTCGACAAGATCGCCACTAACTCCTTCTCTGCTTTCGAGGTCATTCAACTAGAGATTCCCTATTCGGAGCAGGCGAAGGAGGGCCTCATGCTTATGTGCGGAGGCACTCTATTAGCTGGCAGTCTCGCCCTAGAACACGGATGCGCGGCACATTTGGGTGGTGGCTTCCATCATGCGTTTGCTGGTCATGGCGAGGGCTTTTGCCTTCTCAACGATGTTGCTGTCGCGGCTCGAGGTTTGATGGCCAGGGGTCAGGTCGAGCGTGTCTTGATCGTCGACCTAGACGTGCATCAAGGGAATGGCACAGCAGAGATTTTCGGGGATGATCCGTCCGTATTCACGTTCTCGATGCATCAAGAGAGCAATTACCCGGCTGATAAACCCCCTTCTAACCTAGACCTGGGCCTAGAAGATCATGCTGGTGATGAAGTCTACTTAGATCTACTTAGTGAGCATTTACCTAAAGTGCTCGAACGTCACGATCCCGATCTAGTATTCTATCTTGCCGGAGCTGATCCTTACAAAGATGACCAACTAGGCGGACTCAGTCTGACGCTTAAGGGGCTTAGGCACCGAGACCGATTCGTTTACGATTCTGTGAGAGATCACCAGATTGCCCTGGCGGTCGTCCTAGCAGGAGGCTACGCCTTCCGTTCGGAAGACACCGTTGCTATCCACGTCGCCACCATTGAGGAACTTGTCAGCCAATTCGTGGGATGACCCACTGTTGGTAAGTAAGTTCATTGCCGTTGACGAATGACCATTGAGCATCACGGAATGTTCTGTAGGAATCGTAGATCTGTCTAAACTCAGGGTTCGAGGCAGAAAGCTCGTCCAGATAGCTATGAGACTCTCGCCAGGCCGCCTCCATTACATCCTCTGAGTACGGGGTGATGATGACCCCATGGTCCTGAATAAGACGCTGCAGGGCAGGAGGATTTGCCCAGTCGTAAGCCGCTAGTCGTTCACAAAAAGTTTCTCCGCAGACTGAGTGTAGCACCTGCTGATAAGCCGGTGGAAGAGCGTTGAAGTCGTCTATGTTGATCAAGAGGCCTAGCGTGACGCCGGGCTCCCACCATCCTGGGTAGTAGTAGTAGCTGGCGACCTGATAGAGTCCCATGCTTTCATCATCGTGAGGGCCGATCCACTCGGTGGCATCAATCGCACCTCGTTCCAGGGCTGGATAGATTTCAGGGCCCGCTAGGGTTTGTACAGTCACACCTAGACGAGACATGATTTCCCCGCCAATCCCAGGAATACGCATACGCATGCCGGCGAGCTCTTCTAGGCTGTTGACTGGATCCCGGAACCACCCTCCCATTTGTCCGCCTGTAGTACTGGCCGGGATCGAAATGACACCGAATTCCGAGTAGATCTGATTGATCATCTCAAGTCCACCACCGTAGTGGAGCCATGAAAGGGTCTGCCTAGTCGTCATTCCGAATGGAATAGCTGTATCAAAGGCGAGTGCTGGGTGCTTGCCTATGTAGTAGTACCCCGATGTGAGGCCGCACTGCAGGGTGCCCTGCATTACCGCATCCATAACCTGCAAACCGGGGACGATTTCCCCAGCTCCATACACTCGGATCGAGAACTTACCTCCTGTAAGCTCTTCTACCCTCCGGCCGATCCGCTCTCCCGAACCGTGGAGCAGATCGAGATTGGGCGAGAAACTTGTCTGCATCCTCCAGTTCACTCTCGGTCCGTCTATGCCTGCTTGTTGTGGGGCTCCGTCAACCTGAGAGTTCCCACACGCACCGAGTGCGGCGACGCCAGCTGCTCCAGTTCCGGTGCGTTTTAAGAAATCCCTTCGTCTTATAGTCATGGGAGGCCTTGTATGTTGGCCTGGTTAGGTAGCTAATTATCGCAAATGAAGTAACCGGAGCCCAGCGACTGGGCAATCACAACAGTTATGGTGTGAGCTTTGACGGGAACGCCGGGGCACGTTCTGTTTATTGCATATTCATCACGAGGAACCACATGCGTAGCAAACCACTCTTAGGGCCTGCTCAGCTTGGCGTTGCTCTAGTCTTGTTGTTCGCGTCTTCGATAGCAGCCCAATCGACAGAATCAACTGGACCGGTGCACTTAGGTTACGATCCCGCTGCCCCTCGGGATGGTCATTTCCATGTCGGTGAGATTGGTGAGAGACTTTTCTCGGCAGAAGAGCGGATCAAGTGCAACTGCGGGTGCGGGTTCGACGTGCACACATGTCAGTTCCAAATGCAGTGTGGAGTGTCACCCAGCTGGACTCAACGTATCATGCAGTCGCTAGAAGCTGGGCAGTCTGTTGAGGCCATTGAGGCTGGTTTTGTGGCTGATTACGGGCTTACGGTTCTAATGGCTCCGCCACCTGAAGGTTTCAACCTCGTGGGTTACTTTCTTCCAGCACTAGCGATCGTCTCGGTAGGCCTGCTACTCGGTCTTCTCGTGCGCGGGGGACCGAGTCGAGAAAGAGTAGCGAGTGGGACCGAAGTTAGTGCTGCGGACGAGGAGCGCCTTAGGGATGCTCTCCGTAAACTTGACGAGGCTGAAGGGCCAGACTGGTAGAAGAAGCGGCAGTCTAGCCGAAGCTTTCGCGAACGGCTGAATATTCCGGGTGGTGTAGTTCGGGTGTCTAGAAACGTTTGGGCCGTTCATCTATCTACACACAAGCTTGAGGTTAGTATGAGACGCTGGCTGGTAATTATTCAAGGACTACTCTCACTAGGCTTGATGATTGGTACTTTCCCGATCCCGACCTCAGCCCAGAACATGGAGTGGGCGACTATTTTTGACGGCTCTAGCTTAGACAATTGGAACGTCATAGGCGGTGCCAACTGGAGGTTGGATCCAAGTGACGGGTCAGTAGTGGCTGATATGGGGATAGAGGGCCATCTCGTAACGGAGTCTTCCTATGACAATTTCGAGGTAGTAGTCGAGTTTTGGGTGGAATCTCGCACAAATAGTGGTGTCTACATTCGGTGCTCGGAGCCGACTGAAATCACTGCACGAGGTTGCTACGAGGTGAACATATCCGACCTGCGAGAGGACCAGACTTACCGCACAGGAGGCGTGGTCGGAGTATCGTCACCCTCGGAAGTTGTTAATGCCGGAGGGCAATGGAATGAGTACGTCATTCGGGCAGATGGGCCACGCCTCACGGTCACGCTTAATGGTATAGAGGTTGTCGATGCTGAGGACCCAACGCACAGATCAGGCTTCATCGGTCTCCAGTATTCCACGGGCATGGTCAGGTTCCGGAGCGTACGGATCCGACCGTTATAATGGGTTATATCAACTAGAGCTAACCTGCTCTCCCGGCACTGCCATGTAGATCGCATCGCCTCGAGCCACTTCTTTACCCAACTCATTCGTGACCAGCGCTTCAGCATGGAGGATCTTCTGGCCTAGACGTACCACGGTGGATTCACAAACCAAGGGGCCTTCTGATACAGGCCGGATGAATTTTACCCTTAGGTCTACCGAGACTAGTGCGCCCTGCTCCTCTTGGAGTTGCTTAAGGCGATCTGTCATCAGTAAAGCATGGGCGATCCCGGTGTCAATCAAAGATGCGATGACGCCTCCATGCATAATGCCAGCTGGCTGTGTTAGGTCTTTTCTGAATGAGACTCGCGTCCGTGACCATCCTGGGGATACATCGAGGATTTCGAGGCCCATCAACTTAAAGAATGGAAAGTGCTGCGCGTACGCGAGGATGCCTTCCCGGCTGTAACGTTCAGAGTCGTTCATGAGAGATGAATCATGTAGCAGACAAGCAGTCTGTCGAATCGGTGCCGGACTACTACGCGAGCATGAGTGCATCTATAAAAAGTCTGTACATCAGAGTTGCGGACGGGCAGTTGCACAGTCCGAGGCGCTCTACCCGGTTACGTACGTCAGATAGCCGTGGGAGTCTTCGTTTTCGGCTCGGACCGTCTCCATAAAGTACTTCTGGAGAGAAAGTGTGATGGGTCCTGCCTTCCCTTCACCTACAGGAATATGATCGACACTTCTAACGGGCGTCACCTCAGCAGCTGTTCCGGTGAAGAAGATTTCGTCAGCTGTGTACAGACTTTCACGAGGCACTGGCTCACTTTGAACTTCGTACCCAAGGTCTTTGGCCATCTGAATCACCGCGTTTCGAGTGATCCCGACCAAGGAGGTTCCGTCTAGAACTGGCGTGATAATGACTCCCTCCCGAACGAGGAAAATATTCATCCCCGTACCTTCGCTGACCAAACCGCCTGGCCCGAGAGCGATAGCGTCGACAAAGCCGTTAAGCAATGCTTCCATCTTCATGAGTTGCGCATTCACATACTGGCCGCCTGCCTTGGCCCGAGCTGGGAAAGTGTTCGGGTGTGCCCGTTGCCACGAGGTCACACACACGTCGACGCCGGCCGCCAGTCCATCTTCGCCGAGGTAGGCTCCCCAGGGCCACGCTGCGACGTACGTTTCGATGGGGCTATTTAGTGGGTTTAGGCCTGGAGCTCCGTAACCCCGAAGCACCATCGGGCGTATGTAGCAGTTTGAGAGATCATTCTTAAGGACAATCTCCTTTGCGACTGCCGCGATGTCGTCGGGCGTGAAGTTAGGGGGCTCCATTCTGTAGATACGTGCCGAGTCGAAGAGCCGCCGAATGTGCGCATCAAGCCTAAAGATTGCTGGTCCGTTGGGGGTATCGTACGCGCGAATTCCTTCAAACACGGATGTCCCAAATTGCACCGCCGTGGCGAGCACGTGTATCTGAGCATCGTTCCAAGACACGAACTCTCCGTCGTGCCAGATCCAGTCAACTGCTTCTAAGTTCGGGCTACCCATCGCGCGATTCCTTTATTCTAACTACCCCCTGCAACCATCAACATCCTTGGCCAAATCTATTCCGCCCAAGGTCTTAGTGAAGGCCACTTAGGTATAAGACAGAAGTTCTGATGGAAATTTACTGGTTCTGAAAGTAAGTGTCTGTCCCGTCAAGCCAGTCCTGTCGAGGTGGGCTAAAAATGTCAACGTCGAGTGTGTCCTCGAGCGCTTCAGCTTTATGAGGGACATTCGAGGGAATGTAGAGCACGTCTCCAGCTGAGAGCAGCAGCTCTTTAATTTCGTCTCCCTCTCCCATCCAAAACTTCATCGATCCACGCACAATCCAGGTCAATTGCTCATTCTCGTGAGAATGCGTCGGTACGACTGCACCCTTATCGAGATGGACGTGCGCTAGCATCATGCGCTTTCCTGTAAAGAGTTGGCGGGCGATGCCGTTGGTCACCGTCTCACGCTCGATCTCTTCCCACCGCTCAAGGCGGACAGAGTCAGTACTCATTCAGATGCTCCGGAATTAGTCAAAGAAGAGCGGCCAATCGGCAACTGAGAACGGCCAATGTCAATGGGGTCGAGCATTGGAGCCGGAACCCGCATGGTGTGAAGGGGTTGGACGCCTCGTCTAAATACTTATGCCGGAGGTAGAAGGTGCCTCACCGGATCGAGAAAACGGATGCCGAGTGGAGGGAATGTCTCAGCGAGAATGAGTACCGGGTGCTTCGGGAAAAAGGTACGGAGCGTGCTTTTACCGGTGCCTACTATTCTGAGAAGTCTGAGGGCGTCTACTGCTGTCGTGGCTGTGGAACCGCCCTTTTCTCCTCTAACACGAAGTATGATTCAGGGAGTGGCTGGCCGTCGTTCTACGAGCCTGTTTCTGAAGAGGCGATCTGTGAGCAGGATGACCACAGCCTATTTATGAGGCGAACTGAGGTTCTTTGCGGAGTCTGCGATGGTCACCTAGGGCACGTATTCCCAGACGGCCCAAAGCCTACGGGACTCAGGTACTGTATCAACTCGTGCTCGCTTAGACTGGAGGTCGGAGATCAGGAAGCAGGGTGACTGCAGGCGAGTCTCAGATCGGAGGGCGTGGTATAACTGGCACGGCTATTGCTCCACTTATGGGGTGATTGAGACCCTCGGAGTGAGCTGACCAAAGCCTATGTACAGAAAATCAGGGCATCCGCTGAGCGTCCTGTGTGCTCTCACATGTACTATTGGGGGGTGCACTGAGCCAACAGATTTCACTCTGCCTACTAGTGAGGACATCACTAAGTACTACGAGTCTGGAACTGTGCTCGCAGCGGAAGTCCGGGGTAATGTGGCAGTCGTGACGGTGCAGCAATCAGCCGCACAGGTTCGGAGGGGTGGCAGCCTTTGGGCGAAGGTAGGTCCCTACATCTACCTCTTCACTGAGGAGACCTTCGATCTACTCCAGGATTTCCCTGGGCTTGGGGGTGTGCGCGTGAAAACTCAAACTGCGGGGGGTTTAGAGATCGCCTCAGCGATTCTACCGAGGGAGGAACTCACGGGAGTCCTCTGGCGTCGCTCCCTTAATATTGCGGGCAGAGCCCGCCTGAGTGGCACGGAGCAAATCACCTTAATCGAAGACTTGGTCGAGTGGGGTGAGGGACACACTGACTACGACTACAACCCACGTTACGTTCGACGGCGGTAGGGAAAGGAGTCGAAAGCAACGGTAGGGGGTCATTCCAGGGAGCAGATTGTTTCTTGCGGGTTGTCTCATGGTCGAACGAATAGAAAGGTTGAGGGTGGGTGATTGGACCTGAGAGGCCTCCGACTTGTGGTGAAGAGCATGCTTATGCTAACCCTGGGTGGAGGTAGCACTCTAGCTTCCGAAGAGTTTGCTGATACAGTGATGAAGCTGCTGAACTAAAGGGCATATAAATGGCGAGTGGGCGTGAGCGGTCGACATGGCGGGATCGATATCCTGACGAGGTCACATGCGTCCGTTGCCTGGAGACTCGTGACCTAACTCACCTAGACCGCATGCTCTGGTGTGATCTGTGCCGAGCTCAAGCTAGAAACCGAGCCGGGTGGTGGGGATGGCTTGGCGGTCTTGCATTTGGCGCATGTATTGCGGCTTTCATATGGATTGGTATTCAGCCATCAGATCTTATCGTCGGAGCATGGGCTGGCACCGTTGTTGCCGCGATTTGGCTCGGTTCTAAGGTCTCTCGAGAGCTAGCTTACGGAGTCATGCGCTTTAGGAACACGCACGCGGCTGACGCAGTCCCGCCCGACACTGCCGAAGAAGGACCACTCGCCTAGATTCTTTGGCTACATCAACCCACAGCTAATGGGACGTTGACGATGGCCAGGTTCGAAGGCATCGATTTCTACAAAACAGATGAGCTTTTCTCTTCTGAAGAGCGAATGGTTCGGGACACCGTTCGTTCTTGGGTTGAAGATCGACTCATTCCGATCATTGGGGAAGCATATACCAAGCGGCGCTTCCCTGAAGAGATCATCCCTGAGCTTGCGGAACTGGGAGTACTTGGAGCCAACTTACCCGAAGAATTTGGGTGTGCTGGCCTGAACAATGTCTCCTATGGCTTGATTATGCAGGAGCTTGAGCGGGGGGACTCAGGAGTCCGCTCTTTCGCGTCTGTACAGGGCGCGCTGGTCATGTATCCAATCTATGCCTTTGGATCTGACGCCCAGAAGACAAAATGGCTGCCACGATTGGCCTCGGCAGAAGCCATAGGCTGTTTTGGGCTTACGGAGCCGGACTATGGCTCAAATCCGACGGGCATGATTACGACAGCCAAGAAGACTGCGGACGGTTGGGTGCTCAATGGGACGAAGATGTGGATTACCAATGGCTCCATGGCAGATATAGCTGTCATCTGGGCACAGACCGAGGACCCAGGTGACGTTAAGGGGATTCGCGGCTTTATCGTACCGACTGACTTGCCGGGCTTCAGCTCGAAGAACCAGGCCGGCAAGCTTTCGCTAGTCGCGTCCGATACGAGCGAACTCGTGCTACAGGATGTCGAGGTACCGGATGAGGCAATGCTCCCAGGCACTACAGACGGGATCAAACATCCTCTGATGTGCTTGACCCAGGCCCGTTACGGGATTTCCTGGGGAGCTGTGGGCGCCGCTATGGCATGTTTTCACGAGGCAGTGTCATACTCGAAAGAGAGGGTCATGTTTGATCAGCCAATTGGGGGCAAGCAGATCCAGCAGGTCCGTCTTGCAGATATGCTGACCAGCATCACGCAGGGGCAGCTACTTTGTTACCGGTTAGGGCGCATGAAGGACGCGGGCACGATGACAACGCAACAGGTTTCTCTTGCCAAGCGAGCCAACGTGGATATGGCTACAAACGTAGCGCGGGAGGCCCGTCGTTTGCTGGGGGGCAATGGCATTCTTATCGAGTACCACTCGATGAGGCACATGGCCAATCTAGAGTCGGTATACACTTATGAAGGCACGCACGATGTGCACTCCCTTATTCTAGGACAGACGCTGACGGGGATCAGCGCATTCTGATACGAGTCGGGTGTAGTGACCGCCTCTTACTGCAATGACCCTAGAAGACGCGAGGATATTTTGTCCGGGAGCGTCCGGTGTGAAGAGTTAGGACGGTGACGTAGTGGCAACCCGCTCAAGTCGAACAATGGCGTTGGTACGAGCTACGGCAATCGCACTCCTGTTAGGCTACCTCGTCTGGAGGCTTGGGGCGGACAGAAGTGACTCCATGCATGAATTCGTAGGTGTCACGATGGGCACCACATTCAGGGTGACTATCAATGCGCACGAGATCTCGGCTGAGGCTCGTTTGCACCTAGAGGGGCTGATTGAGGAAAGGCTCGATCAGGTCAACGGACTTATGTCTACATATGACCCAGAGTCTGAACTGTCACGCCTGAATCAAAGTTTGGGTGGAGGACCGCTAGAAGTCAGTAACGAACTTTTCGAAGTCTTGACGCTTGCCCAGGACGTGAGTGAAAGGTCAGGTGGGGCATTCGATATAACTGTTGCTCCTCTCGTAAATGTTTGGGGCTTTGGCCCTGGGACATTGGTGGTCAGTGCACCCGAAGAAACAGTTGTGGCTACGCTACGCGATCATATCGGTTATGACCTGGTGGTTTTGGAGGAAGAGTCTCATTCGGTATTGAAGCTCAATCAGGAGACCGTTTTAGACCTTTCTGGTATCGCGAAGGGTTACGCCGTTGAGCGTCTCAATGGAGATTTAATCGCGCTCGGCTATAGGAGCTTCCTTATAGAAGTAGGTGGGGAGCTCAAGGCAAGAGGCTTCCGGCAGGATGGTAGACGTTGGCGTGTTGGCATTGAAAGTCCTGATGACGTGGCGCCTGCTGTATATGGAACAGTCGAACTTAGAGATGAGGCAATTGCCACTTCTGGTGACTACCGGAACTTCTTTGAAGAGGGGGGGCGTCGTTACGCGCATATTATTGATCCCCGCACCGGGAGTCCGCTGCCCTTTCGTGGGGCTTCGGTGAGCGTTGTCCATCAGAGTGCTGCTCTGGCGGATGCATGGGCTACGGCTCTGAGTGTGCTAGGCCCGACAGAGGGTTACGGCCTCGCTAATCGTGAAGGGATTGCAGCGCTATTCATCACAGATTTGGAGGATGGGTTTGAGTCGCTTGCTACCGAGGCGATGGCCGACAGGTTTGCCGTTCTTTCGGAGGAACTGTCAGGTTGAACACGAGTGGGTCGGGGATCCAAATAGGAGAGGACACTCAAAGCGGCCCTTCGAGGTGCCAGTACTCACGTCGAAGAACTCAAGGTGAGCGGTGAGGACAATGAAGGAGGTAACCTGTGATTGACGGCAGCCAGACTGCTGGGCGTTTCGTGGACCGACACAGTGCAGGCCGACAGCTGGCAGAAGCACTAGAGCCAAGAATTAGCTCGCAAGACACGGTTATTCTCGCGCTACCCCGTGGTGGGGTTCCGGTAGCACACGAAGTTGCTCGCCGATTAGGTGCCCCACTAGATGTTCTTTTGGTTCGAAAACTTGGTGTTCCCTGGCAGCCGGAGCTGGCATTCGGTGCCATCGCTACTGGTAACGTGGTGGTATTCAACGAGGGTCACATGACAGCGCTCGGAATCGGTGAGGATGTAGTGCGTGAAACCATTAAGCGGGAACGGCATGAACTTGAGCGTCGGGAGAGTCTCTATCGAAACGAAAGTCAACCGATAGACCTTACTGGTACCACTGTAGTTGTTGTAGACGATGGTATCGCGACAGGCTCGACTGTCCGAGCAGCACTGGAGTCCCTGGAGGCTCGTGGTGTGGAGCGGAGGATTGTTGCGTGTCCTGTGGCTGCAGAAGAGACTGTTCGGGCACTGCGGGAAGAGGCGGATGAAGTGATCTGCCTTCGCACACCCGTTTCGTTTACTGCGGTAGGAATGTGGTACAAGGACTTCACTCCAGTATCAGACCACGAAGTAAGGCAGTTGCTAGAGACTAGGACAAAGGGTGCTGCTTAGATTCTCGTAGTTAATGCTTGACCCTAACTGGGGCTCGGATACCTTTCGGCCTCTCCGTCGGACCTGTAAGCCGTAGCTGTACTGCCCCGCTAGCTCAACTGGTAGAGCAACTGACTCTTAATCAGTAGGTTCGGGGTTCGAGTCCCTGGCGGGGCACTCGTAAAATGAAGCCCTTCAAGCACTTACGCTTGAAGGGCTTTTGCTATCTAGATCCTAGCCCTTGTGAGTCAAAGGAGGCACGGGTATGTTGGCCCTAGTTGAGAATCACTCTCAACTAGCTCCCGGGGGGGACAAGATCCCTAGAGTTCGTCATAGCTGATGGGGCCAAGTGGGTTGTATTCCCCCCCGCGGCCTAGCTTTAATCTCCACGAGCTATCTGTGACGCAGGGCCCAGCCATTCTTCTTCCGTGCGAAGACGGTGGATTCAGATTCTTAGTTCGGGGCCCGAGGGCTCGAGCAAATGCCTGCAGCTGTCCAGGACCTCTGGGGTGGAGCAGGGAGGGATGAAGCTTTTGGTGACCGGCGGCGCTGGGTTCATCGGCTCGCACGTCTGCGATGCCTTTCTCGCTGACGGGCACGAGGTTATCGCGTTGGATTCTTTAGATGAACACTACGCCTCGGAAACAAAGCTCAGCAACCTAGCGAGTGCTCGCGACTATAACTCTTTTGAGTTCGTGAAGGGTGATGTACGAGACTCCGACTGTCTTTTAGGACTCCCAGTTGTTGATGCGATCGTCCATCTAGCGGCCCGATCTGGGGTACGGCCATCACTTCATGAACCGTGGCCTTACGTGGATGTAAATGTAAATGGCACGCGAAAATTGCTTCATTGGGTAGGAACCCGAGGTATATGTCGAGTGATCTTTGCGTCCTCCTCGTCAGTTTACGGGAACAATCCCAACCCTGCGTTCGCCGAAAGCGACCCAGTCGATCGAAGACTTTCTCCGTACGCAGAGACCAAGCATCAAGGCGAGCTCTTGTTGAAATCTGAGGCGATGAGCAGCGGAACGGGTATCGCTTGTCTGCGCATTTTCAGCGCCTACGGTCCTCGACAGCGTCCCGACCTCGCTGTTCATAAGTTCGCCCGCCTTCTGTGTAACGGGGATGAGGTCCCTCTCTTCGGCGATGGCGGCAGCGGTCGCGACTACACGTTCATCGACGATGTAGTGGAGTCTGTTCGTTGTGCGTTGAATTGGGTCGAAAAAGGAGCCTTTGACGTTTTCAACGTTGGTGCTGGGGAAACTGTGTTATTGCGTGAAATGCTCGATCGTCTGGCTAGGGAATTGGGTTTATCACCTAAGGTCAGGCAACTGCCCCCCCATGAGGCTGACGTATACTCGACTCGCGCTGACCTGGCTCATTCAAGAGTGGTGTTGGGTTACCAGCCTAAGACCGGTTTTCCCGAAGGTCTCTCACATTTCTTGAAATGGTTCCGGGTAGGCAACCCGTAATTAGTTGAGAAAGAGTAGATAGGGGGTGGACAACTGTGGCGAGAGTGTGCACTCTATACACCCGATGAGAATAGTTCTCAATCTCATTAGAGAGTAGTTCTCAATCTCATATGGCCATTATCTGATCAATCTCTTCTTACATCCAATCTTTCTGATGCGCCTTCTGTTAGCAGCTTTAGTTGTCGCCCTTTCGGCCTGCGAGGACGATGCAATCCTTGATCCAACTGATGAGGGACCCCCGGAAGGCAGTTACGGGATGATTCAGCTGAGCCCCGCGACGTTGGGATCGACAGAAGGTGCTCTGCTCTCTCCCCGTGGCGAGGACGAAGACAAGAGCCGTGCCTTGCCCAAGAACCCAAAACGCTTTTAGGAGAAACATGCGAATGGTAACCCTCGCCAACGCGAGGTTCTGCGCACTTGCATTGCTTCTGACGCCGGTTGCCTTGGCTGGACAGACTAATCCCGAGATATCGGGGCGGGTGATAGCAGCGTCGTCAGGGGCCGCGGTTGTTGGTGCGACCGTGTCGATAGAGATCGAGGGCAGGGTGCTCGGCACGATTACGGACGCTGAAGGCTTCTTCGCGTTTCAAGTGCCCGAAGACTCCGGCACGTTGATCGTTCGTGCCTTGGGTTATGCTGACTCAAGCGTTGCAATCGAT
>DEAM01000009.1:0-257 GCA_002347035.1 Gemmatimonadales bacterium UBA2982 | reverse complement strand
GAGAGCTACGAGCGACTCCCGGGGACAGCGACCAGCGTACCGGCGGTAGCATTGAGGCAGATTCAGGCTCTTGGCACTCAGGAGTTGCTTGAGTCTGTGCCAGGTATTTACGGAGCTGCAGATGATGGATTCGGTAACGCTCGTCTTTCCATCGGTATTCGAGGACTTAATCCGCGCCGTTCATCGCGAATCTTGGTTCTTGAGGATGGGATTCCGATTCAGCCGGCGGTCTATGTGTATCCGAACATGTACTACAA
>DEAM01000026.1 GCA_002347035.1 Gemmatimonadales bacterium UBA2982 | reverse complement strand
TCTGCTCTCATCGGGTGACTACTTGCAGTATAAGCAGCTCGAGGCGGGGCAGACGTTCAAGTTTATTGGGCTTACCCCTACTAATGTCAGTGGTCTACAAAACGTTGATTTTGACGCGGATGGCTCGCCCGACTTTTCATTTAGAGACCGTGATTTTAATGTGAGGTCACTCGTAGGAAATGCTGTGCTGCGGTGGGAGTATCGTCCGGGCTCGACTGTTTTTTTCGTATGGCAAAGAAAACAGTCCGACTACGCTCTGGTAGGTGACTTTGATTTTATGCGAGACACAGGTGCTTTGTTTGAAGCCCCTGCGGACGACCGTTTTATCATCAAGGCGAATTATTGGCTTGGCATCTGACTGAGTAGGTAGTCTGGCCCAATAGCAGGACTCCTGTTAAGTCCGATTTAAGCCTCGTGATATAATCTTGCTCGGGTATCTATAAGCCGTGCTTAAAATCTCACGAATCATACTTTTAATGGGTCACTAGACATGAGACCCATTAAACCTCTCAGCGGCAGAAGGGTGGCTGTTACAAGAGCACCACAACAGGCTGCGGACCTTTGCCGTCGCCTATCAGAGGTAGGCGCGAGCGTGGTGCGTTGTCCGACCATCCAGATAGATCCGCCAGATTCGTACGGGGCGCTGGACGCTGCGTTATCTGATATTCGGGACTACACAATGATGGTTATAACTAGCTCAAACGGCTCGCGGGCGATCCTGCAGCGCCTGGACGAACTCGGAGTCCATACCCGTGAACTCCGAGGGCTTGAGGTTGCCGCTATGGGGCCAGCTACGGCGCAGCCGTTGCTTGATAGGGGTGTCCGGACAACGATCTGTTCAGATGCTGCAACGTCTGAGCTTCTGCTAGAGCGACTGGGTTCACTCGATGGCCAACGGGTGTTCTTGCCGCGATCAGATATCGCAGATAATCGACTAGTAGAAGGTCTGCTTTCTAGGGGTGTGGCAGAAGTCAACGATGTGGAAGCCTATAGGACCGTGCCCATGGCTCCCCCTCCACAATCGCGCAAACAATTAGAGCTCGGGGTTGATGCCATCTGTTTTACTAGCCCGTCTACGGTGGCTGGCCTTCAGCTCATGGGTCCCGACTGGCGTGGTCTCACTTCTGGAGCCCTAGTTGTCGCGATCGGTCCTACGACAGCTGCTGCTGCTAAGGCTGCTGGGATTCCGGATGTGCTACAGGCCCGGCAACGCTCCACGAGCGGGCTCGTAGCCGCACTTATTGAAGGACTGCAACCTTAGTAAGGTTGGTCCGTTCCAAGAGTCGTGAGCGCTAACGCTCTAACACGCCAAATACGATTTCGGCCTGCGCTCCGATCGTGATCCCCTGTTCGGAAAACCACCCCTGTCGAACCTCTAATCCATACATCGAAGGTGCACTGCTTGGATAGGACTCTGTCACAAGCGGTTCCATTGCGATGATGTCAACTACCCTGAAGGAGGGGTCCATATACGCGATGTCCAGTGCGACATATGTGTTAGCCATCCAAAATGACCGGACTCGGCTGTCTGTGAACACAAATAACATGCCCGTACCGTCTGGCACCTCTTCACGATACATGAGTCCTTGCTCACGTTCTTCCGCTGTCGCAGCGACTTCGGCTAGTACTGTGTCAGCATCGAAAATCACCCACGCATGGCCTGCCGGCGGGAGCAGAGTGGACGCCAAGAAAGATTCCGCAACGAAAACTTCACCATCGCTGGCGGAGCTGCTGTCCCCTGGGGCACACCCTATTGTGGCAAGCGCGAGCCCCAGAAGACCAAGAACTGCGCGTGTCCTTGGCCACTTGCCCTTGTGACAATTTTCACGAGCCTGCATTATCGGCCTCCCGTTACCCATCGAAGGACTTTAACTTACCGCTCTCGAATCCGCTTCCCAGGGGTGCCTTCCTATCCTCGAGGATGGTGGGGGAATCAGCCCTTGGGCGCGTCCTTAGTAACATTGGAGTCGTCATCGTTTTGGTCGATCAGAGCCTCCTAGAAATTCTAGTTTGTCCCGAGACAAAACAGTCTCTCCACATGGCGGAGCTTTCGCTGTTGGAGCGGCTTAATGCATCGATTAGTGATGGCTCGGTGACCAACAGACGTGGCGACTTAGTTTCCACGCTCATAGAGGAGGGCCTGGTGAGAGAGGACAGAGACATGCTCTACCCTGTCCGGGACGATATCCCGATCATGCTTATTGATGAGTCGATTTCACTGTCAGAACAAGTATCATGATACGAGTGCGGAGTTCGAAGTTTGTTGCTTTGCCCATAGTGGCAATTGGCATCGCGGCTTGCGATAGTACGCCCCCTCCGGTAGGAATGGCACGCGGGGAGGAACTTTTTGAGACGTGTGCTCCGTGCCATGGAGAGACCGGGGCCGGCAATGCAGACATCGAAACACCTGCTATCGCTGGTCTACCGCAATGGTATCTCCAATCACAGCTTCAGAGCTTCCAAGAGGGTTGGCGTGGGCAGCATGCCGATGATATACCAGGCCTGCGGATGCGGCCCATGGCTGTCACGCTCAACCGTGAAGGTGATATCGAGTCTGTATCCCAATACGTGGCTTCGCTTGATCCGACGTTTCCTCCAAGTACGCTTCATGGGAACGCGGGCGTGGGGGCTGAACAGTACCGCGCAGTTTGTGTTGCGTGCCACGGTGAAGATGGGCTAGGAGACGAGGTCCTGAGAGCACCGCCGATTGTACAGATTCATGACTGGTACTTGCTCCAGGAACTGGAGAACTACCGGAGCGGTGCTCGTGGTGCTCATCCTGCGGATACTTGGGGCATTACGATGAGAGCAAATACAGTAGCGATGACAGACCAAACCATGCAGGATGTGATCGCCTACGTTCAGACGCTGAGGTAGTGACGAATGGCTGAGCACGCTGTAACTAAGACAACACAACCTGACCCGCCTGCACCTCCCGAAGATGCTCAGAATGAGGCCATCATCGACCTGGGAAAGACATATAAGTGGTTTGTGATCACTTTTGTGGGCTTTGCGCTTTGTGCTGCCTTTATCATCCTGCGGACGAGGATGGGATAGCGCCTTGAATATACCATGGATGATCGATCAAGCTTCGACATATGCTGCGGACATCGACAACATCATTATCTGGGTGGCGGTCCTGGCGGGCTTTTGGTTTTTTGTTGCTGAGGGTGTCTTCTTTTGGCTCATCCTGAAGTACCGGGCTAAGCCGGGGGTGAAGGCGCAGTACCTTGAGGGGCATGAAAACCACGTGAAGAAATGGGTTACGTGGCCCCACGTCGGCATTCTCGCTTTTGATTTCGTCATCATCGTGATGGCTATCATGGTCTGGTACGATGTAAAGCAGCAGCTTCCAGAACCGGACCGTACGATCAGGGTGATCGGACAACAGTGGGCGTGGACATTTCAACATCCTGGGCAGGACAATCAGCTAGACACAGACGACGATATTTTCACGGTAGACGAACTTCATGTGGAGGTTGATCAGACCTACCACTTCTTGCTCGAAGCGACGGACGTGCTCCACTCGTTCTCAATCCCGGTCTTCCGCATTAAGCAGGACGCGATACCGGGGCGGACGATAACCGGTTGGTTCGAAGCTACGCAGACTGGCGAGTACGATGTGCAGTGTGCCGAGATCTGCGGTATCGGGCACGGTGTAATGGCGGCGAGAGTGCATATCGAAGATTCAGACGGTCATGCGGCATGGGTAGCGTCCGCCGCGACTGCACAGTAGGGAGATACTAGATGTCAGAAACCGCAGTTGCGGTCGAGCACCACGCAGATCACGCTCACGACCATCACGGCTCTGAGGGCTTTCTGAGTAAGTACGTCTTCTCGACCGATCACAAGATGATCGCCATGCAGTATCTGTTTACGGGCATGGGCATGGCCGTGATCGGTGGATTCATGGCGTATGTTTTCCGGATGCAGCTCGCATTCCCTGGAATTTCTGTGCCGGGGTTTGGGCAGGTTTCACCCGGTGAGTACAACGCACTGGTTACGAACCACGGCTCGATCATGATTTTCTGGGTGGCGATGCCGGTTCTAATCGCTGCCTTCGGGAACTATTGCATTCCGCTCATGATCGGTGCGGACGATATGGTATTCCCGCGCATAAACCGCCTTTCGTACCAGATCTTTCTTTTGAGTGCAGTAATACTGCTGCTTTCTCTGTTCGTCCAAGGTGGCGGGTTCGGGGGAGCGTGGACGGCGTATCCACCTCTGTCTGCAGTGGGCGATTACAATCAGACCAGTCTCGGGGCGTCTATGTGGCTGGTCGCGGTCGCTTTGGAATTCGTAGCATTCTTGCTGGGCGGCATCAACTTCATCACGACCCTGATGAACTCGCGGGCCCCAGGCATGAAGGCGTATGACATTCCGTTGGTCTGCTGGATGATCGTGATAGCTAGTATCCTGTTTATGCTTTCGGTTGGACCGCTCATCGCGGGGGCAGTCATGCTGCTCTTCGACCAGACGATCGGTACTGGCTTCTACGATCCAGCCCGCGGTGGCGATCCGATTCTCTGGCAGCACCTATTCTGGTTCTTTGGTCATCCAGAGGTGTATGTAGTTCTATTGCCAGCGATCGGCATCACGATTGACATAATAGCAACCTTCGCCCGCAAGAAGGTGTTCGGGTACAAGATGATGCTGTATACGACGGTTGCTACAGGTGTGCTGAGCTTTTTTGTTTGGGCTCACCATCAGTTTCTTGCAGGTATAGACCCGCGGATGGCCAATGTCTTTACGGTCACGACCCTTCTTATATCTATCCCAATCGCGGAGCTGTGTTTTGTTATCATTGCGACGTTGTATGGGGGATCGATCCGGCTCACCACACCGATGCTATGGGCGCTCGCCTTTATGGCGGAGTTCTTGATCGGCGGAGTCACGGGAATTTTCTTGGGCGCGAGCGGGGCGGACATCTACTTCCACGACACTTATTTCGTACTCGCGCACTTCCACTACACGTTTTATCCGATTGCAATCATTGGGACTTTTGCGGCGTTCACGTACTGGTTCCCGAAGATGTTCGGGAAGATGATGAATGATACCCTCGGGAAGATTCACTTCTGGGGCACAATCATTCCGTTCAATGTGATCTTCATTCCGCTTTTTGTGCTTGGCATGGGCGGCCAACACCGGCGGATTTACAACTACGAGCACTTTCCTGAGCTTGCGGGGGAAGGCATGTACCAGCTGCGGGAGCTAGCGACTTATGCGCTGCTCGTCATGCTCGCCTTCCAGTTGGTCTTTTTCTATAACTGTATCGCTAGTTGGATGCGAGGGAAGAAGGCTGGTAAGAATCCCTGGGAGTCAAACACGTTGGAGTGGACCACCGAGTCACCACCACCGCACGGGAACTGGCCGGAAGGGCTACCGAACGTTTACCGGGGCCCCTACGAGTATGCTCATCCTGACCGTGAACAAGACTACTGGCCCCAGAACGAACCAGCCTAATGGCATTTCCAAAACCCCAAGCCACATTACGTAGCGCGACCGGAATTCCTACCGGCCGCTTGGCCGTCTGGTGGCTGCTCGCCTCCGAGGTGGTCATCTTCGGCGGCGTACTTGGCTCATATCTTATGCACCGGCTCGGCCACCCTGAGTGGGCCGATGCGGCCATCCACACCAACACGTGGATTGGAGCCACCAATACCTTTGTGCTACTGACCTCTAGCTTTACTGCCGTGCTTGCTCACCAGGCTGCGGAGCGCGGGGATGGCAAGACAGCAGCCAAGTTCCTTCTCTTCACTATTGGTGGGGCTTTCACCTTTCTCGGGATAAAATCGTATGAGTGGTGGTACGAGATTAGCCACGGGTATACGATCACATCTAACGGCTTCTGGGCCTTTTACTACACTGCGGCAGGTTTGCATGCCCTCCACGTGATCGCAGGTGCTATCATCATGGGCATCGTGGCTTTTGATGCCTGGCGCAATCTCGAACTCCAGCGCGTCGAGCTAATCGGTATTTATTGGCACTTTGTAGATGTCGTCTGGATCTTCCTATTCCCGCTTCTCTATATCGCGAAGTAGGACATGTCTGATCACCAAGAACATCACGACGACGGACATCACGTCAATTATTTCAAGATCTACATCATACTTCTTGTACTTCTAGTTATAAGTGTGGTGGGTCCAATTGTTGCAGACGTAATACGTGAAGTGACCGGGGTCGCTTGGGTCGCAACTTTATTAACACTCGTCACTGCATTTGGAATCGCCGTCTATAAGGCGAAACTAGTCATCGAGAACTTCATGCACCTCAAGTGGGAGAAGAGGATCATGAAGTGGATGCTCACTACTTCACTGCTTCTCATGGCACTGATGTTTGCGGGCATCTCTCCCGATGTCATGAATCACGAGGGTAACAACTGGCGGAATGTTGCGGCGGAGGCAGCGGTGGCGCGCGGCATAGACAGTGGTGAGGAAGAAGTCGTGGAAGAGGACACTGCACCAGCTGTGGAGGTTGCTTTCGACGTTGAATCGATGTTCAACATCGTATGTGCAACTTGCCATGGATCCGAAGGACTGGGGGATGGGCCTGCTGGCGCGGCGCTTGATCCTCGTCCAGCCTCATTTGCGGATCCTGAGTTCTGGGAGACGCGTGACAGGGATCGCATCGTGCAGGTAATTACTAATGGTGCAGCCTCAGTGGGCGGATCTCCCCTTATGGTGGCCTGGAGCGCAAGTTTCGATGAAGGGCAGATTCAAGAGTTTGCCGATTACGTTCAGACATTCCGACCGAACTAGTAATTCTTTAGATGAGCGAATCCGTCGCCATCCCGCTCCAACATCGACCGGAGCCTGTTAGGCCGAAGCCGCTTTTGTCCAATGGCGTGCTAGGGATGATGATTTTCATTTTCACCGAGGTAATGATTTTTGCAGGGTTTATCTCTGCTCATGCGGTTGTGCGGTCTCAGGCTGCTGGACAGATGTGGCCGCCATTCGGCCAGCCACGCCTTCCGGTCCAGGAGACGGCACTCAATACCGCGGCGCTTTTGGTCAGCGGCCTTGTTCTTGTTGTCGCCTGGTTTGCCTTCCGTAAGGAACGGTCACGGGCGCGGATTCCGCTACTGCTTTCCATACTGCTGGGAACTTTTTTTGTGTATTTCCAGGGACTCGAGTGGGTTGCGTTACTCGGTGAAGGCCTCACGATCCAGTCGAGTTCGTATGGCGGCTTCTTTTATCTGATTGTCGGAACCCACGCTATCCATGCCGTAGCGGCGCTAATTGCACTCATCTGGGCGGGGGTCCGCCTCAATCAGGGTCGCTTGACTGGTTCCGAACTGGCCACAGTGTCAGCGTTCTGGTACTTCGTAGTCCTGGTCTGGCCCGTTCTGTATATCAAGGTGTACCTATGATCCGCGCCTCTATTGTTTTCGTCGCGATGCTTCTCTTGCTTGCGCTTCCTGATGCCGGCCACGCTTGTGCAGTTTGCTTCGACTCAAGTGACGAGAACCGTCTGGCCTTCATGGCCACAACGGCTTTTTTGACGCTACTACCGCTCGGAATGGTCACCGGGGCCGGCCTCTGGCTTCGTAAGAGGGTGCGTCAGGTTAAGTTGGAGGAGAACGACCCGGATTTGCTAGACAACTAGCGGACGACTCCACACAGGGGTTGGTTTAGCCAGCGCGGCGGCGCTTGTTCCTTAGGAAGTCCAGCATTATGTACTGCCCGAGCGTCATGGAGCTTGTGAAGTAAGCTTTCCCGCGGGCAATTTGTGAGACTTTTTCAACGAACTGGACTAGATACGGGTCGTTCGCGAGCATGAAGGTATTGATTAGGATGCCAGTTTTACGGCATGCCGCAACCTCTTGGAACGTCCGCTTCAAGATCATCGGATCTAGTTCACCTGAGTTTGTATAGACCCTGCCATCTGGAAGAGTCATGGCGCTTGGTTTTCCGTCGGTGATCATAATGATTTGCCGCATATCTTTCTTCTGGGAAGCCAAAATACGGCGAGCTATTTCAATTCCCTCGGCAGTGTTGGTGTGAAACGGACCGACCTGGGCTTTAGCAAGCTGAGAAAGCGGAAGCTCTTCTGCACGGTCCCCAAATGTGACAACGTGGAGTGAGTCACCTGGGAACTGAGTCCTCATCAAATGAGAGAGGGCCAAAGCCACCCGCTTAGCAGGTGCGAAACGGTCTTCTCCGTAGAGAACCATTGAGTGTGAGATATCTAGCAGGAGCACTGTGGCGCACGAAGACCGATACTCAGCCTGGTGAACCATCAAGTCACTGTAATCGAGGCTCAAGGGGACCTGAAGCCCTTCGCGCTCGATAGCATTCTTGAGGGTGGCAGGGATATCTAAGTTGAGTGTGTCTCCGAATTCGTACGGCTTCGAAGCGGCGTCAGCTTCCACGCCTGTTGAAAGATGTGGAGTGTCGTGGGCGCCAGCTGTTGCCTTTCCGAGGGCTGAAAGCAAGCTCTTTAGCGACCTGTAGCCCAGGAAGTCCATCCCCTTCTGGGTTAAATTGAACTGCACTTGTTGAGCTGCTTGCTTGGCTTCATCGATCTTTCCCTGGCCAGTTACGTCATATGTTGCTCCGGGCATCTGTGGGTTGCCCGTTTCCACGTTGATGTATCCTTCTTCGACCATTCGCTCGACTAGGTCGTCTAAAAGCTGTGCAATCTGCTGACGGATATCCTCATCTCCCTCACCCTCACCGCGAAGCTCCTCTATCATCTCTTCCGTGATTTGGCCGCTTTCTAAAAGAGCCTTCAGAAGGGCATTCTTCAGCGCTCCTGTCGAGTTCACATCTTTGTCTCCGGACCAACCCCAGTACGGGTTGTAATGAGGGCCGCCAGCGAAACCTCCGTCCATCAGAAAGTCGGACAGATGCTCTAGGAGTGACTGGAGATTGAGGGCGTCGAGCCAGCCGCCCTTGTATTTAGAGTAGGTGGTAAAGCGCATGCCACTATTCTAAGAGTTAAGAGGGTATAGTAGAAATACATCGAGCGAGGTCATGGGTGCCAGGTCATGAGGTTGTTTTCTGCTATTGGCTTCCTTGTACCTTCTTGCCATGGAGCCCGCCAAACTTACACCTAAATCACTTTCGGCCTTCCAACAGGCCCTCCTGGATTATTACGACAAGTGTCGTCGAAGCTTACCCTGGCGAGATGAGAATGACCCTTACCGAATACTCGTCTCCGAGGTGATGTTGCAGCAAACGCGAGTTGAAACAGTGCGGGAATACTATAGACGTTGGCTCAAGCAGTTCCCTGACCTGCAAAGCTTAGCAGCGGCTGACTCTCACGAAGTCCTCAAGGCTTGGGAGGGCCTTGGTTACTACCGGAGGGCTAGGAGGCTTCACGAAACTGCAAGAGTGATCGTAGAACAGGGGAATGGAACAGTACCAAGAACTCTAGATGGACTCAGAGAGCTGCCGGGAATTGGCGAGTACACCGCCGGTGCTATGGCCAGCATCGCATTCGGTGAAGCTGTGCCGGCGGTGGACGGGAACGTGCGTAGAGTATTGTCACGGATCTTCGACGTTTCTGACCCCAGACCTTCGTGGCTTAGAGGGACGGCGGCAGGACTTATCGAACGCGACCGACCCGGTGACTGGAATCAAGCACTCATGGAGCTTGGAGCGACGGTTTGTGTCCCCAGGCGGCCAGAATGTGACGTGTGTCCCGTCTCTACATGGTGCTTGGCCCACCAGGCCGGTACTGAGTCAGATCGCCCGACCAAATCGAAGCGTTCTTGTCCCAAGAGGATCCAACTTGCTCTGGCAGTGCTTTATGACGACCAGCAGGTGTTTCTCATTCGGCGATTTTGGGACGGATTACTAGGTGGTATGTGGGCCTTTCCTGAGGTGGAGGTGTCAGGTATGAGTGATGCAGAGACGGGTGCCCGGGCTGCAGCGCTTTCTCGTGGGATAGGTGTCGTCGGTGTTGGGCAGCCTCTTCCGACGTGTAAGCATCGATTCACTCACATAGAAGCCACTTATCATCCCTTTGCATTTCGAAGTGCTGTTTCACCTGTGGAGGATGGTGCTGTTTGGGTTTTGGCGACCGCACCCACGAGCTTTGCTTTGCCGACAGCGCAGAAGAAGGTGTTAGCGTCCTTCGTTGAGCACATCCTTTAGTCTGGTAGTCCTTACCTATAGGAGGCCTACTAAACGCTGAGCCCTCCGATTGGGTCGAACCCTTGATAGCCTTCACCTGCCGGCGGACCTTGATGTGGGGCACGCACATAGCCTGCTGTCGTGCGGCTGATGCGTTTCTGTGCTACGAGCGCCTCAAGAACAAGCTCGCAGGCGGCTGTGCGTTTTCCATCGTTCGAATTCGAAGAGGCCAAACCTACGTTTTCAATTAATTCTATAAGCCCGGGCACTGTTTTAAATCCTTGCACACAAGCCGATGAGGCTGCGTCGTTCCCTACCTGGATCGCCCCTCCGGTCTCAAAATACTCTATGATGTCTTCTACGTTGGCTCCTGCGGCCCGCATATCAAAGGTGTGTGATGAGCTTTGCTGGATTAACTCTCTCGCGATCTTATCTCCTCCGTGAAGCTCACCTTCATATTCGAGTTCCATCTTGCCAGTGATTGCGGGCAGAGCTGCATACAGGTCTGTAATCCTAGGTACAATCATTTCCTCGCGGTGGGCTAGCGCCCGACGCTCTGCATTCGAAACTGCAGTCTCCATAACCGTGATCGGCAGGCGTTGGCTTACACCTGAGCGCTGGTCCACACGCTTATCCTCTCGGGCTAAGAATGCAACACGCTCTACCGTTTCCTCGATGAAATCGGGAATTTCCACACAGGTTCCATCCCGCTCGACCCAGGCCTCTTGGCGCGTAATGTCGCGTCCGATATCAAGGTCCTCAGGGTAGTGCGTGCGGATCTCAGCGCCGATACGGTCCTTAAGAGGCGTAATAATCTTCCCGCGAGCAGTGTAATCCTCGGGATTCGCGGTGAAGACCATAAGGATGTCGAGAGCTAATCGGATGGGGTAACCCTTTACCTGGACATCCCCTTCCTGGAGGATATTAAAGAGTCCGACCTGGATTTTCCCTGCTAAGTCAGGGAGTTCATTGATAGCAAAAATGCCGCGGTTGGCTCTCGGGAGTAGCCCGTAATGGATGGTGAGCTCATCAGCGAGAATGTGTCCTCCGCGGGCTGCTTTGATCGGGTCGAGATCTCCAATCATATCGGCAATGGTAACGTCGGGTGTTGCGAGCTTCTCTACGTAACGGTGCTCGCGTTTTACCCACTCGATAGGTGCGTCATCGCCGTACTTTTCGAGTATTGTCCTACCATACTTCGAGATCGGTGCATAAGGATCATCACTGACTTCGCTGCCTGTGAGGATCGGTATTTTGTCGTCGAGGAGCAGGGCAATTTGACGTAGAATGCGACTTTTTGCCTGACCTCGCAGACCGAGTAAGATGAAGTCGTGTCGTGCGAGAAGGGCATTTACAAGCTGGGGAACCACAGACTCGTCGTATCCACGTACTCCTGGGAAGAGTTCCTCGCCTTCCTCTAATTTTCTCAGAAGATTGACGCGCACTTCATCCTTAACGGTTCGGCTCTTATAGCCGGCTTCTTTAAGTTCTGCGAGAGTTGTCGGACACTGGCTCATCCGCGAGGTCCCCATGGCTGTGTTCGGGTGTGTAGGTCGGTAAGGCTAGAGCCTCACGCCAGAGTTGGCGATTTTTCTGGGTCGACTCGGTACACGTGTCGACCCCTCACGGGTCCGTTTATTCCACAATGAGAGAGTGAGTATGTCTGAGAGCAGTCTTGTTCCCCAAGGGCCCTTACGCCCCTTGGATGAACAGCCACCTCTTTCTAATGGCCAGTTCATCGTGCGAGATACGCCCGATAGCGAGTCCATTTCTATGGACGTCATCTTCGTGGGTGCTGGGCCAGCAGGTTTAGCTGGGGCGATTGAGCTCGCAAGGCTAGTTCGGGAGGGACAAGAGCGCGGTGGTTCCCTTGGGGAGATTGAGATAGGTGTGCTTGAGAAGGCTGGACAGCTTGGTGAACATAGTCTTTCCGGTGCCGTGGTAAATCCAAGTGCGTTTCAAGAGTTGTTTCCAGGGGTGTCACTTGATGAGTTTCCATTCCGTCGGCCCGTCACCAAGGAAGGTATGTACCTTCTTAGCCCGAACAGTTCTGTCCAGATTCCTACCCCTCCAACCATGAGGAATCAGGGGAATTACATAGCCTCTATATGCGAGATTGTACGATGGTTGGGTGAGCGAGCGGAAGAACTCGGCGTGAACATTTTTCCCGGCTTCCCCGTCGACTCACTGATTGTTGAAAACAGTGGGGTCATCGGGGTGCGCACAACTCCTTCAGGTTTAGGAGAAGGTGGAGAGTCGCTAGGTCCAATTGCTAATTCTGCCATCGATGTGACTGCTCAGGTTACAGTCCTTTCGGAAGGGACACGCGGCTCGCTTTCGCAGGCGTGGCTAGACTGGCAGGGAGTTGGTTCCACAAATCCGCAAATCTTTGCCCTTGGCGTAAAGGAACTTTGGAATGTAAAGCAACCCTTAGACCGGATTATTCATACAATGGGTTGGCCACTACCACCTGATGCCTTTGGTGGCTCATTTGTGTATCCGATGGCAGATGATCTTGTAGCGTTAGGTCTGGTGGTAGGTCTCGATTACGCCGATGCTCGTTTCGACTCGCATGGAGTACTGCAGAGCATGAAAATGCACCCACTATTCCGGCGATTGCTCGAGGGAGGCAAGATGATTGAGTGGGGAGCTAAGACTATCCCTGAAGGCGGTTATCACTCAGTACCAGAGCGTCGCCACGGTGAGGGGCTCTTGATTGTAGGTGATGCGGCTGGCTATGTGGATGTATCGTCACTGAAGGGAATCCACTATGCCATGCACTCCGGAATTCTTGCGGCGAGAAAGATTTTTGAAGCGCTCACCTTGGGAGACACCTCGGAGTCAGGGCTAGCTGGCTACACCGCAGCTGTGGATGGCAGTCGCATCATGCGGGACCTCCACACGCGCAGGAATATGCGGCTCGCATTCAAGAGAGGGCTCCTGATAGGTGGGGTGAAAGCTGGACTGATGACTTTGACTAAAGGGCGGTTTCCAGGTGGAACTATAAAGGTAGAAGAGGATGCCGCTCGGGAACGGCAATTTGATCGAAAGTCGGTTCCAGTTATCACTGACAGCACCCTGACTTTCTCAAAGGCGGATGCCGTATTTCGTTCAGGAAATCAGACGCGAGATGATATTCCTTCCCATCTTATTGAAGCAGAATCAGGAGTGAGTGCCGAGGCTGCTGACTTTTACAGCCATATGTGTCCTGCAGGCGTCTATGAGCGAGATGGTGATCGGCTACTTGTGAACGCACCAAACTGTATCGATTGCAAGGCTACCGACGTCCTGGGCCCTCGATGGTCTCCTAGGGAGGGCGGAAGCGGACCTGGCTATCGGCGCATGTAAGGTGGGCGCGAGCTTCGGGTTAAACGCGCTTGCATGGACGCGTGGCCTAATGGCTTCATATATCGGTAGGTATCGTGTCAGCTACGGGGAGAATGGGACGTACTTGCTCTTTAGCTAATGCTCCCAGGGCTTCCTCAGTCTGTTCATAGGTGGAGAGTCGTTCCAACATTGTGATTGTAGGCAAAAGCATAGGAAGATTTCCTGCCTCATGGCGGCTGATAGCGTTGTTTGGGGTGATCCAGAGACCTTCGGTTATCTCACGCGTATCCACTGTGCACTCCCTCTTACTCGTTAGTTGGGCTGCAAAGAAGCGAGTATCGAAACGCACTGGCCAAGTCACGGGAGTAATCCAATGGGCGGCGTATTGCATAGCGCTTCCGTCAAGGCGGCAGTCCAACTTAACTAAGATATCCTTGAAGCTAATCACCCCCCCTATAAGGGCCTTGCGGAGTGCGCGCACCCCTTGGTTTTCTGCAGTTGTAGGGGGTGCTGATCCATCTGTGCTAACTGCGATCAAGATCCCAGTTTCTTCGAAAGTCTCTCGCACGGCGGCGACATAGTAGGCGATCCCAGAGGGCTGACCATCGGTCAGTTCTAGCCGGAGAGCGGCTTCCTTGCTAGTAAGACTGTCTATCCTATCTAGGATGGCTATTTCGCTATCTGCCGCGTCAACTCTACCTCCCGGAAACACGTACGCTCCGGGAGCAAACCCTGCTTTTTGATTGCGGCGAAGCAGGAGTACCTCGAGTCCGTTCTCACCGTCACACATGAGCATAATCGTCGCAGCAGGAATCACAGAAATCGCTTCTTCCACAGCCCCTCCCGTGGCCGGAGTGGGATTAGTGCCCTGCCGCCATTCCGTCCTTGCGCACGTCAGACCCTGCAGCCCAGCCCTCTCGTAGATTCAAGATGGCTTGACTGCCACCAAACGTCGTTTCCGAAGGGTCCTCCAGTTTATGTCCTAAATGTTGCAGGTCCTGAGTTGTTTCTGGGTCGAGATTCTCCACCGCAACGGTTACCCCGTTCAAGTGTCGGAAGCGAGGTGCATCAATTGCTTGTTGAACGTCCATTCCAAACTCGATCATATTGAGGAGCACCTGAATCTGCCCTTGTGGTTGCATTGACCCCCCCATGACCCCAAAGGACAATAGGGGTTTGTCGTCTTGAGTGACGAATGCTGGTATGATCGTGTGTAGTGGTTTTTTTCTCGGTGCAATTTGATTGGGGTGTCCGGCTTCAAGTGTAAATCCACTGCCCCGATTCTGGAGCAGAATCCCAGTTTCTGGGATAACCACACCCGACCCGAAGTACCCGCAGAGCGAATTGATAAACGAGATCATGTTGCCGTACTGATCTGCGACTGTGAGGTACACCGTTTCAGATTCAGTATATAGCCCTCGAGGATCTGGGTTTTCCGATACTCCACAGGGGTTAATCAAGGTTGCCCGATGTTTAAGGTACTTTCCATCTAACAAAGATTCCGGCTGCACTGTCATGTGGGCGGGGTCGGCTATGTGTCTCTCTAGGTCCGCGTAGGCTAGCCGCTTCACCTCAATCAGTGTGTGTAGGTATTCGACTGAATTGTGTCTCATTCCACCAATATCAAATTCTTCCAGTATCTTGATCATCTGCAGGGCAGCTATGCCTTGCCCTGCAGGTGGGATTTCATGGAGGGTGTAGCCCTTATAATCGACACTCATCGGCTCTACCCATCTAACTGTATGGTCAGCAAGATCTTCGATTGTCAAATAGCCGCCGAGCTTGTCGAGACCGTCGGTGATTTTCTGTCCAAGTGTTTTACCATAGAAAGTATCGATCCCATTCTGCGCGATTGTCCGGAGGGAGTTTGCAAGGTCGAGGTTCGTAATTCGTTCTCCAGCTCGAGGCGCTTCTCCTTTTCTTAGGTAGGTGGCCCTCGCGCCTTCGCCGACCTGTAATAAACTGGACGAGTCCGCCCATTCTTGTGCTACAATAGGTGTGAGCAGGAAGCCATCTTCAGCGATGCGGATTGCTGGTGCTAGAACATCGGCCATAGACATCAAGCCGTATCTATCGAGCAGTGCTTGCCAGCCAGCAAGAGCTCCGGGCACAGTAACCGATTTCGGCCCGGTTTCCGGAACACTCTCTAGTCCTTGGTCGATTAGCGCTTGAGGGTCTGTCTTAGAACCGGATTGTCCACTGGAGTCCAGTCCTGAAAGTTGCCCCTCAGAGGCAGACCAAAAGATCATGAACATATCACCACCGATACCTGTCATATGGGGCTCGGTTACGTTCAGTACGGCCGCTGCTGCAACTGCCGCGTCTGCTGCCGTCCCTCCCGCCTCCAGGATCTGCACCGCAGCTCCAGTTGCAAGCGGATGACTAGTTGCAGCCATGCCTTTCGTACTGGTAACCATTGATCGGCTAGAGTCTGTTGTCGGGTTCCTCACTCGAGTCATGTAAGGTTTTAGGGGGCAGCGTGATAATAGGTGGTTTGCCCATTGATGAAGACATAACCAAGCCAGCCACGCTCAGGAGCATGAAACTTCTTATCAACGTTGTACACGGGGGCAGCGAGTATGTCGAAACCATCAAGCTGAAGCATGTCACCAGGATGCAGGAAATGGTCTGCATCCACCAGCAATTTCTTCATAGGGGCAGGGGCGACTAATAAAGTGTCGTACGTTTGCATCCGCGCTATGTCATCTTCGGGGAAGTTGTCGTGGTGGGGGTATGTTAATAGCACGGGGTCAGCCGCTGGGTCTTCCGTGAGACCGATCGGGCCCACGCGAACCTCCACCCTGTCGCGCCGTATTTGGACCGACGAGCTGCCGAACCACGTGATGCCATCCAATAGATCGCCTATGCCGGATACCCTGCGAGTGGCGCGAGCTGAAGGGAGGTGCCAACGTAACTGACCTTCCGAGACCGATAAAGTGGCAGGAACAAGGTCCGGAAGAGCGCTATAATAGTAGGAGTCGCGTGGTCCCGGTGAGAATCAATTGGCTCTAGAAGAGTCATGCTTGTCTGGTTGTGCCACAACTCATCCGGCATTAATCGAAATCATAGAAATCTCGGAGCTAAGAAACTGACAAAGAGTCACAAATCCGCCCCCGCGGCGGATAAGGGTGGGGAGCAGACAAAAGACCCATCGACAGAGCGATACACCCTTCCGGTTCTGCCGCTGCGCGACACCGTCGTATATCCGGGAGTTGCTGTCCCGATTTCTGCTGGCCGTGCTGGAACAGTGGAAGCAGTCCAGGAGGCGCTGGATGGGGATAGGCGTCTTTTCGCGGTAGCTCAAAGGAAGAATGTTGACGAGGCTGCACCCGAACATTTGTATGCAGTTGGAACTATTGTGAGGATCATTCAGACGCACCGGGTCAGGGGCGGTGTGCAGCTGCTCGTTCAAGGCGAGACGCGTGCGCAAGCTTTGTCCTATCACGATGAAGGCCAGTCGATGCTCCACGCTGTTCTTCTCGATGTAGAACGCCTCACACCTGGAGACCCAGAAGACCCCTCGTTTCAGGCTTTAGATCGAGAGCTCCGAGATCGCGCGGCTGAGCTCGGTGCACGGAGGGGCGTTCCTGCCGAGGCACTCAACCAGCTCATCCAGGGCTTAGATGAGCCGGGCCCCTTCTCTGATTTGGTTGCTTTCTATCTAGAGCTCGAGACTGGGGAGAAACAGAGACTTCTTGAAATGCTCGATGATGAGAAGCGCATGCGTGAGTGTCTCGTCGCAGTGGAGCGTGAGCTTGCACGAATGGATGCCCAGGAAGATATCCAGGCCAAGGTGCAGTCAGAACTCGGCGAACGGCAGCGTGAGATGCTTTTGCGAGAGCAGCTTAAGGCGATTCAGAAAGAGTTGGGTGAGGAAGAAGAGCGAGATGACATCGAAGAACTACGTCAACGCATCGAAGAGTTGAAGCTCGGTGAAGATCAGTCTTCAGAGGTTGACAGGGAGTTGAAGCGCCTAGAGCGCACTAGCCCCCAGTCAGCTGAATACCAGGTGATTCGCACCTATTTAGAGTGGATTACGGACTTGCCGTGGCAGGAACGGACTGAGGAAAAGATCAACCTGAAGTATTCTGAGGAAATCCTGAACGAAGATCACCACGGACTCGAGGACGTCAAGGATCGAGTGTTGGAGTTTATGGCCGTCAGGAAGCTGCAGTTGGATCGGGCAGCAGAGGAGAATGCGGACGACGATATCGCTGGGGCGGACGAGGAAGCTGAAGGCGAGAGTGACGAGGGGAGTGATTGCCTGGAAGAGCAGATCGGTCGCGGCCCGATCTTACTGTTTGTTGGTCCACCCGGTGTTGGAAAAACATCGATAGCCCAGTCGATAGCAAGATCTCTAGACCGGAAGTATGTGCGCATATCACTGGGCGGTGCCCGTGACGAGGCTGACATTAGAGGTCACCGGCGCACATATGTGGGAGCTATGCCGGGACGGATAATCCAGGGTATGCGGCAGGCTAAGTCAAGAAACCCTGTGTTCTTGCTTGACGAAGTTGACAAGCTTGGTGTCTCCTTCCAGGGTGACCCTAGCTCAGCGCTACTAGAGGTGCTTGATCCAGCTCAAAACTCGAATTTTGTCGATCATTACCTAGGAATTCCCTTCGACCTTTCGGAAGTCCTCTTTATCGCCACGGCGAACTACCTCGACCGAATTCCTGGGCCACTTCTTGACCGTATGGAACGGGTTGACTTCGCGGGCTACACCGAAGTTGAAAAACTTCAGATTGCGAAGAAGTATCTCCTTCCTAGGCAAAGGAAAGAAAACAGCCTCACAAAAGGGGAGCTGAAGATGACTGACGCCGCGGTTTCAGTCATCATCCAAAGTTACACGCGTGAATCAGGCGTTAGGCAGCTTGAGCGCGAGGTCGGAAAATTCGCACGTAAGGTCGCAAGGCAGATTGCCAGTGGTAAGATCAAGAAAATCAATGCCACCGCTAAGAATATCCGCGAACTATTGGGCAGGCCCCGAGTACATCCGGAGCGTAAGTCTGAGGAGGATATGGTTGGGGTGGCTACGGGCATGGCTTACACGCCGATGGGTGGAGACATCATGTTTGTCGAGGCGAGCATCATGCCTGGCGAGGGTGGTTTGGTCCTCACAGGTCAGCTCGGTGATGTCATGAAAGAGTCGGGAAGGGCGGCACTCTCTTATGCCAAGTCCAACTCGAAGCGCTTAGGGATACCACAGGAAGCGCTAGAAGGCCGCGAGGTTCATATTCATGTTCCGGCGGGCGCGATTCCTAAGGATGGCCCATCTGCGGGGATTACTATGGCGACAGCCCTAGTTTCTGCAGTGTCAGGGAAAAAGGTCCGGCATGATATCTCGATGACGGGGGAGCTGACACTCACGGGTCGAGTACTTCCTATTGGTGGGATAAAAGAAAAAGTGCTGGGGGCCGTCCGTGCAGGCATAACCGAAATCATCCTTCCAGTCGAAAATGAGGCTGATCTTGAAGACATTCCCGAGGATGTTCGCGACCAGATCATTTTTCACCTGGCTGAGAACTTGGACGATGTCATTCGGGTTGCTCTAGCAAAGAACGGGGATCGTTCTGGGAAAAGAACTTCGAAGAAACGGAAATCCCAGAAGAGCTAGACTAAAGCTACTCGACGGTGATGTGTCCGGGGTTACCATTGACGACCGATCCAACCACGGCCGCGGCGGGCGTCTTACCTTCGAGGTCTGCCAGGAGCTGATCGAGTCGGTCGGGTGGTACGCATATTAGAAGTCCACCAGAGGTTTGCGGGTCACTTAGTAATGCTCGTGTGTCTGCATCAACTGTTGCATCGAAATCGAGCGTGTCGACTAAGTCTTCTAAATTTCGTTGAGTGCCACCGGGTATGTAGCCCGCATTCGCAAGCTCACGAGACCCTGTAATCATTGGCACTGAGTCGGCCTGAACCCTCGCAGCGACACTTGAAGCTAGTAACATCTGGTGAAGGTGGCCCAGTAAGCCGAAGCCGGTGACGTCAGTAGCCGCGTGTGCGTCGGCACCGAGCATTGCATCTGCGGCTGTCTGATTCAATGTGCTCATCACATTGACTGCATCCAAGATAACGTCCTCACCAGCGACCTCATCCTTAATAGCTGTGGCGATCACCCCGGAGCCAATGGGTTTGGTCAGGACGATAGCATCCCCAGGACGAGCTCCAGCGTTAGTTATGATCCTATCTGGATGTACTTCGCCGACCGCCACCATTCCAAACTTTGGTTCTGGGTCGTCAATCGAATGGCCCCCTAGCGTAGGTATGCCAGCCTTGTGAGTCACTTGGTTGCTGCCTCTGAGGATCTCTTCTAGAACTCCTTCTGAGAGAAGGGCTCGTGGAAAACCCACCAGATTGAGCACCAAAAGAGGACGTGCCCCCATTGCATACAGATCCGACAGAGCATTGGCAGCAGCGATGCGACCGAAATCGTAGGGATCGTCCACGATCGGGGTAAAGAAATCGACCGTGACAGCGATAGCCTTGTCCTCGGTCAGAAGGTACACAGCGGCGTCGTCCCTCGTAGAATGGCCGACGAGGGCATTTGAATCTTCCACTGGAACCACATGACGCAGGACCTGCGCCAGTTCGGCCATGCCGAGCTTACATGCTCAACCGGCGCCGTGACTGAGCTGGGAAAGACGGATCTTTGGCCGCTGATCTCTAGCCTTGTTAATCATTGCCTCCTCTAGGCTTGAGGGTCGTTTTGGCGTCTCCAGGATGTCAGGGTGTGGCCATAACTGCAAACATTATGGAAACCCGTGCTGTACAGAGGGTACGAAAGGCGAGCACTTTTGACTTGTGATGACGAGTGACCCACGAAGAATAGTGACCCCTTCAGCCCTATCACCTCGCCAACAACTTGCAGACGAACTTGCCTGCTCGGAGGGCGAGATAAACTTGGCGCGCTGTGCTCTTCTTATTGCTAAAGAAGAGTATCCACAGTTACCTGTCGAATTGTATCTGGCTCGGCTGGATCAAGTTGGGGAAGAAGTGAAAGACCGGCTATCTGATGAAACCGCCCCCCTGGTCGTGCTCCAAGAGCTTGTTGATACTCTCTACGAACGTCGGGGTCTAAGGGGTAACAGTGATGCATACTATGATCCCAGGAATTCATTCCTCAATGATGTGCTCGACCGCGGTCTTGGTATTCCTCTGACTCTCGGGGTGGTGCTACTTGAGACTGGCTGGCGATTGGGCCTTCCTGTCGAGGGAGTGAATTTTCCGGGGCACTTTCTAGTTCGGTACAAAGGAAATGAGGTGGCATTACTGGTCGATCCATTTAACGGTGGCAAGATTCACTTTGAGGATGAGGCGCAGGATTTACTCAACCGAGTATATGGAGGTGTGGTTCGATTACAGGATGCCTTTCTGAGGGCTGCCTCCAAGCGTGAGATACTTCTCAGGATGTTGACCAACCTGAAGGGACTTTACGTGAAGGTTGGGGATCATGTGCGAGCGCTAGCTGCTGTCGAGCGTTTGTTAATGATTACGCCAACAGCATCAGGTGAGAGCCGGTCCAGAGGAGTTATTTTGGCTCGTTTGGGTCGGCATAAAGAGGCTGCAGATCAACTGGAGGCATATCTGCGAGTGTCACCACTAGCAGCGGATGCCAGCCGAGTGGAAAAGATGGTGCGTGATCTTCGTGAGGGTAGGGATGCGAGCGATGATGGCGAAATATTTTGAGTAGGCACCGGGTAAGCCCGCTCCTAAGCCGTATGGAAGGGGCAGGTGGAATTGTGACTAACTATCAAGGGCAGACAGTAGTCCGCCACTTCGGTGATCCCGCAGAGGAGTACCTGGCGGCTACCGAGCGGTTTGCGGTCTTCGATCGCAGCCATCGATCACGTGTGATCGTTTCTGGCCGGTCGCCCAGTCAGATGCTAAGCGGAATCCTTTCGGGTCAAATGCCGCGTGCCTTTGTCCAGTCGGACATAGGGGTGTTTGGTGGCAGTGCTACGTATCACACATTGCTAACTCCCAAGGGTAAGATGCTTACCGATCTTTGGCTCACCCTCCTGGGAGATGAAGAAACCACAGGGTTTTTGTT
Source organism: Gemmatimonadales bacterium UBA2982 (assembly GCA_002347035.1). Taxonomy (GTDB): domain Bacteria; phylum Gemmatimonadota; class Gemmatimonadetes; order Longimicrobiales; family Gaopeijiaceae; genus UBA2982. Next base: position 71,859 of record DEAM01000026.1, on the reverse strand, counting down.
AGATGTTCCAGTCGCTGGAGAGGAGCCTCTGTTGAAGAGCTTCCGGAAGCTGCTGCCACCTAGGTTTGCGGTTGTCGAGGACGCCTCGGGCCGGCTAGCACAGATCACGGTGGTTGGCCCTGATAGTGTGGAAGCGCTATCAGATATTGCTCTTGGCAAGAAAGTAACTGCTGAAAAACTGTGTGAGCTAGCTGAGGGCGAGTGGTTTTCTGCTGGCGAACCAGCAAAGTCTCTGGTGGTGATGCGTACCGGTGAGGTATGGCCGGAGGCTTATTCTGTCTTGGGGCCGACCGGTCTTGTTACAGAGCTATGGGGGGGGCTTGTTGCAAGAGGGGCCGTCCCCGCTGGGTTGGGCGTGTGGTCGACACTTCGGGTAGAAGCTAGCCGTCCTGCATTTGGTAGTGACATGAATCACAAAACAATTCCTATCGAAGCCGGAATCGAGAATCGGGCAATTGATCACACCAAAGGATGTTATACCGGACAAGAGGTAATTGTGCGCATTAGGGACAGGGGGCACGTAAATCGCAACCTGAAGCGTCTGGAGCTAGGCGATGTACCAACGCCGCCTCAGGGAAAGGAACTTTTTGCGAACGATGGTACTGGCAAATCAGTCGGATGGATTACCTCTGCAGTGCAGTCTCCCCGCCATGGACAGGTTCTTGCGCTCGCTTACGTCAAGCGGGGCTTAGAGGTGGTGACACTGGATGGCCGGGAGATCGCTGTGCCGGCTTAATCACATTGTCAGAGGATTAACCGCGGCTGTAATATTGGCCCGGCGCAATGTGCGAGCGTCTAAAGATCTAGGCGGTGGGCGACGATAAGTTCACCATGTTCACGACCGTTCTCAATAAAGATCTTGTTGGCATTGTGGCCAGCTGCCATCACTCCAGCTATGTAGAGCCCAGAGATATTGGTTTCCATCGTGATTTTATCATGCTCCGGGATTGCAGTTTCGGGATCAATCGCGACACCCAAACTCTTGAGTAGCGTGTGGTCAGCACGCCAACCTGTAAGAGCGACCACGAAATCGTTTAGAATCTCCTGTTCGGTACCATCATCCTCAGACTGCAGCACCACTGTCTTTGGCTTGATCTCAGCTACCCTGTGACGCCAATAGACAGGAATCTCCCCTTTCTCAATACGGTTGGAAATGTCAGGCACAACCCAAGCCTTCACCCCGCTATCAATTTTGTCGAGAAAGTGAACAAGCGATACACGTGCGCCGTTCCTGAACATTTCAAGTGCTGACTCTACGGCTGAGTTTCCTGCTCCTACTACTAGTACGTCCTGATCGTAGTAGGGATATGGCTCTTTGTAGTAGTGGCAAACCTTGTAAAGGTCTTCTCCAGCTGCACCCAGGTAGTTGGGCTCGTGGAACACACCAGTTGCTAGCACCACTGCAGATGCTAGGTGGTCCACCCTATCGCCATTCGCTAGACGAGTAGTGACTGAAAAAGCACCGTCTTCACCTGAAATGTCGACGACCTCTTCGTATTGACGGACCTTAATCCCACATTGTTCGATGACTTTGCGGTAGTAGGCCAGGGCCTCGCGACGTGTTGGCTTGGCATTAGGAATCGTGAACGAAACTCCTCCAACCTCAAGCATCACAGCGGTGCTGAAGAAGGTCATGTAGTACGGGTAGCTCAAAAGTGAGCTTGTTACGCATCCCTTATCGAAAAGGACGCAGGAGAGCCCGGCCTTTTCGGCTGCTGCGCCGACCGCGATTCCGCAGGGGCCGGCGCCAACGACAATGAGGTCGTGGGTTTCGGTCATGGTCCGTCGGTTAACCCTGGCAGCAGTGTCTGTTCCGAGAGGTTGTTGACTCGAGAAGGAGGTATATGACCTCTAGAACCGGTAAGTGTAGTTCAGCTTCACGGAACTGCCTGTTGAAAGTGTTCTTAAATCAGGGTCCTCAAGTAGGCCGGATCCGTAATTTTGCCAATTATGAGTATAGACTAGATACACATCATTGCCAGGATTAACGATCCAGCGCATCCGGATAAAGAGCCCCATGATCTCACTTACATCGTCGTACTGCAACTGATTGGTGAAACCAACCCAAGGAGTTGGTGTCCACTGGGTTTCAATGCTGTAGACGTTAGCTGTGAAATCTCCAGTGGGCATGACCACATTGTTTCGCTCGAGGTTAACCCTTGAGTTGACACCAGATACCGGACGGATATTGAAACCACCGAAAATGCGTGTTCGGTCTCCGTTCCAAAAGCCGCCCTTAGCTACACTTCCGAAGAGGCCAACCTTACGATAACTAGCGGTGCGGGCGAACACTCGGTACTCCCACCATTCATAATCGCCTGGGGTGACTGAGACATCAGAGCTAATGCGAAAATCACGGTCCAAGAACTCGTGCGTTCGTGTCGCAGAAAAGTCGATGCCGTCACCACTCTCAAGGTTGATGCCAAATAGATTTAAGCGCAGTTCTTCTTCTTCCAAGTTGCCGGCCATCTGACCGGCCATTTGCCACTGCCTCCTCCATTGCGCGCTAAAATTGAAGTTGCGGATCCAGCTGATGGCACTGGCTCGAGGGGACCAAGAGATGTTGGGTTCTACTCGTCGGAAGTTATTTCTTCGCACAAAGCCCACGGCGGGGTCGTAGTCGTCACCGAACTCTCGGTATGAGATGTGGGCGTACCAAATATCGTTAGGATAAACGAGCCTTAGCCCCCGGGCCGAAAGGCGACTGAGGGACTTAAAAAGGTTTCCACCGCTCTGAGGATCGGTATTGAAAAGCGCAAAGGTAGACAGAGAGAGATTCTTGTTACCCAGAAAATTTCGGGTTCGCAAATCCAAATCGACCCCTGCGGTGTGGGCAGGGTAGGTTTCACCGTTAGTGTTTGCGACGCGCGAGCGGCGCGTATAGATAGCACCGACTGATGACTGCTCGAACAGATTACGCTTAACGCGAGCCACTGTGAAATCTTCCGAGTCGATGTTTTTATCGACGCCCGTTCTGTTGTCGAAATACGTGTGTGCACCCGTACCTATCTGGTAGAACCCCAACTCATAAGCGTCAGCTTGTCCCGTGAGTCGGGTGCCGTATTGAATGGGAATCTGCTGCCCCGACCGCTCATCAAGGCCAATATTTCGGGAGTAGAAAGGGTTAGCACCCTGGCTGGGAGCAAAAGAAAACACTCCGGACCCCTCCAAGAAGAAGTCTCGGCGTTCGGGGAAAAAGAGGGGGAACCTCGTTAGGTTGACCTGCCTTCGGTCAGCCTCGACCTCTGCAAAGTCAGTGTTAATGCTAGCTGAGGCTCGAAGACTTGAAGTGACGCTGTAGTTTAGGTCAAGGCTTAGATCTCGAGGAAAAGTCGTGGGATCATAGCCGGGTACACAACCTGAAGCGTCATTACAGGGCGAGTGTCGTATGCTAGCGATTGTTGATGGGACGGCCTCCAGGCCAAGACCTTGTGACATGCCGCGAAGACCTTGTAAGCGACCTGCAAAGACAGGGCTCATACCTTCGGACCGGCGCCAGCCTCGCCATAGGACATCTTCATTCTTCCTGCGGATTGTCCGTTGGAAGTTTATGCCCCACTCCGTGAGATCGGGGTTGAAATTCAAGGTTCGGAAAGGGATGCGGATTTCAGCTGACCAGCCGTCAGGACGTCGTTGGGTACGCGCTTCCCAAATCCCGTCCCATGCGTTGCCTGACCCACCGAACCCACCAGGTCGCCCACTTCCACCTCGCCCGGAGCTACTTCCTCGGCCGCTGAGGAGGCCATCGACCATCGCTCCAGCTGGATTGATCTCAAACCGGTATCCGGTACGACCGTCAAGGAACGTATCTAGAATTAGCTGGAAACGATCATCACTGAACAATGATGCGTCTCGGTCTTTCTGACGCGCAATTATTCCAGTCGGATCATCGTAGGCAATGACAGCGATATAGAGATTGTCCTCATCATAGGCGACGCGTATCTCCGTTTCCTCTGATGCTGGTTGCCCTTCGATTGGCTCCTGCTGTCTCAGGTCTGTGACTGGGATTGCTTCTCCCCACGCTTCCTCGTCAACACTCCCGTCCAGGTCAATTTGCTGACCAATCAATTCGAGAGCGACTATCGGCTCCTGTGGGCTAGTCTCAAGTGTGGAGCCCACTACGCTTCGGCGGTCTTCTGGTTGCTGAGCCTCTGCTGCCTGGGAGAGAATTGATGTTAGGCCAGCGGCAAGAAGGGCAGTGAAACAGATGAGTCGTTTAAGGACCGACGATTCCAAATTTACTCTGAATCCGAGCTGTAGAGCCGGAGGGGTTTCAAGCGGAGCAGAGAACTTACGATCCATAAGTTTGTGGATGGAGTGCGGCTCTGTAAGAGTATTAGGACTAGGTTCTGGTTAGAGTGACACGTGATAAGATGCATCACCGGGTCCAATGTTTAAACATATAACTAACACTTCTTACCGTCTTATTGTGGCTGAACTGATTAAAGAGCTTGAGCAGCGGTTAAGGTCAGGAGGGATGTCTTCGTGGCCGGAGGACGTTTTCAATTCATTAGCCCTGGAGGCGTTCGCTGAACAATTCCATTCTATCGTTCCGTACAGGCGCTTTTGTGAGGGTAGGGGCACCACACCATCTTCCGTGCATCGATGGACAGAGGTTCCTGCAGTACCAACTACTGCCTTCAAGTTCATAGATCTCGTGGCGGAAAAGGCAGAGGTTGTTTTCCGTACGAGTGGCACCAGTCTTGGGAAGCAGCGGCGGGGGCGACATCTCGTACGTAGCTTAGCTCTTTACCGAGCTTCATTGGTGCCGCCGTTTAGAAAGTATGTGATGGCTGACACTGAGCGGATTCGAGTCCTGTCCCTCATCCCACCACCTCGAGCAGTGCCTGACTCATCACTCTCTTACATGGTTGAAGTAGTAGTTGATCAGTTTGCCACGGAGTCCCACTGGCTCGTTGGTGCTCGAGGTGAACTAGATAGGACAATGGTGCGATCTCTAATGCGTACTGTGTCAGATGCGGGTGAGCCGGTACTGATAGTCGGCACTGCACTCTCTTTTTTGCATTTGATCGACCTCTTAAAAGAAGGCGTTCATCCACCCCTGCCGATCGGCAGTCGGATCATGGAGACCGGGGGTTTCAAGAGTTCTAGCCGCCAGACAACGAGGGACGAGCTACGACAAAGGTTATTCGACGTAACTGGAATTCCTACCGACAGGGTGGTCAACGAGTACGGCATGACTGAACTGCTTTCACAAATGTATGAGCCCGTGTTGAAGGAAGGACCTGAGGCTGCTGGAACCCATGTTGCGCCACCTTGGCTACGGGTGCGAGCACTCGACCCATTGACGTTAGAGGGTCTTCCGCCAGGTGAGGAAGGCCTGTTGGCCTTTTTTGACCTCGCAAATGTCGGATCGATCTGTCATATCCTGACTGAAGACGTGGGGTCGGTTATTGAAGGAAGAGTCCAACTGGTCGGCCGGGTTCTTGGAGCAGAGCCTCGAGGCTGCTCACGGGCGATGGATGAACTGATGTCGGCTGCCAACACCCCGTGATGCTTCGAAGCTTTGAGGGTTTTGCGTTACCGAAAGGTGTTTCTCTGCCGTTGGATGCCAGATCCTTGCATCTGGATGCTGATGTCAGGTTATGCGTTCCGGATTTGACAGAGCTATGGATCTCAGAGTTGGCTGACAGGCTCTTGGCAACTCGTCGGGATCTCCTAGCCAGAACTCCTTCAGAGATTGCGGCCATCCTTGGTCGAGCCGGGGAGTGCTTTCTAGAGAGAGGCAACCTTTTCAGGTTGGAAGCGTTAGAGCTACTTCCGTCAACGTCAGGTCTGTCCCCTCAGATGGCCCGTGCAGTTTTAGATGGCATGGCGACAGACTGGACTGAGGATCGACTGTCTCTCCTCCTTCACAAGGAGTTGGTCGACCCTGAGGTGCTCAACGGATTCTTACTTAGGGGCGGACGTGAGGTAATGGCCGTGGGGCCTAAGCTCACAGTTCAGGTTGTTGCTGGAACCGTGCCCGGGGTAAGCGTGAATGCGCTTATCAGGAGCCTTTTGGTTCGCTCTCCAACGCTATTGAAGCCGGGCAGGGGAGACTGTGTGCTACCGGTCTTGTTCGCGCGAGCTCTTCGTGAGGTAGACCCTGCACTTGCTGATGCTCTCGCAGTCGTTTACTGGGATGGAAGGAATGATAGCGTTGTAGACTTGGCTCTAGAGAAGGCGGAGGTGGTTACAGTCTATGGCTCGGATGAGACTGTTGGCGATCTCCGTAATCGTACACCGGTCACTGCGAGATTCATTAGCTACCACCATCGCATTTCAGTCGGAGTAGTTGGGAGAGACGCATATGCCGATGCCGAGGTGGACCAGGTAGCTGACGCAGTAGCTCGCTCGATTGGGTTCTTTGACCAACGGGGCTGTGTGTCTCCACAAGTGGTATTCACAGAGAAAGGAGGGGCCTGCTCACCTAAGGCATTCGCCCAGGCCCTTGCTGCTGCTTTCGAGCGGCTTGAAGTCGTCCTTCCCGGCGGGCACTTGCAGGTGCATGAGTCGTCGACTCTTCACCAGATCCGGGGCACGGCAGAGATGATGCACAATAGGGCCAGCATTGAAGTCTTACACGGGGGAGATGCGTCTTGGACGGTAATATATCAAGCAGAAGTGGGACCGATGGTATCGTCTGTGGGTCGAGTTATTAGGGTGTGTTCGATCGAGGACGCCTCTGAGCTGCCCGTCTTCTTAGCACCCCATGGCCCCCATCTGCAAACGGTTGGCGTTATTGGGCTGGGGGCTCGGCTAAGAGATCTCAGTCGAGAATTGGCTCACGCGGGTGTCTCACGGGTGTCCCCATTCTCCTCTGTTCCGTTTCCTCCGCCCTGGTGGCACCATGACGGGGGAGGTCCCCTGTTGGACTTGGTGCGGTGGGTGGATCTGGAAAGCAGCTAGTGGACCCTTACTCTTCTTGAGGCTGTTGCTCAGCACGCCAAACTACCATTTGGCGTCCGCCTCTGGGGTTTTCTTCTACCCTGACAGTCAGCGAATCTCCCTCGTCGATCCCGAGGTCTTCACGCATATCCTGGGGTATCGTCATACGGCCACCGACGCCGACCACCACGTCGGTGTAGTAGAGCGTACGATAGATGGCCATAACCTCTCCTCGTCTTTCTCACTACGGCCGCATAATCTAAACGATCCGTCAAACGCCGGGTACGGACCCCTGCGAGTTTAAGAATCATTCACGTCTCTCCATGACGTGAGTGTTTAATCCCTTAGGCTAGAAGGGCAAGTATTTGGCTCAAGAGGAGTGGGTAGTATGAGCGAAAATGGCTTCGCGCTGAGCCTTAACGGTGTAACGAAGCGCTTCGCTAACCAGGTGGCTGTATCGAACTTTGATTTAGCTGTGCCCCGTGGTGTCACCTGTGGCCTCCTCGGGCTGAACGGATCGGGAAAAACGACGATAATGCGCATGGTTATGGGTATCTTGCACCCTGACGAGGGCTCTGTTTCAGTGTTTGGCGCGGACGCCGTAGAAACTCAAAGGGCACGGATTGGATACCTCCCCGAAGAGCGAGGCGTCTACCGAAAGATGAAGTGTCTTGACTTCATCCTTTTTCTTTCTGAGATCCGAGGCATGCAGAAGGCAGATGGTAGGAGGAGCGCTCTTGAGTGGCTCGAGCGTCTGGAACTAACCGATTGGGCAGATAAGAAGTTGGAGGATCTCTCACGGGGAATGCAACAAAAGATCCAGTTAATTAGCGCTGTCATTCACAAGCCTGAATTGCTGATTCTGGATGAACCCTTCAGTGGGCTTGATCCAATGAATCAAGACACTCTCGAGGAGATTGTGCTTGACCTCCAAAGAAACGGGGCGACGGTCGTGTTTTCCACTCACCTCATGGACCAGGCAGAGAGACTTTGTGAGAGAGTGTGTCTGATCTCTAATTCCAGAAAGGTCTTGGAAGGCGATCTCAGAGAGCTGAAGGCAGCAGAAACAAAAGGTTTAGTGGCCATCGATTTTGAAGGGTCGGATGAGTGGCTGAGAGGAGCAGACATTGTCGGGACCAAGGAATCGAACGGAACTACCGAAGTGCTTCTAGCAGATGGTGCGGATCATCGGGAGCTCTTGAAGCGAGGGCTTCAATCTGGGGCGAATATCTTTCGCTTCGAGCTAATTGAGCCCCGACTGCACGATATTTTTGTGCGTCATGTGGGCTCCGGCATGGTTGAAGACTTGGCTGTGTCGGAGAGCGGTGTGTCGGCAACGATATGATGTGGCGCAACGTATGGGCGGTCTGGCGCCGCGAGTACATACAAAGAGTGCATTCGAAGTGGTTTGCCGTAGCTACCGTGGGTGGTCCATTCATTATGGCTCTACTCATTGTAGTAACCGTCTTTTTGACTGACAGAAGTGAAGACAGTAGGACGACAATCGCCGTTGTTGATGAGACAAACGTTTTGTCGGAGCCAGTTGCACGAGCTCTAGAGCAAGCCGGTTGGGTTGTCCGTACTGAGGTCTGGGAAGAGGGCGCCCCTGAAGCATTGATGGCCGAAATAGAGACTAGAGCCCTCGGTGGCTTCCTAGTGCTTGATGGAATGACACTCTCTACAGGTGAGGCCCGACTCTACTCTGTTACCGGTGAGTCGCCACTCCGGCTATTAACGATCAGGAGTGCCATCAGTGAGGCTGCACTCGAATACCATCTAGGGCGAAGTGATGCTGACGCCGCAGCCCTTCTCCAGGGTGGGACGCTCTCGGTAGACGTGATTGATGAATCCAGTACCTATGAGAACGGGACGGAGTTTTGGATCGCGTACGGCGGCGCTTTTTTGCTCTACATGGTCATCCTTATCTACGCGAGTGCCGTGATGCGAGCGACTCTAGACGAGAAAGCGAGTCGGGTAGTCGAACTGATCCTGTCTTCGATGGAACCCTGGCACCTAATGCTTGGGAAGATCCTCGGGGTTTGGGCTGTCAGCATGACCCAAATACTGGTGTGGATCTGTTCAGTAACCCTTCTGGTTGCTGCAGGCATTCCACTTTCACTCTCGGGACGGTATGGGCTGCCTGAACTAGAAAACCTCAGTGAAGTCCTACCGGGTCCGGGGCTATGGGCATTATTCGTGGGCTTCTTCGTACTTGGATACCTCATGTACTCCGGACTCTACGCCGCTCTCGGGGCGATGTGCAGCACCGATCAAGAGGCCCAACAAGCCCAGTTACCTATGATCATGCTTCTCCTGGTCCCGATCTTAATGGTTGTACCTGTTATTCAGGGTCCCACGACTGCAGCGTCTACCGGCTTGTCACTGTTTCCCTTGTTTTCGCCAATCTTGATGTGGGCCCGTGTGGCCACAGGGGTGGTGCCGGTTTGGCAGGTTGGGCTTTCGTTTATCCTGATGGTCCTTTCTGTCTTCGGGATTGCCTGGTTAGCGGGCCGCATCTACAAGGCCGGAATCCTTATGACTGGGAAACGACCGACTTTGCCTGAGCTTTGGAGGTGGTTGCGCGAAGCTTAAGGGATGTTGGTCATAGTTTCGTGTCAGCAGATGAACATGAACGGCTGCCGGGCCGGCTAACCGTTTGCGTCCGGCAGAGATGAACGGAGTAGCGCTTCTAGTTGCCGTTCGTCCATCGCCTTGGCCTTAGCAACCGCTTCCTCATAGCTATGTTCGATAAAGATTACTGCAGTCTGAGCGGACCCTGTGCCCTCACCTGTGCCTGCTCGGTCAAACCTCAGTCGACCTAGGTAGCGGCGAGGACGATGATGCTCTTCATGAAACTCGAGGTAGGCATCCCAAATGCAGCCCTCGTGTGGGAAGGTGGCGATGTGTAGTCCAGAACCTTGGTTGGGCATTTGATTCGGCCGTCTTGAACTAATGTTCGCACAATAGGCAGTCAGGGTGCCTGACTACACCCAGTAGTTGGTGCGGCCTCAAGCTCAGGCCTTCAGTCTTTTGCTGGCGATACCGAGCGCTTCCTTCATCTCGTGCAACTCGGACTGGTCTAGATCTTCTTTACCATAGCGAGCCCGTAAGTAGAGATCCACTACTTGTTCAGCAGGGTGAACCGCCGCTGACTTCTTGCTGCGTATTTTCTCGACAAGGGTGTGTGGGGTCGTGCTCGGGCCAACCTCTAGCCCTGCTCTTGAAGAGGCTGACCGAAGTTGCAGGTATATTGAGGTTGCGGGTGTATGCTGTGGCTGAACCCCACGTGCCCAGTAGTACCCAGCAGCCAGGAGCAATACCAGGAGCAATATGTCCCAATAACTGTTGTTATCTTGGTCAACTGCGGCATTATCCTGACGCCCTTCCGGTTGGCTCAAGCCCCTAAGGCTTGCGAAGATCCCTGCCTGTTCATCAACACTATAGTTTAGAACCCAATGGTTCCAACGATGTTGCAGGCCATCAAGGAAGACGCGGCCGGGCCAATACCATGACGTGGGAACTTCGCCTTGCCCTATTCCTGAAGGAGTTGGGTCAAACGCTACCCAACCGTATTCTGGGAACCAGACTTCGACCCAGGAGTGAGCTTCGTTCTGAGTCACCACGAGATAGTTGCCGACTCGATTCCATTCTCCGCCGAGGAAGCCGTTCACATTTCGAGCGTGGATTCCGATGCTTCTGAGTAGGACGACCATGGCGGTGCTGAAGTACTCACAGTGGCCTGCTTTCCGCTCAAAGAGGAAATGTTCTAAGCTCGTCTCGTCCGCACTAGAGGGCAGTACCCTTGTATATTGGAAGGTGTGCAGCCAGTCACGGATAGCCACTGCACGGTCATAGCGATTGTCCGCATTTGCAGTGATTAAGTCAGCCAGCAGCCTGATGCGTTCTTCCAAATCCGGTAACTGTAGGTAGTGTCGGTTGGAGGGGGTGTAACCACGGGTTGGGACTCTCAACTCATCTACAGGGGGAGGGGCTGCAGGTGAGTAGGCAGTGTAAACTGGTGCTCCAGAGCCCCAATAAACGAGGTCGCCCGCGTTGTCAAAAAGGGGTTGAATTCTGCTCTCCGTGGTGATTCCGAAAGCTGGGTGGAGCGCGAAGAGCACCCTCACATCCAGTGGGACAGCGAAGATCTTCTGCTCTAGGACATCGTTGCTCCAGCGTTCGTTGTACCAGGAGGGTGGTGTGGCAAAGGGTGGCAACGCTGCAGACCGTGTCCACCTAACACCATCAAACCGATCGTAAGAACGGCCTCTCCAGCGCAAGTTCGCCAGGTTGGCCGGCGGTCCATTTGGGAACTCTACTCTGAGTATGATCTCTGGGTTACCAAGGATGGTTGAGCCGTGCTCTCCGATCGATATCTGATCGGTGAAGCCTGCTATAGATGTCTCTGAATCTCCACCTCGCCCGGTCCATCCTTGCGAGACACGCGGGAATGTGATGAAGACCAGGGAGGTTGAGATGAAAATGGTTCCCGTCAACAATGCGGTTGTCGTGATCGAGTTGGGCCCGATTGGTACCTTGCGGATGCTGTGCCTTTCGGCAGTGCGGCGGACGTGTCCGACCAAGAGTGTTACGGTGGCGAGTCCTACGTATGCGATAAAGGCTGCCAGAAAAACGATTCCAGGCCGGTACGCTGTCGAAGCGAGGATGAGAGCGAAAGACAGCGCGTAGAGGCGTAGGTCATTGGGGGCATCGAGGGAGCGGAGTGACTCAGCAGCCAGCAAGAGGAAGAGTAGGTCTACTACGGGAATTACGACGTCGTCACGAATGATGAAGACGTGAAAGAGCGCCCGGATGACAAGCAATGTTGCGAGGCAGAGCCACACACGCTCCAGGCGGGCAGACAGCTCTGGATTTGGTTGCCAGAAAAGAGCTGTAGTGAGGGCAATGGCAGTCAGAAATATGGAGGCCGGCTCGACTCCTGCTCCTCCTGCGAATGCTACGACCCCAGCAATACCCATGAGGATAGCCAGTCGACGGTGGAGAGGCCGCAGGTTCAAGCCGCATACCCCGGTGGATTTGGGGGCCCATCAGGGCCTACAGTAAAAGTGTTACCGAAGCCCGACCTCGGATGTACGGAGACGAGAAGGCATCTCTCTCTCCTCACAGGGGGCTGCGGTGCTGGCTCTGCAGGTCCAAAATCAATTCGGGCAAGAATTTCAAGTGCGCGCTCGAGATGCCCAGCACCCTCGCCTGGCTGAAGGAGAGAGCTTCCAGCTACCAAGGCAAATGGCTGCTGCGCGCCTAGGGCTTGTGACGCAAGTGACGCAGTTACTTCTAGGGCCAATTCAGAGGCATCGCCTGCTTCACTTGTTGTGTCGAGGCAGATCCAGCGCGTTTCCCCTCCGTCGCGCTCATATTCTCGAATGACTGGCTCCCCGAGTCGAGCAGATGAGCGCCAGTGAATATCGTTGGGATCGTCCCCAGGTCTGTAGCCTCTGAGGTTTCTGTACTCCCCCCTTATCCCCAGTGCGCCCTGCGTTGGCCCGTCTGAACTGGAGAGTTGACCGTCACCCAGGGCTGAGTCCCGCACTACGCGATTGGTCCGTGGCCAAACAATGATCTCCCCTGGGATTACAACGTCACGGACCTTCTGAAACATTCCAAAAGGAAAGGAGCTTGAAAGTGTGGTGGTACCGAGGGGGTAGATGCCACGTTTGACAAAGTTATTTAGGGAGCGGGCGAATGCGAACTCATTTGGTTGCACATTAGCCACAAAAGCCCGGCCTGGAAGTCCAGCCTCCGATATTTCAAGAGCCATACTCGAGAGATACCGCTTTCGGTTGGTGACCTTGTAGGTCATACAAAACTCATGTCCGACTGTGACGCCTCGTGGAAAGCTACGCTCAATCTGGAGCTTCTGAATTGAGTGTCCGGAGAGCAGTGCGCTAACGGCGATGAAGCCAAGCATGGCACCGAACAATAGGTAGAGGAGATTGTTACCAGTATTCAGCGCGGCAAAACCAACTACCAAGGTTCCCAAAGTGAAAGCCAGTCCACCGCTAGTGAATCGTGTCCTGCTCCACGATTGGGGCCAGTTTACGGCCTGATTCAACCAGCTGATGGGTTTCCACCTCACACGGGTGCCTCTACCCCTTCCAGAAGTGTTTCGAGGATCCCTGCTGCTGCGTCGTGGATGTCTAGGGTCGTTCCTGAAGCGCCCGCCGGCAAAATCCGGTGGGCTAGACATGGCACTACGAGGTTCCGAACATCATCGGGGACGAGGTAGGTGCGCCCCTGTGTCAGGGCATACGCTCGCGCTGCACGAAAGAGCGCGATGTTGCCGCGAGGGCTTACACCCATCCTGAGTCTGGACGACGTCCGTGTGGCGGTCACGATGTCCATCAGGTAGTCCACAATGGCCGGGTCTACCTCTACCTCGTCAACACGGTCCTGGAGTTGAACCACCTGCAGGGGCGATAGCACAGCTTGAAGTCGGTCCAGTAGCGGATCAGTGCTGTGTGCTTCGGTGAGGATCCTTCTTTCTGCCTTGTCACCGGGATAACCGATTGTGATCCGCATCAGAAAGCGGTCGAGCTGACTTTCCGGGAGCGGGTATGTGCCGTGGTGCTCAAGCGGATTCTGCGTAGCCATCACTAGAAACGGCTTTGGAAGGTCAAGCGTGCGGTCGTCAATGGTTACCGTGCCCTCCTGCATTGCCTCCAGGAGTCCGCTCTGGGTTCGAGGTGGTGCACGGTTGATTTCATCGGCGACAATGATGTTCGTGAAGATTGGCCCGGGCCTCGTTTCGAAGGCGGAGGTCTGAGGGTTGTAAACTGAAACGCCAAGAACATCGGACGGGAGGAGGTCAGAGGTGAATTGGATCCTTCGGAACCCAATGCCGAGCGACTTAGCGAGGGCGTGGGACAAAGTAGTTTTGCCTACCCCTGGTACATCTTCGAAGAGTATGTGTCCGCGAGCCAATAAGGCGGCAAGCGCGAGTCGCACAACATCCCGCTTACCGTGGAAGACTTTCTCAACTTCCTGGACAAGGTGGTCCAGAAGTTCAAGTGGAGGGCGTGCCTCTTGGCTCAGAGTTGTAGTACTTGTATCAACCATTACGTAGAGGCAGCCCGACGTTCAGAGTAAGGGCAGATTGAGGTGAGTGCAGATATAAGCCGCAGGCTTCAGGAAAACTACGGAAGGGTGTCAGAATCACCAGGTCCTATCTTGACCTCACCCCTTTCTTTAGGGTAGCTTCAGGCCGCTTGTTCCGATTTGTCACAAGCGTTATGCCCGTAGTGGAAACGCCCTATTTTGCGCCTGACTCGAAGGCGCGCTGCTTCGCTCAGGATTACAGTATCGAATGAAAAGAAACTGGCTGATCGGCGGCCTCTCAATGGTAGTGGTGTTGGCGGGTGCCGCGTTCGTCCAGGGCGGCGGCGGCGGCGGCGCAGAGGGCGATGGCGAAGTAGGACAGCCGATTGCTTTCCCTCATGATAAGCACGCGGGAAGTGAGGCAGGACAAGCCAATATGGATTGTCAGTTCTGCCACTATTCCGCCGAGCGTTCTGTTGATGCGGGCATTCCTCCGGTCTCTGCATGTTGGGGCTGCCACCAGGTCATTCCGGGCAGTGAACATCCAGAAGAAGTCGCCAAGATCCAGGAGTACGTCGAGAGAGGCGAGCCGATTCCCTGGGTCCGGATCTATAAGATTTCCGACCATGCACACTTCCCCCACATGCGCCACGTCAATGCTGGACTGGAATGCCAGCAATGTCACGGTGAAGTGCAGACGATGGGGGTGCTGACGGAGCCGGATGACGCGTGGGGCGGTGCCAATATGGGTTGGTGTATCGACTGCCATCGGGATGTCGAGGGCACTTCTGCTTTTGAACAAGCGTCTACTGACTGTGCCGTATGTCACTATTGATGGCGGGAACCTAAGAGTATGGCCAAAGATCTCGGAGAGCGCGCTGACGGCATCAGGCGGCGAGACTTCCTCAAGGCGGTTGGGGTTTCCGGCGCCGGTGCGACTATTGCGGGGTGCTCCACCGGTGAAGTTGAGCGCTTACTCCCCTACGTAGTAGCTCCCGAAGAGATAACCCCAGGCGTAGCCACCTGGTACAGCACTGTTTGTGGTGGCTGTGCGAGCGGATGTGGTATGTGGGTCCGGACGCGTGAAGGACGGGCTGTCCACGTTGAAGGGAATCCCGACCATCCGGTTTCACAGGGCGGGCTATGCTCCAAAGGCCACGCTACCCTTCAGCATCTCTATAATCCCGATCGCTATCATGGACCCATGATCCGTGAGGGTGGGGTCATGCGGCAGGGGACCTGGGATGAAGGAGAAAGGCTACTTGCTGCGAGCATCAATGGTGCATTGAATCCGCTGCCAGACCAGCCAGCTCGCGGGGTGCTGTTCATAGGGGGCTACATGGGCCCGACATCTAGCGCGCTAGTAGATGAGTTTATGTTAGCCGTTGGTGGGGATAGAGTCGATTTCGACGCAGTTTCGGATGCGCCGCTGAAAGAGGCTGCCCGGATTGCTTATGGAGTGAATGCGGTACCTAGGTATGACATCGGTGCCGCAAATCTTCTGCTCTCGTTCGGTAACGATTTTATAGAGACAGGGACCTCGCCGGTTGCCCACAGCAAAGGTTTTGCAAGTATGAGCGCTGTGGACGAGGCTGGGGGTGAAAAGGGGCGTTTCGTCTACCTTGGCCCGCGTCTTTCGCTCACCGGTCTGAACGCAGACGAATGGATCCCGATCCGGCCGGGCTCGGAAGCAGCAGTCGCTCTAGGTATGGCCTCTGCAATTGCAGGCCCAGACGCAGCTGGCCCCTATGCCAATCTTCTGCAGGCCTACAATCCGGCGAGTGCCGCGGCCGCGGCTGGTGTGAGCGTGGAGGCCATTGAGGAATTGGCAGGACGCTTTGCATTAGAGCCATCGAGCCTGGCAATGGGTCCTGGTCCAGGTGCTCATCACAGGAACGCTACGGCCGCGAATCTGGCCGTTATGATCCTGAACCACGTCGCTGGCAACGTCGGGACGACAGTTTTTTATGAGGGTGTGTCCCCTGCGGCGACTGCATCTTATTCAGACATTGAGTCTGTGATTGACGCTATGGCCTCAGGTGACATTGGGGTTGTGATTGTGCACGGCACGAACCCCGCCTATTCGCTTCCCTCCACATCAGGCTTTGTTGAGGCGTTTGAGCAGGTGCAGTACAAGGTTTCGTTCGCGTCTGCCATGGATGAAACGTCTGCTCTATGTGACTTGGTGCTTCCTGATAGCCATTTCTTCGAGTCATGGGGTGATTCAACTCCTCGCGCTGGTGCCCTGGCTATCCAGCAGCCGGTCATGCAGCAAGTCTCTACTTTCGATTCCAGACCTTCCGGCGACACGATGCTTGCCGTGCTCGGGCATCTTGGTAGCGAGCCTGAAGTCGGAACTTTTTATGAATACCTTCGGGCACGTCACGAGACAGCACATGACGGCTCATCCGGTGATTTCGAAACGTATTGGCACCAAACACTCAGGGTCGGTGTCGGTGAATCGGGGGCCACTGATGAGGGTGCCGCGCAGTTAAGGGCGCCTGATACTGCGCTCAGCTTTGACACACCACTTCTCGACGGTAGTGATGACGGACTAACCCTGCTGGTTCATCCCTCGGGACGGTTTGGTGGAGGTGAGTTCTCAAACAGTCCGTGGATGCAAGAGTTGCCCGACCCGGTTTCCAAAATAACCTGGCATTCATGGCTCGAAGTAAACCCACACACCGCTGAGGAACGTGGGATCAGGAATGGCGATATCGTCTCAGTAAGCTCACCGCATGGTTCGTTGGAAGTTCCGGTTTGGCTCTATCCCGGCATCCGAGAGGACACAGTCGCCCTAGCAATGGGTGGCGGCCACACTGGGATGGGTCGCTATGCTGATGGCAACGGTGTTAACGCCCTAGGATTACTTCCAGCTGAGGCAGAGCAGCCTTCCGGTGCTCTGGTGACTTTAGCGACGAAGGTGGTGGTCGAGCCTACGGGCCAAAGTCGGCGCATCGCGACGGTAGAGGGCTCGGATGACCAGCATGACCGACCAATTGCTCCGGCCGTCCAGCTAGCCCTCTTGGGTGAGGAAGAACATGAAGTTGAAGGCGAGCATCATGAGGAGCTCCGGGAGCTTCAGGGCGTGGGTGGCTTCGTGCCTGTCCCAGCTGAGGAGGGTGCTCCATCCGCGTTCCCGCTCCCTGGTGCCCAGCATGGGGAGTATGCGGATGCTCATGATGGGCCTCGCTGGGCCATGGCAATCGACCTCGACAAGTGCACAGGCTGCAGCGCTTGTGTGACGGCTTGTCAGTCAGAGAACAACGTGCCTTGGGTGGGTGAGAATCAGGTGCTCATGGGACGCGAGATGAGTTGGATGCGTATCGAGCGCTACTATGAGCATGTAGATGCCACTCAAGCGGACGACCTCGACGTTCGCTTCCTACCGATGCTGTGTCAGCATTGTGGGAATGCCCCGTGCGAGCCGGTCTGTCCTGTATTCGCTACGTATCACACGCCCGAGGGAGTCAACGCTCAGATCTATAACCGTTGCGTCGGCACTCGCTATTGTGCGAACAACTGCCCTTACAAGGTCCGTGTATTTAACTGGTATCGCTATACAGACGATGTTCCAGAACCCCTTAATTGGCAGTGGAATCCAGATGTCACAGTTAGGGACAACGGGGTTATGGAAAAGTGTTCGTTCTGTATGCAGCGGATCCGTGATGCAGAAAATCGAGCAGCACTTGAAGGCGGCCGGGACGTGCGTGATGGTGAGATTGTAACAGCGTGCCAACAGAGTTGTCCGGCCGAATGTATTGTCTTCGGTAACATCCGTGACCCGCAGTCCCGAGTGTCTGAAGTTGTGGCTAGTGAACGCACCTACAGGGTGCTCGACGAGCTTATCAACACGCAGCCTGCCGTGAACTACTTGAAGAAAGTCACATTCCACGAAGTTTCGTCAGGGGAGCACTAGGATGGCCACCCTCGGAACTAGAGAGCGCGGCGCCCTAACTCACCCGGATCTCCATCGCCTTGACGACGTCAATCGTGACGTCCTCAAGATGCTCACCACGCCAGGCAAGGGTTGGTGGATACTTTTCGGTATCGCTGCGGCTGGCGTTGGGCTTTTCTTCACTATGTGGATTAGGCAGATGGTTCTGGGCATCGGTGTCTCGGGACTCAACGCACCCGTAGGTTGGGGCGTTTACATCACAACCTTCGTGTTTTGGGTTGGTATTGCGCACTCCGGTACGCTGATCTCAGCGATCCTCTTCCTTTTCCGGGCGCCCTGGAGGCAGTCAATCTATCGGGCGGCCGAGGCGATGACCGTGTTCGCCGTGATGACGGCGGGTCTCTTCCCACTAATCCACGTAGGTCGACTTTGGCACGCGTATTGGCTGATTCCGTACCCAAACTCCCGGTTTCTGTGGCCAAACTTTAAGTCGCCTTTGGTTTGGGATGTTTTTGCGATCACCACGTACTTCACAGTTTCTGCGACGTTCTTCTATCTCGGTACGATCCCTGACATTGCAGCGGCACGGGACCGAGCTACTGGGCTGCGCAAGAAACTGTACCAGCTGATTTCGCTTGGTTGGCAAGGCTCTGACTCGCAGTGGCACCACTTTGGAAAGGCCTACATCTTCCTCGCTGCACTTGCTACGCCATTAGTACTCTCAGTGCATTCTGTCGTGTCCTGGGACTTCGCGATGTCAATCGTTCCTGGATGGCACACAACGATCTTTGCCCCGTATTTCGTAGCTGGTGCAATCTTCAGTGGCATAGCGATGGTGATCACCCTTGTGGTCCCGATGCGGAAGATCTTTGGTCTGGAGGCATATCTCACAACCAAGCACTTCGATGCGATGGCGAAGCTCATGCTTCTTACGTCGCTGATCGTATTCTACGCATATCTTTCGGAGTTTTTCCTCGCCTGGTACAGCGGTGAGGAGGTCGAGCGGACGGCGTTCTGGAACCGCCTTTTCGGAACATATTGGTGGGCTACATGGACGATGCTTGTGTGTAATGGCTTCGTGCCAATCATGCTTTGGTTCAAACGCGTGCGCTATTCAATCCCAGCCCTATTCGTCATCTCCATCTTCGTAAACATTGGTATGTGGTTTGAGCGGTATGTGATTGTTGTAACGTCCTTGCATCATGAGTACGAGCCGTTTGCCTGGGGGATTTACAGGCCATCCGTGACCGAGATGTGTATCCTGCTCGGGAGCTTCTGTTGGTTCAGCTTTTGGTTCCTGCTATTCACGCGGCTTTTGCCTCCTGTTGCCATTCAGGAACTCAAGGAAGTCATGCCGCCGCCTATGCGTAAGCAGGCCGGGGAGGCTCACTGATGAGTGCTGGTATCCTGGCATCTTACGAGTATCTGGATTCGACTATAGACGCTATTACAGGACTTCGAAGTGCGGGCTTTCAGGTTAAGGCGTACGCACCGTATCCGGACCACCATATCGAGCATGCACTCGGTTATGATCAAAGCCCGGTTCGTGTATGGACTCTGGTAGGTGGCCTTACTGGAGCAGCGACGGGCCTGGCCCTTACTACATGGACTTCTATGGATTGGCCCCTGGTGGTTGGCGGGAAGCCGATTGTGTCGATACCGCCTTATGTAATCATCATCTTCGAGCTGATGATTCTCTTCGGTGCACTCTCCACGATCATTGGACTTTTTGTGCTGAGTCGACTTCCGAATCTCAAGCCGGCTGTAGTATACGACCCTGAGTTTACGGCTGGTCGCTATGGTGTCTATGTAGAAGCAGAGGGAGCGCGGCTTGATGAGGCGAGGCGGATTTTGACCGAGCAGGAGCCGATTGAGGTTCGAGAGGGGGCAGCAGATGCATAGCGCTCGACTCATGCAACCGCTGGTGTGGGTGCTGGTATTAGTAGCTCTGGCAGGCTGCAAGCCGCTTGATGATGCAATGGTCTCGGTGTTCGGTCGCTCAATGCGCGACCAACGTTCTTTCGATCCATATGAGAATACCCGTCCTGCACCGATTAACTCAGTTGCATTCTCAGCTGGGAACTATCCGGCGGCTGATGGAGAAGTCA
The DNA here is from genome assembly GCA_002347035.1 of Gemmatimonadales bacterium UBA2982. Taxonomy (GTDB): domain Bacteria; phylum Gemmatimonadota; class Gemmatimonadetes; order Longimicrobiales; family Gaopeijiaceae; genus UBA2982. Next base: position 51,906 of record DEAM01000026.1, on the reverse strand, counting down.
ACATCGGTCAGCCAGAAGGTGTGTTCGTGCCACCGTTCACTCAACTCGATCTAGGCACTCCCGGTGAGGGGGCGGCTGTGATTCAGGGCATGGTTAATCCGACTACTCCTACGGATGCGGCATCGTTGGCCCGAGGTGAGGAGATCTACATGCGCTTCTGCGTTGTTTGCCATGGGCCTGATGGAGTAGGGACTAACGCGTATATTGCTCAGCAGCATCTGGTTTTACCAGCTTATAACCTTTCAGGTGACGTCGTAGCGGCATACTCGGATCAATACATTTATGCGATGATCCGGGTGGGCCGAGGTTTGATGCCGGAGTATGGCAGTAGGATATCACATTTTGATCGATGGCACGTCGTGAACTACGTGCGTCAACTCCAGGCGCAGGCAGGTAACTAATGGCCGACGTTCAAGCCCCTACTGAAATTCCGGTCCGCTATCTGCCGCGATCGACGCGAGCAACCATGTTGGCTGGCGCAGCTGTGATCGTGGGGCTGATCTCATTCGTTATCCGCCTTGGTCAGAATCCAGAGTCTGCTTGGATCAGCTATGTGACTAACTGGCTGTTTTTTACGAGCGTGTCCATTGGCGGGGTGCTATTCGCTGTGGCAACATGGATCGTGAAAGCGAAATGGAACTGGTCAGTACGCCGGGTGAGTCAGTCATTCGTGGCCTTCTTGCCAATCTCATTTCTCTTGATGCTGCCGATGCTTGGTATCGGGGAGACATACTTCCCTTGGATTGAGATGATGGAGACTGATCCCGTCGTCGCGAATAAGGCAGCGTGGCTGAATATGCCGTTCCTTGTGACTAGGAACGTGATAATGGTCGGCCTTCTATTTGGGATGGCGCTCTATTTTGTCTACCACGCTGTTCGCCCAGATATGGGACTTCTACAAGAAGCTGGCGACAAGGAGTCATCGCGCAGTGGGTGGCGTGACAAGTTGACTCAGGGCTGGAGAGGCCAGGAGCAGGAGGAGGTCAACAGCTACAGCCGGATGACAAAACTGGGACCGGCTTTTGTTATGATTTATGCGTTAACGATGACTATAGTTTCCTACGACTGGGTCATGTCGTTAGAGCCGCACTGGTTTAGCACGATGATGGGACCTTGGTTCTTTATGGGGGCCTTTTGGACGGGAATCGCTGGAACAGCGCTTTGGAGCTTATACCTCAGGACGCAGGACACGGCCTTTGAAAATCATATCGGCCTTCAACAGCGTTGGGATTTGGGGAAGCTGTCTTTCGCGTTCTGCGTATTCTGGACTTACCTGTTCTTTAGCCAATACATCGTGATTTGGTACGGTAAGCTTCCATGGGAACAAGCTTGGATCATTCGTCGTTCAGATCCCCCGTGGGGTGCTTACTCAGCGCTAGTGATTGTACTCTGCTTCATTATTCCTTTTGCGGGACTCATAGGACGTAAACCAAAGATGAAGCCCGCTCTGCTGGCGACCTTTACGTCGATCATTCTCTTCGGTATCTGGCTCGAGCGCTACGGTATGGTCGCGCCGTCTTTGTATCATGAGGGAGACCCGATCTTCACACACTGGCAGCCGTTAATCGGGCTTATGTTTCTTGGCCTCTACATCCTCGCAGTTCGGTGGTTCTTGAGCACCTTCCCCGCCATTCAAGTGTGGCAACCTATGGTGGATGCGGAGACCCTAGAGGCCGAGGTGGCAGTAGAGGTGCCTAGCCCCACCACATGAGTAGTGGCGGGTTGAGGGGCGGAGTTCTTGCGATTGTGATGGGTGTCACAGCAATCATCGGCGGTTGCGGCGACGATCCAACTGCTCCGGAATTTGAAGTCATCGAAGAAGTTGACTTCCACTCGAGTCTCAATATTGACCTGTCGCAGATGACGCGACTTACCAGCGGGGTCTACATTGAGGACCTTGTATTGGCTAGTGACTCAACCGCGTTACTTGCTGCAGGAGACATCGCAGTTGTGGACCACACGGGCTGGTTAGTATCTGGCGAGGTGTTCAGTCAGGGGTTGTTCTCCTACCGATTCAACGCTAACCCACGTGAAGTCATCCCAGGCTTTCAGGACGGGATGGCTGGTATGCGGGTTGGTGTTACGCGACGCATCATCATCCCTCCGGCGGAAGGGTACGGTGCGAGCCCCCCGGGAGACATCCCATCCGGTGCCGTACTTGTCTTCGAAGTCGAACTTATGTCGGTCAACTCAGGATAGGGATAAAGGTCATCCCTCATCCGAAAGATCCAGGATGTTATGTAGCAGAGGACTTCAGTTTTTGTTAGATAAGAGATGGTGTTCAGGTCGTTCAGTTAGATAGTTAAGCTTGTGGAATTCTAGGCTAAGGCTCCATTGTAGAGGATGTGTGGCCAGCCACCACAAAGCTACCTTCAGGGATCGATAAGCATGGGTGATACGCGTTCCAGGAGCCTGGCTAAAGCCGTCACTTGGCGTCTACTAGCTTCATTAACTACGGTAGGAATCGTTCTTCTTTTGTCGGGCGAACTGGAGTTGGCCCTGTTTGTCGGCGGAATTGAGGCCGTGGCAAAGTTCATAGTCTTCTACGGTCATGAGCGCTTGTGGTCGCTTATCCGTTGGGGTCATCCGCCCCCCTCTATCGACCAGGAGGATTAAGCCTCCAGTTCCTACTCTGAAGGTGAGAATGTGAACCACCTCACTGACTGATGGCTCAACTTTGCGATGATGAGCTCTAAAAGGATGAGTTCCTGACCAACCCAGAGGACTCAGAAGTAAACAGGGAGTTGCCCTTGCCTACTCTGTCGGTTGTGATGCCGGTCTTCAATGAAAAGACGACTATTGTAGAGATCGTCAAACGAGTACGTGATGCGCCGTATGAAAAAGAAATCATCATAGTTGATGACGCATCGACTGATGGCACTCGAGAAATATTAGAGCAGCTGGCTGAAGCGAGCGACATAACCCTGCTTCAGCATGAAAAGAATCGCGGGAAAGGGGCTGCACTCCGGACGGGTATCTGTGTCGCTTCAGGAGACGTAACAATCATTCAAGACGCTGATCTTGAGTACGATCCATTCGATTACCCCAAGATCCTTAATCCTATTTTGTTGGGTAAGGCAGACGTCGTTTACGGATCACGTTTTATAGGTGGCCAGAGTCATAGGGTCTTCTATTTTTGGCACTCGGTAGGCAACAAATTTCTTACTCTCTTATCAAACGCGTTAACCGGCCTCAATCTCACGGACATGGAAACCTGCTATAAGGCATTCAAGACTGAGATAATAAAATCTGTTGACCTCAAAGAAGACCGATTTGGGTTCGAGCCAGAGATCACCGCGAAGCTCGCTCAAATGCGGTTGAGGATCTACGAGGTCGGCATCTCATACTCGGGCCGCACCTACGACGAAGGAAAGAAGATCGGGTGGAAGGATGGTGTCCGGGCAATCTGGTGCATCTTCAAGTATAACCTGACTCGCACATAGCTTGACGCCTTAAGGCAATGCTTGGCCTCAAGCTGCAGTAATTTATAGGTCAATGAGGTCTGCGAGGACTTTCTTGTGGATTAGCCCGTTGCTACTGACTCCTGAGCCGCCGTGCACTGTTGCGTCACCGCTTAAGGTAGTAAAGAGGCCACCAGCTTCTGTTGTAATCGTTAGAAATGGACCGGCGTCCCACGGCGCCATGACAGGATCAACCTGAGCTTCGATTCTGCCGGTGGCCACCAGTGCATGTCCGTAGCAGTCACCCCACGTGCGTGAGAAAGCGGCTTGCTGTTGCAGGCGGCGCCAGCCTTTCCCTTCAGGGCGAGACAAGATCCGCTCCACATCCGTAGTGCAGATCACGGCGTTTTCAAGCTCGGAAACTGGTGAGACTCGACAGGGCTTTCCATTCCAAGTGCAACCGAGACCCATCCCGGCTGCTATCGTTTCAGAGAGCGGTGGGAAGTGAGAAACTCCTACAGCGCTCTCACCTTCGATCTCTATGCCTATGAGCACTCCGTAGAGAGGTACACCACGCATAAAGGAACGAGTGGCGTCGATAGGATCGAGAATCCAACGAACACGCGCGCCTTCGTTGGATTCCCCGTACTCCTCACCGAGGATTGAATGATGAGGGTAGTGTTTCTCAATCTTAGCCCTAATCAGCTGCTCGGCTTCCCTATCGGCTATGGTGACCGGCGAACCATCACCCTTGGCGTCATGGTGTACAACACCGCCAAAGTATTTGAGTGTATGGTCGCCAGCCTGGATTGCGAGTTGGGTTGCGAAGTCTAGAAGCTCGCGGACCTCCTGCAACGTGGGCTTGTCAGTCATAAGATGCTCAAGGAGTTTGCAATAAGATAAGCCTGAAGACCTTTGCTAGATGGCGAAGTTGAATCAAGCCCATCAAGATTTAGTGATCCTGTCAATGTGATGCTGAATCTCATAACCGATAGCGGCCAGGAGCCGGGCTTCTCTGAGGTCTGGCTCTGCCCGGGATAAGATCGTCCGGAGTGTCCGCATCACGGCGCTAGGCTCCCGAGCCTTATAAAAGTCTATCTGAGCTAGCCCAGCCTCTATGGCTGTGAATGTCTCCTCCAGCTCCTCTTGGGTAGGAGCGCGTGTTGCTCGACGTCCCTTTGGTATCTCTTGTTCACCTGCTCCAACTGCGAGGAAAACTTCGTAAGCTACGACTAGGCACGCTTGAGCAAGGTTAAGGCTTGAGTATTTAGGTGCAGTTGGGATGATCGTCACGGCGTGGCAGGAATCGAGGTCCTCATTTGTGAGCCCTCGGTCCTCGCGCCCTAGTACGATTGCAACTGTGCTATCAGCGGCTTTTTCAGCTATCACTCCACCGATCTTGCGGGGCCGAACGTAGCTCCGACCGGCGGTTCTTGCTCTGGCGGTTGTACCTACAACGAAGTTTGCGTCTGCAACCGCATCCTCCAGCGTTTCATGAAGCGTGGCTGACTCAGTGAGAGGAGCACTGCGGTGCGCGATACCTCCGATCCGGTAGGAGTCAAACTCATCCGGTTGAACGAGCCTAAGTCGAGACAAACCAAAATTCATCATGACGCGGACAACCCCAGCAATATTAACGACATCCTTTGGGTGATCGAGGACGACGACGACGCGCGATAGCGCGTCTGATGCCATACCGTTGCTTATGGAGTGTCGGCCTCGCCAGCCTCTGGGTCGGCTGGGGCTTCTTGAAGTTTGGGACTTTCCTTCAGTTCACCCTTGAAATTTCGGATGCCAGTGCCAAGCCCGCGGGCCAACATGGGCAACTTTTTCGCTCCGAAAAGAAGCATGAGGACGCCGACAACTAGCAGCGTCTCCCAGATTCCGAACGTGATCAGGGCAAGGGAGGCAGTTGTATAACTCATCTCATCAGCACCTTAGCGATGGTATGTCTATTCATGTTCGGCAAACTTTGAAGATACTCCAGGCCTCAGTGTCACTGTCTGACATGTCTGAGGGCCGTTCTCTTCCGCAATAATCAAACCCCACCATGCAATTCTATACGCATCGACGCCACCCTACGAGTCACCTTGGATTCGAATGGGTGCACGAAGCTTAGTATTTACAGCTAGACATTCTAACCAGTGCGGCCCTGGAGATCACGTTAACTCTAAGTAGGTGTGGCGAGGGTTGCGAGACGCGTATTCAGGTCCATGAGTCCAGTCGAACTCAAGCTTAGTAAGGTAGTGCGAAGGACTGAATTGAGCAGGGTTGACCCGGCGTCGAAACCCCGTCATGCTCAGGTCGCTTTACTCCAAACTTTTGCCGCTATACTCGTGAGAGGACTGGATGTCCGAGATTCGCAGTGACCTACATTACACCGAAGAGCATGAGTACTTACAGGGCACTGATGACGAGAGTGTCTACGTGATCGGGATCACTGATTACGCTCAGGGTGAGCTTGGTGATGTGGTGTTTGTAGAGTTGCCTGATACGGGAGTGATCCTCCAGAAAATGGAGGTATTTGGAACCATTGAGGCTGTAAAGGCGGTTAGTGACTTGTACTGCCCTGTAGAAGGGGAGGTAATTGATATCAATACCGACCTCGATGACGATCCGTCGCTCGTGAATTCTGATCCGTACGGTGCCGGTTGGATGATTCGTCTACGGGTGAGTGATCCGACCGAAGTTGACGAACTCCTGACGCCGGACGGCTATGCGGAGCATATAGGCTGACCGGGCCCTCGTCCTTTCCAACTCCTCAATTATTGCCATGACCCGGGTCGACCCATCGCCCGACTTTGAAGCTCGCCATCTTGGCCCGGATGAGGCTGATGTGATGGCTATGCTTGAGGCCGTCGGTTATCCATCGTTAAACCAGTTGGTGGACGACCTTGTGCCCTCATCAATCCGAGTCGAAAAGGAACTTGATTTATCGGGGCCTCTGACAGAAGCAGATCTCCTCTCGCATCTGAGGACGATCGCTTCCAAGAATAAAGTTTTCCGGTCGTTTCTGGGGATGGGTTACAGTGACACCCATGTACCTTCTGTGATTCAAAGGAATATTCTCGAAAATCCAGGCTGGTATACTCAGTACACTCCTTACCAGGCTGAGATTGCTCAGGGTCGTTTAGAGGCTCTGCTGAATTTTCAAACGATGATCATTGATCTGACTGGCCTGGAGATAGCGAACGCGTCACTACTTGATGAGGCTACAGCAGCAGCAGAAGCGATGCACCTTGCGCATGGAGAAGCAACCGCCGGGGCCAACGTGTTCTTCGTTTCAGAGTTGTGTCATCCGCAGACTATAGATGTTGTCAAAACTCGTGCCTGGCCGCTGGGCATTGAGGTGATTGTTGGTGATCACGAGACTTTCGAGCCTCAGGACGGCATTTTTGGGGCTCTAGTGCAGTACCCGAGCACTGATGGAAGGGTATTGGATTATCGTAATTTTACCGCCAGGGTGAAGACTTTAGGTGCCATGGTGGTAGCGGCCACGGACCTACTGGCGCTCACTATGCTGACTCCCCCTGGGGAATGGGGCGCCGATGTTGCGATCGGCAACTCCCAACGGTTTGGTGTGCCATTGGGGTTCGGTGGGCCGCACGCAGCTTTCATGGCTGCTGGAGAGTCTTTCAAGAGAAAGCTTCCAGGGCGTATCATCGGGGTTTCGGTTGACGAAGCTGGAAACCCAGCGCTTCGCATGGCTCTCCAGACGCGCGAGCAGCACATTCGTCGAGAAAAGGCTACGTCTAATATTTGCACAGCGCAGGTACTGCTGGCGATCATGGCTGCCGCTTTTGGGGTCTACCATGGACCTGCTGGTATCAGAAAGATTGCAGAGCAGGTTAGAGGGCTCACTTGGGCGTTGATGTCTGGCCTTAAATTACTGGGTCATGAAGTACTAACTGAAGTCTTCTTCGATACCATCCGTGTCCGGCCCAACAAGGATGCCGAAGAGGTCATGGCTTACGCTTTGGCAGCAGGAATTAATCTGCGGGACTTCGGTGACGGTACCCTGGGGATCGCGTTGGATGAAGTGACGAGATCGATCGATATCAATGATCTTTTCGCTGTTTTCAATGATGGAGCACCGCCAGACTTCAGTGCGTGCTCTGTATCCGAAAGTGTCCCTGTTCCGGGCCTCCCTGAATGGGCTGCTCGACAAAGCCCGTACATGGAGCACCCAGTTTTCAAGCGGTATCATTCAGAAACTGAAATGCTTCGTTATCTCCATCGGCTTGAGAACAAGGATCTTTCTCTTAACACGAGTATGATTCCACTTGGGTCTTGCACGATGAAGCTCAATGCTACTAGCCAAATGGCAGGAATTACTTGGAGGGAATGGGGGGGGTTGCACCCTTTTGCTCCGCTGGATCAAGCACGTGGCTACCAGAAGATTTTCTCTGATCTTGAGAGGTGGCTAGCGGTCATCACTGGTTTTGCTAAAACTTCGTTGCAGCCCAACTCCGGCGCGCAGGGTGAGTATGCTGGCCTCTTGGTGATCCGTGCTTACCATGAGGACCGCGGGGATACCCACCGAAATATTTGCCTGATACCTGCTTCTGCTCATGGTACGAATCCGGCCAGTGCAGTGATGGCAGGTATGAAGGTGGTGGTAGTGAAGAGTGCCGAAGATGGCACGATCGACGTGGAAGACCTAACCGCGAAGGCCCATGAACATGCAGAAGCACTAGCGGCCTTTATGGTTACATATCCGTCAACGCACGGTGTTTTCGAGGAAAGTATCCAGGATGTGTGCCGCACCGTGCATGACAATGGCGGGCTCGTTTACCTAGATGGGGCTAACCTAAACGCGCAGGTTGGGCTCGCTCGCCCAGGTGACTACGGTGCAGATGTGTGTCATATAAATCTTCACAAGACGTTCGCGATACCACACGGGGGTGGTGGGCCAGGAATGGGCCCGATCTGTGTCAACAACAAGCTAGCTCCTTATCTCCCAGGCCACCCGATCCACAATGTGGGAGGGGATCGAGCAATCGGGGCGATCTCATCTGCTGCTTGGGGTAGTGCGGGTATCCTTCCGATATCATGGGCCTACATCGCCATGTTGGGTAAGGGCGGGATCCAGCGTGCATCAGAGGTAGCGATACTCAATGCCAACTATATGGCCAAACGACTCGAGAACCACTTTGATGTTCTCTACCGCGGGGTGAATGGCCTCGTCGCCCACGAGTTCATCTTGGATCTTAGGCCAATGAGGATGGCGACGGGCATCACAGAGGAAGATGTTGCGAAACGCCTCATCGACTATGGCTTTCATGCGCCTACCGTGTCGTGGCCAGTTGTTGGCACACTCATGATTGAGCCGACTGAATCAGAGTCTAAAGAAGAACTTGATCGCTTTTGTGACGCGATGATCGCTATTAAGGGGGAAGTGGACCAAATCCTAGCTGGTGTTGCAGACCCGGATGATAATGTCCTCAGAAATGCACCACACACAGCTGCAATGTTGACCGCAGATGATTGGGCCCATCCCTACGCACGCTCTAGCGCTGCTTATCCTGCGCCGTGGACTCACGCTGCGAAATTTTGGCCTCCGGTGCGGCGAGTCGATAACGCCCACGGAGATAGAAACTTCGTCTGCTCTTGTCCGCCGGTAGAGGCTTACGATTAGCCCAGATAGAATGTCTATCGATCGTTGATTGACCTAAGGCCGATTACATGATTACTAAGGTCTTCTTATTCCGATCTGAGAGAGAGGGTTTATGGCAAAGTTGACGTTCCATGGGCACGCCACGTGCTCTATTGAGGCGGATGATGGTAGCAAGTTGGTGATTGATCCGTACTTCTCAGATAATCCAGCTACCAAACTTGCCGTCGAGGATGTCGAGGCTGACTTCATTCTTGTAACCCATGGTCATGCCGACCATGTTGCAGACCTTATTCCGCTGGCTGAGAAGACCAACGCAACGGTTATTTCCACATTTGAGATTGCCGCCTATATGGAGAGCAAGGGATTCCCGGCGAGCCCTCAGCACATCGGTGGCGGGGTGCAGTTCCCGTTTGGTTATGTGAAGCTCACTAATTCACCGCACGGTGGTATCGTTCAGCTACCGGGTGGAGAGGCCTTCACATCTGTATCCGCGGGGGTGCTAATCAACTTTGCCAGTGGACAGCGCTTTTATCATGCGGGTGACACAGGCCTGACTATGGATATGCAGTTACTCAAAGGGAAAGTCGATGTTGCAATGCTACCCATCGGTGATCGCTTCACAATGGGTCCAGAAGATGCGGTTAGGGCAGTTGAGTTTATTGAGCCCGAGGTTGTGATCCCGATGCATTACGATACCTGGCCCTTGATTGTGCAAGATGTCGGAGCTTTTAAGGCTGCTGTAGGTGATCGGGCTAGGGTTGAGATCATGATGCCGGGAGATGTTTGGGAGTTCTGAGCGTTTTGGTCTCTAGGCTCTGCTCGCAACGATCGATGGTAGCCCCAGAGATCTCGTGGCGTTTGATCCATGATGTGCCGCGTTCAGGTCCGCGTAATATGGCACTCGATCATGCGCTCGCGGTGTGTTTGCCTCGGAATGAAGGGGTCTTGCGATTGTATAGCTGGAAGCGACCTACAGTGTCTTTCGGCAGGAACGAGCCAGCGGTCGGTCGTTACAGTGAACAGGTGGTGTGCAGCACTAACTTCGAGTACGTGCGCAGACCTACTGGTGGTCGTGCCGTTCTGCATGATAAGGAACTGACTTACTCAATAGTTATACCACTTAGGGAGACCGTTAGACCTAGAGAAATTTACGAAGAGATCAATAGAACATTGGCAAAGGCTCTCATTTCGCTGAATGCACCGGTGACTTTGTCTAAGGACAGGCAGTGCCAGCCGTTATCATCTGGACCTTGCTTCCAGTCACCTGCGGCCGGGGAAGTCACTGCAAATGGTCGGAAACTTGTGGGAAGTGCGCAGGCTAGAATTGGCGGCAGGTTGCTACAGCATGGTTCTATACTCTTGGACGGAGATCAGTCGCAACTTGATGGCCTATTCGGAGATACGAGTAGCCGGGCAACGTCAGTGACCCTGAGGGAGTTGGTGGGTGCCACAAGCCCTGATTTTGTAGCTAGAGCTGTTGCAGTGAACCTAAAGGGTCACTTAGGGGGCAAGTGGGCTTCAGTAGGGTATACGCACGAAGAGATTGAAACTGCAGGCCGACTCGAAAATGAGCGTTACAATAAGACGTCATGGACGTGGCGAAAATGAAAGAATTATTTAAGAAAGGTTTGATAGGACTTGGAGCTGTGTTGGGCCTGTCATCCTGTGGGGGTAGTGATGCCGGCATCGGCTCGAATGATCCATTTTGCCAACAGGTAATCCCGGCAGTCGAGACGTTCATGGCTGAGGCGCGTGAAGCTCATCCGATTCCTGATGAGCCACGCTACGGAGGCACCGTGGTTCTGGGTACGATCGGTGACATGCCCGATGGTTTAAACTCAGCCGTGTCTTCTAACTATACTGACGCGCAGCATCAGCAATTCGTTGGTCTGATGACCTTGATCAACTACGATGCAGGTGGTGAGCCACGCGCGTATCTCGCGGAGGATTGGGAGGTTGCTCCTGATGGGCGAGCCGTCACGTTCCATATTCGGCAGGACGTGCGTTGGCACGATGGAGAACAGACCGATGCCCATGACGTAGCTTTCACGTACGAAGCTGTCACCGATCCGCTCACAGCTTTCCCAAACGCTGCATTCTGGGACCATTACGTTAAGGGTCCAGATGGCGTGGAGGTTGTCGACGACTTTACGATTCGCATCCTGTTAGAGCCGCATGCCGATTTTATGGACCCGTTCCGCACGCTTGGGATCCTGCCGGAACACCTCTTAGGTGATGTTCCGCGTGATCAACTGAAGCTGCATCCGTATGGCACGCAGTGTCCTGTCGGCAATGGCCCCTTCGTGTTTGCGCAGCACGTCCCGCAGGACCGATGGGTTTTCGAGGCTAATCCGGCATTCCCAGAAGCCCTCGGCGGCCGTCCATTTTTAGACCGCTACGTTTACCGAGTAATCCCAGAGCAGACGACTCTTCTCACCGAGCTACTCATCGAAAATATCGATGTGTACATAGCACCGCGTCCGGATCAAGCTCAACAGATAATCGATAATCAGAACCTTGAGTTACTAAATTTTTCAGGCAGGAGTTATGTGTTCGTTGGTTGGAATGCACGGAAACCGCAGCTTGCCGATCCCCGTGTCCGACGTGCCATAACTATAGGGACAAACAGGGCTGAGATCGTTGAAGCGATTCTCCAGGGTTATGGGCAGGTTGCGAATACAGGTGTTCCGCCCTTCCACTGGGCATACGATCCAGGCTCAATGCCTTCCTTAGCATACGACCCTGATGGTGCTCGGGCTCTGCTCGAGGAGGCAGGATGGCAAGACCGCGATGGGGATGGCGTGCGTGAGTCGGAAGACGGCACACGTTTGTCATTATCCATCAAGTACAACACAGGGAACCAGCAGCGGCAGGACATCGCGGAAATTATGCAACAGCAACTAAGTGCAGTGGGCGTCGAGGTTCAGCCGCAGGTGGTTGAGTGGGGGACGTTGCTCCAACAAATCAACACACCAGATCTTCGAGACTTCGATGGTGTGGTTATGGGTTGGGTGGTGGAGTTCAAGCTAGACGATATCGACCTCTTTCATTCTGAGCGTATCAATCAGCCCTATGCATGGTCAGGTACGGACAACGGGGATATCGACCGACTTCTCGAAGAGCTCAGTATTACAGCAGACCGGACAGAGGCCATGGCGCTATGGAGGGAGTACCAAGAACTCCTCATTGAGGAGCAGCCTTATACCTACTTCTATTTTCCAGATCGACTTGAGGGTGTCAATCGGCGCGTGAAGGGGGTCGAGATGGATGCACGTGGTGAGTGGCTAAATATCAAGGACTGGTATTTGGATCCCGCAAGCCGCTGATCTGGTCGACCTCACAGCGCCCTCGAGCTTCTGATGTGCTAGGATGACGAGATACATCATTAGACGATTGCTAAGTGCAATCCCGCTTGTACTTGGAATTGCCACGATCGTCTTTTTTGCGGTCAACCTAGCTCCGGGTGATCCGACCCTATACTTCCTGTCACCTGGGATGACCCAGGATGTCATCGAGCAGATGCGCATCAACTTTGGTTTGGATCAACCCGTACACGTGCGCTATCTGCGTTGGTTGGGTGCGATGCTTACCGGCGACTTCGGTCACTCTATTTCACACTCTCGGCCGGTCCTGGAAGTGCTGGTGGATTTCCTGCCTAATACACTCATCCTGTCTGCTTGCGCGCTCTTTGTAGCATTCCTTTTCGGCATAATCATCGGGACGATACAGGCTGTCCGGCAGTACTCTATCATGGATTCAGCAATGAGCGTCGTATTGCTCTTCTTTTACTCGATGCCGTCCTTCTGGCTCGCTCTAATGCTGATTCTGACTCTTAGTCTTTTTGCCCGTAATGTGTGGGACTTGCCAATCTGGTTCCCAGCTTCCGGGATAGTAAGTGTGGACTACGATTTCCTGACTTTCGGCGAAAAGGTCCGGGACCGGGTGATGCACCTCGTGTTACCAACCCTATCTCTTGCACTGGTTCTCACTGCAGGCATTGCTCGCTACATGCGCGGTAGCATGCTCGAAGTGATACGACAGGATTACGTCCGAACAGCAAAGGCGAAGGGGTTGTCGGAGGCAGTCGTGGTTTTCAAGCATGCGCTCCGTAATGCTTTAATTCCAGTAATCACACTGGTCGGCTTGTATATCCCAGTCCTTTTTAGTGGGACAATTTTCATTGAGACGATCTTTGCCTGGCCTGGTATGGGGCGGACGATCTACGATGCCATCTTCATCAGAGATTATCCATTGGTGATGGCTGGGACCTTCTTCTTCGCATCTATGGTTGTGGTTGCGAACCTCATTGCGGATGTACTCTACGCGGTGATCGACCCTCGGATCAGGTATGAGTGACGGGTTCTTAGTTGCCCGTAGGCGATGGAGAGTCGTATCCGCTGCCCTTCCTGGCCTGCCGCAACTATTGACCGGGCGCTGGGGGACGGGCTGGACTGTTCTTCTTACTTGGCTTGGCTGCCTCTGGGTTCTGACGGCCCGCTACGAGCGTGTAATTGGTGCGCTAGGGGGCGCGTGGGACCAAAGTTTGGCCTTAGTGACCTTAGTGGTGTCTCTTATAGTGGCTTGGACTTGGTCGTGGCGGGACGTCTCAGGGTCGGATCGTCCGCTAGGTATTGGAGTCAGTCAGTGGGATTTGGCGGCTAGAGCTTTTTCTAAGAACCACACGGCAGTAGCCGGCCTGATCGTCATCATTGCTCTCTATTTAGTAGCCCTCCTTACTCCTCTGCTGGCTCCATATGACCCGGCGTTTCAGGGGAATTTGATCACTGAGCGGTATGTAGGACTATCTACTGTACATCCCCTCGGGACAGATAATTACGCCAGGGACGTGCTTTCTCGTCTCTTGTACGGGGCCCGTATATCTTTGGCGATTGGCTTCGTCGCGGTCAGTATCAGCGTAACCATAGGCACCCTACTTGGGGCGGTAGCGGGATTCATGGGCGGGATTGTGGATGGACTGATTATGAGGTTTGTAGACATAGTAATCTCGTTTCCACGCCTGGTTCTGTTGATCACGATCATCGGGCTTTTTGGGTCTTCCATTTTTATGATTGTCGCGGTCCTTGGGCTTACCCTATGGCCTGGTACTGCGCGAATTGTCCGTGGCGAAGTGCTTAGTCTCCGTGAGCGGGAGTTCATTCAGGCTGCGACTGTCCTAGGTTATTCGAAACGCAGGATCATCCTCCGGCATCTTATCCCGAACGCGCTCGGGCCGGTCATCGTAGCGGCCACGTTGGGTATAGGTAATACCATCGTACTTGAGGCCGGTCTTTCTTTTCTTGGCCTTGGGGTTCAGCCGCCCACCCCATCTTGGGGGACGATGGTTGCGGTCGGGAGAGATGATCTTCTCGGTGCCTGGTGGCTTTCCACGTTTCCAGGCCTCGCCATCGTTTTCACGGTTCTTGCCTTTAACCTAGTGGGTGATGGTCTTAGGGACGCGCTCGACCCAAGGCTTCGGACATGATGGAGCCTATGCTCAGAGTACAGGACCTACGCACGTACTTCTTTACGGATCAGGGCGTAGTTAAGGCTGTGGATGGTGTCTCTTTTGAGGTGAATGAGGGAGAGACTCTAGGGATTGTTGGCGAGTCGGGGTGTGGGAAGACTGTAACTTCACTATCAGTACTGGGCCTTCTACCAGAGCCCCCCGCCCAAATCATGGCCGGAAGTTCAGTGAAATTCTTGGGTGACGAGATCATAGGTGCGGATGAAGGACGGATGCGGAATCTTCGAGGGAACAAGATTTCAATGATCTTCCAAGAGCCAATGAGTTCCCTTAACCCAGTCTATTCTGTTGGCGACCAGATCGCCGAAGTCCTCAGGGTACATCGCAGAATGGGCCGCAAAGAGGCTAGGGATGAAGCAATCCGTCTATTGGACGAGGTTGGTATTCCTGCCCCGGATCGCCGGGTAGCGGAGTACCCTCATCAGCTATCTGGGGGTATGCGCCAGCGCGTTATGATCGCAATGGCCCTTTCATGTGAGCCGAAGCTTCTCATCGCCGATGAACCCACTACAGCCTTAGATGTCACGATTCAGGCTCAGATCCTTGAACTACTCGAAGAACTGAGCCTTAGTCATGGGATGGCAGTGTTACTGATCACCCATGATCTGGGGGTTGTGGCAGAGGTGTGTGACCGTGTTGTGGTTATGTATGCCGGCCAGGTGATTGAAACAGGTACGGTAAATGAGATTTTCACTGAGCCTGCGCATCCTTACACGAGGGGCTTACTAGCTTCATTGCCTTCTGTGACAAACTCGGGGCGCCGCCTTAATTCAATTTCTGGTACAGTTCCTAATCCAGTGGACTGGCCGCGGGGCTGTCGATTTCGGGAGCGATGTCCGGAAGCGGGAGACGGCTGTGAGGAAGAGCAAGCTCTAGTGACCCTCGAGAGTGCGGGCCGGTCTTCACGGTGCTGCAAGACTGAAGCAGTTAATTTGACTGGTGCGGGCTAGTGGTCGATCGCAGCGCACGTCCCTTGCTCGAAGTTCGCAGCTTGAAGCAGCATTTTCCGGTCAGGCGTGGCGCTTTTGGTAAGGTAGTCGGCCACGTCCGAGCGGTAGACGGTATCAGCTTCGATTTATGGCGAGGAGAGACTCTCGGGTTAGTCGGGGAATCAGGCTGTGGCAAGTCTACAACAGCTCGCACGGTACTGCGCTTACTTGAAGCAACAGCGGGTGTGGTTCGGTTCGATGGTGAGGATGTTGGGGCGATGGACGATGAAAGACTTAGGGCATTCCGCCGCCGGGCGCAGTTTGTATTCCAAGACCCTTTCGGATCACTTAACCCTCGCCTTTCGGTGGGGGCAATGCTGGAGGAAGTTCTTCACGTACACGGTCTAGCAAAAACAAACAGACGCGGGAGGGCAGTTGAGCTTCTAGAGTTAGTGGGACTTCGATCGGAGCATGTTGATCGCTATCCTCACGAATTCAGTGGGGGACAGCGCCAGCGTCTCGGGATCGCTCGGGCACTCTCCGTCGAGCCTGACTTTCTCGTTCTAGATGAGCCTGTGAGTGCATTGGACGTGTCAGTGCAGGCACAGGTGGTGAACCTCTTGGATGACCTCCAGCAGGAGCTCGGCCTCACGTACCTATTTATCGCGCACGATCTAGCTTTGGTCGAGCACGTGAGTGATCGCGTAGCCGTGATGTATCTTGGCCGAATCGTTGAAATTGCCGATGCTAACCATATTTACAGTGAGCCACGGCATCCGTACACACGAGCGTTACTTTCAGCAGTTCCTAGGCCCGACCCGATCAATCGCGATGACAGAGAGCGGATTGTGCTGGAGGGGGATGTTCCAAGCCCTATTAATCCCCCGACCGGGTGTTCTTTTCATCCGCGCTGTCCTCACTTTGGTAAGGATGAGCAGTGCAAGGGTGAGGTGCCGATTCTAGACACTACGCGGCAAGGGCATTTCACAGCCTGCCATCACCAGGACGCCGTGGTAGGAATCCGGGGTTGACACCCTCAGGAGTCCAGACCAATTTGCCTCCCTCTGTATTCCGGCCCTTCCGCGGTTATGGCTGTGGAGGGGCTCTATCATGCTAAAACTAGAACTTTCGTTGGAGGTCCCCCTTGGTGATGCAACTCTACTCCGCCCTGCTGCAGATACCGGGTATCGATGCTCCTGAATTGACGTTTGGGGAGCAGGTCAACCAGCTATGGGGGGACACGGGCTTCATGCGCTGGCCGCTGGCCTTTTGCCTCGGTCTCGGCATCGTCGTCATCATATTAAAGTTCATATCGCTAACGGTGAAGGCGGTTAAGACACGCGGTATCCTTAAGGAGGTTGACGAGCTTCTTACCCAGCAACGGATTGGAGAAGCCCTTGAACTCACTCGAGAGACTGATGCTCCAGCAGCAAAGATTCTGAATGCGGGGCTTGAGCGACATGACGAGGGTACGGATCGAGTAATGAAGGCCATCGAAAACCAGGGCCTCATTGAAATGAGCAAGCTCGAGAGTTGGCTAGTAGTGTTGGCGACGCTGACCAATATTGCACCTCTTCTCGGTTTCCTTGGCACGGTGATCGGTATGATTCTCGCTTTCCAGTCTATTGAGGCGGCTGGTGAGGTTGAGGCAACCCTGGTTGCTGGCGGTATCAAGGTTGCATTACTCACGACTGCGGCCGGCCTTATGATCGCTATTCCGGTGTCGATTGGGCATAACTACTTCGTGGCGAAGATCGATGGAATGGTCATCGATATGGAGGAGTCAGCGCAAAAGATGGTCGACACACTACACGCAATCGAAACGGGTCGGAGCGCCTGACGCTAATCCTCATTTCGAGAAATTGAAGAGGCCATCCCGGACTGGGATGGCCTCTTTTTATATACTAAAGAAATAGCATTGGGCCATAGTTCCGAAGTACTCCACCGTGGCGGGCCATGATCGCAAGACTCGTGCTCACAGCAGCTGTACTTTTGGTGACATGGAACGCGACTTTCATCCCTGAGTCGACTTCTGGAACAGAATCAAGCTTTTCCCTGTCGGATTCTGCAATTGCTGAATTTGAGGCCGGTCGATTTTGGCATGCAGCTCGGATGCTTAGAGCGGAACAGGCGCAAGAAGGGACGTCTCGTGAGGTCTTGTTACTAGCTCGGGCCGAAGCAGGCTGGGAGAATTGGCAAGCTGTTATTCAGCTATTGAACGAAGCAGATTGGCTCGAGACAGAGGATGAGGGAGCGGGTTTATACCTGCTCGGGCGTGCTTTGGAGCATGAAGAAGAATGGGCTGAGGCCGCGAGGTTATATGGCCTTTTCGCCAGCCGAACAGGGACACAGTCACTGGAGAGGACTGCAGCGCTTGCTCGGCGGGTGCACACTCTTTGGCTTTACGGCGACTCCGCAGAAGCCCTCCGCACACTTGAATCCTTAGGTGGGTCTTCGATTGTGCGGAGCTGGGCGGCTGTGGAGTTGGCTCTCGCGTCCTCGGAAAGAGGAGAGGTCGTCTGGGTTCAGTCACTCTTGCCGCATATCGCTGACCATCTTGCTGTCAATGTCATTTGGCGCACTGAGGCGGACGCTTATCTGATCGCTGCCGACTCTACTGCAGCTGAGCTGGAGCTCCGTTCTCTTCTGGGGTCCACAGATGGTGCCCGCCAGGGTAGCGTTGCCGTAGAACTAGGGTTGCTAAGCCTAGCGGCAGGTGACACTGCTTCAGCAATCAACCTGCTTGATCAAGGCTTTGAGGAATCCAATAGTTCTGCTCGCTCACGGGCTGCAGCGGCCTTGTTAGATCTGGGTGATACTAACCTTGAGCGAACATCTGAACTCACGAGGGTTCTTGACCGGGCGGGCGATGGCAGAAGGGCTCTCCGTGGGTATGATCGAATTATAGCGCTTGCCAATGGATCGGGCGCTGTAGTTAGTGAATCTGTGCGATTAGAACGTGCTCGACTAATGGCGACAGTTGCGGCTCGCCAAGATGAAGCTCTAGCAGAGTTCCGCGTCCTGAGGGAAGTCACGACCGATCCAGAGATAGGTGCGAGGAATCTCCAAGTGTGGCGTCGTATGCGTATTCGTCAGGGATTGGATGCTCAAGCAAGCACACTTCGTAGATGGCTTATCGATGAATATCCGGGTAGTAGCCAGGCTATCGAAATTGTTTGGGGTGATGCAACCAGTGCTGAGGTCAGAGGGCAGTTAGCTGCGGCTCTAGATCGTTATGCATTCATCTCAGAGAACGCGAGAGAATCTGCACGCGCTGGTCAGTCACGGATGCGTGCGGGACAGATCCATCTGCGCCAATCGAATTTACGCGCGGCCAGAGAGGTCTTTGAAACTTATTTGCAGGACTTTCCAGAAGGTCGCCGTTGGCAAGAGGCTGGGTACTGGGCAGGGAGGATGCATCTGGAGCTTGGAGACACTGCTGCGGCGAAGGTATATCTCGAGCGAGTTCGGCGGGAGCAGCCGGTCGACTACTATGCTGTAATTGCGGCAGATATTCTTGGTATTCCCTACGAGTTAGATATACCGGAAGGTGAGGCGGCTTATGAGCCAGCGTGGTTATCCGATGGGATTCGACGACTTGATGTTCTCACTGAGGCTGGCCTGGAGCGCGGGGTGGCCGCCGAGATCGACTATTTAAGTGACCTAGCGCAGGAGGACCGCCGGGTGAGACTGCGACTTGCAGAGGCACTGATCGAACGTGGTCGAACGATCGATGGCATCAACCTGGGGTGGGCAATTCTCGATGATGGAGGCGGCTGGGATCGCCATCTCTTACGTGTCACATTTCCATTCCCTTATCGTGACCTTATTCACATTGAAGCAGAGGAATGGGGCATAGATCCTATCATGATGGCTGCGATGATACGCCAGGAATCAGCATTCAAAGCCGATATCGTGAGTCCAGCAGGGGCGATTGGTCTCATGCAGGTCATGCCGCCGACTGGGGCTGAGTTAGCGCGGAGGCACGGCCCCCGCCCATTCACCGAAGAGGCACTCTCGCAGCCGGAGGTGAGTCTGCATTTGGGAGCTGCCTTCTTCGTTGATATGAGTGCCAGGTACGACAACGATCTACCACTCGTCTTGTCTGCATACAATGCTGGGCCGACGCGTGCAACTCGATGGCGTAATTATCCAGAGGTTTCTGACCCGTACCGCTTCACTGAGCGGATACCAATCAATGAGACTCGAGGGTATGTAAAGAGTGTGCGACGGAACCTAGGTTTATACCGGGCTTTGTACGCAAACTAGAATTGTCGGTAGAGTATGCCCCTGTTTTAGGGTGCGCAGCGACAAGCTGCCCGCTGCAAATACAGGCTATCGGTATTCTGGCTCGACCCTCCAATAGTTGTATCTGGATTTTGTGCTCTACGTACCTGTCGTGGACTCGGCATCACCTTCAAGCGTCATCGGATGCCAGCTCTGCTGTCAGCGTTTTGGCGGATTGGCTTACATGGTTACTTGACTCCCGTTGCGTCTTCTTGCGCTAACCACGATGAACCGCCTAAGGTGGAGGATGAACCGCGTGTTGCGTGGCTTAGATCTAACAAGCAGATGGAGGAGAAGCATGAAAGGGACCGTCAAATGGTTCAACGACTCAAAAGGCTACGGATTCATCCAGCATCCTCAGGGTGATGATGTTTTCGTTCACTTCTCGGCGATTCAAGCAGAAGGTTTTCGTACCTTGAGTGAGGGCGAGGAAGTGGAATTTGAAGTTCATGAATCTGAGGGTGGTCCCCAGGCAGCCAACGTTATGCGTGGCTGACGACTTATTTCGACTCGTGTCATGCGGGCTCCGCAGCAAAAGGCTGCGGGGCTCGTTTCTTTTTCAGCGCACGCGTCGCCTGGCAATCGTTGAGCCGGTATCTTCAAGCTTCGTAACTTTTCTCTTCATCTAGACCTTCTAGCCCCAAAGTACTTGGAGATCCCCCCTAAGAGCGCACCCAGGATCTTCTTGATCGATGCGTACGCATTGATCTACCGCTCATACTTTGCGTTCATCTCCCGACCCCTGACGAATGCTGCTGGGGAAAATACGTCCGCACCATTCGGGTTCACGCGTTTCTTGATGGATATTCGAGAGCAATTTCAGCCCGAATACATGGCTGTCGTTTTCGATGCAGGTAACTCATTCCGTGATCAGGAATATCCTGCATACAAGGCAACACGAGAGAAGATGCCTGATGACCTGCGTGAAAGCATAGGTCGGGTGCGTGACATCGTTGAAGCCTTCCACGACCCAATAGTAGAATTGGACGGGTATGAGGCTGATGATGTGATTGGCACCCTTGCGATCAAGGCATGTGAGGTTGGACTGGAAGCTGTGATCGTTTCGGGAGACAAGGACTTCTATCAACTTGTCCGTCCTGGCATTCACTTGATGAATCCAGGGAGAGGGGGGGCAACCGGCGTTGCTGCGGAGTGGGTTACAGAGGGCAACGCAAGTAAGAAGTTTGGGATTCCACCTTCTCAGGTCACTGATTATTTGGCACTTGTTGGAGATGCGTCGGATAACGTTCCAGGTGCTAGAGGAGTCGGTCCAAAAACAGCGCTGAAACTTCTTGGACAGTATCCGACTGTCGAAGAGCTATTAGAGCATGCTGAAAAGATCGAACCAGCTCGGGCCTCTAAGTCACTTCTAGAGAATGCCGATGATGTGAGGCTATCTAAACGATTAGTAAGGATCATGACCGATTTGGACGTGCCACTTGATCTTGAGGCCCTGAAGGTTGGTGAGCCTAATAATGAAGCACTGCGTGATATTTTTCTCGAGCTGGAATTTCGTAGACTTGCTGAGCATTATGCGACAGCGATGCAGACCGAAGGAAACACCGGCACTGGTCGACTCAAGCAACGGAAGACTGATTACCAGGTCGTAGACAATGTCGATGTTCTTCAGGATGTCGTCGCTGCGGTGGTTGCGGCTGGCCAAGTTACTGTGGCCGCTGAAGCATCAACAAGGGATCCTCTGCGTGGCACTGTAGTTGGGATCGCTATGAGCGTGAAGACCGGGGCAGCCTGGTACCTACCGCTAGGCCATCTGCAGTCTTTTGAGTTGACATTCGAGGGCGAAGAAGAGGGCCAAGTTCGGAACCTGCCACCGTTAACGGACGGTGATCTTAAGGATCTCAAGGCTGTGTTGGGTGATTCGGCTGTCCATAAAGTAGGTCATAACCTAAAGCGATCTGCTCTTGTACTATCCCAAGCAGGAGTTACGCTGCGCGGTCTTGTTTTCGACACCATGGTAGCAAGCTACGTCCTGGACTCAGGCAGGAGGAGCCATGATCTACCCGTGGTCGCTATGGACGTCTTATCGCGTAAAGTACTCACGTATAAAGACGTCACAGGGACCGGCAAGAGTGCAATCTCCTTTGCAGAGGTCCCTGTAGAGCAGGCCTCTAACTACCTGTGTGAATCGGTCGACCTTTCGGCACAGTTGGCTGCAAACTTTCGTGAGGAACTTAAAGAAGGGTCGCTCGGGGAACTCATGATCCAGCTCGAGATGCCGCTGATCCCAGTGCTCATTCAAATGGAATTAGCAGGCCTCGCGATCGATGAGGATTTCTTCCGAAGGATGGGTCTAAAGCTCAAACAAGAACTCGACCTTGTTCAACAGGACATTTTTAAGATCGCAGGGTGTGACTTTAATCTGAATTCTACGCCCCAGCTACGTCGGGTGCTTTTCGAACAACTCGAGTTGCCGGTCATCAAGCGCGTGAAGAGCGGGCCTTCTACCGATGCGGGTGTCCTCGAGGAATTGGCGGCTATGGGCCATGACGTGCCACGCTTGATGATGGAGTACAGAGAACTAGAAAAGCTTCGCTCCACATACGTGGATGCCTTACCACAGTTGGTCAACTCGAAGACCCAACGAATCCATACAAACTTCAATCAGGCGGTGGCCGCGACGGGTCGCCTTTCTTCTAGTCAGCCTAACCTTCAAAATATTCCTATTCGTAGCACTGTCGGTCGGGAAATACGAAAGGGCTTTATAGCTGCGCCGAACGCGACTTTCCTAGCAGTGGACTACTCACAAATTGAGCTTCGCGTAATGGCTCACTACTCTGGGGACCAGGCATTCGTGACCGCATTTACCGAAGGCATTGATGTACATAAACAGACTGCTTCCGTGATTTTCGAGGTGCCTATCGATCAGGTGACCTTAGATATGCGCAGTCAGGCAAAGACGGTCAACTTCGCGACACTCTATGGCCAGGGCTCTTTTTCGCTCGCCCGCCAGCTTGGTATCTCACGAGAGGAAGCGCGCGACTTTATCAACACTTACTTCGCGCGTTTCAAGGGCGTTCGTGACTTTCTCGACACACAGGTTGAGATAGCCAAAGAGAAGGGGTATGTGGAGACGCTGATGGGTCGCAGGCGATACGTGCCTGAGCTGAAGTCAGCGAATCGGAATGTGCGTCAGTTTGGTGAGCGTGTAGCTCAGAATACTCCTATCCAAGGGACCGCGGCTGACCTCATGAAGAATGCAATGATCGAAGTGCAGGCTGAGCTCGACCGAGCGGACACAGGAGCCACAATGTTGTTACAAGTGCACGACGAACTACTTCTTGAAGTACCCAAGGACGAGGTAGCGTCAGTGTGTGATCTAGTGGTGACCAAGATGGAAGGAGCAATGAAACTAGACGTTCCGCTTGTGGCCGAGTGGGGCGTCGGTGAGAACTGGTACATGTGTAAGGCCTGAGTCAGGGTGCCACCGGGACAACTAGTTTCTGGGGATACCTCAAGCGACTGCAATCGTACACACGTCAAGAAATTCGATCTTCGGTTCCCAAGAGTGCTTCAGAGCCAATCGCGGAACCGCTCATCCACGGAAATGACGGCTTCCCAGCCACCACCGCTGATGCCGTGTGCAACATCGAGCCTCAAGGTGTCCCACCCTAAGGCAAGGCCCAATCCGACGGAAGCGCGCACACCTCTCGAGTCTTGAACGATCCAATCTGCTGGAAACTGGCGATTACTCAAAAAAGTTGATCCCAGTGCGCCGATGAAACGTATGCCTACGTGCGGAGGGTAAACCGTTTGTGTGCCTGTGATCCGGAGTAACCAATAGCGATGGCCTGCGAATGTACGATAGTCGTGCCCCGGCAAAGTATTTCGGCCGCCCAATAAGTGGAGCGATTGGACCGGCGCCTGATGCGTGACAAATCCTCCGGCAAGGTCTGCTTGAGCATGCCAAGGTCGATTCAAGCTACCGACCTCCCATCGTGCCTCACCTTTTAACGATGTGTAAGTTCTGTTTCCCAGGCGACCGAGTTCGCCAAAGAATTGTGCTCTTCCATCCCAAGGAATTCGTGTAGGAACTTCTATGCGGATGGCCCCCAACGAGCCTTCGTCCACCGACAGTATTGGGCGAAATCGGTTATTGATGGGATCGTCAGAGACAACATTGTTTGCACTCCGATGTTCCTCCCACGTGAATGCGATAGATGCAGCGTTGGGTCGGTTGCCGAAGAGTGTCAGTGTTGCACCCCTACGGAAAAACGGGTCGATGAAATCGTAATTACCTGACAGTGCTGAAATTGTATTCAAGAACCTTTCAGCTCCGGGGTGCCCGCCGATATCACCAAGTTCGTCCCAATACAAATCTAGCTGAGGTAATATCCTTCCAGAGTGGGTCGATGCAGCTAGGGCACCGGAGGGACTTTCGCGGCTGAGCGCATACCTTCCCTGAGTCCGAACTAGCAATTGCTTCTCCGGTCTAAATGCCAGGCCGGCTCCGACCCGAAAACCTTCAGCTCGGTTGTAGCTTGCTACATCAGAAAGAGCACCGAAGTAGAGCCGCAATGGCTTGAGGCCACTCAAAACTTCGTTGCCAACGATCTGACCTACCTGTGAGCGAACGTCCCTCAACGAGGGAGTTGGTTCAAGTCCTGAGTCCTCAAGGGCGTCGAAAAGACCACTTTCAAAAGTAAATGCTGCTATTTGATCAGGAGGTGCCATATCCACGGTCCCTCCCCTAAAGAGCGAGGCAGGAAGTTCTGGATTGAAGTCATATTCAGAGATTTCAAACCTAGAACGAATGATGCTACCCCAAAGCAAATCGAATACGGGTGTCTCCCGTCGAATCTCAACTTCCTGGCGGTTGGGCAACCAATACTTGCCTAACCACAGGGAGTTATCCAGTGAGATTCGGATGTAGTCCACTGAATCATCAACGTACGACGCCGGAGTAAATGAGAAACTCATTCTTACGACTGCTGCATTCGCTTGGTCGAGATATACAGTCCCCACAAACCCCGGACGTTCGAAATCCTGCGGTCGAACGCTAATTTCATATACGCGGACTTCTTCCACCCCACCTGAATAGCTGATCGTCAAAGAGTCAGCCAACAGAAAGTCATAAATTCCGGCTGAACCCGGCCCGAGGGGGTGTGGCACGGCCTCGACTTCGTCACCGTCACCCATACGGATGAGGTCACCGAAATCGTCTTGGATTAGGGTAAGGTGATCAAGGTGGTATCGAACGTTTGTGGGAAGGAGCTTGTCGTCACGTCGACCTATGATGCGCTGGGCGGTTGCATTCGGCGCTTCCCAGAAGGCCTCAAGCGCCACCTGGTCTGCCTTAATAAGGCTGACTCCATACTCGCCAGGTCGGTCAAGGAAAAAGTAGATGTGGCCATTTGCTTTGGTTTGGTACGATGTGAAAACAGTGTCCACTACCACAGATCGTCGAGAAGTTCGGGCTCTTTCGATCAGTTTTATCACTCGATCTTCGTTCCAATTACCCCTGTCTTGTGCTACAGCTGCAAGCTCTCGCTCGGAGAAAACCGAAGAAAGAAAGACGGCAACAACCCAAGTGAAGCCTTGCCTCAAGGGTAAAAATCCTTTGTGGGAGTGGCTTTCCTTAGGCACAGCGCTTCACTGATCGCAGTTCTAAAAGAAAAAGGGCCCCGTCCGACAATTGGACGGGGCCCATAAAATCTACTGTCCTGGTAAGCCTAGTGGGCGTTCCAGAACCCAGACAACGACTCTCCGTGAGGGCTTTCCCGTAGCTTTTCGAATGCACGGTTTCTGATCTGCCGGATGCGCTCTCTCGTCACTCCGAGTAAAGAGCCGATCTCTTCAAGTGTGCGTTCCTCACCATCGTCGAGGCCGTAGTACAGGTAGAGGATCTTCCTTTCCCGCTCGGTCAGGTAAGACTCGAACATTGTCTCGAGGAAATCACGTCGGGCGATGGCCTCCACGTCCTCCTCGATATCTTCACCGGCAGCACCAGCAAAGCGCTCTCCATAACTAGAGCTGTCTCGATCACCGCGATCTATTGGCGCATCAAGACTGAGCTCGGAGGCGGCCACGCGTCGCAGTGCACGGATAGTTTCAACTGGCTCTTCCATTTCTTGCGCTATCTCCTGATCTGTAGGAGAGCGCCCCAAAGTTTGAGTCAGCTGTGTATCCGTTCGTGCTAGCCTGGCGAGATTTGAGTTCTGATTCAGGGGGATCCGAACAGAGCGGGTTTGCTCGGCGAGTGCCTGGAGCACGGTTTGGCGGATCCACCACACGGCGTAGGATATAAACTTCACACCCTTGTCGGGATCAAACTTTTTCACCGCCTTTAGAAGTCCCTCGTTCCCGATACACACTAGTTCAGCAAGACCAAGTCCCCGTCCTTGATATTTCTTAACGTACGAGATTACGAAGCGAAGGTTGGCGGTAACTAACCGCTCAGCTGCTTCTTTGTCTCCTACGCGCGCTCGACGGGCGAGTTCACGTTCTTCTTGTGGGTCTTGGATGAGAGGGTACTTCTCTACGTCCTGCAGGTACTGGTCAAACGAGTCCAGGCCACGGGCAGAGGAAAA
Source organism: Gemmatimonadales bacterium UBA2982 (assembly GCA_002347035.1). GTDB lineage: Bacteria > Gemmatimonadota > Gemmatimonadetes > Longimicrobiales > Gaopeijiaceae > UBA2982. Next base: position 25,600 of record DEAM01000026.1, on the reverse strand, counting down.
CATTCGGCTATCTCGTTCCTCGTCTGCGGGTCAAATACGGCTGCCCGATTATCCCAGAGACCCCCCAATGCCACCAAGCGTACCGGGGTTACTGAGACACCGAACCAGCATCGTAAGAATATTTAGGCGGACAGGGAAACTACAAAAGCACGTTTGCGGGGTCAAAGGTTTTTTTCTTTGTGCAAAGATGTCCCTGGGCACTGGGGGCTTTAGAACGATAGGGGAGTAAGTGTGTTCTAATCATTCGATCAGCCCACTTTAAAGAAGTCACAAGCACTGAATCCTAGAACTTGTCCTTGGGTTAATTCCTTGAAATGAGGCAACTTTTGCCAGGCTCTACTTAGACACGAAGTATTAGTGGGGGCAGGGGTAAAATGGAGAGCTCTGAAGGGATTTCTGCCAAAGAATGTTATGGAACCTAACTCGGTGAGGTTAGCACAAGGACAGCGTTTATTCCGCCGAAGCCAAACGAGTTGGTAACTATTGCTCGCAGTTCTTTCGAGCGACCTTCTCCCGTAACGTAATCTAGGTCACAGCCTTCGCCTGGAGCCTCATGATTTAGTGTGGGCGGGATCCAACCATCACGTAGAGAAAGACAGCATATGGCAGCTTCCATGGCGCCAGAAGCTCCGAGCGCATGCCCGTGATATGGCTTGGTGCCCGTGACCGGAACCCGGTCTGCGTGCGATCCAAGGGCCTTCCTTATGGCCTTGGTCTCGGTGCTGTCATTTAGCACTGTGCTCGAAGCATGAGCATTCACGTGGTCCACATCGGTTATGGCCAATCCAGCAGCTTCGATTGCCGCTTGCATACACCTTGCCGCGTGTGACCCATCCGGGTGTGGGGCGGCCATGTGATACGCGTCATTGTTGGTGCCAAAACCTCGAACTTCAGCGTAGATGTTGGCGCCCCTTGCGCGGGCCTGCGAGGCTTCTTCAAGTACGAATGTGCAGGCCCCCTCCCCCATGACAAACCCATCCCGGTCTTTGTCGAATGGGCGGCAGGATTCTGTCGGCGCCTCGTTTCGCGTGCTCATAGCACGAATTGAGGCAAATGCTCCATAGCATACAGGAGCGAGTGGCGCGTCAGCTCCACCTGCGATTGCAATATCTGCTATCCCGTCTCGGATAAGTCGCGCTGCTTCTCCAATAGCGATCGTACTTGCTGCGCAACTCATAGCGTTCGTTGTATTAGGTCCCGTAAATCCGTACTCAATCGCTATGTGACAGCTTGCTGCCCCAGCAAAGGTTGTGGTTGCAAGGCGGGGGTCGATGCCTCGTCCGGTGCCTTCTACGAATTTTCGGAGTTGCACCTCAGCGTGTGCTATGCCCCCCATCGCTGAGCCCATCTGCACAGCAGTTCGGGCAGGGTCTACGCTGCTTGGATCTAAGTCGGCATCCTCAATCGCAAGTTTAGTGCTCGATAGCGAGAATTGGACAAACCTGTCCAACCGGCTTGTTCGCTTGCTCGCTATGAAATCGGCAGCGTTGAATAAATTCACTTCTGCTGCCATGTGACTTCTGAAGGGTGCGGAGTCAAACAAGGTGACGGGCCCTACCGGAGAGCGCATGTCACGTAATCCAGTACCTAGCCCCCCGACCCCGATTCCTGCTGCGGTGATCGGGCCGATACCAGTGATTACTGCCGTGCGGCGCTCAACGGACAATGTGGCTTGCCTTCGTTCGGAGAGAGTTTGATGGAGCCTACAGGACTGTGGTGGGTCTGTAGCATCACATACGCGACCACACGTCCGAAACTAAGGTTACATGGCATATCACTCACAGAAAGCCCTCAAGTAGCACACAGGAGTATGCTGGCTAAGTTGGAATAACTCCGGGTGCCAAATAAATTCTAGTCGGACCCACCCCTTTACTCACCTGCGCAGACCCGCCAAAGTCTTGGTATTATGGGTAGTCTCTGCCGTGAATGCGGCGAAGATGCTTTTGTATTAGTTGGGTGGTTCCGGTGTTGATGGACCGGTCCTACTGGGACTATTCAAGCAGATTAAACCCTGCACCGAAGGTATTCGGTTCAGGGCCTGGCAGGACCTGGCTATAGTGCCCTTAGTCGATTGGCAGGAAGGGAATGGATAGATATAAGCTTGAAAAGCACGGCCTTACGCCTGAGCGTCAAGTAAACTGGAACCTTTCACCTGCGCGGCTCTACGAGGAGTCCCTCGGTAGGGGTGTGGCAAGATTAGCACATATGGGTGCCATGGTTACTATGACAGCCCCGCACACCGGACGGTCTCCTAACGACCGATTCATAGTGCGTGACGAAAGTACGGAAGCAACCGTGGAATGGGGCCCCGTGAACCGGTCTGTGTCGGCAGAGCATTTTGGGTTGCTTCGGACCAAGGTCGTAGACTACCTCAACGGCGTGGACCTTTTTGTACAGGACGCTCAGGCCGGAGCAGATGAAACCCACGGAATCAGCGTAAGGGTAGTCACGGAGAGCCCATGGCAAGCCCTCTTCTCTCACAACATGTTCCTCCGCCTTAGCTCGGAGGATCTGAAGGGATTTGCGCCCGACTTTACTGTGCTACATGCGCCGAGCCTTAAGGCAGACCCATCAGTTCATGGAACACAGTCGGAAACTGCTGTTGTGGTCAATTTCAGTGCTTGTGAGGTCTTGGTAGTAGGCACCTGGTATGCAGGTGAAGTAAAGAAATCGATTTTTTCGGTCCTCAACCACGTGCTACCTCAGAAGAACGTGCTTCCCATGCATTGTTCAGCGAACGCAGGTCCGGGAGGGGACGTAGCTCTGTTCTTTGGACTTTCAGGAACGGGCAAGACCACACTGTCAGCGGACCCTGGCCGCTCTCTTATAGGTGATGATGAACATGGCTGGGGCCATGAAGGCGTATTCAATTTTGAGGGTGGATGCTACGCAAAATCCATTGCTTTATCGAGAGAGACAGAGCCTGAGATTTATCAGGCAACGCAGATGTTCGGGACAATTCTTGAGAATGTTGTGATCGATGAGGACACACGAGTGATCGACTTCGATGATGACTCAATTACTGAGAATGGACGAGTATCATACCCTATTCACTACATTGATAATGCCATAACATCAGGAAGGGGTGGACATCCCGACAACGTAGTATTTCTGACTGCCGACGCGTTTGGTGTGTTGCCGCCGATCGCCCGACTTACACCTGAGCAGGCGATGTACCACTTCTTATCTGGGTACACTGCGAAAGTCGCTGGGACAGAGCGCGGAGTGACAGAGCCAGTGGCAACTTTCAGTGCCTGCTTTGGAGCGCCATTCCTTCCACGTCCAGCGGGAGTGTATGCTGAAATGCTTGGGGAGAGGCTGAGGCAGCATGGGGCGAAAGTTTGGCTTGTGAATACAGGATGGTCTGGAGGTGGATATGGGGTGGGGAGTCGCATGAACCTCAGCCATACCCGAGCGATGGTAGATGCTGCCGTAACTGGGCAACTTACAGAGACGGAATTCGTCAGGGATCCTGTATTTGGTCTGGATGTGCCCGTGGCCGTCCCCGGTGTTCCGTCAGAGGTTCTTCAACCTAGGGGCGCTTGGGCAGATGCAGCATCCTATGATGCGGCTGCTTTGCGACTAGCGGACATGTTCAAAGAGAACTTCCAAAAATTTGAAGATCAGGTTACAGGGGAAGTGAGAGTAGCGGGTCCTCGATAGCGAGAGCGTAAGGTTTTAGGGGACGTCGGTGCCTCTCCTTATGAGTAAAGTCGAGACAGGAAGGCAACTGAGGGGAGGCCGCACCCTACACGGCACGTACGGCGTTGCTTGTGAGACTCTCAATTGGCCTATATCCTGGCGCTGCAATGGTTAACGACGATTCAGTACCAGAAGATCCACCGCCCACCGGTGCTGACGAGGATTCTAGGTCAATCAAGGATCTCCAGGAGGCACTGGGCCCAGACTTTGAAGTGAAGCAGAGGTTGGGTCGGGGTTCCATGGCCACTGTGTACCTGGTCAGAGAGAAAGAACTCGGCCGGTTGGTCGCCGTGAAGGTGCTTCTCCCTGAGCGGGCCCGTGATGAGACCGCTCGCCGACGGTTCGAACGGGAGGCGAAGGCAGCAGCCTCACTGTCGCATCCGAATGTTGTGCAGGTTTTTCGCTTCGGTCGGCTTCCGGACGAAACACCCTACCTGGTCATGCGCTTCGTAAAAGGCAGGACTATGGAGGATCGCCTAGCAGCCGAAGGGAGGCTCGCCTCTGAATTAGCCCAAGAAGTGCTTTTGGGTATTGTTTCAGCATTGGCAGCAGCTCACGCACAAGGGATCGTGCACCGGGACGTTAGACCGGCCAACGTTCTTTGGGATGAGGAGCGAAAACAGGCGCTTCTCGCCGACTTCGGGATTGCTGCTCTTTTAGTGACGAGTGGAGAGGATGTGACGCGTCTGACGCAAACTGGGCAGATGTTGGGCGATCCTCGTTACCTCAGCCCTGAGCAACTTCTCGATAAAGATCTTACTGAACTTGCAGACATGTACGCTTTGGGAGTTCTAGGGTACGAACTGTACACGGGTGAAGGGCCTTACGAGGCCAAGACAAACATTCAATGGATTACTGCCCATCTCAGTGGCGAGCTACGTAATTTGCGGGAACTACGTCCGGATATCGATCCTAATGTCGCCGATCTGCTAATGCGTTGCCTCAATCGTGAACCAAACCACCGTCCGAGTGCCGCGAGTGCCGAGAGCATTCTCAAGGGTGGTGGGGATGCATCAGCGACGGTGGTTGTTGCTACTGACAACCTATCGACATTAGATGGCCTCCTCAGGCGCAGGATTCCACAGTTTATTGGGGGATCTTTACTTGCAGGAGCCGCTTTTGTTGGCTTGGTAATTGGCCTAGTTGACGTTGGTTACCTGGGTCCAACTTGGCTTGACGTGAGCTTTCCATTAGCGGTCTTTGGGGTAGCCGCCGCTTCAGTCGTAGCGTGGTTCCACGCTGAACGAGGGGAGCAGAAGTCGACTAAGCTCCAGTGGATTCTCCTCAGTGTGATCTTCTTGCTGTGGATCGTGTCGACCACATTGATCCTCGTAGACTAGCTCGTTCAGCACGGCTTATTACACACTCACCGCATTCGAATAGTGACGCTCAAACTTCTAGCCTCCTGTAGACTGTCCGGCATGCGCTCGCTAAGTCGGATGGGCTGTCACGGTAAGTCCACAGGTGAGCGACGCCGGCCGCTTTTGTGAGCCAAACTACGAATCAAGCTAAGGCCTTCGACCGGTCCATTGTCGAGGGCCCCATTCGTGGAGCCGTGTGGAAACTTGCCTGGCCCACGATGCTTCAGAATATCATCGGAGGGCTCCAAGGGTTGGTTGACCATATTATGGTCGGTCGTTTCGTAGGGTACGAGGGAAACGCGGCGATTGGGGTATCGTGGCAAATCTTTATCGTTGTGATTGTTTTCATTAGCTCACTCTTCACCGGAATGGGTGTGCTGGTTGCTCGCTTTGCAGGAGCGAACGAGCCCGAGAAGGTAAACAGAACGGTCTATCAAGCCTTTCTCACATCGATGGGGCTAGTCCTCTTAGTGCTTGCTCCGATTGGATACATGGCATCACCGATGCTTTTGGAGTTGGTTAACGCAACCCCTGGGGTTCAGGCAGAAGCCCTTTCCTACCTCCGGATTATGTTCGTGTTCTCATTTGGGATGCTGACCTTTTTCATGTTGGGTGGGGCCTTACGTTCGGCGGGGGATGCACAGACACCACTTCGTCTCGGTATAGTCCTGACCATTCTGAACATCACACTTAATGTCATCCTTATCCGTGGGTTGGGCCCAATCCCATCATTCGGCACGACGGGCGCAGCCATGGGGACGGTCATCGCAGGCGGCATAATTAGCGTTTTTGCCATCTTCGAATTATTCAGTGGCAAGTGGGTCGTGAGGTTTCACCGCGGTATGAACTGGCGTCCCGACTGGGAGATCATTGGACAGCTTTTTCGGTTCGGCCTCCCGACGGGAATTCAGGGTGTGGCAATGAATGTCGGGGGTGTCTTCTTGCTCGCATTCATTGGGTCTCTAGCAATGAGTGCACAGGCACAGGCGGCCTATGTTGTGAGCTATAGTCAACTATTCTCTTTTATAACGTGGACGTCAGTCGGAATTATGGGCGCAACCGCGGCTGTCGCAGGTCAGAATTTGGGCGCAGGCCGCCCCGACCGCACAGCCCAAGCAGTTCGGACTGCTGCTGGCTACGGACTCTTCTTGGCTGCGACAATCGGATTGGCTTTTCTGTTCATACCAAATCTCCTTCTTGGCATCTTTGGTATGGAAGACCCCATCGTTCGGGGTCTAGGCGTTCAACTCCTTAGGTATTTGGCTGTCTCCGGACTATTCGTCACGGTGGCTCTTGCGTATACCGGTGGTCTTCAGGGAACAGGTGATACCAGGAGCCCGATGTACATTTCCTTTATCTCTCAGATTTTCATTCCCTTGGGGATGTGCTTTCTAATCCAAACATTCTCAACCCTTGATCCGGCTGAGATTTGGTTGGCAATCGTTCTCGGTCATTTGACGCGTGCTATTCTCAGTTACAGCATCTTCAAGCGTGAGGGTTGGCGTGATATTCGAGTAGCTATCAGTTCAGACGGAGCTTAGATGAGCGGGCGGTCGCTGTAGATTAAGCGAGGCCCCATAATTGTGTTCCGCTAAGTGGCCCCAATCTTTACCCGGGAAGCTGATGTCGAAGCAGTATTGGTTGATGAAGTCTGAGCCCCACGTCTACTCGATTGACGACCTTAGACGAGATGGATTCACTTGTTGGGAAGGTGTCCGAAACTACAAAGCCCGAAACAACATGCGTGCGATGAAATTGGGAGATGAGGTGTTGTACTATCATTCCAATGCAAAGCCGCCAGGTGTTGTTGGAATAGCCCGGGTTTGCAAGGAGGCCTACCCAGACCATTACGCATTCGACAAGAAGAGCGATTACTTCGATGCAAAATCGGATCCCGACAATCCACGGTGGTTCATGGTCGATGTTGAGTTTGTATCAAAGGCTCCTGAGCAACTGAGTCTTCCGGACATCAAGGCAGAGTCAGCACTGGTAGAAATGGAGTTAATACGGTATGGCCGCCTATCCGTTCAATCAGTCAAGAAATCCGAGTTTGATCTAGTTAAGAAGATGGCAGGTTTATAAGGAGGCCCCTTGAGACGATTTGCCGTAGTAATCTTCCTTACCATTCTTCAGCCTGTTCCACTGAGTGCCCAACAACTTGCAACAGATAACAGCATTCTTCGGGCTATCTGGAACGAGGCGATTAATAACTCGCAGCTCGAGCCTATGGCTCAGGCGCTATTAGACTCTGTTGGACCTCGTCTCACTGGGTCCCCACAGATGGAGCGGGCTCAGGCATGGGCGATTGAGCGCCTTGAGAGTTGGGGGGTAGAAGCACGACTCGAAAACTATGGCACCTGGGAGGGATGGGACCGAGGGCCAAGCCACATTGACCTTCTTGAGCCACGAGTGCGATCTCTAGAAGGCGGGCTTCTAGCATGGAGCCCTGGCACGGATGGCCGGCCTCTTGATGCAGGTGTCACATATGTGCCAGAACTCTTCACAGCGACTGAATGGGAAGCATTCCTTGAAACGGTAGAAGGGAAATGGGTTATGCTTTCGTTTCCGCAGCCTACCTGCCGCCCCAACGAGCAGTGGATCCAATCTGGCATTCGCGAATCTGTCGTCCAGATGGACGAGGCTCGGCGCACTACTAATCAACGCTGGAACCAGAGTGTCGCGGTTGCCCGTGAGGCAGAAGGAGGAACTACTGAGCTTCACAACGCACTAGAAGAGGCTGGTGCGGTGGGGATCATCACATCGAGTTGGCCTGGGGGCTCTGGTGTGGCAAGGATCTTTGATGCCGAGAACAGAGCATCTCCCACAGTTCATCTGTCTTGTGAAGACTACGGTCTCGTTTACCGGCTTGCGATGAATGGTCAGGATCCTTTACTACGAGTCACCGCGGAGGCTGAGAACCTCGGTGAGGTCCCAGTCTACAATGTCATCGGAGAGATTCCGGGTACTGAATTACCAGACGAGTACGTCGTGCTGTCCGCTCACTACGATTCCTGGGAAGGTTCGTCGGGGGCAACTGATAATGGTTCCGGGTCCATTCTCATGCTTGAGGTAATGCGGATTCTGACTGCGGTATACCCACAGCCAAAGCGTACAATTCTCATCGCCCTATGGAACGGTGAAGAGCAGGGCCTTAACGGTTCAAGAGCATTTACCGAGGATCACCCTGAGGTAGTTCAGGGGCTTCAGGCGCTCTGGAATCAGGACAACGGCACGGGTCGAGTTGTGACAATGTCTGCCCAAGGCCTGGTTGACGCAGGGGGCTCGTTGGCCAGGTGGCTGGCTCAGGTACCCGCCGAGGTTTCTCAGCACATCGACCTAGATGTACCAGGGAATCCGAGTGGAGGGGGATCGGACTATGCGTCGTTCATGTGTTGGGGTGCGCCAGGTTTTAACCTGAGCGCACTCGGATGGAACTACAGCACACACACATGGCACTCCAATAGGGATACGTACGACAAGCTCGTCTTCGGTGACATTCGCAATAATGCTGTACTTACGGCATCATTGGCCTACCTGGCTTCGGAGGACGATGAATTCACAAGCCGTAGGCAGAGGACTCTGATTGCTGGCCGAGACGGGCAACCGGGGTCTTGGCCTACTTGCCGACCTGCTGAGCGCAGCTCTCCTAACAGTGACAGGTAGATTTAATTGAGTAGTTATGTCAGCAATTACGTGGGTGGGGCCTTCGCTTCCCCGGCTTCGGTGGATACGCTTGCGATCACGAACCCAGCTTCGGGTGAAGAACTCGGACGGGTTATTATGTCCACGAAGAGAGATGTGGATACTGCCGTGCAGGCTGCCACAGCCGCGTACCCTGCGTGGCGCTCCACCCCCGCACCACAACGCGCTCGTGTACTCTTCGGCCTCAAGACACTGATCGAGGAACACAAGGAAGAACTAGCCCTTCTCCTCACTGCTGAGCACGGGAAAGTTATTGCCGAGACTCGTGGGGAAATTCAACGTGGTATAGAAAACATCGAGCACGCATGTGGGATGCCAACGCTGATGATGGGCGACACGGTTGAGGGCATCGCACAGGGTATCGATAGTGAATCATGGCGGCAGCCGATGGGCGTTTTTGGGATCATTACTCCATACAATTTTCCGGTGATGATTCCGCTTTGGTTTTGGCCTTACGCGGTCGCCGCGGGTAACACGGTTGTTTTAAAGCCAAGTGAACAAGATCCACTTACCCATCAGCGAATTGTCGAGTTGGCACAAAGAGCAGGTTTGCCTCCGGGTGTGCTCAATGTTGTCCATGGTGGCAGAGAGAGCGTAGAGGCGATCTGCGATCACCCAGGTATCATAGGCGTGAGTTTTGTAGGGTCGAGCCACGTAGCGGAAATTGTTTACCGACGAGCTGGAGGTGCTGGTAAGCGGGTACAGGCACTAGGAGGGGCCAAGAACTATTTAATCGTCCTTCCTGACGCTGATATCGATCTTTCTGCGGCTGCATGCCATGACTCAATCTTTGGCTCGTCCGGACAGCGATGTCTGGCGGGTAGTATTGTCATTGGAGTCGGCGACGCCCATGCACAGATTCGTGAGCGCATGCTCGACCAAGCAGCGTCAATCAAGCTCGGTGATGGCTTGGATGAGTCGACGGATATGGGCCCGGTGATTTCGGCCGAACATCGGGACCGCGTCAAGGGTTTTATCGACCAAGGTGAGGTGGACGGAGCCAAATTGTCATTGGACGGCCGCAGCGCTTCTGTTGCCGGCCTTGAGGGTGGTTACTGGATTGGACCGACTGTATTCGAAGATGTGTCACCGGATATGTCGATCGGGACTGAAGAGATTTTTGGGCCGGTCGTGGGAATTAACCGGGCCAAAGATATCGATGAGGCTGTAGCTATGATGCATGGAAGCCAATACGGTAACGCGTGCTCGATTTTTACTACGAGTGGTAAGGCTGCCCGTGAGTTTAGGTACCAGGCCGGAATCAGCATGATCGGAGTCAATATTGGTGTAGCTGCACCAATGGCCTTCTTTCCCTTTGGTGGTTCAAGGGGTTCGTTCTATGGAGACCTGAAGGCAGCAGGCAAGGACGCAATCTCGTTCTTCACTGACCAACGCGTAGTTATTTCACGGTGGTAACGATATGACTACATCTACTTCTTCGACGGACTCCAAGAGCGCAGACATCGTTCGCGGGCAGAGAGAGTACCTCCTTCCAGCCATTCTCCACATGTATAAGGAACCGCTAGTGCTTACGGGTGGTGAGGGGGTGCGTGTGCGGGATGCTGAGGGATGCGAGTACCTTGACCTCTTCGCGGGAATTCTCACCACTTCGGTTGGCCACTGCAACGCTCGGGTCAACGAGGCTGTGACCCAACAGATGAACCGCCTTGGTCATGTCTCGACCCTCTACGCTACGCAGACTCAGGTTGAGGCGGCTCGCAAGATTGCAGATATCGCACCGGGCTCTTTGAAGAGGACGTTCTTCAGTAATTCTGGCACTGAAGCGATCGAGACCGCACTTACCATGGCGTGTCTGGCCACGGGGAGAAGCGAGATTATTGCGCTTAGGCTCGCGTACCACGGCCGCTCAGCTCTCGCAACAAGCATCACCGCTCAAGCAGGATGGCGACCGCTGGCTACTCCTGTAGCTGGAATCAAGCATGCCCAAGCTCCTAACCCCTACAGGTGCCCTTACAAGCAGCCTTGTGACGACTCATGTGTTGACAGGTTTGTGGAGGATCTAGAAGAAGTCATCGTCACGACCACCAATGGCAAGCCTGCCGCATTCATTGCCGAGACGATCCTGGGCGTGGGAGGTTACATCGTGCCTCACCCAGGGTACTTCAAGAAGGCCCACGAGGTGATCCGACGATATGGGGGGCTTCTAATCATCGATGAGGTACAGGCAGGTTTTGGTCGCACCGGATCGCACTGGTTCGGAATCCAGCATGCGGGCGTGGAGCCGGACATCATGGTCATGGCTAAGGGTATCGCGAACGGCTGGCCAGTAGGTGCGACGATCACAACAGATGAGATCGCACATGCTTGGCAGGGTAAGACAATCTCAACTTTTGGGGGCAACCCTGTCGCTATGGCTGCGCTTTGCGCAACGCAGGACGTCCTTAGGGGTGAAGCTGCGCCGATAAACGCACAGGAGAGAGGGGCCCAACTTACAGCAGGTCTGCTGAGTATCCAGAGCCGACACTCGTGGATTGGAGATGTCCGTGGGATGGGTCTTATGCAGGGCATTGAGATTGTTGGGCACCCGGAGACAAAGGAGCCTGATAAGGACCGCACAGACCGGCTCATGGAAGCGACCCGTGAGGAAGGTGTGCTAGTAGGACAGGGTGGGCTCCACGGGACAGTCGTGCGAATTGGGCCGTCTTTGCTAATTACTGAAGAGGAAATGTCCGAAGGCATCGATAAGTTCGGTGCCGCCTGTGACAGGATCAGCGGGTGATTCTCGGCATGCCATTAGATGCCTGGGTCCTGCTTTTTGTCGCAGTGGGGCTAGGACTGGGGCTCCAGGTCTTGTTTTATCGGGCGCGGCGGCGAGACCGAAGGAACTAACGTGACTTCTGGAACCGTCATTGCAGTTCTCGTTGGCTACCTCGGCGTTCTATTAGCCATAGGGTTTTGGGCGGCTCGCGAGTCGGGTGACCTGAAGAGTTACTATGTGGCTGGTAAGCGCCTGCCTTCATGGGTAATAGCGTTCAGCTCTAACGCTACCGGAGAGAGTGCGTGGCTCCTTCTCGGTTTGACCGGCATGGGATACGCGATTGGTGTGCACGCCTTTTGGGTGATTTTTGGTGAGGTCCTCGGGATCGCCTGCGCATGGATCTGGGTAGCCCGCCCATTTAAGGAGTACACAGACCGCTTTGACTCGATCACGGTCCCCGACTATTTGACCAATCGGTTTGGCGATACCAGTCACATTTTCCGGTGGCTATCGGCGGTCATCATCCTGAGCATGGTAATGGCCTACACTGCTGCTCAACTAACTGCGTCTGGCAAGGCATTCGACTCTTTTCTTGGGACTGGGTACACACCAGGGGTCTTCATAGGTCTTGGAATTGTCCTCTTTTACACTGTGGTTGGGGGGTTCAAGGCAGTCGCTTACTCCGACTTCATCCAAGGCGTGTTGATGTTTGGCTGCCTTGTAACGCTCCCTATTGTAGGTATCGCAGCGGCTGGCGGATGGGGGGAGATGCTAGAAGCGTTAGGGGCTGCTAACCCAGCTCTACTCCAACCTATGGGCGAGTTCGGACTCGGTGCAGCCGGTATCAGCAGTGCGATTGGTTTTGTTGCGATCGGCTTTGCCTTCCTGGGATCGCCCCAACTACTCACCCGCTTCATGGCAGCACGGGACCAGAAGCAGATTGTTGACGGTGGAATTTGGGCCGTAGTGTGTGTGATTGGCTTTGATGTGGGGGCTGTATTCGGAGGTATGGCTGGACGAACATTGTTTCCTGGTTTGGTAGATCCGGAGACCATACTACCTGAGATGAGCGCAGCACTTTTTCCAGCATTTTTCACGGGCATATTTCTGGTCGTAGTTTTAGCGGCGATTATGTCGACTGTGGATTCACTTTTGATTTTGGCCTCGTCTGTAGTCATTCGGGACATCGTGCAAAAGGCACTTAAATCGGATGCAACAGAGAGGACCTTATCTTTACTGGGTAGGGCGGTGACTGTTGTGATTGGTGCAGTTGCTGTTTGGGTAGCACTTCTAGAGGTACGAGTGATTTTCTACTTCGTTTTATTTGCCTGGTCGGGTATCGCGAGTGCATTTACACCCGTGGTTCTATGTTCGTTATTCTGGAAACGGACGACTAAGGCAGGTGCGGTTGCAGGTATGGTCGGTGGCTTCGTCGCGACAGTTGGATGGACTGTCTTTTTCAAAGAGAGTTTCTACGACTTGTACGAAATGATTCCTGGGTTTATCGCAGGTTTTGCCTGTTGCATTGGTGTGAGTCTGGCAACTACGGTTGAACAGGAACTCGTGGTCGAACTCGAGTCTGTGCATAAGGCTGTCGGACCTGTTTTCTAGGTTTACCTAGGGATGGCCTCTGGTATGTCATCAAGCCGAGAAAAGATTTTTCGGGACCCTCTTTGGGACACAATCCGTCTCGATGCTACCGCGTTGCGGATCGTCGACACTCCAGAGTTTCAAAGACTTCGTTATATACGCCAGCTCGGTTTCACCCATTTGGTATATCCGGGTGCTACGCACACCCGCTTTGACCACGCTCTTGGTGTTTATCACCTGACTAAAACAGCACTTCGCTATCTACGTGATAAAGGAGGAGTGCCGCCTGAAGTCTGGGATGGGGAGGAGCTTGTCCCATACGCTGCCCTTCTCCACGACATTGGCCACTATCCTTTTTCGCACGCTCTAGAGGAATTGGAGGAAGGGCCTATACCTGGGCACCATGAAGACATTGCCCAGCACTTCTTCTCCTCTGCATCCTTGCGAGATGCTCTCTCACCTCTCGGGGTAACGGGACCAGACCGCCTGCACGAACTCATCAGGGGTGATAGTAAGATTCCTTTGCGCGGCCTCATTAGTGGGAGCCTAGATCTCGACAAGATGGAATATCTGAAACGAGATGCTTTGTTCTGTGGTGTTCCCTACGGTGAAGTCGACGTGCCCCGTTTACTAGAGGGGCTGCAACTCATCCAAGATCCTGAGACCGAGCTTTATGAGATTGGTGTCCACGAGAAAGCTATTGCTGCTCTGGAATCGCTACTTTTTGCTAAGTATCAAATGTTCCGGAATGTTTATTGGCACCACGCGGTACGCGCAGCGACGGCGCTCTATAAACGGATTGTCGAGGATGCGCTTCGTGTCGGGCTGCTCGTGCCAGACGAACTCGTTGGCCCGACGGATGAGGAGTTGCTCCACCTGATTGCTCGTAGGTCAAAAGAGGATGATGGAGAGGTTGCTACTCGCATCGCGACACGTTGGCTACCCGCTCTTCAGCAAAGGAAGCTTCCTAAGCGGGCCCTAGAACTTACCGCAGCTGACCTGACGGGCCGAGAGGTTGAGAACTGGGCTGTGGGCGACTCTCTGTGGAAGCGAGCCGTCGAAGATGATTTGGCAGTCGATCTTGGACTCGAATCGGGGGAGGTCGTAATAGATTTTCCGGTGAAGTACGCCATGTTCCAGCTTGAGGTTTTGGTCGCGAGGCGAGGCGGTTCGGTACAGCGGTTGAATATGGAAGGCCTGGAGGGCCTCCTAGATCTGCCGAGGGTCGCACAGGAGCTCTACACGTCAGCCCGTGTTCTTCGTGTCTTTACGCTAGAGCGGAGAGAAGTATCACCTGAAAATGTTCTAGGTCGAATTATGCAGCCTTCGGGAAATATCAGCGCTTAGGGATCCAGAGAGGAAAAAACCGTTAGGAGCACTGCTGTGATATTATCCAAACCTCCAGCTTTATTAGCTGCGTCCAGTAGCTCCTGAAGTGTGTCCTTAGGGCGACTTCGGGATGTCTTGAGGATGGCCTCCATCTCCTGGTCCGCTAGCATGCCCACAAGTCCGTCGGTGCAGAGTAAGTACGAATCGTTCGTGTTAACCGATCCGTGGAGGATGTGGGGGGTCGGGGCATCTTCTAGGCCGAGGCACTGTGTTAGCAGGTGGGCAAACTGATGTTTGCGTGCCTGTTCAGCCGTTAATTGGCTTGCATCCACTCGCTCCTGAACCCACGTATCATCGCGAGTCAGCTGAGTGAGGTCTCCATTTCTGTAGCGGTATGCTCGAGAGTCACCCACGTGACCTAGTACATACGCCCCAGATTCCGGATCTACTACCAAAGCTGTCAGGGTCGTTCCCATCCCTTCGAGGTGTGGTTGTCGTCCCCCTTCCGCCCGAATGTCTTCGTGGGCCTGGATCAGTGACTTATACATGACCATGCCCAGCCTGGCGGAGAAATTGTCTTCCGTTAGGGCGGTGACACGGAGATCCTGCTTTAGGGCCTCAGAAACCGTGTTAGCGGCAATTTGGCTAGCTACGTCACCACCTCGATGCCCACCCATTCCATCGGCTACTATAGCCACACCAAGGTCGGGTATCATTGAGAGGCTATCCTCATTACGGGCCCGCGTTCGGCCAGTATCAGTTAATCCAACAATGGATAGCGTGTTTGGCACAAAGAGAGGGGTGGGGGGCGCTCTGGAGTTTGAAAAGTTAGATAGTCCTAGGTCAGGCCTGCAACCTATATCACTCTAGATACGGATATCTGAAAAAATGGGGGAACGGATCCTGTTGGCGGGGTAGCAGGAGGCACCGAAGTGGCCCGGGCGCCGCCAGTCATGCGCGGGTTGTGCCTCGGCCTGAAGTGAGGTTGACAGGGTGTCTTCTCATTGTAATCTTTGACGGCTTCGCACCGTACGGATTGCCAAGCGAATATCACAGTCACCTGCCCTAAGCTTAAACTGGGCGGGGATTTAGAAGGAGAATAGACGAAGATGGCCGCTCCGACGACAACCAAGCGCCGCAAGCGGCGGGGGAAGGGAAACCTTCTCTCAGGCTTCGACGCGAGCGTCGAGGAACAGAGCGCTCTAGATCAATATTTGCGAGATGTCAGTCGCCACGAGCTGATCAGTCCTGATCGTGAGAAGGAACTCGGTGCACTAGCACAGAAGGGTGATCAGGAGGCGATTCAGGAGCTCGCGCGAGCCAACCTGCGCTTTGTGATAAGTGTCGCCAAAAAGTACCAGAACCGGGGCGTTTCTCTTACAGATTTGATTCAAGAGGGGAACGTCGGACTGGTTACGGCCGCCCGGAAATTTGATCCCGAGCAGGGCGTGAAGTTTATCAGCTACGCCGTCTGGTGGATTCGCCAGGCCATTTTAGCGTCACTTGCCAATCACGGACGTGCTGTGCGCGTGCCTCTCAATAGGGCCAGTGATCTTGCGAGAATCTTTCGTGAGAAAGAGCGGCTTAAGCAGGAGAAGGGGCGCGAACCGAGCACTGAAGAGCTGGCCGAAGCCACGTTCTTGACCGCGGAGTTGGTGGAGTCACTGCAAACTTTGAACGCAGCCGAGATTCGACTCGATGCGCCAATTGGTGATTCTGAAGATTCGCAGTTGGTTGAGCGTTTTATCACTGAAGAGGCGGCGGAGCCTGAAATCGAAGTTGAGAGTCGGCTTTTGAATGAAATGATCACCGAAGCGCTAACAACGCTGGAAGCCCGTGACGCAAAAGTCCTTCGTTTATATTTCGGGCTAGAGGGAGAGCGGGAGCACACGCTTGAAGAGATCGGGAACATGCTCGGTGTTACGCGTGAGCGGATCCGGCAGCTTCGAGACAGGGCGCTTCGTAGGCTTCGCGAAGGGGTCAAGGGTAACGCCCTGGAGTCGTTCGCGGCGTAAAGTCATCCAACCCACCGCAACGGGGTCAGTTTTTGAAGCTGGTGGGGGGGTCTATAGGGTTCAACTTGATGATGGAGCTGAGATCCATGCTTCACTGCGAGGGAGACTAAAGCAGTCAGGCAACCCTGTGGTAACCGGGGATCGCGTCAGCGTCCTTGAGGGACAGGATGTTTGGACGATTGAGTCGGTGGAACCGCGGAAAACCGAACTGGTTCGCCGAGGCCGTGGTGGACGGAACGCCAAGGTCCTAGTAGCCAATCTCGACAGGGTGTTTGCTGTGCTTGCGCTGGGTCAGCCTCCTGTCAGTTTAGATTTGATCGATAGGCTTCTGGTTCTGATAGAAGCCAGTGGTATGAGTCCAATCCTTGTGCTGAATAAGCTTGATCTGGATGGCGCGCCCACGATGGCCTCTGAGTTTAAGAGCCTTTACGAAGGTATCGATTACAAGACGCTGTCTGTTAGTGCCGTGACTGGAGACGGACTGGAGCCCTTACGGTCAGAGATCATGCTCGGAGCTTCTGTGCTCATCGGCCCCTCTGGGGTTGGTAAGTCTTCGCTCTTAAATGCTCTAGATCCAGAACTTGGGTTGCGGACGCATGCATTATCCCGTAAAAGCGGGGGCGGAAGGCACACTACTGTATCGTCACGTATGATCCGACTTACTGGTGGTGGCTTGATTGCCGACACACCTGGATTTAGCGACATCGCTCTTTGGGAGGTTGTCCCGGAGGAATTAGCCTCGTGCTTTCCTGAATTCTCAGGTCCTGCCTCGATGTGTCGGTTTCGCTCATGTACTCATGTCGAGGAGCCGCATTGCGGTGTGCGTACTGGGGTGGAAGAGGGTCAAATCTACGAGTCACGCTACTCGAGTTATTTGAAGTTGCGGGAAGAGGCTGTAGCAGCAGCAGCGAAGTAGTCGCCTTTTTACTCCAAGTTGCTCAAAACCCTTCCAGGGTAAGTGCACGTGAGTTAATCAAGCGTATGTGTCCATAGAACGTTGCGGGTGGATCTTTAGGGAACCGCTCCGTGCGTCGTTATGGACTGAAAGTGGCCAGTCATATACGGCCGCCAATATTTCTTCTGTCAGCACTTCTTCGGGCGCTCCTTCTGCTGCGACCCTGCCTTGAGATAACAGGAGTATTCGGTCAGCGAACTGCGCAGCAGTGTCCAAACCGTGTGTGATGGCAAGCACTGTCATTCCTGAATTCGTGGATGCCCGCAGGAGCTCGAAAATCTCCATTTCATGTCTGATGTCGAGGCTAGCGGTTGGTTCATCTAAGACCAAACATCGAGGCTCTTGGGCCAGTGCCCGTGCAATCCGGACACGCTGGAACTCACCGCCTGATAGTGTCGACACATCGCGATCTGCTAACTCAGCTACGTGGCACGCTTCGAGACCCCTAAGGACGGCTATGCGGTCTCCATCACCTTCTCCTTGAAGTGGCTCAAGGTGTGGATATCTCCCCATAGCGACCATCTCTCGGGCTGTGAGCGGGAAGGCAACGGTCTCTGTTTGGGGTAGGGCAGCCACTGATTGCGCAAGCTCACGGCGGCTCCAATCTACCAGAGCCCGTTCGTCAAATGTGATATTTCCCTGCGTCACTGGTGACGTACCCAGTAGCGCTTTCATTAGCGTGGACTTACCGGAACCATTAGGGCCAAGTACTGCATAGAGTTGTCCTGGATTGATTAGGAGTGATACGTCATTGAGGGCCGGCCTAACCATGCCTGGGTAATGGACGACGAGTCCTTGTGCTTCGATTCTCACGGAGTGCTCAGGTTTCTCCTGAGTAGTGTTAAAAAGAGCGGGACTCCAACAAAAGCGGTAATGACTCCAATCGGAATTTCCGTCGGCGATAGTATTAAACGAGCAGCGATATCCGCGAGCGTTAGCAGAGTGGCGCCGGCGACGAAGGAAAGGGGTAGTAGCGCTCGATGATCAGAACCAACGAGAAGGCGAATCGTATGGGGAACCACAAGCCCAACGAACCCGATTACTCCAGCAACAGCTACCCCTGAGGCAGTGATGAGAGCAGCAATACCCAATGAAGCCCTCTTCACTCCTTCAACATCGGCGCCGAGGTAATGAGCGGTTTCTTCCCCGATTGCCATAAGATTGAGAGGTCTTGCTAGCCGCATGAGAAGAAGTGTGGCTGGCAGAGTGTAGGTTGCTGTCAAGGCGACACTTTGCCAGTTGGCAGCGGCTAGGCTGCCCATAATCCAAAGGACGGTGCTCTGAACTGTCTGGGCAGAAGAGATAGAGAAAATGAGTGCTATGCAGGCTGAGAAAAATGCAGCTACCACTACGCCTGCAAGTAGCAAAACACGGACATCCATAGCTCGTCCGGTAGTCGTCGCGATACGAAAGACCAAGGTGATCGCTACTAAAGCACCAGCGAAAGCAGCGATTGGTAGGATCCACGACCCTGCTATTGTCCAACCGAGGGCTAGGACAAGAACTGCGCCGACTGAGGCACCACCAGAAATGCCCAGGATGTATGGCTCTGCGAGTGGGTTCCTCAAAAGAGCCTGAAAGGTAGCTCCTGCAACTGCTAAGCCACCGCCTACTAGGATGCCTAGCAGAACACGCGGGAGCCGCAATTCCATGACAATATTACGGTCGACAAGGTCACCTTCACCCATTAGAACAGCGAAAAAATCGGCATTCGAGATAGGCACTGATCCGAACCGGATGCCTGCTAGAATCGCTGCGGCAAGGACTACCGTGAGGCCTGTACCCAAGGTCCATCGATTCAAGGCAACTCTATTCCGTGCAAGAGTTCCGCTACCCGGGATGCTGTCTCCACAACGTCTGGCCCAGGCATTTCAAGTTCCGGTCCAAAAACTTCGATCCGCGCGTCCTGACTCAGAAACGGATCAGCAGCCGCTTCATTAGGGATTAGCACCACATCGATCTCGCGATTTAAGATTTCTTCAAAGCTGACAGCTGAGTAGAGTGGGCCCAAATCCCCAAACACATTTTCACCCCCAACCAACGTGATTACTTCATGGATGTACGTTCCTGGACCGGAAACCCAGGGTGGACTACCGCCCAGCACATACGCGACCCTCTGACGAGGCAGTTTTGCAGTCAGGCTAGCCACTCGTTCCAGGTTACTCCGGATAGCTTGAACTAGAGAGTCAGCAGCAGCTTCGTAGCCAGTTGCGCGACCTAAGAGCTTCGCTGTCGTATAGATATCTTCGATCTGGTCGGGACGGACGCTTATATGGGGAATACCAAGTTCGTCTAGCCGACTAGGAGTTGCTTGGTCTTGCCCTCCAGCAAAACGGACTACCAGATCCGGCTGGAGTGAAACAATTGCCTCTAGATTGGGCCCAAGTCCGCCTCCAACTGAGGGCAGCTCAGCAATCCAGGTTCCGGTGTCGTAGTCAGTACGACCAACAAGAGTCGACGCGGCTCCCATTGCTCTCAGCGTTTCAGTCGCCGAGGGTACCAGCGATAGCAGTCGGCCAGCTGGCCGGGGTAAAATGTGTTGTACCCCTGAAGCATCGAGCAAACTGATCGCCCCGCTGCTCTTGCTCGTACTGCTCTCTTGCTGGTCCAATCGACAGGCTGTAACAAGACATACTGGAGTGACGAGCACGAGCACGGTGCATGCTAGTCTCAGTTGCCGCATCAGCTTCCTGAAAACTGTTCTGGTCCGCACGCGTCTTGGTATGTACGGATCCATTCTCCATTTCGCTTTGCTAAGGCTGCAAACCATCGACTTTCTGAACCGAATACGTCGAGAAGGATTTCTGCTTGTCCGTCATTGTCCCAGTCGAGATGATTGAAATAGCGAGGAGCTCCCTTCCCTGCGTCCTCGACTGGCCTGTACCAAATGAAGGCTTCCTGGTAAAGCTCTCCATCCTGAGTACCCACAAGGAATAGGGAGTACGCGTCCTGACCAGGCGGAGCGATCGCCAGCTCGTCTTCGTACATGAAGGTTGCGGCAATAGTTGTGCCCGGGGACCCAGCCATTTCAAAAGCCTGAACATCTTGACGTGCTGCCAGCAATCCATTCGGCGGAAACGCTGCGCCTACTCTGGGAATGGCTGCTGAAGCCATGGAAAGTGTTGCAACGCGTTGATCGTACACGTGATTGATTTCACGGTAAGGTTCATAGGCCAGTGTCCGGTTCGTCGACTCCGGAAGTGCCAGTAGGCGCTCTAACCCATTCGCTGTTGGCACAAGTTCAACCATTCCCGAAACAGATAGCTTTGAAGGACAAAAATCCTGCTCAACGGTTGCCGTGTCGACGATTAGAGTTCCGACGCGCACTCCCTCCGAGAACAATGTCCAGCGAGAACCAGCCCTAGTGAGTGTCGTCAGGGCTTCTGCCTCTTGAAGCGAGCTTGGGTCAGGAAAAGGAGCCAGAGTATCTCCGTCTAATTCACCGACTACCACTAGCGTAGCTCTCGATCCACTTCGAAGTCCTGCAAGTAGTAGAGGACCGTGAGTTTCTACAGGCAGGGTATCTAGTGGTGCCAAGGCCTCAGGAGAGTTCGATTCGCTGGATGTGGGTGGAGGTCTGAGCTCTATATCTAAGCCACCCCAGGCTACGTTGTCGCAGCCTGTGGCCGCGGTTAAGATCACGGCGATTGCTAGCAAATAGCGTTGCATCAAGCCTTTGAGTTGGTGCTGGCCTCAAAGTGAGGTCCCCAGCTCGGAAAGCTAGCGCGGACCTTTCGGTGAGCAAGCCGGGTCCTGAGACTTAAAATTTTGACTGCGGCCGTCTCGAATCCAGAACGATAACGGAAGGCAAGTGGAGCACCGAAACGACAACCCAGGCGGCTCACCCGAAGCCGTAGACGTCTCCTTACGAGAGGTCATGGCTTGTTTTCCGACAGGCGTGACAATTGTTTCAACTCGTGACCACGACGGTGTACCCAGGGGTCTGACAGTTAATGCTTTCACGTCCGTGTCCCTTAATCCACCTCTCGTTTTGGTCTGTGTAGGGCGTGACGCCAAATCTCATGATCAGATCATTAAGGCTGACGGATTCGTGATCAACGTCCTATCCGCAGAACAGGCCCGACTCGCTGAGCGGTTTGCAAGATATCCGTCTGATGGACGGTTTGATGGTTTAGCTTGGGATCCTGCGCCTTCCGGTCACCCGGTTCTAGAGGGGAGCCTTGCCTGGCTTGATTGCACCGCGAAGGAGGTGATCAGTGCTGGGGATCACTCGATTATTATTGGGCAACCGAACGCAACAGCCAGTGGGACCAAGGCAGCACTCGTGTTCCATCAGGGCACGCTAGGTTCAATCGGCTGATGAGCGCCCGCTTGCGGCGTTTAGGCTGGATACCTCCTTTACTCGTGGGGGCCTCCACGGCTATAGCAGCTGAGGTTGCTTTAGGGATGCTACTCTACGCAGGCCCTGGGTTAGTACGGTCACTCACGACTGTATTGGCCGTTGAAGTAGCCGCCCTGGGTGGCGGCTTGTGGACTGCGGCTCGGCCAGGCACAGACGGCATCGATCGTCTTCGAAAAAAATGGCTTCTATGTCTCTTTTCATTCTCGATAGCCACGATCTATGGGGTGGCTTGGAGCGTGTCACAGGATGTCGGGGAGGGTCCAATAAGCCAGGGACTGGGGCTCGCCCTTTTGGCTGGATTTCCGCTGTATACGAGCGGCGTTGTGCTTGGAGGCATGGCATCTCTTAGTACGAGTCAGAACGATGGACGTTGGCAGGCTTCGCTTGCCACGTTGGGCGCGGCATTGGGCTTTATGATCACGGGTTTACTGCTCACGAGAGTGCCTATGCCAGCATCTTTGCTCATAGGTTGCCTTGTGCTGCTCTCCGCGGGTGGAAGGATTTACGGAATCGTCCTAGGCCAGGAAACTCAGGTTCATATCCGTGCCGCTCGAGTTCTTAAGGGCGGAGATGTCCGGGTGGAAGATCGATGGGTGACCGAACTCGAGTTGAGAGTGCGATATCTGCTTGAAGACGGTCACGTGCGCCAGCGTATGATTGTGACCGGTGAGGTAGTGTTGCCATGGGATATCCTGATCGGGAAAACATTAATGCCCGAAGAAGATGGCTCGTGGCGTGTGTTATTAGTTGGAGGAGGGGTGTCTGCTTTCCCGCGGATGCTGCGCGAGGAACGTGGGACAAGCATGATAGAGGTCTTGGAACGCACCGGCGCAGTTGTCGAGCTGGGTAGGGACCACTTTGATACAGAGCTGCGCTCAGGGTCAACAGAACGTGAGAGTGTAAGGATAGGCAACCTCGAGGACCTTCTTGCGGACCTGCAAGGACATTTCGATCTAGTTCTCGTGGATACTTCAGCCTTGGCACCGCTAGGAGGGACATCTGCCCTCTCCAAGTTAGCCCATACGAAACTCCTTTCCGTGCTTGGTGCGTCAGGTGTGATTGCATGGGGGCCGATAGCTCCTGATCAAGGCACGCTCGAGGCCCTGGAAGGCTGGCACCAAGTGACCTTCACACGGAGTTGTGATAGCGAAGAGGAGATTGTTGTTCTATCACAGTTGAGTGGTGTTGATCTAATGGACATCTCCTTCAGTGGCCTCCAACCGATCAGCGACGTTACGGATCAACCGTGATCGTTGCTCACCTCTCAGATCTTCATCTCGGGTTCCGCGCGTATGGTCAAGTTGAAGACGGGGCGAACCTCCGAGAGCGTGACATTGCTGCCGCCTTTGAGCGGGCTAGTCAGGAAGTAGCACGAGTTCATCCTGATCTTGTACTGATCGCGGGTGATGTTTTTGATCGACCTGATCCGCGTCCGAGAGCTGTAGTGGCCCTTGCCCGTGGACTGGAAGTGCTCAGAGCCTCCATCCCGGAATCACCGGTTATCATGGTTGCTGGTCCACGAGACACTCCAAGGAGGCTCGGCGATCCTGGGGCCCTAGCTGTTTTTGACACATTTCCAAATGTTGAGGCAGCTACTGGGTTAACCCGGTCTATTCTGATTGAAAAACTCGATCTGCATGTCTGTCTACTGCCGTATCGAGCGATTACTCGGCATCCGCCTGCCCTGCCGGAGCCAGATCCCCGAATTAAATGGAATGTGCTCGTTTTGCATGCTGAGACTGGTGGGAAAAAGGGGGAGGGCGTTCATGTTGATCCAACGGAGTGGAGTTACGTGGCTCTCGGTGGTGAGCACAGACGACGCAAGATCGCTCCTCAGGCTTGGTACTCAGGTTCACTTGAGCGAATTGCACTCGATCCTTGGGGAGAGGCGACAGACGACAAGGGCTTTCTTGTCACGGATCTCGAAAGTGGTCAGACATCTTTCCGGCCTGTTCCAGGCAGGCCAGTAGTAGCACTGGCTCCAGTAAAAGTCGGGCTGTCTAATCCCGAACGGATTCGACGGCGAGTTGCGGAGGTGACTGCTGAGGTGCCTGGGGGAATCGACGGGAAGATCGTCCGGCTCCGGCTCGAAGGTGCTGCCCCCAGGGATCTCTTAGCCCTGCAGGGGGAAACTCTACAGAAGCTCAAGAATCGGGCCCTGCACCTGGCTGTTGAAGGTGGCGAGGAACTTCGAGTGCCAGCGGATGCTTGGCTTTCAGCAGAGGGCTCGAAGTTGTTGAGCACTGCCGTCAAAAAGGAACTTGAGCAGGATGGCCTTATAGAAGAACAAGCGGAAGCGATCGTACGAGAAGTGACCGGTGGTGGGGATCCGGTTCCTGTAAAACCTCATGGTGCAGTAACCGCATTAGACGGAGAAGTGCCCGGTATTGGACGGATCAGTGCATCAATTCCGCCAGGGCTAACTGCTGTGTTGGGCGGCGGCCGTGGAAGGAAGGCGGTTGCCGAATTGCTTGTGAAGCTCGGGCGTACCGGCGATCCAGGGGCAGTTGCGGAGCTTTGGGCAAGTTCCGAGGCCGACACCTTGGACAGCATGATGCATAGAGCTATTTCGGCCGTTGCAGAGAGTCGCGGTCTGGGCGCGGTTAGGGCTGCTCTCGAGCGTTTGGATACATCAGAAGACGGCGGTCAATTTCCTGAGGTTGGGGATGCGGATGAAAGAAGAAGGCAATTGCCCGGAAAGTTGATTCAAAAAGATCCTAAGAAGTTGGAAAAGGAATTCCGTGCAGCAGATAGCGAATTGACGAAAATCAGGGCTGACGCGGCTGAGGTGGACGGTAACCTTGAAGCAGCTATGGTGGACTGGCTCCGGGAGCGACAAGACGCCGAAACGACGCTGCAGGCCTACAGAGACCGGGCCCGGGAGCTTAGGCACCGAATTCGCCGTATGGAGTCTGCTGGACCTGAGGCACCCTGTCCTACGTGTGGCAGAGTCCTTGAGAGCCACTATGAGGATGTGCTCGCCGAACTCCGCGAGCAGTGGGAGTCAGTCATCCAGGATGGAAGCTGGTGGCGGAGTCGGTGGGAGCAGCTTGAAATGAAGCCTCCACTGCTCGAAGAACTAGAGGGCCACTCACTCCAGTTGCACGCCGCACTAGAAACAGGATCTGAGCGAGTTGAGCTTCTCAGGGCTCGTGTACAAGAGATGAAGTCGGTGGGTCCAGATGAGCCAGTAAATCTTTCCAGGCCAGAACAGGCTGTAGTGACTGCCCTTCAGCGTGTTCAGTCGGCAAGGATAGCAAGGGCTACGCACATGCTTGTGCAGCGAGCCTCTCATTTTGTCGGCAGGGTGTCCGGTGGCCGGATTTTGGCTGTGTCCTGGGATGGGATAGGAGTAAAGCTCGAGGGAAGTGAAGGTTCTCTCACACCAGTTTCGGAAGAAGATCTCGCAGCTGGTCAGGTGGCGATTCGTATAGCTGCTGCCTCGCTCATTGCGGCCGAGGGACGGGTTCTGGCAACGCTACCAGTTGAGGAGCCGTTTGATAGGCTTGATGAAGAGGCCCAGATCCGGACGCTCATTCTTGTCCGAAGTGTTCTCCGTGAAATTCCGCGCATTGTGCTCTTCACGCGCGGTGACGTGGTTGATGCTCGCCCGGAATTCTTCGATCACGTGCTTGAGGTACGAGATGAGGGTGGCATCTCAGGGCCGGTAGTCAGGCCAGCACTGGCGGGTCCTGGCCGGGTCACCTTTAGGCTACCGGTGCGTCCACCCCAAGCGGAGGTCATGAGAGGCTAGTTCGATTGAACTCTGACTGGGATCTCACGGTCGTGCAGTGGATTACTGCAGTCACAGAGCTAGTGGCTCCCCCAACCTCAAGCCAGGCCCTTTCCTACTTCCGATAGTTG